>CAZUNI010000108.1:0-1026 GCA_964622265.1 uncultured Acidobacteriaceae bacterium | reverse complement strand
ACCAGCAGCGGAAAATCCTATGCGTAACCGATTGCCGGTGGGAGTCGATTCATAGTCCAAGGTATTGGCGAATTGACGCACTAAGCGGATGCCCTGGCCGCCGATTCGACTCTGCTCCGCAGGACTCACCATCGGCAATTCGGGCGCATCCAGTGGATTGAAGTACGGCGCTTCGTCGTCCACCACGATTACAAAATAGCCCTCGCGAAGTTTTGTGAAGTTTACGATTACGGGGCGATCCTGTGCGCCGGCATATCCGTGGCGGATGATGTTTGAGAGGACTTCTTCCAGACAAAGATCCATTGCAAACTGGACATCACCCGGAATGGCATACCGAGATGCAAGATCTTCGGTCCAGGCGGGAACCTGGGCAATTTCGGACAGCCGGCTCTGCAGGGCGAGCCGGTCCTGAGTCTGGTTCGTTCCGTTCGCAATCATAGTACGCGTCGGCCTCTCGACGAGCCTTCCCGGTCCTACTGCAACGCTGCCAGGGCGGACTGCAGTTCATGATGCACCGGAATCAGAGTGTCCGTGCCGCTGGTCTTGAGAACCTTTTCGACCAACTCATTGGGCCCAAACAGAACCATCTTTCCCCCTCGGCCTTTGATCGCACGCGCCGGCGCTACCAGAGAACGCAGGCCCATCGATCCAAGAAACGAGACTTGTTGCAGGTCCACCAGGACCGCCTTGCGGCTGCCAGCAATTACGTTCATCTTCATATCCACGGCAGCGGCACCCGCTATATCCAGCTTGCCGTCGAGGGTCACTTTGGTGATGCCTCCCTCCAGCTCTTCTATTACCATCGCCATGCTAATACCTCCCTGTCTGTCTCCCCATGCCATGCGATCCTCAGAAGTTCCCTGCTCGCAGCAGGAAACATGCCACGCAAAGTCCTGCGATGACCATATTCGTCGAAGGTTACGGCAATGTTACAGACTGTCACACCATCCCCTGGCCCTACCGAAACTTACAAATTTACAGCGTTACTTCAATGATCGAAACATCATCTTCAAATTGATCGCCGCC
>CAZUNI010000107.1:0-1062 GCA_964622265.1 uncultured Acidobacteriaceae bacterium | reverse complement strand
ACGCGCGAAACTGCCCAGCCGTATCATCAAGAGACTTTTTCAGCAACCTGCTAGGGCCATGGTCTCCAAATTTGGAGGCGAGAAATCAACAAAAGCACTTCTCAATTAGAGCCACATCACGATAAGTTCGGCGGTCCCTAGAAGATCCATGCTTCCGTGTGGAGCGCCGATTTCTGGGCCTACTGCGGCCACGTATGTAGTCCAGATTATTTTCGACGATCTGGAGCAATCGGTTTCGCCGCGGAGAGGGTTTCAGAGTCAGGAGTTTTGTTTTCTTCTGGAGAAGACGCTTCAGGGGGCGAGCTACTTTGCGATACCACTTGTTGCCGCCACAATTCACAGATTGGTAGGTCAAGCCAGTGCAAAGGCGACATAGTAGTTCCGATCGACTGCCTCGTCCGGCATCCCATAGCTTGTAAAAAAGCTTTGCCACCCTGCGCTTGCAACTAGGGCACAGCAACCACAAACGGGCTGTTCTGTCCTCTAGCATCGAATTGCGCACGATCGGACCCGGCAGGTGATGCGCATCCCAGGTCAGATAAACGCTCTCCGAGCCGCCTGGAAGCGGCAGTTCCAAGGGCGTGCGCCGCCGAATCAAATCGATTAGCGTCTTCTTTCCAAAGTGCCGGCGAATAGCGCTGATCGTGACAACTTCGCACTCCTCTGCCAGCGGGCGCTTACCTTGGAAATGGCCTAGAATGGGCCTCGCCTGTGGCGATCTGTCGAAATCGCCCAAGAACAATCGTGAGTGAGAATTGTCAGACATGTTCGCCGTAACCAAATAGATGCTGCAGTTCGAGCAACGCTTGGTACCCTTCAAGCACTCCAGGTGTACGCGTAAAGTTCACCTTTGCGATGCAAGAAACAGCCGCTAAATGGCCAAAAAGGCGTTTCCGCTCCTTACTAATGTCCTTGTCCACAACCGCGCGATAGTGATCCACCAACGGATCAATCTCTTCTGGTCGTGAGGCGGGCTTATGGGGGGTAATATGGGCAGTTTCGGGCTTTAAACCTAAATTCCGAAATTGAATAGCACTGTTTTGCCCGAACTCGGTTAAGTTT
>CAZUNI010000106.1:0-1237 GCA_964622265.1 uncultured Acidobacteriaceae bacterium | reverse complement strand
CAGGATATGGCATTGCCATTCACAGGCAAAGCGCGATAGCACTCACACATGATAGATATGTTTGTACTCCTGGCGGGTGCGATCCTCCAACTCCTCCGCAGTCGTCGCAGTCTGCTTCTCGAAAACCTCGCCCTTCGCCAGCAACTCGCGGCATTGAAACGGAAGCATCCCAGACCGAGACTGGCAATATTCGACAATATCTTCTGGGTGTTGGCGCGAAGGTTCTGGTCCGACTGGAAACAGGCTCTCATCGTCGTGAGCCCCGAGACCGTTGTGCACTGGCACAGATTGGGATTCGCACTCTATTGGCGAGCTATCTCCAGGGCTCGGCGGGTGATCGGCAGGAAGAGAATTTCAAAGGAAGTTCGGGAACTGATTTTTCGGATGGTCGCAGAGAATCCAACCTGGGGAGCACCGCGCATTCACGGCGAGCTTCTTATGCTCGGATTTGATATCTCGGAACGGACAATCTCCCGTTGGATGAAGCGAGCGCCAAGAGATCCTGAGCCAGCCAAACGCTGGCTTGTGTTTCTGCGCAATCACCGAGAGGCCATTGCCGCGATGGATTTCTTCACTGTTCCAACGATCACGTTCGGCTTGCTCTACTGCTTCTTTGTGGTCAGCCATGATCGCCGCCGCATCCTGCATTTCAACGTCACCAAGCATCCGACGAGCTTGTGGGTCGTCCAGCAGTTGCGGGAAGCATTTCCTTTTGACTCGGCTCCCCTGTTTCTCATCTTTGACCGCGATGGTAAGTACGGAATAGAGGTGCCCACGGCTGCACGGTCGCTGGGAATCAGGCCGGTGCAGACCTCCTTTGAAAGTCCTTGGCAAAACGGCGTGGCGGAGCGTTGGGTCGAAAGCTGTCGGCGCGATCTGCTCGATCATGTGATCCCAGTCAACGAGCAGCATTTGAAGCGACTTCTTTCCGATTACATCCGCTACTACCACGAAGACCGCACGCATCTCGGTTTAGCGAAACAAACGCCAAGCCAGCGAATTCCGGCTACGAATTGCGGCCAGGTCACGGGACTTCCCAGACTCGGCGGTTTGCATCACCGCTACGAACGCACGGCGTAAGGCTCGTACAACCTCAAAAGCAATGCTTCGGCTCAGACCGAGTTGAACAGGCGCGTCCTTAGAACTTCAGCCAGCTCGTACAAGTCGCTGGAGCGCGTACTAGCCCGAAAAAGAATCCGAGACATGCGATGCTTTCGAGAAGCTGATCGATCAGAAA
>CAZUNI010000105.1:0-1249 GCA_964622265.1 uncultured Acidobacteriaceae bacterium | reverse complement strand
TTCTTTCATATCGCTTGCTTCATGATCGTCTTGCGGAGGGTTGTGCAATAGCTTCGAGTGAGAAACCAAAGGCAAACAGGAATCGGAGTCGTGTAGAAGAGCTGGCCGGGCAAGGCAATCATGCAATCCACAAGATCGGCGTCAATGATTGCCTTGCGGATTTCGCCTTCGCCCGACTGATTGGAAGACATCGATCCGTTCGCCAGGACAAAACCGGCAATCCCATTCGGCGTAAGATGAGAAATAAAATGCTGAACCCAAGCAAAGTTCGCGTTACCAGGAGGCGGGACACCATACTTCCATCGCGCATCTTCACGCAAACGCTCGCCGCCCCAATCGCTGTCGTTGAATGGCGGATTGGCAAGAATGAAATCTGCCTTGAGGTCCTTATGGGCGTCATTTTGGAATGACCCTTCGCTATTCCAGGCGATATTCGACTCAATCCCGCGAATCGCCAGATTCATTTTGCAGAGCCGCCAGGTAGTTTGGTTGGATTCCTGACCGAAGATGCTAAGGTCTGTCCGGCGTCCACCGTGGGCCTCGGCAAATTTCTCGCTTTGGACGAACATTCCGCCAGAGCCGCAACAGGGATCGAAGACGCGCCCCTTGTAAGGCTCAATCATTTCCACCAGGAGCTTCACAACACACTGCGCCGTATAGAACTGTCCACCCTTTTTGCCCTCCGCAGCCGCGAATTGCCCCAGGAAGTATTCGTACACCCGGCCCAGGATGTCCTTCGAGCGGCTTTCCTTGTCTCCCAGTCCAATGGTGCCGATTACGTCGATCAGTTCGCCCAAACGGTGCTTGTCCAGCGATTCGCGGGCATAGTCCTTCGGCAATACACCCTTAAGCGAAGGGTTTTCCTTCTCAATCTGAAGCATCGCATCGTCAATCAGCTTCCCGATAGTGGATTGCTTGGCGTTTGCCTGTAGTTTTGCCCAGCGAGCGGCCTTCGGCACCCAAAAGACATTTTCCGCCGTGTACTCGTCACGATCTTCAGGCTCGGCGTGCGGCTCTTTTATCAGGGCGTCGTACCGTTCCTGAAACGCATCCGAAATGTACTTGAGGAATATCAGGCCCAGGACAACATTCTTATAATCCGCCGCGTCCATATTCCCGCGCAACTTGTCCGCCACCTGCCAAAGCTTTTGTTCAAAACCCAGGTTTGCTCCGTTGTTTTGTTTTGGGGCTGCGGTTTTCTTTTTTGCTGACATTTATTTAGTTTTCATCCACCTGAAATTCGCAAAAC
>CAZUNI010000104.1:0-1316 GCA_964622265.1 uncultured Acidobacteriaceae bacterium | reverse complement strand
ACTGTCCCAATGTTGAAATTGAGACGAGCCCTAAGGGCCTGCGAATACAGGTGTTGGATACGAAAAGGAGCAAAATCGATTTGAATTCACGGCTACTCTATTCCCGGTCGGAAGCAGCGAAGGGAGTGGTGCATGAACAGTGGCCGAACGATGTTTGCTCAGGTGATGGATTTTCTTCCCTTGGCCGAATTCCGTCGCTGCGTGGAACGCTACGGCGGCGATTACAAGGTGCAGAGCTTTTCCTGCTGGGACCAGTTTTTGTGTTTGGCGTTCGCGCAACTGACCGGGCGCGAAAGCCTGCGCGACATCGAAGCCTGTTTGCGCTCGCAGCGGGCGAAACTGTATCACCTGGGCTTTCGCGGACGCATCTCGCGCAACACCCTGGCGCACGCCAACCAAACGCGCCCCTGGCGCATCTTTGCCGATTTCGCGCGAGGGCTGATCGCTCAGGCGCGCCAGATGTATCGCGACGAACCGTTCGCGGTGGAGTTGGACCAAACCGTTTATGCGCTGGATTCCACCACCATCGATTTGTGTTTGTCGCTGTTTCCCTGGGCGCAGTTCCGCCGCCGGAAAAGCGCGGTCCAAGTCCATACGCTGCTGGATCTGCGCGGCAGCATTCCGACCAACGTTTATGTGACCAGCGGCGCGGTACACGATGTCCGTATTCTCGATCGACTGCTGCCCGAAGCGGGAGCGTTTTATCTGCTCGACCGCGGCTATTTGGATTTCGCGCGGCTCTACGTGCTCAAACAGAGCAGCGCTTTTTTCATCACCCGCGCCAAGCACAACACCCAATTCTGGCGGCGCCACTGGCGGCCGGTGCGCCGCTCCAGCGGAGTGCGATCCGATCAGACCATTCAACTCACTGGACCCAAGACCGCGCAGTTGTATCCCGACCCGCTGCGGCGCATCCATTACTTCGACGCCGAAAAAGATCTGCGCCTGATTTTTCTGACCAACAACTTCCTGCTCCCCGCGCTTACCATTGCCGATTTGTATCGCGCTCGCTGGAACGTGGAGTTGTTCTTTCGTTGGATCAAGCAGCATCTTCATATCCGGTCGTTCTTCGGCACTTCGGAAAACGCGGTCAAGACGCAAATCTGGGTGGCCATCACCGTGTATGTACTGGTGGCCATCATCAAAAAACAATCCCAACTGGACTTGAGTCTCTACAAAATCCTACAGATCTTAAGCATCACACTTTTCGAGAAAACCCCGCTTTTATCAGGGTTTTCTCAGGTTGCCGACAACTTCCAGGACGCCGATCCTCGTACGCAATTGAATCTGTTCCACTTATAATGGGACAGTATTGA
>CAZUNI010000103.1:0-1326 GCA_964622265.1 uncultured Acidobacteriaceae bacterium | reverse complement strand
TTGCGGCTATCGACCACAAGTTGCGCCGATTCGACGATCATTGGGTAGTCGTAGCTGGTGTGATCGGTGGCGATCAGCACGCAGTCGTAGCCGGCCAGCATTTTCGCGTCCAGCGGCACCGACTTCATCCCTTCGAAGTTGTAGTGCCGTAGCTTGGGAATCTCGGCAAAGTACGGATCGTTGTAATCCACCTTGGCGCCACGCGCGTTCAGCAGGTCCAGAAGTTTCAGCGATGGGGATTCGCGCATGTCGTCCACATCCTTCTTGTACGCCACGCCTAGCAGCAGAATCTTCGAGCCCTTCATCGACTTCTGCCGGTCGTTCAGCGCCGACGCCACCGAATCCACCACGTGATACGGCATCGCCGTGTTCACTTCTCCGGCCAACTCGATAAATCGCGTCGCGAAATCGTACTCGCGCGCCTTCCATGACAAATAGTACGGGTCCACCGGAATGCAGTGCCCGCCCAGTCCCGGCCCCGGATAAAACGGCATGAACCCGAACGGCTTGGTCGCCGCCGCGTCGATCACTTCCCAGATGTCGAAGCCCATCCGCGCTCCGAGCATTTTCAACTCATTGACGAGAGCAATGTTCACGCAACGGAAAATATTTTCCAGCAGCTTGGACATCTCCGCCGCGCGCGTCGAGCTGACCGGCACCACGCGCCCCACGATCTGCGCGTACAGCGACACCGCCGCGCGTCCCGACGGCGGATTCACTCCGCCCACCACTTTCGGAATCTGTGCGAGCCCATACTGCTTGTTGCCCGGATCTTCGCGTTCCGGCGAAAACGCCAAAAAGAAATCGGTTCCAATCTGCTCGTTCTCCGGCCCGTGTGCGATCGGACATTTCATCCCCGTCGCTTCCAGAATCGGCAGCACCAGTTCCTCAGTCGTCCCTGGATACGTCGTCGACTCCAGCACTACCAGTTGCCCGCGCTGCAAATGCGGACGAATCGATTGCGCGGTCTGCTCGACGTAAGACAAATCCGGCTCGCGCCGCTGATCCAGCGGCGTGGGCACGCAGATCAAAATCGCGTCCATTTCCGCCAGCCGCGCAAAATCGGTGGTCGCGCCAAAATGTTTCGACTGCACAAACTGCTGAATCTTGTTCTGCGGAATGTGTTGGATGTAAGTCTGCCCGCGATTCAGCTTATCGACCTTCGTCTGGTCGGTATCGAATCCGGTGACGCGGTGCCCGGCCTCGGCAAACCGCAGCCCCAGCGGCAATCCCACGTATCCGCACCCGATAATCCCCACGCGGAGTTGCGAGCCCTTGAAATATTCCGGTCTGCGATCGGTTGGCATCGAAGTCGTCTATGCTCCT
>CAZUNI010000102.1:0-1406 GCA_964622265.1 uncultured Acidobacteriaceae bacterium | reverse complement strand
CAGATGGGATGAGAAGGCCGGTCTCCGACGGGATGCGGTACGCTCCCCAGGATCGACGCGCTCAAGGCGCAAAGAAAAGGAGACCGGCTTATGAAAAAGAATAGCACTGTGGGAACCAATCGAAAGCAGATTTTCAGAGATAACAAGCTGACGATCGGAATGGACCTGGGAGATCAGTCCACCTACTACTGCGTGCTGGACGAAGCGGGCGAAGTGGTGGTTGAGCAAAAGCTGGCGACGACGAAACCCGCGATGAAGCAAGTATTCAGCAGAATCCCGCGCAGTCGCGTGGCTCTGGAGACCGGGGCCCATTCTCCGTGGGTGAGCCGGCAGTTGACGCAGTTGGGACATGAGGTGATCGTGGCACATGCACGGAACGTGCGGCTGATTGGGGAAAGCAGCCGAAAAGATGACCGGCTCGACGCCCGGATGCTGGCGCGGTTGGCGCGCATGGATCCTCGCTTGCTGAGTCCGGTGCAACATCGCAGCGCGGAAGCACAAATTCATCTGACGGTGATCCGCGCGCGGGCCGCATTGGTGGGAGCGCGCACGGCGCTGGTCAATTCCGCGCGCGGGCTGGCGAAGTCTTACGGAGAGCGGCTGCGCAAGTGCGGCACGCAGCAAGTGAGCAAGGATTTGGCCGCTGGATTAAGCGTGGAGCTGAAAGCCGCTTTGGAACCGCTGTTGGCGGAAGTCGCATCACTCAATCAACGGATCGCGGAATACGACCGGCGGATCGAACAAATCGCTACGCAAGAACACCCCGAGGTGGCTCTGCTGAAACAAATCAAAGGTGTGGGAACACTGATCGCGTTGACCTACGTGCTGACAGTGGGAGATCCGCACCGATTTCACCGGAGCCGCGACGTGGGTTGTTATCTGGGGCTGCGTCCCGGACGCAGGAACTCGGGCAGCAGTCAACCGCAACTACACATCAGCAAGGAAGGAGACCGTTACCTGCGAACTCTGATGGTGCAGGGAGCGCATTATATTCTGGGGCCCTTTGGGCAGGACAGCGATCTACGGCGATGGGGATTGAAACTTTCCGAGCGAGGAGGAAGCAATGCCAAGAAACGCGCGGTGGTGGCGGTCGCTCGAAAGTTGTCGGTGCTGCTGCACAAGTTGTGGGTGAGCGGTGAGGTTTACCAGCCGCTGCGCAACCCGAGAGCCGTGGAAAGCGCAGTGGCATAGAGAGGGATTACAATTGTCGAGCGGAACCGCCGAGTTCAGGTGACTGCGGCCAAGTCCTGGCCCAGCTTCCCCGGTAGAAGGGGAAGCCAAGGTCGATTCACAGGTAGCAGCACCTGCTGAAACGAGAACGCCCAACTGGCACCGAGCGAAAAATCGCTCCTAAAAGAGTGCGGATGGAAGGATGGCGGCAGAGGCGGATCAGCTCAAAGGCAAAA
>CAZUNI010000101.1:0-1454 GCA_964622265.1 uncultured Acidobacteriaceae bacterium | reverse complement strand
ACCCCTGGTAAGAAAAAGAAAAAACCGTCTTGACACTAACCGGCCTTCTCATGGAGGGACTTGGCGCGCGATTTCAAGACCCTGCCCCGAACCTGACGGAGGTAATAGAGAGGGAATAACTTCCAAAGAGACTACTTTGATTCTTCGCGTGATGCGTCCCTACGCGATGGCGGCTTCTTTGCGGACGATTTCATACATGTCAAACGTGGCGGCGACATCGATATTTCGGTCGCCATTCCCGGATCGCTCATCTACCCGAACGACTTTCCCGGTGGCCTTGATTAACACTTCGGTGCCCCCGGTGACTTCGGCGGGAAGAGTCATGGTGAGATTTAACTCGGCACCCACGCTAAGATCGCAGTCGATGGTGAAATAGATGCCTCGTGTGGAGATATCTCGGGTTTTAGCAGTCCGGGAGATTGCCTTTTCTCCCAAGGGTCCTCGAATAGCTACCGGCAACGACATATCATATCGCTGTGCGGCGCGGTGCTCCTTCATTTGAGTTCCCTTCGATTTAACAGCGGTAACTTCTAAATCAAATGACGTAATCTGGCTCCCAATCGTTTCGACGCGTTTGCCGTTTGATATGTACCCACCGCAGCCGAGGGACAACTACAGCTAGACATGCATCGTTTACCATGCACGTTTGCCTCCAAGGCAAGCAACAAAAAGCGATTGAATCGCGAGGGCTTACGGCCATCATTCTGTTGAAGCATGCAGGAAAGTGCCGCAAAAGGTGCACATTGCTTCTGGAATCCGGGCCTCCCAGCGCCGTTCCGTGACCGTAGTGTCTAATAGTGAACAGCATTACATTCCTGCAATGTAGCGTGATTTGTGCGGATGGCTGCCATGTCGTGACGGCACTTTTGAACTGTGGCTCCTTTTTTTGAAAACTGTGCAATATTGCACAGTTCGCAGGTCAAGATTCGTGGAGACTACGACCCGTGCCTTCAGCCTCGCCCCCACGACTTTGCAGGTCATCGAGAAAAAGGAAATGATTCAGGTGCTCCGTGAGGAGCATAAATTCTCCGACCACTTCATCGCTTATATGCTGGGGCGGAACATGCGCGTCGAGCAAGACCTGATCGACCAACTTTTTAACGACAGCGAAAAGCGACTGGCCCGCACTCTGCTGATGCTCGCGCAATATGGCAAGAAAGACCAGCCGAAGAAGACGATCACCCATCTATCGCAAGAGACGCTGGCGGAAATGATTGGGACAACGCGCTCCCGGGTTAATTCCTTCATGAACAAATTCAGGGCGCTGGGCTTCATCGAATACTCCAAGCGCGACATCTACATCAATAAATCCCTACTGAGCGTAGTTCTCCACGATTGAGTGTTTGGTCTGTATAAACCTCGCATATTTCTGCCAGCGGACGGCGTCGGCGGATTCCGCCTGATAAACGCATTATAAAAGGGCGCCCCTTTGAAGTAGGTTTTGATTGTTCGCA
>CAZUNI010000100.1:0-1531 GCA_964622265.1 uncultured Acidobacteriaceae bacterium | reverse complement strand
GTCCGCCGTTAAGAATTAGTTTTCGGTGGATAGCTCAGCGGGAAGTGATGAAATGGCACGGAAGTAGACCAGTAGCAGACGGAAAAAGGCGCGCAGAAAATAAGGGGCACGTTTCAGGAAGCGGAGCAGTTGCCGGAGGTTGAATCCGGCGGCGGCCAGCAGGGTGTTCGAGCGGTCTCCGGTGCGGCCCTTGAGCCAGTTTCGTCCGAGCAGGCCATCGTTTTTGGCATGACCGATGATGGGTTCGATAACCGCGCGGCGTTTCAACCAGCGTTTGATCTTGTCGGTGACCCCGCGTTTCTGTCCGGTGATAAACACCGCGGTATGGGGATGACCGGTGAGACGATGTCCCTTGTATCCTTGATCGACTGCGGCGCGTAGTGGGCTGCGGCCCACCAGTTCCCGCACATCGTCCAGAGCCGCTTTCAATGTATGGCCGTCATAGGGATTGCCGTGCAGCGCCCGCGCATGAAGAATGAAATGACCGCCCTTGGCCGGATGCAGATTGGTGGCGAGGGAAACTTTGCAGCCGAACTCGTACGGCGCGCGCGCTTTTCCTTTGCTGATGCATTCCACTTCCGGAGCATGCCAGCAATACCGATAGCCTTGGTCGCCGCGCTTCTGATGCGCGATATGCCAGGCGCGGTCCAGCGCGCTTTCCAGCCGTTTTACCATGCACTCCGATAACGCAGGAACCTGTTCCATCTTGCGTCGCACGTCGCGAATCAACCGCCGGAGCCGCACACGCATGAACTTCAACTGCCGCCGCGCTCGTTTCTTTTGCTGCGCGTGCAGGTAACGTCCGGTCTTCATCGCCGCGTGTCGCGCCACGCGCACGTACGATTGCCGCAAAGGCAGGCCGGCCTTTTTCCCTTGCGCGCCCAACTGCTCGATGGCCGTCAGCAACAGCCCGTGTTCGGTCGGATGCGCGATCGCTTTTTCCTGCACCGTGGTATCCACCGCCACCGCTTCGGTCGCGCGCACGCTCAGCGCTCCCGCGCGATAGGCCGCTGCGAGCGTCTCCTGCAACAGCGTCTCCAGCGCCTGCTCACCCACGCGATTGCGAAAATGCGTCATCCCCGAACGCTCCAGCGGAAACGCGTGCTGAAAATATTCCTCCCCGCAAAAATATTGCATGTACGGATCCCGCTCCCATCGTCCGCACACCGCTTCATCCGACAGCCCCTCGATATGCTTGAGCAAATGCAGCCCTACCACCAGCCGAATCGGCAGACCGGGACGGCCCGCTTCCTTGTAATACGGCGCAAAGTGCGCTTCCAACCGCGCCCAATCGATCAACTCCCCCAACCGCACCAGTTCATGGCCCAGGTTGATGATGTTCTTCAGCTTGGAACGGAACAGTTCTTCCATCCCGCAGTCCTGTGGCTTCACCCTCGGCTTCATCCGTTCTCCCCAAAATAAAATTGCAAGATTTCAGCGCTCACCACGCCGAAACCTTGCAATGTTTCAATACAAAAATCAATACAAATCACAACAAAAAAGCGAGTTTATTTAATTTTTAACGGAGGAC
>CAZUNI010000099.1:0-1532 GCA_964622265.1 uncultured Acidobacteriaceae bacterium | reverse complement strand
GATAAACGCATTATAAAAGGGCGCCCCTTTGAAGTAGGTTTTGATTGTTCGCATCAACACCTACAGAGAGGAGCACCCTTATGAATGACGCCAAGTATATTGGGTTGGATGTTCACCAGGCAACGATCTCAGCTGCCGTTCTGGATTCTGCCGGCAAGCTGGTGATGGAAGCTATCCTCGAAACAAAAGCAGAAACCATTCTCCAGTATATTCACGGACTGCGCGGCAGTTTGCATGTGACTTTTGAAGAAGGAACCTGCGCGGCGTGGTTACACGATCTGCTGAAGCCCCATGTTGCACAAGTGCTGGTGTGTGATCCGCGCAAGAACGCGCTGATAAAAGCCGGGAACAAGAGCGACCGCATCGATGCTTGCAAGCTGGCCGACCTGTTGTACCTGAACAAACTCAACCCGGTCTATCACGGCGAAACAGGAATTCGCCCGCTCAGGGAATTGGCCCGCAGCTACCTGGCACTGACGCGAGATACCACGCGGGTGATGAATCGCTTAAAAGCTCTTTATAGGAGCTGGGCGATTCCCTGCGCCGGACAGCGCGTGTACGCACCACGTTATCGCTCGGAATGGCTCGCCAAGATCACCGAAGCCGGTGTGCGTCGCCGGGCTGAGATCTACTATCAGCAATTGGACGCATTGCGATCGTTGCGCGAGCAAGTACGACGAGATCTGTTGGTCGAAGGCCGGAAGCACAGTGCGATGAAATTGCTGCGCCAGATTCCTTCGATTGGACCCATTCGAGCGGTTCTGTTGATTGCTCTGATGCAGACGCCGCATCGTTTTCGCACCAAGCGACAACTGTGGGCCTACTGCGGCTTGGCATTGAAAACCTCCACGAGTGGGGAGTACCGAATCGTGGAGGGCCGACTGAAACGTGCCAAGAAATTCCTGGCCATTCGCGGGCTGAACGCCAACCACAATCACGATCTGAAAAATATCTTCAAGGGTGCTGCGACCCGGGCCGCTGCCGTCCCTGGACCGTTCCAGGAGTTCCACGCCGCTCTGGTAGCCAGAGGGATGAAGCCAACGATGGCGCGTCTCACCCTGGCACGCAAGATCGCGGCCATCACTTTGATCGTCTGGAAGAAAGGAGTTCGTTTCGACGCCGAATATCTAAAGCAACAAGCAGCTTGAGCGTCTGTCGGGAGTCCCTCCCGGATTCATCTCGGATAACGGCCGGTTGGTTCTCCAGACGCTCTGGTTCGAGGGTGAGTATCCAGAATCCCGTTAGGCGTGTGCTTCGGGCACCAAGTCTTTCGAGAAACCCTATGCCCCCTCGGACAACCAGAAAAAGCGATAGGCGAAAAGCCTCAGATAGAACCATGGTTGGCCTTGCACAACCACTCTGCTTGTCTGCGTCAGAAACTGAACGGCGTCGTTACGACAGCACGATGAATGTGCGGAGAAAAAATCACAGCGTCTCTTTACATTACTGGGGCTGGACGGCAAGACCATTTCTCCTGCGTCTTACCGCCCTTGGAGAGCTATTTGTCTTGACATCCCCTTTTATAGAACGGG
>CAZUNI010000098.1:0-1635 GCA_964622265.1 uncultured Acidobacteriaceae bacterium | reverse complement strand
GCCGGGATCGATGCATTCAATCGATTAGTGGACAAGGGAGACGGAGAGGACCTCTGGACCAGGCTAAAACGGATGGAACGACGTTACCGGCTGAGATGTCCTGAGTGCGGCTGGCACTTTTGGATTGAATCCGCATTGGTCAAGACCAGCATGCTCGATGGCAGCCTAAAAGGATTTCGTTGTCCCGGAAAGAATTGCGGCGCAATCGTTCCTTGGGAGGAAGAGGAATGAAAATCACGGCGGTCGGAGCGTTAGCAATTCTTGGCATTGTCGTGATTCTGGTTCTCTTTGCTCGCTTTCTTCAAAACCAATCACCTGAAAATAGGAGCAATCCCTAGAAATATCAAGCAACAAAATAATGGTATTACGTGGCCAGAGACGCAACAACTCGTACGGAATCACAATCCTTGCAAACGGGTGTGCCGGAAGATACGCTTTCCGATGCAACGGCGATAAGGCGGAAACGAGGACCATCCTTGTCCCGCCGAAAAGGACAGACAGGCAACGTGTTTCAGCATTGCAAGCCCTGGAAACCAACAGCACCGGCCTACGGACGTTATTGGTTTGATGTTCCAGGCGCGGAAAGAAAACGACGCACGGTTGCGCTTGGCGTATGTGCTACGCGCAGCGCCGCTCGTCGCAAGCTCCGCGAGCACATCGAAGCCGAAGGCATCAACACTAATCAAACATTCACATCAACCACAGCACCGGCAACAACGTTTCGTGCGCAAGCTGCAAAGTGGATTCAGGCAGTTTCAACGAGGCGACGCAAGCCGGTCAAACCCGCCACGATTTCAGGATGGCAACACTCATTGAATAGATGGGTATTGCCGAATCTGGGCGACTTATCCCTCGCGGATGTCGGCAACGCCGCGCTAAAGGGACTGGTAGAAAAAATGTTCTGTGCCGGGCTATCCCCGCAAACCATCGTTACTCACTCCAAGGTGGTAAAAATGGTTGTCGCCTCGGCTGTAAATTCCGAAGGCGAACAGGTTCATCCCCGTAAGTGGAATCACGACTTCATCGGGCTACCAATCGTTCAAAGGGAACAACAGCACAGGCCAACCGTAACCGAAGCGGAACTTGGGGAAATCCTTGCCAGCACGAAAGGGCGGTACATCGCACTCTTCGCATTGCTGGCTGGAACCGGGTTACGAATCGGAGAGGCGCTTGGGCTGAAATCGATTGATCTCTCGCCAGATTGCCGCGTGCTCCATGTAGAGCGAAGCGTCTGGCATGGTCAAGAACAACAACCGAAAACCCCGAATGCTGTGCGCGAAGTTGATATTGCGGAGCCTCTATCCCAGTTGTTGCGGGAATATGTGAAGGGCAAATCCGGGTATCTATTCGCGGCGGCGAGCGGGCGGCCATTACAACAGCGGAACGTCCTTCGTACATTGCACGCCACAGGCAAGAAAGTGGGATTCCACGCCTTCCGGCGATTCCGAACGGAGACGTTGCGGCGAGCGCGTGTACCAGAGGACCTAATCAAGTTGTGGCTAGGACACTCGAAAAACACCGTGACCGATTTCTATGCAGGTGGATTGAGCAAAGACCTAGCGTGGCGACTGGAATGGTGCGACCGAGTGGGACTTGGTTTTTCTCTAGTTGGGCTACTTGGGCTACAAAACGTTG
>CAZUNI010000097.1:0-2085 GCA_964622265.1 uncultured Acidobacteriaceae bacterium | reverse complement strand
TCACCGAAGACTTGATCGGTATGCCGGACATCGTCTTCTTGCCGGAGAACAGCAGATCGAGATCGCTCGCGCGTCCGCCTGCGCCTTCCTTCACCACCTGTGAAATCGTGATGCCCAGATTTTCCCAGGCGTGTTCCTGCTCGACGCTGGTGTAGGCGATCAGTTTGCCGAGCTGGTTGATGCCCAGTGCTTTTCGCACTTTGTTGATGGCCAGGCGCACGTGTCCGGGAACCAGTGCGGCGTTCGCGGCGTTCACGCGCGGGGTTTGCAGTTGCTGTGGATAGGTGGCGCGATTGAGGTTGAGCCACGTGCCAGTCGTCGCGTTGTTCTGATGATATTTAATTCCGAATAGCGACACCGGCGACGCGCCCGTGAGCCCGTCGTGCACGATCAAATCGTTCACCGACGTTCCGGACGGTACGTTGTCCACGGTGATGGTTTGCGTGGAGGAAATCGGATCGGCGGCGGTGACGCTGGATACCACGCTGGCCGCGACGTTGCGGTTGGTGGTGAGCGTCGGATCGTAAATCTGGATCGTCTGCCCGACATACACCAGCGCCGCGCCGGACGGCACGGTCATCGTGAACGTGTTGCTGTTGATCGCGCTGATCGTTCCCAGCACGCCGTTGCCCGCGGTCTGAATCACCTTGTCCAGGAACGCGCGGAACTGCTTCATACCACTGGCGATTTCGCGCTTCACGGCATTTTCGATGGCCTTCTCGCGGGCGTTCGAGGCGTACTCCACCAGCTTGGTAATTTCCACCGCGAACCGGAAAAAGATCGGCGAGACTTGCGCGACGTCGTACGTGCTGCCAGTCCCGCGTCCCAGGTCGCCGCCATCGGCGCTGTAGCTTCCGGCCTTGCCGCCGGGAACCAGTTGCAGCGGCAAACGCATATTTCGCGAGCTGACTTTTTCCACGTCACCGCGCGTTTGAATCATGCTGAGCAGAACATCGTCGCGCTCGTAGAGCAGGGGCACTTTGTCGCGCACCTTCTCCAGTTGCAACGCGATGGTCTGCGCGTTGTTTTGTGCAGCCATATGTAGTTCTCCTTATGAGTTATGTATAAGTGCAGAATAAAAGTGAAAGGTTTTAAGTAGCACAGGTTTCAACCTGTGCGGTTTTGGTTTTGGTTTTGGTTTTAGTTTTGGTTTTGGTTTTAGTGCCGCGACGCAAATCAAAACCAAAGGCGCACAGGTTGAAACCTGTGCTACTAAACTACATCCCCAAAATCTCATCGTCGCTCATCGACGCGTAATTCACCTCGCGCGGCGACATCGCCCGCAGCGGCATCGAATCCAGCGACCCGCCCGGCGCCGCAATATCCACACGAGAAGCCGCAGCCGCCTGTCGCGCCGCCTTCGACCGCGAAGCGCCCAGCACCGAGCTGGTCCACTCGCCAATCACGCGACGCGCCACGCTGGGCATGATCTGCCGCGCGCGTCCGGCCAGCAGCGACACAACTTGCTGCTGCTCCGCAGTCCCAAATCGCCAGCCCCGCCCCGATGCCAATGGAGCTTGTCCCGATGCTAGAGGGGCGCGCAAAACCAGCGCCACCTGCTCGGAAAGCGTTGCATCCGAAGCCAGCGCGCGATGAATCTCACTAAAAATATCCTCGCCAATCCGCCGCGCCGCACCCTCAGCCACACCGTCAGGCAACACACGAGCCAACGTGTCGCTAACCGCCGCGCGCACATCCCGCGCCACAACGTCGTTAGTAGATCGCTCGAAGGAGGCGTAGGCGGAAGGATCGAAGTTCTGTGGCTGGTGACTAGTGACTGGTGACTGGTGATTTGTGATTCGTGAATCGTGAGTCGTGACCTGTGAGGAACGATTGTCCATCAACCGGTTTTGATTTTGGTTTTGATTTGAACTTGGGTTTTGGGTGCCCCATCCTTCGCGGGTTTCGCGAAGGGTGGGTCCCGATGAAAGTGTATCCCCATCCTGAAAGGTGGAAGAACTCTGCATACCAGGCGCAACATTCACACCCATCCCCGCCAGAATCTTCGCCGCCTCCGCAAACAACGACCGAAACGCCGCCGGATTCGCCCGCGCAATCTCCGCCACCACTTCCGACTGCGCCCGC
>CAZUNI010000096.1:0-2623 GCA_964622265.1 uncultured Acidobacteriaceae bacterium | reverse complement strand
TCTCGCACCGGTCCTCTGAGCGGTCGCTTTGTTCGCATGTGCCAATCTGCCATGGATTTCGTGTAGTTGTGTGTGACCCAATCTGAATAGTAATAACCAATTGGACCGAAAGGGACACGGGTCAGTTAGCGATAACCCCGTTGGGAATTATCCCTTGAGAGCAGGTAACCCAATAACTTATCATGACACTCGGCTGCATGGTGTTGACCGTGTTATATACTGTGACCCAAGGAAGGCCGTGATGCGAATACCTGATGATGTCTCCGATTGCGTAGCGTTCCTATGCGTTAAAAAGGGTGACGGTAGTTATCGCTATGGAGGAACTGCTTTTTTAATCATCATTCATACAGTTGAGTCGCCATACTCATATTTTGTCACTGCGAAACACTGTATTGAGAAGGGCAAACAAGAGGGCACTCTCTACCTCCGACTTAACACGCGGGATGGCAATTGTGAATTTGTGAAAGTGGATACCGATTGGATTTATCCAGATGACGATGCGATTGATGTTGCCGTACTTCCGATAGAAGTTGATTTCAAAAAGTATCAATTGATTTGGCTTCCAGATCAGATGATTGCGACAGATGAGATTATGCAGAAAGAATTTGTTGGTATTGGTGATGAGATTGTTATCTCCGGTCTTTTTACGTCCCGATACGGAAACAATCGCAACATTCCCATCCTTCGCGCTGGGCACATCGCCGCAATGCCTTCGGAGTCCTTGGTAGACGAAGCGACTGGGAAGCCATACTTTGCGTATCTTGTGGAAGTTCGATCGCTCGGAGGGCTGAGTGGTTCACCAGTATTTGCCTACCTAGACGCAAATAGGGTTATTCAAGGCAGAGCGGCATCGAAGGCGAAATTGACCGATTTAGATGCAAGAAGCGCGGGCATGGATCAGATTCTCCTGCTCGGCTTGGTTCGCGGACATTGGGATAACTATTCCAAGAGCTCAGATTCAGATTTTTCTGCGAGTCTCGGATCAGAGAAGATAAACCAAGGCATTGCTATTGTTACCCCCATTCAGGAAGCAATGAAAATCATCAATGGAGAAGAGCTATTGAAAGAACGAAATAAATCTGATAGGAAACTAAGATTGCAGAAGGCTCCAACATTGGACTCCGCTTTCGATACCGATCCACCCTTTACAAAGAGAGATTTCGAGTCGGCCTTGTGACCTTGACCTGATTGAGTTTTTGTACCGCGGTGTGTGAGAGAGTTCAGTTAGTTGCTTCCGATGACGGAGACAGGACGTGGATCGCTATTCCCCAAGTGTTAGATTCCAGTTTGTCAATCCGGACGACAATACCAACAAAGGTAGAGTTCAATGGGCTGTCAGGCTGAAAATCGGTTGTCACATGGACGCTCATTCCCAGCACATAATGACGTGCCGCGGTGGAAAAATACACACCGTTCTGCGATCCGTTCAAGATCGTGCAATATTCTGGAGGCAAGCTTGTGTCAAAGGGGCGAATGCAAGTGGCCTGTGACAAATCAATCCGAGGGTATCGGCGTTGTTCTCGGGCTTCAGTTGACACGTGGGATTATTAACACAGTGTTGGCGGTAGCAAAAGTCGCATTCGCACATGAATTTCCTCAGCAAATGAAAGCCAACATACCTCTTTGGCGACATTTCCCTCCGATCCCACATTCCGAGAACGCCCCGTTTCCCGGGCCCCCTGATCGAGGCGGCGATAAGACATTTTGACCGGTATTTTACGCATCCGTACGCGAGGCCATCGGCTAAAGTCGGGAGCGGTGGTTGCCGATAGGACAGATATGGACATGTCAGCGGTCGCGCTCGGGGGTCTGGAGCAGGCCCAGGTTCAACTGGAGAACGCTGCAATAAGTCTGGCCGGGGCGGCAGGCTCATCCAGTTCTGCTAGTTCGGACAGCGTGGATTTAAGCGCTGGAATAGTTGCCCTGCTATCCGCAAAGAATGATTTTGCTGTCAACATCAGCGTCTTGAAAACTGCCGATCAAATTCAGAAGTATGCCATCGACATAATGGCCTGAATCGATCCAGATAGTCGCGCGTTCGGAAGTTCTCCACGGGCGAATTTCCTCTTCGGCTGGTTGCGAGACCAGGCGATAGCCCGCCACCAAGGGTTCCCGCAGCTTGCGCGTGTACCTGTCTTAAAATCCCACTAATTGGAGTTTGGATTGGAGTCTGAGGAGGGGGATTTCCAGTTAGCGAGAATGACGTTTCTCAGGCCCTATCTCCATCCAGTCAATTCCATCGCTGTGGCAAATTTTTGTGGTTATGGCTATGCTTGGCCCAGCTAAGGTCTCTGGTGATGAAAATAACGGCTTGGATTTCAATACTTTTCGGACTGCACACAGTTGCATTTGCAATATTTGCAAGCCACTTCGTCGGGAACGCGGAACACCCTCTCACGAAAGAAGAACGTAATGGTTTGTTGAAAGAGAAGCCCACCTTTTGGCATCGGGTAGCAGGTGTTGCTTTCGGAATAGTTTTCTGTCTGTACGGCGCATACGTTCTCTTGCACTAGGGTTCACAATTATGCGGTCCTGCCATCGCCCTGTCGGAGGTCGAAAGCCACATTCCGATAATCCCGTTCTATAAAAGGGGATGTCAAGACAAATAGCTCTCCAAGGGCGG
>CAZUNI010000095.1:0-2824 GCA_964622265.1 uncultured Acidobacteriaceae bacterium | reverse complement strand
CTCGGTAGAATTCAGGATTTTGAAAGGCGGCGATGCGAATCAAGCGATCCAGCATGGCAGACGGCAGATATTTCTTTTCGATGTAGAGAAGATTGCCCAAAACCACGCGGACTATAGAGGGCAATGGACCTGCAATGCGTCCGTCTTTCCGCTTTCGAGATGGGCTCCACAGCCAAGGAACCTCATCTCTTCCTTCCTCGGGAAAACTAAGATGTACTCCAATCGTGTTTCCGCCGGGCACTATTTCCTGAATCATGCGGGCCAGCATATCTGTGCGGATTCTTTGAACCGACTCCAAGAATCTCCATTGGTCGACATGAGGCTGGAAGCGTTCATCCAAGAATACGCTGTTGCCTTGCTCTCGGGCACGTTTCTGGAGTGGCAAAGCTATTAAATTCCCAAAGTCGCCCTTAGGCAACGTGTCTTGGCTAGGGAAGAGACGATCATAAGAATCCAGTCCGACCTCATGGCGGTTTTCCATGGTCCGGGTCAACAAGGCGCAACCAAGCTGTCTGGCATTTGTAGCGAGTACTGGGCGGTCGAAGAAAAGCCAGATGTGCGCGCCGTTTCCCGATCGCGAGCGCTCGACAGTTACGGGGACCTGAAACCGCTGGCATGTGGAAGCGAAAGCTGCGGCGTCTGCCATCCAAGACTTCTTGTCAAAATCCACAGCGAGAAACCAGCAGGTTTCGTCAGGAAGTAGAGGGTAGACGCCGAAGGTCTGCTTCCCAGTTAGGTGATCGCGGAATGCGCTATCGGTGAGCGGTTGAAGTGTTCGCCTCTTCCGTGCAATCTTCTTTCGTTCTTCCGGTCTTGCCGCGTGAATCGCGCGCCAGTCCATGACCCCAGCGGGAGAATAGCCGGACTTGCCACCCTTCCCTTCCCAGCGTACGGCGTAAACGTCTTCTCGGCCGCGAAACAGGCTTCGAAAGAGAGCTATCTTTTTGTCAGGTGTAAAGACCTCAGCAACGGTGAGGTTAGGCCTGTCCACTACGTTGGTTTCTGCAGAGGCGATTGTTTTAGTTGCCGAATTCTGAATGCCGAGCATTGCTCGGAGGCTTGCATTTTCCCGACGCAGCTTTTCGCATTGCTCTTGGGCTAATTTCAGAAGTTCTGCGATATTGTTCTGGTCCGTCATATCCATGCATGAATTGTCCGAAATGTATTACGAGCCACAAGTACAACGCCGTCCTTTCGATTTCGTCCCATTGAAACTTCCAGCGGACTGATCTGACCGCGAACGATTCTGAAGTGTGAACTCTTCATGGGCGAGTGCTTAGCGGTTAAATCATTTCGATACTGTCAATCTGTCTATCCCCACATGCAGGAGATGGGCGCAGCGAACATTTTTTCGCCGAATGGGACGGTGTTCTCAGAGTCATAGAGGACCAAGCCGAGTTTGAAATTACGCCCAGTGGCTTCCGATAATTTCCGCAGTCCGCGGAAGTCGCCCGCATTAACTGTTGCTCCAGCCTTGATCTCAAGGCCCACGATGGCCCCACTTTCACTCTCCACAACAATGTCTACCTCATCCTGGTCCTTGTCTCGATAGTAGTGGAGTGTGCAGGATTCATCAAGCCAGGATGCTTGCTTCATGACTTCGGAGAAGAGAAAGGTCTCAAGAATTGGCCCAAGAATTGAACGGTCCTTTGCGACGCGCTCCTCGGTCGCTCCCACGGTGACGGCAAGCAGGCCTGAGTCGATGAAGTGAAGCTTGGGCGTTTTCACCAGTCGCTTGAGCTGATTCTGAAACCATGGCTCTACGCGATGCACGAGGAACAGGTGCTCGAGGATGGCTATGTATTTCCTCGTGGTTTTGTCATCGAGGCCGATCTGCCCTCCGAGTTGGGAGAAGTTGGTCAGTTGGCCGGAGTGGTGAGCGAGAACTTGGAGCAGACGCGGCATCTGGGCGAGTTTGTCCAGGTCAGCAATGTCTCGGATGTCTCGTTCTACAATTGCTTTGATGTAGTCGCGTGCCCAGGCCCGGCGACGCTTTCCCTCTTTCCTCCTTAGCATCTCGGGGTAGCCTCCAACCAGCACTGCACCGACAAGATCCTCGCCGATGAAGATCTCAGGTGAATTGGCGACCTTACCCACCAACGCCTTTTCCAGGAAAGTAGAAGACTTGCGTAGGATTTCGGAGCGGCCGAGCGGCAGGAGAGTGATGGTCTCCATTCGCCCTGCAAGGCTTTCAGGCACTTGGGGCAGAGCCAGCACGTCGGCTGAGCCAGTTAGGAGGAAACGTCCCGGACGACGGTCAGTATCGACGGACTTCTTGATGGCGCGCAAAAGTTCCGGAGCTCGTTGAACTTCGTCTATTATGGCCATGTCCAGGCTGCGCATGAATCCGCTTGGGTCATTCCGGACGGATTCCAGCACCGTATCGTCGTCCAGGGTAATGTAGGTCCGATTCTTGCTGGTGAACTCGCGAACCAGTGTCGTCTTGCCGCATTGACGCGGACCGTTGACCATCACGACGGGCGTGTCCTTGAGTGCGGTTGTCACACGGTCCGCCGCGAATCTTGGGAACAGTGTTGCATTAGGAGCAGTCAACGGGAGTCCATCCTTCTTCTATGTCGATTTTTGACGGCGTCTCCCTCGGAGTATACGGTCGTCCAATTCGGAATGCAAGGCCGTCCAGTTCGGAATCTCATCAAGAGTGGGACGTGCTAACCTAAATTGTCCATTTAGCCTGCCGATTCTTTTTCCCGCGAGCGGAAGCTGTCCCTACTAAAAAGTCCGTTCTTATTGAAACGGTTGAGTTTGCAAAGCCGCGGTGTGTAGGCTGTCAGAGCCATGTTTACCCTTTTCGTCTCCCTGCTTT
>CAZUNI010000094.1:0-3030 GCA_964622265.1 uncultured Acidobacteriaceae bacterium | reverse complement strand
CGGGCGCCTGGAAAAATGTCGAGTCCAAAGACCCCGGATCTGCCAAGCCCGTTACCAAGTAGCTGATTTCTAACATCCCTTCACCCGGAAGACTCATCCAAATGTTAGCCTAAGAATGTCTTGGCTTGGGAAAGCGACGGTATAGATTGAAACGATTTTTCGCGGGACTGCTGATTGCACTTTTCGCTTCGTTGGATGCGGCGGCGCAGAAGAGCCCTCCTCCGGCGTCGATGCCTCCTCCGCAGGAGCAGCAGAGCGCAGAATTCATGCACGATGCCGACGAAGTGCTTCTCGAAATGAGCAAGCTGCTTTCGCTGCCCATCGTAACGCCGCTGAAGAAAAGCATGCGATCCCGCGAGGAAATCAAGGCCTACCTGCTCCAAAAAATGAAAGAGGACAAGGACGCCGACAAGCGCTACGCCGATCAAAAGAGCATGGAGAAGTTCGGGCTGCTGCCCAAGGACTACCCGCTCGAACAGACTTTAGTGAAGGTGCTCACCGAACAGATTGCTGGACTCTACGATCCGGACAGCCAGGAATTTTTCATCGCCGATTGGACTTCGCCTGCCGACGAACGCATGGTGATGTCGCACGAATTGACGCACGCTTTGCAGGATCAGCATTTTCACATCAACAAATGGACCGATGCCGCCAAGCCGAATGATGATGGCGAACTCGCGCGCGATGCCGTCGTCGAGGGATCGGCCCTTGCCGCGATGCTGGATTACGTCCTTCGCGGAAAGGGCAGCGTTCGCGACCTGGGCGATCTCGACCCGGCCATGCTGATGGGCGACCCGACCAGCAGCACCGAGCTTTCCAAAGCGCCGAAGGTTTTGCAGGACGAGCTTCTTTTTCCATATCTTGCGGGGACAACGTTCACGCAAAGCGTTCTGAAAGCATCGAGCGGGTGGCCCGATTTCCATAAAGTTTTTGAGAAGCCCCCTGTTTCGACGCAGCAGATCATCCATCCGGATCTGTATTTGCAGCGTGTTCAACCGCCCAAAATTGTTCTGCCGACCACCGACGGCGTGATTCCGGCGGAGTGGAAAAAACTCGATGAAAACAATATGGGCGAGTTCGGGCTTCAGGAGATCCTAAAGCAATTCCTGGATAAGGATCGTTCCATTACTCTGGCGGCGGCGTGGTCAGCCGATCGCTATGCGCTGTTTGAAAATCAGAAGAGCAAAAATACGCTCCTGATTTTTCGCGTGCGTTTGGATAACGATGCCAACGCGGCGCGATTTTTCGGCGCCTACAGTGAAGTTCTCGAATCGAAGTACAGTCAGCGGACGAACCTGATGAGACGCCCGAATTTCTTTTCCTTTGACACTCCTGAGGATGGCGTTTTTCTTCGCTGCGTCGGCCCGGATTGCTTTGTTCTGGAAAGCGGGAGCCGCGAAATGTTCGATCGCCTGACCGCAGCGATAGGTTGGTCCGCCGGGCCGGCCGTTCCGGTGAAGCCCGGTGAAACGCACATCAAAGTTACTGCGGTTCCTTTCATGACTTCCTTTCCCGGATTCGCATACGAGTCGATGCGGTAGGTTTTGTGGCGACGGGAACATCCAAGCCTGAATTCCGGAGCTGATTTGCGGAATGGGGGTTGAAACCTGGGAACGCCAATCTCCCGATTGGCGTCATGCAGATCGCCAATCGGGAGATTGGCGTTCCCAGGGTTGCCGCCTTTCACCGGTGCCGGTCGGCCCACGCAGCCCACGGCACAGTAAGCCAGATGGATATCGCGCTCCAGGCGAGAACTTTAACGCTCGGGGGCGGCGGTCCAAACAGAGACGCCGCGTACATTACCGCCAGAAATCCCAGAAACGACCACAACGCCAGATTCCCCGTACGATCCTTCGCCCGCGTCACGCTGAGATAGACCGCTATTCCCGCAGCGAATAATGCGTATTCCACTGCAATCGTTAGCGGCAAGGAATTCCACATGCCCAGGCCGTACTTCGCTCCGCCTGGATTGATCGGCATGTCCGGGCGATGTGCGATGAAATCGAGCAGCCAGTGAGTGGGGACCAGAAATCCGAGCAAGAGCGCGCTGCGTGCATCGCGCCGCAGCAGAAAATATACGATTCCCAGCAATGCGCCCCAACCGAGTTGCGCAACCAAGCTGTGCGAGACTGGGTACGATGTGAAATCAAATGGGGAAGCAGCGAGAAGTCCCGGCTCGATACGCACCTGCTCGATCCCGAGCAACAGCAGGAGCGGCCAGAGAATATCCGCAAACTGTGCGGCAAGGACGAGCGTGCCAAGCGAGGTTTTTGGGGCGGCTTTCTTCGCGGCGAGCGCGACGGCGAAATGTCCGAGGAACATGGGTCTCTCCAAATATCTCGTTGAAATTCAATCGGGATCTCGAGTGACTCTGTTGCAGTGGAAGGTTGTTGTCAAGGGAGGTTGACGTTCACGACTGACCCTCCTGCGGCCAATGATTCTTGCCGAGGACAGCCTTGCTCTTGCTAGAACAGCGGGGAACGCGGGAATCGCTTCGCGAGCAGACCATCGATGCCGAGCACGCGGCCTGCAGATGCGCAGACGAACACGATGTGCAATACGATCAGCAGCCGATTGAAGTTTGCTTGTGCGCCATTGGCATAGGCAATCGCCAAGTAAATGTTGGCATTGTGAAGAGCCCCAAAACTGGAGGAGACCCGCATCAGGCATCCCGTGATCAGAGAGATGCCGATTGCCAACTCACCGAAGGCTACTAGATAGCTAAAGAAATGCGCGTTCGGGGCGACGAAGTCTATGATAAATGCTCGATGCCACAGAAGAGGATCTTTCGCCGCCCCCGCCAATAGCTGCTCGCCGAGACCTCGACCTTGGCCGCTCAAGAAATGGCCTCCGAAGACCTTTGGCCAAGCAGCCTGTACGAATTGGGTCCCCACGAAGATGCGAACGATAGCAAGATAACCAAGCCAGGACTTCTGATGAAAAGTGTCCATGAAGGTTCGTTTACTTTGCAAGAGTAACTAGAAGCCATCTCATAAATGCCTCAAGAGGATAATGAGGCAGCCGAGTTGG
>CAZUNI010000093.1:0-3033 GCA_964622265.1 uncultured Acidobacteriaceae bacterium | reverse complement strand
ACGATTTGGAGCCTACCGTCTTGGCCGCCAAACTTTCATCAAAAACGGCTCGCGATGCCTGAGCTTGCGAACGCGCTTGGGTTGCCGCATTCCGTGAGCGCACGTTTTCTGGTTGCTTGCGCGCAAAATGCTCCGCAATTTTGGCCTCAACTTCGTCGAGTTCGGCATAGCGTTTTCCAACTGTTCTTATGTACGCTCGCTCGAAGGCGGAGAGTTCCGTGCGCAAGGCCGTCAGGAAAAGCTCTCTGTCCGCCAGCGTGAATTCTAACTCGGACAACTCGGCTTTCTTCCTGCTAAGTTCCTCTTCTTCGGGTTTTCTTACTTGCACGGGTTTGTCGGTCATTTGAATTCTTGTGCTGGCTAGGCTACGGGAACCGCTGCGCATTGTACTCCAGGCTATTGTGAGCTATATGCAATTCTAACGGCGCGTACCCGCCGTATACCTCCGCCTGGCGCTTGGGGCGAAGCCGCGCCCGCGCCTGCCTGCCAACCTAACGGATTGAGCTGTCTAGTTGTCGCCTTTCCTCAGACTGCGGAAATGGTCTTAAGAAAGCGAGCCACCATCTTCAGCTCATAACACTGCGAGAAGGTGGTCTCTTTTTTGCATCCCTATCCCCGTCCTCAACGGCTCGCTTTCGGCAGTTCCGTTCCCTGGTTGAGGATATCCAAGTAGCGATGATACGTGAAAAGGCGATGGCGCTGTTTGCCGGTCGTCTCGCGAACAATGCCGAGCTTCACCATGTGCCGCAAAGCCTTCGCCACAGTAGGCGCAGAGAGAGAGAGTTGTTCCGCCGTTGCGGGGATTGTGATGATCGGCTTGCGTTGAAGGTGTAGGTGAACGCGCAGAACCGATCCAGCAGGGCGGCCAAGCTCCTCAATCTTCCTGCGGTCTTTTTCGATGAGCGTGAGTATCTCCCTAGATGTATCGGCTGCCTGTTGAGCGGTCTCCTTCACCCCTGTTAGAAAGAATTCAAGCCAAGTCTCCCAATCTCCGTCTGAGCGAACGCGGTCAAGCAATTCATAATATTTCTGCCGGTTCATTTTGAAATAAAGACTGAGGTAAAGAATGGGCTCATGGATTGCACCAGAGACGCACAGCAGAAACGTGATCAGCAATCGCCCCAGTCTTCCATTTCCGTCCAAAAAGGGGTGAATGGTCTCGAATTGAACGTGTACCAAGGCCGTCTTTACCAGAATCGGTAGGTCTTCGTGCTCGCGATGAAGGAACTTTTCGAGTGCGGCCATGCATTCCATCAATTTCTCGGGCGGCGGTGGAACAAACGCTGCGTTTCCGGGCCGTGTGCCTCCAATCCAATTTTGGGTCTCACGGAATTCGCCGGGACGTTTCTGGCTGCCGCGCCCTTTGGACAACAGAATCTTGTGAATTTCCCTTATCAGACGGAGAGACAGCGGGAAATCTTCTCGCAGTCGGCGAAGACCATGATTCATCGCTGCCACATAATTTGAAACGTCCTGAACGTCCTCCAGCGGGACGCCAGGGACTTCGGCGCTTTCAAACAACATCAGGTCAGAAAACGACGACTGAGTTCCCTCGATCTGCGAAGAGAGCACCGCTTCCTTACGAACGTACAGGTAAATGAATAGCGAGGGGTCGGGCAGAATGGACGCGAGTCCGTCCAGGCGTCCGAGCGCCTGATTTGCCTGCTCAAGAAGGGGCAAAAGCCGCTGGATGGCCAGCGGCGGGTCCGGCGGCAACGGCGGCGGCACATAGGCCCGAAAGGACTCATCCTTGAAGGTCTTGAGGACATAAGTCCCAAGGCGGCTGTTCGGTTTGGTTGGCGTTGGCATCACAAAACCATCGTTTCGTTAGGAATCCTCTAACGAAACTATATAGCCTTTTAGTTTTGTTAGCCAGTGAAAGCAGATAATATCAGGAGGCCAAAAACCAGGTCAAATTGCGTGGACCAGACCGACGGGCATCGTCACTGCGAAATACAATCTTAGCGCTTCGTCACCCTTGCCGCCCATGTCTCCAATCTTCGATTCAGTTCGGCCATATTTTTTTCGCCTATGCTGCGTAGCTTTTGAGAAAGCGCCGAACAAAATCTTCTCCGAAGATGAGGAACTGAAGCGACTTTCGGAAACACCAATCCGAAATACGATCTGCCTCCGCTCGACTGTCGGCTTTGATCGGGATTTGCCATAGTCTTCTGCACACAATCGTATCAAGGATGGCATCGGCAAACTCAAATCTGCTGGAATGAATATCTTCGCCCAAGGTTATCGAGCATGTTCCGGGATTCGATTTGTTAGCGCGGTCCTCCAGAGCCCAATCGACGTCATTTGCGCCGTAGTGGAATGCAACGCGATTTCGAATCCAACCTACGCAACGTTCAAATTGTTTGCGCTCGCTCCCTTTGGGAAGGCATGCACAGAGATCGGTGAAAGCAGACTGAGCCTCCAAGCTACATCGATTGACCAAGCTCCACAAGCTGGGATGATTCCTAACTTCGCCGATAATCTGAACCCCTTCGTTTAGGTGACCACAGCTGACGCGCACGAAATACATTTGTGCTCCTTGGAGCACATGGTTCAACGCCCTTGACTTCACGGCTTTGTATCGGCCCATCGATGAGTTGGCGATTGCAAGGTCGTTACAAACCATCGCGACCCGCGCGGCGACGGACCCACCAGTTGCCCGGGCAAACTTCGTAAACTTGAAGAATTCAGTGTGAGTGCGCACGCCTCAGGTTCTCCTGATAAAGTCGGGATCGGGCGGCCCGACAACAAAGAGCTTGATTGGTTACTCGTACGGGCTAATCGTAACTCACAATCGGCGAAAAAGCGGACGCGGATGACATGCAACTGAGAGAGGAGCTGGAGCGCACCGCTAGGTACGGGCAAGCGTAGTTCGCGCCTGCCTACCGTCTGCCTGATCCCAAAGGAAAACTTGGGTCCAACTTGGGTCCAACAACTGCCAAATTAGGTCCAAAACCGTGTACCATGACGTAGAACAAAGCTAGACGGACCAACAAGATAGATTTTTTGCAACTGCCTTGGGCGCAGGAGGCC
>CAZUNI010000092.1:0-3061 GCA_964622265.1 uncultured Acidobacteriaceae bacterium | reverse complement strand
TGGCCGAACTAGTTGCGCGCGTCGAGGCGCTGCTGCGGCGTCCCAGCCAGGTGGCGGGGACGGGGGCCCGCTTTCAGTTTGGAACGATTCACATCGACACCAAGCGCATGGAAGTAACGCGGGACGGCAAGATGGTTCCTTTATCCGCCAAGGAGTTTCAACTCCTGCGCTATTTCGCCGAGCATCACGGCGATACTATTTCCCGTGACGTGCTATTGCGCGAAGTCTGGGGATACGGCGCGCTGCCTACGACGCGCACCGTAGACGTGCACGTCGCATGGCTTCGCCAGAAGCTCGAAGCCGATCCCAAGAATCCACAATTGATACTGACAGTGGTAGGGCTTGGTTATAAGTTCGCCGGATGATCGGGTCGACCGTGAGTCCGGAAGGTTTTACCTCGATTTAACCTCGCCATTTCCCGGCTTACCTAATAATACTTGCAGTTTCTCTTGGTGTGGCTATCTGCAGGCAAACCTTACTCGCGGAAGGAGAATAGTCTGATGCGAAGCGTGCGAACGGCTGTTGTTTTAGGTCTTTTCCTGGCAGGTGCGGCGATGGCCCAGGCGCCCACGTATCAGCCGGTCGGGAGTGTCCGCCAGTTGATGCTGGGAATCGTAAAGCCAAACTCCGACATTATTTTCAGCGTTCCGGGCAAACCTCCCAAGACCGATGAAGATTGGGCCGCGGTACAGAACGCCGCGCTGATCCTCGCGGAAACAGGCAATCTGCTGATGATGCCCGGCCGCGCCAAAGACAACGGCGAATGGATGAAGGATGTTAAAGATTTTCAAGGCAACTCCGCTGCTTCGTTTAAATTCGCGAATGCCAAAGACGCCAAAACGCTGGAGGATCTAGGCGACCGGCTGGAAGAAACGTGCGAGACCTGCCACGGAAAGTACCTGCCCAAGTAACTGATTTCGACGGATGTGAAGTTCAATGCGGCGCCAGAATTGATTTGCAGGTGTGTCATGCAAAATAGATTTGCTAATTTGTTCATCGCGGTGTCCAGTCTCTTTGCGGTTGCTGCGCCTCTTTCTGCCCACCATGGAACTGCAATATACGATGCCAGCAAAATCACCACGGTCATGGGTACTGTATCGGATTTCCAGTTTGTGAATCCCCACGTCCTGATTTATGTCGACGTGAAAGGCGAGAACGGAAAAGTCGAGAAATGGGTTGCGGAAGGGATGAGCCCGAATATGCTCGTCCGACAGGGATGGACGAAGAACATTTTGAAGCCGGGAGATCAGGTGACCGCCGAAGGGCATCGCGCCCGTACGGGCTCGAACGTGATGGTGATCCAGAAGCTGATGTTATCGAACGGACGGGAGATATTCCCGGTTTTACAATGAGCGGATTGCGAGGGATCGCACTGCCGGCACCGGAATTTTTCCCGGCACGAAAAAGAAGGAGTTGCATTGCTTTTCGCTTTCTGCCAATGGCTTGAGCAATCGCCGGTGGGTGCCACAATTCACGAGTCCACGTGGCAATTTCCTTTGCTTGAAGTTGTGCATATTCTCGGCATCGTTTTGCTCGTAGGTGGGACTTCGATTCTGGACTTGCGATTGACGGGGCTGGCGTTGACAGACGAGCCGGTTTCCAAGTTGGCGAAACAGTTCCTGCCTTGGGCTTGGGCTGGTTTGGTTGTACAAATTGTCACCGGCTTGCTGCTGTTCGCCTCGGAAGCAACGAAGATGTACGGCAACCCATGGTTTGAAATCAAGCTGGGGCTGCTATTGATTGCTTGCATAAATGCCATGCTGTTTCATTTTCTAGCGTACCGGGGCGTGGGAAAGTGGGATTCCGATCCGGTCGCCCCGTTGCCGGCCAGAGCAGCCGGCACGCTTTCGATCCTGCTGTGGATCGGCGTGGTGGCCGCGGGGCGATGGATGGGGTACGCTTGACGCTGTTCAAGGGTATTGGGTGCGATTGAATCTGGATGGTAACTGACGTCAGGAGAATGGGGGTGCGAACTTGGGAAATTTCTTTGAATCGCTCGAACACGTCTCTTGGGTAACGACAATCGGCACCACCGGTTGGCTGTATTCCGGAATTTCCGTCATTCATTATTTCAGTTTGTTTGTGATGATCGGGACGATCGTGATTGTGGATTTGCGCGTACTTGGACTGGCCGCAAAGAACCAGGGTCTTGCGCAGGTTGCGGAGACGCTTTTCCCATGGACGTGGACGGCCCTGGGCCTTGCTCTCCTCTCGGGATTCCTGATGTTTACCACCGATGCCGGGGACTACTTTCCGGACACAGTCTTTCGCGTCAAGATGACGGTAATTTTCTTTGCGCTGCTATTCACCGTACTCGTAAAACGCAATGTCCCCCGTTGGGATAAGGAACCGATGATTTCCATAGGCGGAAAACTGCTGGCACTGGCATCGTTGGTCTTTTGGGTCGGCGCCATTCTTGCCGGAGTGGAAATCGCGGCGATTTCAGGACTGGGATAGATCGCTGCATGCGATTGCAGTTTGTATTTCACCTTGACGGGCTTAAGTCATGATGGATTGGGAGGTAGGTCGATGCACGAATTCTTGATGTCCTTTGGCAAGATGCTTGAAAGCACATGGTGGGGCAGGGGTGTGCGCATGACGTTGTGGGGATACCCATTCGTTCAGCTGATCCACTATTCCGGCCTGGCGCTTTGGCTGGGCACAAATGTTGCCCTCGATTTGCGCCTGATGGGAGCGGGAAAGGGACGTCAGACGGCCAGAGAACTACGCGACGCCCTGTTCGCATGGAACTGGATCGCATTCTGCATCGTGGTGTTCGGAGGAATCCTGCTGCTCTCCGGCACGGCGACGGCGTACCTCTCAAACCCTGCATTCGAAGTAAAGCTCGGAGTTTTTGCTCCGCTCGCCCTGATTTGGCACATCATCGTCCAGCAAAAAGCGCGTTCGTGGGGCGAGACGATGGATACGCCTCTGGTGGCAAAGTTTGCCGGCGCGCTCGAAATGCTTTTGTGGATTTGCGTTGTGACCGCCGCAGTGGAGATTCCGAATTACTAGAAGCTGTTGCATAACCTAATACAGGGTCTTGAAAAGAAGGTAGTTG
>CAZUNI010000091.1:0-3950 GCA_964622265.1 uncultured Acidobacteriaceae bacterium | reverse complement strand
CGGCTGACGCGCTGGATGAAGCGGGAAGCGGCGCGCGTCACCCAGTGGCGCGCCCGACATGAGAAAAGTTCACGCCCCCAGTCTGGCCGAGCGGCACCCTTAATTTGTCATTCCGTTCACGGTGAACGCTCTCGGTGAACCGAACCCGCTCCTGCGGGTGAGGAATCTCTCTGCGGTTTAATTCAAGAGAAGGACGGATTCCTCGGACCAAAAATGGGCCCTCGGAATGACAAGGTGTCTTGAGTGGCCGGGCGCATGGGTCGTTAAATGATTTTGAGTTCGTGGGCGCCGCACTCTTCACCCGCCACGGCAGAAAGGGTGCGGATTTTCGATCCCATCGGAATTTTGCGATACGAATTCTCTTCCCAACGTTCTTCGTTTTCCTTGGCCGGAAGGTCAGGAGCTTTCTTGAATCTAAACCCCGTCCCTTCGAAAACCGCGAAGGAACGGGGACCCGCAAATTCAAAGACTGGCGCACCTGGCTGGTTGACCCGGCTCCCATAAATATGGGACCATTGCTTTATGAAGACGACGCTGGAAATTCCCGACCCGATCTTTCGGCGCGCGAAGTCCATCGCCGCGGCACGAGGCATTCCATTCCGCGAGTTCGTGACCGAAGCGGTTAAGGATAAACTGGCGGCCGAGACTCGGCCCGGCGAGAAGCCCTGGCTGAAACATATGGGCAAGTTGAAGCGATTGCACAAGGAGACCCTTCGCATCAACCGTTCGATCGAAGGGCATTCCGAGAAAATCGATCCGGAGATGTGGCGTTGATCCTGGATACGAACGCGTTGTCTGCTGTAGCCGATGGCGAAGCTTCCGTTTTGGAATTGGTTGGCGGCGCCGATCGCATTGCCGTCCCTGTCATCGTGTTGGGCGAATACCGGTTTGGGATTGCTCAGTCCCGCCACCGGGCGAGCTACGAAGGCTGGCTTCGCCAATGGACCGCGGCCGTCGAGATTCTCGACATTGACGATAGGAGCACCCACTCCTATTCAACCATCGGCCTGGAATTGAAGAGGAAAGGCACTCCCATTCCCACCAACGATCTTTGGATCGCCGCTCTGTGCCGCCAGAATTCCCTTCCTCTCTTAAGCCGGGACAAGCACTTCGATGCTGTTCCTGGACTGCAGCGCCTGGGTTGGTAAGACTGGATTGGTAAGACTGACCTGGTAACGAATTCAAAGGCTGGGTCCTTCGCAGGCACCAATATCATGGAACGCGGGGAACTTTCGAATATCGCGCGAAGAACTCGCGTGCCAAATCGTATTCGTGGAATTGAAAAAAACTACGGAAAACGTCTTCGTGATAGCCCACTTCGCGGGCATAGACCTTGAAAACCATTTGCACGTCCTCAAATTGAATAAGTCCACGCCGAATGTAGTGTTCCAATCGGTCGACCCGATAGAAGAGCCAGTCGAAACAGTCCCGGATATACGCATCCCTTTCGTTGCAGATTTCTCCTTGGTTCAGTGCTAGGGCACTCAATACTACTGGATAGCTAATGATGACGCTTAAGTTGTCGCGAATTTTGTAGTCTGCCGATCCATCAACCCAGTCCATCATATGTATCGCTTGGCTGGCCAGCTTGTCATGATGAATGTCGTCGAGAAGGTCCTTTGCAGCCTGCGCCTGCTTCCACCTAAGTTCTTCGGCCCGCTGCTTCCGACTGGCGCTAATCTCGTAGATTGCCTTGGCAAATCCCACAATCGCGGCGGGAACCGCCACAAAAAAGCCGAGGAGTTGACCCCAATCCTTTAGGCTCGTCATGTGCTGCGGCGAAATCATATGGATACTCAGCTTGTGTATATCACACTCGCCGCATGCGTCAGCCTTCAAATGATTTTGAACTCCTGGGTGCCGCACTCTTCGCGTTTTTTGCGAAGGGTGCGGATTTTCGATCCCATCGGGATTTTACAATACGAATTCTCTTCCCACCGGTCATCGTTTCCTTCGGTCGGAAGCTCAGGAGTTTCCGTGAACCTAAACCCCGACCCTTCCAAAACCGGGAAGAGTCGGGCACCCGCAAAGTCAAATACTGGCGCAACCGGCTTGTACTACTTTTATTTGACATGAGAAACGGAAACCGATAAACTCCCCTGCAAGTTTCAACACGCAGTTGGTTTGACCACTAATTGCGATTTGCATTCGGGCTGATATGCCCCAAAGGAGTCCTGTTAATGGACGACACACTTGACGCAGCTCTCCGTTCCTTATCAACAGCCTCAGATCAACTCAACACAAACTCCAATATCCTTAATGTTGCAATCGGCGAGGTTCAAGCTGCTCTTCAAAAATTCAATCTCGGGGTAGAGGCTCGCGTTGAAATAGCGTCTACCGGAGACGAAATGTATCAGAAAGTTTACGAATTGGGGTACGGGAAAGGTGAAAGCGGGAAATGGGTACTGCTCCTTGTTACATATATCAGCGAAGACCCGGATACTACTTGGAACGAGCAGGCCCTTTTAGAGGCGCCTCGAGACTGGCGGATAGCAGCCGTAGACAAAATTCCGGTCCTTATTCAAAAACTGGTCGACCAGGTGAATAAGTCCGCCACCGAAGCGGCCACAAAGGCGGCTAAGGCGAAGCAGATCGCGGCCTCGATCACCCGAAAGGGTAGATAGGTATTGCCGTCATGGAAAACCTAACCCGACTCTTGCGCGGAAGTATAAATGTTCTGAAGGCCGGAATTTCGGTATTAGATGTCCTAGAGATCCTACTGGTCAGGATGTTTTGCCTTGCGGCACTCATCTATGAAATATCACGCGTGCTTTTCCCGCACCGTTAACCGGAAGTTCAGCTTCTAGACCTGTCCCAGACCAAGAAAGAACTGGGCACCGTAAGTTCAAAAGCTGGCGCACCCAGCGTGATAGAATCCGCGGAATATGAGCGCTATCCAGCCGAGCATTGTTCCGGGTCCTCCGCTCATCTCACAACCCGCGCCGGGATACTTCCGAACGAGGAGAATCCTGAAAAACTTGAGGCGATTTCAAAATCTCATTCGCCACAAGGAGCGGTGGGCATCGGACATCCCACTCACGTGTCCTATCGAAGAGCTAATACCGCCGGACATCCAGATGCCCGAACGTATGGGTTACCTTAACCGGGAGATCCTGAAGGCGATGAATGTGGTCTGGCGCGGTGTAAATTTCGCCGGAGTTCCGACTGGCGTGACCCGTAAGCGCTGGGACGGTATCGAACAGAAGGACGTGGAGCGTCATTATGATGTCATATTAGATTATTTTCGCTTGCCGCGGGACACGAGGCCGCACGATGCGTATGAAGCGGTGATGAGCGTACTCGAGCAGGCGATCGGGGTATACGAGTCTAGGTTAAAGCAAGCAAAGTGGGATTTTGTCAATCCAGTTGTTTGGCTCGCCCACCTAGTTCGCCTTCCGATAACGGTAATGGAGCGCGCAGGATTAATGAGTCACGATAAATCCGCAGAGATCGTCCTTGGCGGATACGGGAAATTCATGAAGGTCGCGATGTCGGCGATCCTCGTTCTGATCGCGTTGCGGCTTGGTGTGAAGCTGCCGTGGAAGGAAGTTTTCGCAAAGTTGGTCGAGCTTTTCGCCAAGTAGAAATTCAAATACAAAAAAAGCCCGCCGATTTCCCGGCGGGCTTTCGCTATTTAGGTAAGCTCTTTGAAAACTGGGCAGATGAGATCTACCAGAACCCGCTCGAAGATTGAATCCTTCGAGCGATGACCTCGGATCCCCGTGAGAGGTTCCGAAGCTTGGGCAACTTCTCCTGCACACCTGCACAGGGTCGGTTTGCCGCTATGTTTAGAAAGGAGGTGATCCAGCCGCAGGTTCTCCTACGGCTACCTTGTTACGACTTCACCCCAATCATGGGTCATACCTTGGGCGCTTGCTCCCTTGCGGTTGGCTGAGCGACTTCTAGTACAACTCACTTTCGTGATGTGACGGGCGGTGTGTACAAGGCCC
>CAZUNI010000090.1:0-5001 GCA_964622265.1 uncultured Acidobacteriaceae bacterium | reverse complement strand
AAAATCGGCCAGAAAATCTTCCTAAAACCGATTTCAACTTCGGAATTCGGGTTTAGCTATCTTTGTTGTGGAAGCCCTGCCAGATTGTAACTGCAAAGACGTTGTCTCGACAGCGCAACGCTTTGAACGATTATTCACATTCTTTTCATCTAAAATTCAAATTTGACTTCCTCGCCCTGATTCGCCATATTCTCGCGGTCACAATAATGTGTCAGCCTCGCAGCTAGCCACATTTGTCTCTGCCGGAGATGTCCCGAGCCCTGCCGCTCACAGATTCTGTTTGAACAACTAAAAACAAACGGCGTGTTTGCGCGCCGTACAAAAACTGAGAGGCGGTCCTATGCTCACTCGTTTCACCCGAGCGTTACAGTTTCATATTCTCCTGCGCTGTGTGCCTGCTTGCGCGGCTGTTTTGCTGATATTGGCCGCGTCACCGGCAAGGGCACAAATGTTTGATCCTACCCTTACTGTCGGAGGCGGCATTCAAGGCAGCTACGTGCATACCGAGCCATCCGGAACCGGGGCAAAAGATACCGACACCTTTGCGCTGAACCATCTCCGCCTGTATTTCAGCGGCGACATTACCAAAGACATCAGCGCGATGATTAACACCGACTACAGTAGCGGTCCCAACACCATGAACGTGCTGGACGCGGTCGGTATGTACCACCCCTCGTCCATGTTCAACATCTGGTTCGGACGCTTCCTGCCACCGAGCGACCGCGCAAACATGTACGGCCCCTTCTACTCCAATCAGTTCGCGGTCTTTAACGATGGCGTCCAGGACGGTTATCCGTTCGTCTTCCAGGGCCGCGACAACGGCATCATGTACTGGGGCGACTTCAAAGCCGCCTCAGCCAAGATCAAGGTCTCCGCGGGCGCGTTCGACGGCGCTTCCTCAACCGGCAATTCCAGTGTTCTGTGGGCTGGCCGCGTGCAGGTGGATTTGTGGGATCCGGAGGGCGGGTACTACCTGAACGGCACTTACTACGGGGATAAGAACCTGCTCGCATTCGGCGTGGCCACCCAGTCGCAAGCCTTCAAAACAGCCACCACTGCGGACTTTCTGCTGGAAAAGAAAATCATGAACGGCGGGGCCTTCACAATAGAAAGCGAGTATTCCCGCTATAACAGGCTCGGCGGATATAACGGGGCGTACTCCAAGAGCGAAGGCGGGTACGGTCTCGTGTCTGTCCTTTTCCCGAAACAGATCGGCATAGGCAAAGTAGATGTGATTGGCAAGTTTGCTTCCGCTGAATTTAACGGCAGCGCCAGCAAGCTCCTAAGCCCGAACTATCACCAGAAAACCACGGACGTGGAACTCGGCTACATCATCAAGCAGTTTGACGCACGTGTGTTTGCCTTCGGCACGAACTTCACTTTCAACGGCGTCCAGAAGAATTTCTGGCAGGCAGGACTCGGTTTGCAGCTTCAGCTATCGAAACAGATCCTGGGGGCTTCTCACTAAATGTTTAAGACTACAAACTCAAGAGGAGGAAGAATGCTATTGAAATGGAAAAGTATCGCAGGGTTGCTCATAGCCACCGGAATGATTTTCTCCGGCGTGGCAAAAGCTCAGGACACCATCAAGGTGGGAGTGCTGCACTCGCTTTCCGGCACAATGGCGATCAGCGAAACCACGCTGAAAGACACCATCCTGATGATGATCGATGAACAAAACAAGAAGGGCGGATTGCTCGGCAAGAAGCTCGAAGCCGTCGTTGTCGATCCCGCCTCCAACTGGCCGCTCTTCGCCGAAAAGGCGCAGGAATTGCTTGAAAAGGACAAGGTTGCCGTGGTATTCGGGTGCTGGACTTCAGTCTCCCGGAAATCGGTGCTCCCTGTGTTCGAAAAGGATAATGGCCTGCTCTTCTACCCCGTGCAGTACGAGGGTGAGGAGTCGTCCAAGAACGTAATTTACACCGGCGCGGCGCCGAACCAGCAAGCCATCCCCGCGGTTGACTACCTGATGAAGGACGTCGCCGTGAAACGCTGGGTTCTCGAAGGAACCGACTACGTTTACCCACGCACGACGAACAAGATTCTCGAAGCCTACCTGCTGGCCAAAGGCGTGAAGCCCGAGGACATTTCCATCAACTACACTCCGTTCGGATACTCGGACTGGCAGGCACGCGTCGCGGCCATCAAAAAGTTCGGATCCGCCGGAAAGAAGACCGCCGTCGTCTCCACAATCAATGGCGATGCCAACGTTCCCTTCTATAAAGAGCTTGGCAACCAGAAGATTTCGGCAGAAGACATCCCTGTCGTAGCCTTCTCGGTCGGTGAGGAAGAACTTTCCGGTCTTGACGCCAAGCCGCTCGTAGGACACCTGGCGGCATGGAACTACTTCGAGAGCATCAAAACCCCGGCCAACGCAAAATTCATCGCGCAATGGCACACGTTCATCAAGAACCCCAAGCGAACCACCAACGACCCCATGGAAGCGCACTACATCGGCTTCAACCTGTGGGTAAAGGCGGTTCAAAAGGCCGGAACGACGGACCCGGAAAAAGTAATCGCCGCGTTGCCGGGAACTGAAACTCCGAACCTCACCGGCGGCATCGCAAAAGTGCTGCCGAACCATCACATCACCAAGCCGGTCTATATCGGAGAGGTAAAAGCCGATGGACAGTTCGACGTCGTATGGAAGACCCCGGGCACAGTGCCTGGCGACGCCTGGTCCAAATTCCTTCCCGCGGATAAGGACGTCGTCGCGGATTGGGTAACCCTGAAGTGCGGTAACTACAACAAGGCAACCAGTAAGTGCTCAGGACAAAACTTCTAATGATGAAGTCCTTCCTTCGTGCTGGCGGGCTGTGGCTATTCATCCTGCTGCTGCTCGTCAGCCGAAGCGCTGGTCCCGCCTATGCGCAATCGCCGAGCGACGCAAACTTTCTTGCATCGCTCGACGCATTGCGTGACGCCTCATTCGAGGATAAAGACGCCATCATCGACAAGTTGATCCAGGGCGCTCACCCCAACGCGCAAGTGGTCCTCACGGCATTTTTGGAAGATCGCCTTTATTTCCGTAACGACGATCAAAAAGTTTTCTTCGCCAAGCCCGCAGCAGAGGACGCGACCGACTTAGAACTGGTCGATCCGGTTACCCTGAAAAGTGTCGGCACCGCCTCCGTCGATAATCTCACCAAGATCGGCACCAACAACCATTTGCGGCGCACACTAAAAACTGCGCTGGCCCGCTTCGCGCTGTCGAGCCCGGATGCGAAAACGCGTCTGGTCGCCGCGCGGGACATCGAGCAGGACCTGGACGAAAGCAACGTGCAGATGCTCCGCGAGCGCAGCGGCGTGGAAACAGATTCCAGTGTTAAGCAGGAAATTGGCAATGGTCTGGCGCTGGCGGCGCTGGATGGTTCGGATACTCCGGCCCGAATTGCCGCCATTCAAACGCTCCGCCACAGCCTGCGCCAGGATGTGCTCAACAAATTGCAGGGATTGATCGCGCAATCTTCCGACGGCACTTTTGCCGAGAGCGATGAAAATGTGCGCCGGGCCGCGGCTTCCGCGGCGATGTCCATCAGCCGGAAGCGCACCATCTATTCAGCATTCGAAACACTTTTCTTTGGATTGAGCCTGGGCTCCGTGCTCGTACTGATTGCCATTGGGCTGGCGATTACGTTCGGCGTCATGGGCGTGATCAACATGGCGCACGGCGAACTGATGATGCTTGGCGCCTACACGACTTACGTCGTGCAAACGGCGATGCCCAACCATACCGAGATTTCCATCCTTGTGGCGATTCCAGCCGCGTTTATCGTCGCGGCCCTCACCGGCATCCTGATCGAGCGCGCCATCATCCGATTCCTCTACGGCAGGCCTCTGGAAACGCTGCTCGCCACGTTTGGCGTCAGCCTGATCCTGCAGCAGCTCGTGCGCTCGATTTTTACCGCGCTCAACCGCTCCGTCATCACCCCCAACTGGATGAGCGGTACGCTCCAGGTGAACGAAGCCCTCTCGATTACCTATAACCGGCTGTATATCGTCATCTTCACGATGTTGGTATTCGCGGCGCTTTTGCTGATCCTGAAGCGCACTCGCGTCGGCCTCCAAATCCGAGCAGTGTCTCAGAACCGCGCCATGGCCAAGGCGATGGGCATCCGCAGCGAGTGGGTGGACGCGTTGACCTTCGGCCTCGGCTCGGGAATTGCCGGCGTCGCTGGTGTCGCGCTGAGTCAACTGACCAACGTCAACCCAAGCCTGGGACAGTCCTACATTATCGACTCGTTCATGGTGGTGGTTTTCGGCGGTGTCGGGAGTATGTGGGGCTCGATGGTTGGCGGGATGTCGATGGGCGTTGTCAACGAACTGCTGGAACCCTATGCTGGCGCCGTCCTGGCCAAAATTTTCGTACTGATTGCGTTGATTCTCTTCATTCAGCGCCGCCCGCGCGGTTTGTTCCCGCCGACGGGTCGCGCCTCGGAGAACCAGTAGGCATGCCCCAGTACACATTATGGATCAGCGCGCGGAAGGATTCCGGAACTGTATGGTTCATGGGCGCGCTTGCGCTGATCGCCATATTGGTGCCCCTGCTCAATCAGGCTGTGCCTGCATCGTCGCCATTTCACGTTTCGGCGTATGGGCTCACTCTAATCGGCAAGTATCTCTGCTATGCGCTGCTGGCGTTGTCTGTGGATCTAATCTGGGGATACTGCGGCATTCTGAGCCTTGGGCAGGCGGCTTTCTTTTCGCTCGGCGGCTACGCCATGGGCATGTACCTGATGCGCCAGATCGGCACCCGCGGCGTGTACGGCGATCCTATCCTCCCCGACTTCATGGTGTTCCTCAACTATAAGTCGCTGCCGTGGTTTTGGCACGGCTTCAACCATTTCGGCCTTGCGCTCCTGATGGTGGCGGTTGCGCCGGGACTGCTGGCGTTTGTGTTTGGGTGGTTTGCATTCCGCTCCCGCGTTACCGGCGTCTATCTTTCCATCATCACCCAGGCGCTGACCTACGCCCTGATGCTCGCGTTTTTCCGCAACGACA
>CAZUNI010000089.1:0-5240 GCA_964622265.1 uncultured Acidobacteriaceae bacterium | reverse complement strand
GCTTTCCGCCGCGCTTGATGAACCGCGTGATTGCCACGCGCGAGGCTTCGATCTGCCGGTCGGTAATCCATGCCGGCTCCAGCGCCTTCAGGCCGTAGTCGCCGAAGGCGAGGCTTCCGCCGCTCCAGGCCTTGCCCTTGCGCCGCCCGCGCTGCTGTTTCCGGTACTTCACTTTCTTTGGCATTAACATCGTCGTATTCCTATTCCCTTACACCCTTCCATTCATAAAATCCGCGTCGACTTGGCTAGACCGCCGGCGCAAGCGCCACTACTTTTTTCGTTCCGCGCTCGGGGACATTCTCGCCCTGATACACCCAGCACTTTACTCCGATTACGCCGTAAGAGGTGTGCGCCTCGGCCGTGCCGTAATCGATGTCCGCGCGCAGCGTTTGCAGCGGCAGGCGTCCCTGCAAGTACCATTCGGTGCGCGCGATTTCCGCGCCGTTCAATCGCCCGCCAACCCGCACCTTGATTCCCTTGCAGCCAAAACGCAGCGCCGAATCCACAGCCTTGCGCATGGCGCGCCGGAAGGCTACGCGCTTCTCGAGTTGCAGCGCGATCGATTCCGCCACCAGTTGCGCGTCGAGCTCCGGACGGTGGACTTCCTGGATGTCGATGTGCACTTCGCGCTTGGTGCGCTTCTGAATCTCGCCCTTGAGCTTGTCGATTTCCGCGCCCTTGCGCCCGATGATGATTCCCGGACGCGCGGTAAACAGGCGAATGACCAGCTTGTTCGCGGCACGCTCGATGTGAATCGAGCTGATGCCCGCGGACTTGAGCTTATCTTTCAATTGCGCGCGCAGCTTCACGTCTTCATGCAGCAATTCGGCATAATCGCGATCCGCGTACCAGCGCGACTTCCAGGGTTTGTTGTACCCCAGCCGGAATCCGTATGGATGTGTCTTCTGTCCCAAAGCGTTCCTCCGCTACTTCCTGGTCTTTCCGACCGGCTTTTTCTTTGCGCCCAGCGCCTTGCGAGCCTTCTTGACCGCTCCCGCGACGCCCTTCTGCGATTCCGCTTCCGCTGTAGCTGCGGCAACACGCTGCTGCGCTGCCTGATGATGCTCGACCACGCCCACCACGATGTGGCAGGTGCGGCGCTGATACCGGAACGCGCGGCCCATTGGCGCCGGACGCAGCCGCTTCCAGCGCGAGCCTTCGTTCACAAAACAGCGCGAAACAAAAAGGTGATCCACGTCCATGGATGCGCCCGCATCCTCGGCCTTGCGTTCGGCATTGGCAATCGCGCTGCGCAGAACTTTCTCCACGTCGCGAGTCGCGCGCTTCTTGGTGTAACGCAAAATCTGCAACGCCTCTTCGGCGCGCTGGCCGCGAATCATGTCCACCACCAGGCGGACCTTCTGCGGCGACATCCGCACGTGCCGCGCCATTGCGATTGCCTCAATTGCCGAAGACTGTACCGGTTCGTTTGCCATAAATTAGCCCTTCGGCGCCCCCGCGCCGCCTCCGGCCGGTGCCGCAGGCGCGGCCGCTACTCCGGCTGCCCGCTCCAGCGCTGCCTTCACCGCGTGGCCTTTGAAGGTTCGCGTCGGCGCGAACTCTCCCAGCTTGTGGCCGACCATCTGCTCGGTGACGTACACCGGAATAAATTTTCTGCCGTTATGCACGGCGATCGTGTGCCCGATCATTTCGGGAAGAATCGTTGAACGTCGCGACCACGTCTTGATGACCTTCTTTTCGTTGCGCGCGTTCATTCCCTCCACCTTTACGCGCAGGTGGCCATCAATGAACGGACCCTTTTTTAGCGAGCGTGCCATCGTTTCTCCCTACGTCCTAATTACTGATTGCGCTTTCCCGTTACTCTTCCACGCGGCGCAGCTTGATCCATTGCGCCCGGCGCAGCTTGCGAAACCCGCGAACCGGCCCGGAAACGCGATGCGACAACGGGCAGAACGGACATACGAACCGAGTCCCCTGCGCGTTCGGCGTCTTTTCCACCGCAACCGCCCAACCGGCCTTACACAACCGTTGCAGAACCTGAACCGGAGCGGCTGCTACGGCTCGCGCTACCGGCTTGGCTGCCTTCACCGGCTTTGCGGGACGCGCGGCGCGAACCGGCTTGCGCCTTCGCGCCACTCGCCGTGCTGTTGACCGTGTTCGCCTGCTTCTCGATGCGCTCATAGTTTTTCTCTCAATGCCCGCTGCGTCAGGCTGGCATTTTCGTGCTGCAAATCTTTACGGCTTGCGGCGCTGAACGATCTGCTTGCTGGACCGCTTGTTATGCCGCGTCTTGGCTCCCAATGTCGGGAATCCCCAGGGCGTTTGCGGATGATTGCCCTTCACGCGCCCTTCACCACCGCCGTGCGGGTGATCCACAGGGTTCATCGCCACACCGCGAACAGTTGGGCGCTTGCCGTGCCAGCGCGTTCGTCCGGCTTTGCCATAGGTGACGTTCTCATGATCGAGATTGCCGACCTGGCCAATCGTCGCCATGCAGTCCAAGCCGAACTTGCGAACTTCACCCGAGGGTAGCTTGACCAGCGCGATATCGCCTTCCTTGCTGAGCAACTGCGCTGAGCCGCCGGCGGCGCGCACTACTTGTGCGCCTTTTCCCGGCTGCAATTCCAAACTATGCATCTGCGTGCCGGGCGGGATAAACCGGATCGGCATTGCGTTTCCCGGCAGAATGTCCGCACCTTCGCCGGTCTGAACCGTCATTCCCACTTCGAGCCCAACCGGATGCAAAATGTAGCGCTTCTCGCCATCGACATAGTGCAGCAGCGCAAGGCGCGCCGAGCGGTTCGGGTCGTATTCAATCGATGCGACCTTCGCCGGGATGCCCTTCTTCTCACGGCGGAAATCGATCGTGCGATATTGCTTCTTGTGGCCGCCGCCGCGATGCCAGATGGTGATTTCGCCGTGGGCGTTGCGTCCGCCGGTGCGCTTCTTGGGCTCGACCAGCGACTTTTCCGGCGTCTGCTTGGTGATCTCGCTCTTATCGAGCATGGTCAAAAAGCGCCGCGAAGCTGTATACGGATTAAAACTTTTCAGTGCCATAAAGCTCTCTTTCCCTCTGAGCCCTTCTAATTCCTGCTACCTGTTACCCTGCCAGAACCGTACGCGAAAGGACCGACTACAGATTGTCCGCGTACTCGATCATCTTTTCGCCCTCGGCCAGCTTTACGTAGGCCTTTTTCCAGTCGCGGCGATGACCTTCGGCACGACCGCGGCGGCGAAACTTCCCGTGATAAATCCCGGTGCGCACACCGGCAACCTTCACCTTAAAAATTGTCTGGACCGCTTCCTTGATTTGCGTCTTGGTCGCGGCCATGGCCACTTCGAAGACCACCGTGTGCTGGGTCTCCTTCACGGCGAGACCTTTCTCGGTGATGATCGGACGCCGAATAACCTGAAATGCTGTGATTTTCATCGATTCGTCCCAGGCTTACTTCTCGCCCTTGTCCTTTTTTGCGGCCGTTTTCTTTGCCGCTTTTTTCGCAGGCGCAGCCTTTTCTTTCGGTGCGGCCTTGGCAGCTTTCGGAGCCTTTACCGGAGCTGCTGCTTCAATCTGTACGACTTCGGATGCAGGTGTCGCAGTACGCGCTCCCAATGTGGCGCCGAGGCGGACAACAACTTCCTTTGACAGTACCAGGTGATCGTGGCGCAGCAGATCGTACGGTTGCAGGGCGTGCGGCGCAACCAGCTTGACGCCTTCCAGATTGCGGCTTGCCAGTTCCAGGTTGCGATTCTCCGAAAGCTCCACCAACAGAACGGTCTTGGCGTCCCCATCGAGGCGCGTCAGGGCCTGGCGAAACGGCTTGGACTTGTGCGAGTCCAGTTGCCAGGTGTCCACGACGACCAGCTTCTGGTCTGCGAACTTTGCGGAAAGCGCCGAACGCAGCGCGCCCAATACCATCTTGCGGGGCAGGCGATACGCGTAGCTGCGGGGCACCGGTCCGTGAACCGTGCCGCCCTTGCGCCAGATCGAACTGCGAATCGACCCCACGCGCGCGCGTCCTGTGCCCTTCTGCTTCCAGAGCTTGCGGCCTGCGCCGGAAACTTCGCCGCGGCCCTTGGTCTTGTGGGTTCCCGCACGCATCGCCGCCTGATACCAGCGAACGGTTTCGTGCAACAGGTTGGGGTTCACGCGCGCCCCAAACACTGCGTCGGGAAGATCCATCTGACCGACGTTCTTGCCTTCCAGATTCTTGATGTCCACTACTGCCATTGTCGTCGAGTCCTTAATTTGTTACTTCGCCTTGCGGGCCTTGCGAATCATCACATATGTCCCCATCGGACCGGGAACCGAACCGAAGACCAGAAGCAAATTCTCGTCCGTATCCACTTTCACGACGCGGAGATTTTTTACCGTCACGCGAGCATTGCCCATGTGCCCGGGAAAATGCTGTCCGGGCCACACACGCGACGGGAACGAGCTGCCACCAATGCCGCCGGGCGCACGATGGTGCATCGAGCCGTGCGTCGCGTCGCCTCCGCGGAAGTGCCACCGCTTGACGGCGCCCGCGAAGCCTTTACCCTTGCTGATTCCGGTAACGTCCACCAGCTCGCCAGCCTGAAAACGATCAACCAGCACGCGGTCGCCGGCCTTGGTATCGTCAGCCGAATCGTCGAGGCGAATTTCGCCAAGCCTGCGCATCGGAGCGGCATCTGCGTGCTTCTTGAAGTGCCCCATCATCGGCTTGGTCATGCGCTGCGGCTTGATAAATTCCACCAGGCCGAGCTGCGCGGCATCGTAGCCGTCTTTTTCCTTGGTGCGCCGTTGAACGACCACGCACGGGCCAGCCTGCAATACCGTGCAGCCTACCGCCGCGCCGTCTTCGGTGAAGACCTGGGCCATGCCCAGCTTGATTCCGAGAATTCCGTTGACTGCCATCGAAGTTGCCCCGTCTCTCCGTTATTCTTTCGTGCCGTTACTTTGCGCCGTGCGCGCTGCCAAACGCCTTGATTTCCACGTCCACACCGGGCGGCAGGTCGAGCTTCATCAGAGCGTCCACCGTATCCGGTGTCGGCTCCAGAATGTCGATCAGGCGCTTGTGCGTGCGCATCTCGAACTGCTCGCGCGACTTCTTATCCACGTGCGGCGAGCGAAGAACCGTCCACCGGTTGATCGTGGTGGGCAGAGGAATCGGCCCGGCCACGTTCGCGCCGGTGCGCTTTGCGGTCTCGACAATCTCGCGCGTGGACTGGTCGAGAATTCGGTGATCGTACGCTTTCAAACGAATGCGAATTTTTTCTCCGGCTGACATAAATTACTCGAT
>CAZUNI010000088.1:0-5472 GCA_964622265.1 uncultured Acidobacteriaceae bacterium | reverse complement strand
TCAACTACCTTCTTTTCAAGACCCTGTATTAGGTTATGCAACAGCTTCTAGTCATATTCCATCTGCACACGTCAGTAACGCAGCGCGATGAACGCTGTGCTCGCAATGGAGGACGCCACCTGCGCGCTCAGCAGCACGCTCTGCCACTGCAATCCGCCACCCAGCGCTTTTTCCGGCACCACAACCGTGTCCCCCGGCTGAAGCGTTGCACTCAGAGATTCCCCGCTCCAAAAGCTGCTCTTCGCGCCAACTACGGACCCGTCGGCTCGAATGACAAAGATTGCTTTCTTGTTCGCGAGCGCCGAGGGACCGCCGGACTGCCCCAGATACCAATTCGCGCTTTTTCCCGGACGGAAGGAAACAGCCGTGGGATTGAACACCTGCCCGGTCACCATCACGTAGCTGGGCCGCTTGGGCACGATCATTACATCCCCTGCCCGAACTTCGATGTCCGCGGGAGTGTTCCGCCACCGATCGACCTGCGAAGAGATTCGAATCGTCACGCGTCCCAAAATCGGGCTGGCGCTCAATTGCTCAATGCTGGACTCCGCCTGCTGCAATGCCACAGCTTTGGCTTCCTTTTGCTTCCCATCGGTTTCGGGAAGAATTTCCAGGCTGGTTTGCGCGTCCCTCAACCGCGTCAGAATCTCTGCCTGCGCTTTCGATTCCACCTCGCGCACTTGCTGCCTCTGCAGAACGGCGCCGTACGGATATGCATTCGGCTGGAAGCCGCCTGCCCGCTCGATCACCGAGCTGAGCCGTTCCCCTGGGCGAATCCCGTACGTTCCCGGATGTTTCACTTCGCCCTTCAGGGCTATCGACGCTCCCAAATCGTTCCACCCAGGCAATTGCCGAATCGTGAGGACGTCCCCGTTGCGCAGGATTGCATTCGAATTCGGCTCCCCAGCAAGCGCGAGCGATAGCGCAACCTCTGCGCGCTGCCCGGTTAATTTCGATTGATCCGACCATCCATACTGGGTCAGGTCGGCGCTCTGCGAGTCCGCACTGGGCTTCAGTCCCCCGCCAACGTGAATCAAATCCGCAACGCGCATGTTGGTCGTCAACGGATAGCGGCCCGGCTTGCCAACTTCGCCCTGGAGATAAACACTCGCAGGTTCGACCGCATCCGGATTTTTGTGAATCAAGACGCGATCGCGCGGCTGCAAAATGATGTTCTCAACCGCATCGCCCTGAATTGCCTGCGCCAGCCCGATACTGAAGACTTTGAACTTCCCATCCGGTAAGTAACGGAACACTTGCGCGTCCGCCATTTGCGCGTCCAGCGTCAAGCCTCCGGCCAGATGAACGGCGTCCGCCAAACGAACCTGCCCGGAAGTTTGGTAGGTACCAGGAACACGCACGTCGCCCAAAACCGAGACGGTCGGCGGATTCTCAAAATCGAACCGGCTGAATATTCGAATCGTGTCCATGGCATGCAGGACCGGCGATTGCGAAGGGTTCGCCAGCGCAGCGGCCAAATCGAAACCCTCGACGCTTGGATGATAGTCCGGCACGTTCAGGCGAACGATTTCCGCATATTTCGTCGCCGGCTCCGGCAGCAGGTCTTTATACGAGGAAATCACATCTGTAACGCGCATGTTTGAACGGAACGAATAACGGCCAGGTCGGACGACGTGACCTTCGACATAAATCGTGTCCTGGTTGTAAGGCACGATCGGGAAAATTCGAATTCGATCGCCGTCTTTTATTTCGAACGACTCAAGTTTCTTCGCCACTTCCGAGGCGTCGTCCGATTCGGGTACATCCACGCTCAACATCGTCTGTTTTTCATGGGATACGATGCGCTGCACCTCGATGTGCCGCAGCGCGGCGGTGGGAAGCAGGCCACCGGCCAGCTCCAGCACGCTCGCCAGCGTTTTCTCATCGCGAATCTCATAAATTGCGGGGCGTCGAACCATTCCTTCCACAGTCACTTGCGGCCCGATCGGCCGGATTTGGACGGTGTCGCCATTTTCGAGCCGCTGCAGGTCCGTTTTTACGCCGTGCAGCAGCAGGTCATATACGTCCACGGTTTCCACCAATTGTGTGCCGCGATAATGCTTTAGAATTCGCATGGACCCAAGCTGCGTGGGTCCACCAGCGGAGAACAATGCATTCAAAGGAGTGGAAAGCGAGCTCACGTCGTAAGCCCCGGGATTTGCAACATCCCCCACTTCATAAACGCGAATCGTTCGCAATCGCGAGAGTGAAACGTCCGCGGAAACATCACGAAATTGCGTCCGTAGGACTTGCTGCACATTTTGCTGGACAGCCGCCAGGCTTTTTCCGCTTACCAGAATAGGTCCCACTTCCGGCAGGCTGACGCGCCCCTCGCGGTCCACGACCCGGTACAGACGCTGCGATACGCCGCCCCAGAGATCCACTGAAAGGCCATCGCCGGGGCCCACGACGTAATCCGGACCCACCGGAAGATCCATCGGAATCAACTGCGAATCCCGCGTGCCATTCTCAAAAACTTCCGCGCCGAACCTCTTCGGAGTGGCAGGCCGCGTCACGGCCTGGACATACATGTCGTACAGCGACGGAATATCCACATAGGGACTCCGTTTACGAACCATCTCCGCCGGCTGCGCAGCTACCAGTGGTACAGATCGCGGCAACGAAGGCTGCACCGGAGTAAGCGAAGTATTCCCGGAAGACGGAGAAGAACCTGCGCCCCGTCCAGTTGGGTAGCCCGCACCCGGCATTGCGCCGTTCGGCGGATTCTTTCCCATTCCGCTCCCAAAGGCTGCCAGCAAACCGTCGCTCGAATTCTCTACCTCATAGTTCCCGCCGCGAGAAGAATCCCGAGTCGCCGTGCCGCGCGATGTCCCGCTCTGCACAAATGGAGAATCTAATGTGTTTACGCTGGCGCTGAGATACGACTCTGGAAAATTCTGCGAATCCGAACCTAAAATTCGAGAAGAAAGATCAGCGCCCTCCTGGTCTGTTTGCATGAGCTGCGCATGCAGCAAGGAATTTTCGCCGCCCCCGGGTTCATTCGGTGCAGTGGGGCCGGCAGGTATGGACCTCAAGCCCGGATCGCTTTGCTGAATTTCTTGTGTAGGATTGCCTTTCTGTGTTGGCCGCGACTGCGCTGCAGGACAATCCCTTTCATTTTGCGTTTCACAAGCGGTGGTCTCCAGCGGGCTTCGCGTTCCTGGTTGGCGAGCCTGTACAAGTTCCTCTTCCTGGCGCTGGGCCAGCCATTTCGTTCGCTCCTGAATCAATAGTTCGCGTTCTTTGGCGGCCTCTGAATCGGGATTCAGCTTGGGAGTGAGATATCCATATCGCTGGACAAGAATCGTTGATACAGACCGAAAAGAAATATCCGACTCCAGGCGGTCGAAAATGGCATCGTTCGTGAGGTCCTCGTCGCTTACGATCTGGCCGTGATCGCTGGCATCCTTGGCCACCCAGCGTTTCAGTTCGACCATGAGCCCGTCATCCTTCAACAGGACTGACTTCAATTCGGCAGTGGACGCCGCAACGCGGCTCAGGTTTTGCAAAGCAAGGTCCGAAATGGCCGGCGTGTTGGCGTTTCGCTGTTGAGCAGGCGAGGCCACAGCGAAATACGGGAACCAAAGAAGGACGCCAGAGGCCACGAACAGAATCAGTGCTCTAGTCATCTGCTTGCGACACAATCGCGAATTCGTTTTCAGACGCACGTCTTCCCTCCAGCAAGCTGACGCTCTTGTCGCAACGTATTCAGGATTCCCGCCTGCGACGCTTCGACTTCTATGGAGTGAATATCCAAAGACGCCCAAAAGAAAATGCTGAGATTGCGCTCCGGCGCCAGTGCCAGGATTTTGATGTTCGGATAACGGACTAGCAAGGCGTCGCAAATCGTAGGCCGGCGCCCCGATTCATCGAGCGCGATTATCAGGAAATCCGGATGCGCACCCTCCACCGCACGAAGAATGTCGTTTTCGTCTTGAATCTCCGCGACGATTTCAATATCCGCCTGCTCGGTGATGGTCTCTAACACCATCTCACGCATCAATCGCGGCTGATTGGCAACAACAACACGAATGGGCTGCGCCATCTGTTTGACTCCATTCACGCAAACACTATCGTCGAAGTTCAAAAACAATGGCAGGTTCAAACAGGTGTGAATTCTGTACCAGTGGAAACAGCGGGAGGCATTGCAGGCGGTACTCGTTTTATTTTCGAGTCCGGTCCAAGGAAGTACTCATAAAGTACTCACTTGCGAATGAAAGACCGCTAATCTTTGGAAAGATTCCCCGCCAGGGACCCATTGCAAAATAGGTGCGCATTGGAACTAACACATGCCTGCTCGTAAAAGTTGTGGTACAGTTCAGTCGTTAGGCGCGATTGTTTCAACCCCCTTCCGAACGCCGCGCACTTCTGCGGGAGCGTCAAAGTCAAGGCCTAAGCCCCGTGTCGAGTGCGTGAACCCGATTCATTTTCTGAAGCGTGTAAGTCCGTGCAGGCGATTGCCTGCGCTCGATGAATTCAATTCACCACAGAGGGGGATCAGGGAATTTATGGGCAGCTCTAAGGTTTCTGTCTTCCTGGTTGCCGGCAATCGACTCCTTCGCGAAGCCCTGGCGCGGCTGCTTAGCAAAAGGGGCGACTTCGAAGTTTGCGGCGTTTCGGCTTGCGTGCCTGAGGTGACATCCTCCATCACGGCGCTGGGCGCGGATGTCCTGGTCCTGGACTCGATCACCGTGCAATTGTCCGACTACGAACTGATCGCGGAGATTTCCAAGAAAGCCCCAAGAGTCAAGGTCGTACTCATCGACATGGATAATGACTCGGAATTCTTCCTCGATTGCGTTCGCGCCGGCGCGGTGGGATACCTTTTGAAGGACGCCTCAGCGGCGGACGTCATCGCCGGCGTGCGCGCCGTCGCGCAAGGGCAAGCCGTCTGCCCCTCCCAGCTTTCCCTGTCCCTGTTCCACACGGTAGCCCACCAGTGGACGGCCGTCCCCAGCGCACGAATCAGACTTGAATTCGGGTTAACACGAAGGCAGCAGCAACTGGTTCCCTTGATCGCCCAGGGGCTGACGAATAAAGAAATCGCCTCCCACCTGAATCTCTCCGAACAAACTATCAAGAATCACATCCATCGAATGCTGCGCCGCGTCGGCGCCAGCGATCGCTTGCAGGTGGTCGATATGGCGCGGTATCGGGGCGTCTCGCGTTGATTGGCCTTCCGTTTCAGTCAATTCCAGGTACTTGGGATGATTGTATTTTGCGGCCACCCAAAAGCTAATTTGACGGACGAAACGAAGTCGCGTAATCTGTTGTACGCACACTGCTAAGTAATTAAGGGCGGTTAGCTCAGCGGTTAGAGCGTCCGGTTTACACCCGGAAGGTCGCGTGTTCAAATCACGCACTGCCCACCATTCAGGAATCATTACACGGGGCCGTAGTTCAGTCGGTTAGAACGCCTGCCTGTCACGCAGGAGGTCGCGAGTTCGAGTCTCGTCGGCCCCGCCATATTTT
>CAZUNI010000087.1:0-5546 GCA_964622265.1 uncultured Acidobacteriaceae bacterium | reverse complement strand
GGATTGTCCTCGTCCATCTTGATTTCCTCGAGGACCACCTGTTTTTCCTTTGCGATGTCGGCGTCATCGAATCGCGGGCGCAGCGCCAAATCGGAGAGCACGTCAAAGGCAACCGGCAGATGTTCGTCGAGCACCTTGGCATTGAAGCAGGTCATTTCCTTCGCTGTGAATGCGTCGAGCATTCCCCCGACCGAGTCCATCGTCTGCGCGATCTGTTCCGCCGAACGCTTCTGCGTCCCCTTGAAGACCATGTGCTCGATAAAATGCGCGATCCCATTTGATTCCGGCGATTCGCCCCGCGATCCGGTCCCCAGCCAGATGCCCACGGACACCGAACGCACGTGCGGCATCCTCTCCGTCACGACGACGAGGCCATTCGGCAGCTCTGCCCGCTCGATATCGCGTACCGGTTGAGCCATCTCAATATTGTGACATACGCACCACGGGAACGCGACCGGCAGCCGCCCTGCATTTCCAATGCGGTCGCAGCTGCATGTTAAGATGAAAGCATCGTTTAATGGAGATTTAACGTGCCCGTGGAACTGCTCGGAAAATCGGCGGAGGAGTTGCGCGAGTTCGTAGTGTCGCTCGGTGAGCCGGCCTACCGCGGCCCACAGATTTATCGCGCCATTTACCTCGAGAGGTGCTTCGATTTCGCAGCCATGACGAATCTGCCGGCGGCGTTTCGCGCACGGCTGGCTGAGGAAGCCTGCATCACGCTCCCGCGTGTTCTGCGACGGTTTAATTCAGTGGACGGCTCAATCCGCTATTTGTTCGCGATCGGTGGAGAAGATGCGAAGCCCGCACAGATCGAATCGGTCTTCATGCCCAAGGAAGGCCGCCAGACGATTTGCATTTCCACCCAGGCCGGCTGCGCGGTCGATTGCCATTTTTGCCTGACTGCGCAATTGGGCCTGATTCGCAATCTCACGGCAGGAGAAATCATCGGGCAGGTTCTGGTGGTCCTGGCAGAAAATCGCGAGCAGCTGACGCCGCAAACCAATGTGGTGCTGATGGGCCAGGGCGAACCGCTGCTGAACTACGACGCAACCATGGCGGCTGTCCGGATCATGCTCGATCCCAAAGGCGTCGGCCTTGCGCCGCGCCACGTGACTCTATCCACCAGCGGAATCGTTCCCGGGATCGACCGCATCGGGCAAGAGAAAATCCGCCCTAACCTGGCTATTTCGCTGAACGCTTCGAGCGACGAGCAGCGCAACGCGATCATGCCCATCAACCGCAAGTACCCGCTCGCGGTATTGATCGAGGCCTGCCGCCGGTTTCCCCTGCGTCCGAGGGAATATTTTACGTTTGAATACGTCTTGCTCGGCGGCGTAAACGATTCGCCCGAAGACGCCCGCCGTGTAGTGCGCCTGCTCGCGCATATCCGCGCGAAAGTAAATCTGATTCCCTGGAATCCCGGCAATTTACCCTATCGCGCGCCCACTGCGGAGAGCATCGAGGAATTCAAAACCACTCTCATCGAAAAAGGTGTCCCCGCATTTGTGCGCTATTCCCGAGGTCAGGATGTTTTCGCCGCCTGCGGCCAGCTCGCGTTGATTGAAACGCCAAATTCAATTTCGATGCCAACGACGAACTAACTTCACTGGTTGCAATTTTTCGTTCAATTCCATTAGTTTTGATCGCATATGGGATTTCGATTCCAGGGGTGTCATACCCTCGCGGCTTTCATCGGTGCGGATTTTCTGATCCCCTTTAAATACTCCCTGAAGACTGATTTTTTTGGCGCGGCGGTGCGGGGATTTCGGGAAAAAATGGCCAGCGCGGAAGCGCAAAGACAATATCTCCGCCTGGGAAGAGTGGTGGATTTTTGCCACGCGTGGATCAAGAGCAAGCTAGGACTGCGGCAGTTCCACGTCTGCGGCTTGATAAAAGTTCAAACCGAATTGCTATGGGCCTGCCTCACCTACAACCTGCAACATCGGGCTCGCCTAAATAAGCTGCGATCGGCTCCTGCCGCAAGCTGAGAAAAGAAAAACCAGCAGGCCGCCATCGGGGGGTAAAGGAACATGAAAAATCCAGCGGCCATAATCTCGAATCACCCTTCCGTCGGTCGGTCCAGAAGGTTCTTTCACGGCTTCAAAACCGGTGAAGAGCGCGGTATCCATTGAAGTTGTCGGAGATTTGCTGTAAACCAGCTCTCCTATCCTGACAAGATGTGAAAGGTCAGAGTTGGGGTTTACGCTTTCCGTTCCCCCGTACCCCAATCACCGCCATCATCCGTCCAGTTTTTTCTCGTTCTTTTCGGTAACTAAACAGAAGATCCGTCCGGCAGGCTGTGCAAAGCTCGCTCACATCGACTTGCGTTTCCGGCACTCCAGCATCGATCAGTTGCCAGCGATTCGCGGCGCGCAGATCGAGTTGGGCGCGCGGGGGAGGCGGCACGTGGCCCGGAGGCATCATTGTCAACCAGGGGAGCCATAAAGGGTCCTCGCCGTAGGCCAGTTGATCGAACGGCCCATCGAACCACTCCGAGGCATTTGGAAATTGCGATGCGAACGACCGCGCCACGTCCGAACCAACCTCGTAACAGCATCGCCCGATGGCCGGGCCAAGCGCCGCGACAACGTCGCAAGGGCGCGTTCCATACTCCATCTGCATCCGGCCCAGTGTTTTCACCACGATGCGAGCGAGCGTCCCGCGCCAGCCCGCATGGATGGCTGCGACCACGCGTTGCCGTGGGTCCGCGAGCAGAATCGGCACGCAATCCGCTGTCTGCACGCCCAGCAGCAGTCCCGGCGCGCGCGTCGCCATCGCGTCAGCCCTGGGAGCGTCCGCCGCAGGTTCCCACGCAACGTGAATGACGTCCGAGTGGAACTGCCGCAGCGTGGCGAGAGACATTTGGTTTGCCACAACAGCCGCCATGAACTTCGCGCGGTTCGCGGCCGCGCGTTCGCGCTTATCCCAATCCGTGAAGCCCAGATTCAGCGCGCGCTTGCCGTCCAGCAGACTCTCGCCGCCGGGTCGAGTGCTGAATCCATGCGCCAGCCAGCCGAGCTTCGCGAGTGCCTGCGATTCCACTATTTTCAGGCCCTGCGAACGACGGATGGTCCAGGTTTCTTTGCCTCGTCGTCGCGCCGCCTTTGCTCTCTTGACAGTGCTGCGGCGCTTTGAAGATCGGATTTTAATTGCCTGTGTCATCTGTCTCTTGTGTCCTAGTCACCACTTTAACGTAACGCGTCACTTTCTGTCTGTAGCTGCCGCCCATGATTTTGAACTGTATAATTCCAAACATGGATCGGCGGGATGCATCGTTCGGTCCGGAGGGCAGATGATCGTCGGCTTGGGAATGGACATCACCGAAGTGGACCGCATTGCCGCGGCAATCGAGCGCCACGGAGCCGCGTTCCTCGAACGCCTTTTTACCCCAACGGAAATCGCCTATTGCAAAAAACATCGCAATCACGCCGAGCGCTTCGCAGGCCGGTTCGCCGCCAAGGAAGCCGCGATGAAGGCGCTGGGCACCGGCTGGGCACAGGGCGTGCGCTGGGTGGACATCGAAGTTGCGCGCGAACCGAGCGGAAAGCCCACGCTGAAATTGTCAGGCGCGTCCCGCGCGATTGCCGACGCCCTCGGTGTCAAGAATATCGCCCTCACCATCACTCATTCCGGCAACACTGCACTCGCGGAGGTCATTTTTGAGGCATAGCTTTTGCTGGAAGATTTCACCGGACGAGTACAAATCTAAATTGCAGTTCCCACAAGATGCCCGTCCGCCTCACGAGTGACCCGCACATCCAAAAACTGATTTGAAATCCAACGGCCTGCAACACGCAGATCGACATAATTGCCGGAAACCGCGCGCGTCCAGGAACCGTTGGTATCTTCCCCGTTGCGCTGCAGGGTCAGCACGCGTAAAGTGCGTCCAATCTGAGCAGCGCGAAACGCCGATTTCTTCGCTTCTCCCAATGCGCGCAGTTCTTTTGCGCGCATTGCAATCGTCAGCGCCGGCACATGGTCCGGCATTTCCGCTGCGCTGGTCCCCGGCCGCGGCGAATAAGAAAATACGTGCAGGTACGTAAGCGGCATTCGCTCGATTAGCGCGAGCGTTGCGCGGTGATCCTCCTCGGTCTCACCCGGAAATCCGGCAATCACGTCCGCGCCAATCGCCGCATCGGGCAGCCATTCGCGCACCAGCTCCGCGCGCCGCGCGTAGTGTTCAGCGCGGTACCAGCGGTGCATGGCTGCAAGAATCGGGTCTGAGCCTGACTGCAAAGGCATATGAAAGTGCCGAGCGAGCCGGCTGCTTGCGGCGAATAACGCGATCAGATCTTCGACGATGTCCATCGGCTCAATCGAGCTGACTCGCAATTGCTCGATCGATGTTTCGTCCAGAAGCCGGCGCAATAATTCGCTCAGGTCAGTTCGTGGCGTAAGGTCGCGTCCATAATTTCCGAGGTCGATCCCGCTCAGCACCACTTCCCGCGCGCCACCCTGCGCCAATTTGCGGATTTCCTCCACCACGCGCCCCGGAGCCAAACTTCGGCTGCGGCCTCGCACCAGCGGAATGACGCAGTACGAGCAGCGGCTGTCGCATCCATCCTGAATTTTCAAGACCGGACGCGTGTGGCCCGATTCACCGCCCTCGACCGGCGCGAAATAAAGCTCCTTTTGTAGCAGGATATCCCCGGTCAGAATGTTTGTTGGGGCATGTTCGAGTGAAGGACTTTCTTCGCCGAGTAACAAGACTGACTTGCCCTGGGAAATTTCAGACAACCGTACAAAACCTTCCGCTGCGATCTGATTCGAAACCGGCGTCATTTCATCAATCAGCCGCGGAATTTCCGGCTTGTGTGAATTTCCGACAATCCATGAGATGCCCTTCAGTGCCGCCAATTCTTCCGGCGCGCGCTGCGCGTAGCAACCCGTCACGACGATACGCGCCGCAGGGTTTTCCTTATGAATTGCGTGAATCGCCTGCCGCGCCTGCAAATCCGCCGCCGCCGTGACAGTGCAAGTATTCACCACCACAACGTCGGCCGAGGTTGCGTTCGTCGTGACCGCGTAGCCGCGTTCGCGCAATTGCCGTTCGATCGCCGCCGCATCGGCTTGCGTAGCCCTGCAACCGAATTGTTCGATGTAAAAAGTTGCCATGCCTCGACCTGAATTGGAATTCTGCTCGAATTGCGAAATAAATAATATTTGCAATTCCCAGCGAAGCGAGGAATCTCCCTATTTCTTGACGAGAGGGAAGAGGGATTCCTCGCTTCAGCACGAGCGCTCGGAATGAAAGCCTTTGCTTTTTATCCTGGCCAGATTGCAACGCTTTCGCGTCAACTTGACGCGAGCGAGAAGAGTATAGCAGGAGACGCAGCGAACTCCGCCGCCCGTGCGATAGCGGATGGCATTAATATGGGCCTAAATCAGACGTCCCGGGGAAGATCTCACATCTCAAATTTCAAATTTGAGATGTGAAAACCGCTACACCAGAATAATCTTATTGCGGTGCCGCGCAATGCGCCGGGTGGCATTGCGGCTATCGACCACAAGTTGCGCCGATTCGACGATCATTGGGTAGTCGTAGC
>CAZUNI010000086.1:0-5920 GCA_964622265.1 uncultured Acidobacteriaceae bacterium | reverse complement strand
GGGAGCGTACCGCATCCCGTCGGAGACCGGCCTTCTCATCCCATCTGTGAAACGGTGCCAGCTCAACCGGTCGTTGCAACACCATTTAACCAGTTGCTCTGACAATACTTATAGTCGAGCATCGATCTGTACGGCAGTCCTCAATCAGAACCTAAACAGGGCTTTGTTTTGTTTGAATTGACGTCTGCGAACGAAATCAGTCCGGTAGACTCCCACAAGAAGACTATGAGCAAGTGTTGCGTCGACCCATTGAGGCCGCCGGGATTATCGTCAACTGGGAATTGGGCAAATTCCACATGACGATAAGGCGACTTATCATGACTTGGCTCTGTCGGCATGCGACCATCGACAAATCGGGTGACCTCGAAAACTCTCCGAATCGACGGAAGCAGTCCCAAATGCTCCCCAATGTCTACGCGGACGCGCCCTGCACTTTGGTGCCGTAGCTCAGGCTGGTGTACCAGTTGCCGCGGCCTTGCGGCGTCAGGTCCATGAAATGCCACCAAGGAGCGAGCAGGTCGATTCCCCGTTCCAGAATGTCTGGACCCATCCTGGGATGAGCTGTGTAAAAGTGGCACACGGCACCGTTGCCGTCGCGGGTGAAAACGGAAACGGCGGAGTCCTGCGCGCCTTCCCGGTTTTCGCTGCCCAGATCGTATTTGAACGTGTTGGTGCCGGCGCTCAGCAGACGCAGTCTATCCCAACCTCGCCCGCGAGCGAACGAGCGCAGCGTCGGCAGATCGGCGGCGGCAGCCACCGCAAAGTCGAGATTTTGCGCGAGATGATGCGCGACACCGTTGGCGCCGTCCAGCCAGGCTGTGCACATTGGGCACGCCTTGGTCTGTTTTTTGCCGAACATGAAGTGATAGATAATAAGTGAGCGATCGGGCTTGGTGAAGAGTTCGCTCAGCCGGACGGTGCGCACCTGCGCATCGCCCGCATTGAGGTCGCGCGGGCCCTCTTCAAATTGGTAGTCCTGGATGGGCGCGCCCTGCGGCAGATGGCGGCGCAGTTCGGCGACGCGTTCGCGCTGGAGCATTAGCTCGATTTCGGCGATACGAAGCTCCTCGCGTTTGGCTAGATACTCGGGCGATTCGTTGTTCAGGTTGGTTTGTCGAAACGTTCCGTCAACCATTGTGTTTACCATGGATGTTGTCTCCCTCCCGCCAATTCTCTGTCAGGCAGCAACTGCAATGCTCCTTCGTGGACTAATAGCCCAACATCTAAAAGGACTACGCAGTATAAAAGGGCAGCACTGACCTGTTGAGACCGCCGGGGTTATCGGAATGCGGCTACTGGCCGTGAGCAATTCGTTCCTGGAGGACAGAAATGCGCTCTCTTTCGGGCCAGCAGCTGTTAAGCAGCCCGTAGGTCCGGCACGTGAAACAGATAAGTATATTCCGTTCTTTTTCGCTTTCCAATTTCGCGTCGCAAACAAAACAACGGGTCGATGTATGTTCAGTCATGGAACGCACCCCCCTCAAATGATGCTAATTGCACCGAAGTGATTACTCTGGGAACACACGAAAGGGCCTAGAATAGACCTCCTGTCAATGTGAAGCAGAACGATTCACCTTGAGTTAGCGTACGCTCTCCTCGCGGTGTGAGCTGTCCTGAACTGAACAGTCATCAAATTTGCTTTGTTCGATTGTTTTGGTATCGATACCTTACATCTGTCGCGGCATTCCGCCAAGTTCCATGAAACAGGGCTTCTCGGCAACTGGGAATTGGCAAATCCCACATGACGATAAGCCAACTTCACGGGGCTTGGCCCTTCAATGGATGGAGGATCGCGCTGGTCAGCTGGATCATCGCTCCTACTTCGTTATTTTTATTTTTGGAAATTTTCGCTTTATTACGGCAACGACAGAGGCGTGCTCCGGTTTTCCCGAACTCCTCGCCAGGGCATCGCGTGCGTGAGCGGCATCAGGGATCGGATATTTTCTGGCGCCTTGTTCCACGAAGTCCGATTTCGGAAGTTTTTTCCTCGAAGCTGCAGTTAGTTTGGCCACTGATGATTCTCCTCTTGGTGGGATTTAGCAGAACATTCTATTTTGACCTTCCGACCGGGCGGTAGCGTGTGCCTGACCGCGTCCGTGTGCAACACTCTCACAAGGTTGGCGGATACGGTACGAACTAGCTTTCCCATCGTGTCCGCCGATGATATTCGCCACCGCTTAAGCCGCCGAGGTCAATTACAACCGCGATAATCAGAATCAGTAAATTAACGCCTGCTATAGGCTGCCGCGTATTTGTCATCCATGCATACGCCAACGTTGTTAGAGGTAAAAACAAAAACCCGAGCAGAGGCAACAGCAGGCCGTGGTACGCCCGCTGCAAGTAATTCGACGTCAGGAACAACCAAACGATTGCGATTCGAGGGAATGCGAGAAAGACGATCAGTACGAGACAAGGCACGATGTTCTCCTAGCGCATTAGGCGAGTTCATGCAGCCTGGCGCCCGCTGACGAGATGGACCACCAAGAAAACGACCGCAAGGATAATCAAAAGATGGATGAACGCGCCTGCCACGTGGAAGACGACGAATGCCCCAATCCACGTGAAGAACAATACCAGCGCGAGGGCAAGAAATATAAACCTCATGAAAAGTCCCCCTTATGACTTGCCATAATACCACTCTTCGGCGAGTCCATATGCTCGTGAGGCCCCAGGGCCACTCTCCGCTAAGACTTCATGGGACTTGCCCGAATTGCGATACGGTGTTTCACTGCATGGAAACATATTTGGCATTATTCCTCTGGAAGTTTGTCTTCGAGTTCACTGGCCAGCTTGTGCACGTCAGTTGATTTACTAAATGACTGAACCTCTTGTTTGGAAGAGTCCACATTCACACCCATGTGTTGGCAGAGCTTCTGCAACATTTGAAGGATTGTTGTCAGTTCCTGTTCGGAGAGCATCCCGACCTGGAGATCCAGATGCGAGCGCCGTTCGGACTGTCGCGCCATTCGACTTTGACTGATTAGCACGAATACAGTCAGAAACACGCTTTCGGAAGAGACGACAAGCGCCAGGACACCAAAAGGAAATGGATCAAATGCTTTGACCCCCGGAATTACGTGGAGATTTACGAGGCTCCAGGCGGAGATCAATATCAGTTGAGCCAGAAGGAATCCCATATTGCCAACAAGTTTTGTAATTACATCGCTGACTCGCTCAGTGGGAGTCCGGCGACCGAGGGCGTCATGCTCAAGCTTGGCGATTGCATCAATATTGTATTGCGTGGGATTCGCGGCAACTCTGCGTGGCATTGGATTTTCCATGATTAGCTCCCAGAAAGAAACCATCCTTGAAAATACTGCATCATCGAGAGAAAGGAAGGCATCTCTACCTTCCAACGAAATCTGACAGTAGGTTTTATCGTCTTGGTAGGTTTCGAGATTGTATCGGGAGTCAAGGCGACACGTCAGAAGTATCCACCGAGGTTGGATATGGGCCCGCGATTTTCTGATACCGTTCAGGACTTCTTTTCAACTGCGGGGGTGCCGGCCCCGTATTGTTCGATGTGCGGTTTGGCGGTTCGTCCGGCATTTTGAGTTGTGGTATTTCCATGATCTTCCATGCTCGGTTCATCCACATTTGCCCGCGCAGATTTGGCTATGCGTGGCTGTCTCATTTCTTCAGTTACGCTAGCGATAACTGCTTCAAGGGACGCGTCTCTAGCTTGCTCGTCTTTTTTCCCGCTACCCATAGGCCTGTCCTCCAGTCACACACGAACCAAATCCAGTGCAATTTAAACTTTAGGTTTTTCAGGCTGTCCCACAACTGTCGCTGCCTGCAGTCTTTCCTCAGTGCCACCCCCGCGATGAGCCATTCTCTGATGATCGCGTAGCTTGGTTTCTGATTCGTACGAAGCATTGCACTCACTGCAAGTGATCGAACCCCTCGCTGGCTGTAACATGGTTGCATCCTTTCAGAATCTTTGCTTTCGCCTGATACTTCCTCCGCCGTGGTGAGAGAACTCCGCACTTCGCCCCTTCAGAGGGGATTTAGTTGCATTTGGAATCCGGCATTTCCGTCGCAATCGCCAGCCACATATCGTCTTCGGACAGGTCGCAAGCGCGACCATTGACGCTAGAATCCATCTCGATTAAAACGTCGCGAGCGTCGACGGATTCAAAAGGGACTTGAGACGGGAATGCCATTGCGTAGCGGACTTCGTTCCACGTTGCGATTCGGTCCAACCCTATGGATCTTTCGATGACTACACGATTCATAATGGCCCCCTGCGGAGGGATCCCGCTGTTCTTAAAATGAAGCAAACCATCCAATGCCATGATGGACGCAGTCGGATTCCTTGTCTGTTACCTTGTGAACACAAAGGTATTCTCGACATCTCACATTTGCTGCCTAGAATACGGAGAAACGTGGTGCTTTTGAGGGCGGCCACACTGGAACCATGATGCAGATAGATAGGTCCTGATAAGCGGGTTATCGGTAAGTGGAAATCTGCCCCCGCCGGGGAACATATTGTGCTGATTCAACCTGTGTATTTGGATTACCGATCAACTTTCGCGTCACTGGAAATGCAAATATGTGGCGAAGTGAACAGACACTCATCTTCTTCTCTTTTATGATCCTACCTGCGAAGGAACTAGGACGATCAGGAGATCAAATGATGCGAATGTTGAAAAAGGCTTTCAGCTTTTCTATCTTACTCTTGGCGCTGATGGGACCTTCATTTCTTTCCGCACAAGACTCGGCAAAGCAGGATATGAAGGACGCCGGACACGAAACCAAGCAGGCCGCAAAGGACACCGGACGGGCAACAAAGAAAGTTGCGAAGAAGACAGGCCACACCGTAAAAAAAGGAACTAATAAAGCGGCGGGGAAAACGGAACAAGGCGCACAAAAGGTAAAGGACAAGACTGATCCAAATTGAAACGAAGCCCCGGGAAGTGCCAGCAACAACCGATACATGTCCCCGATGTCAGATTACGTATAACCAGGTTCACGTGCAGGCTCACTCTTGGATCGCTGTCAATCTGACAATATTAGACGACCCGCTACGAGAAAGAAGGAAGTCTTGGATTCTAATGAACTTGCACGCAACAAGTTTAACGCTTTGTTCGCGGCCCACGATGCCAAAATTATTCGATTACCTGAGCAGCAGCAGAAGCCTTCATTGAAGATTGTCATGAAGGTAGACAAAAAGTGACCCTGAAATGCTGCAAATGCGGAAGGCGGACGCGTAAGTTCACGCAAGTCTGCCAGCTTTGCGGTCATAGATTCTGCAAACTCTGCAAGGGCGGCGGAACGTGATGTCGTAATCCCGGATCTTACGGCGTATTGATGGTCGGAGATGGTGAGGTCGGACCGCTGGGAGAATTCGGAGTGCTTGGCTTACTCGGCGCATTGGGCGGCTTTTGATGGCGCGGCGTACTGGGCGCGTCTGGACTGTTCGGATTTTTGGGATCGTTTGGATTACGCGGGGTTTTCGGAGTCCTTGGTTTGTTGGGATCATCATTCCCAGGATTATTCGGATTATTGGGTTGCTGCGAGGCTTGGATGCTGGAGTGTGCGCTCAATTCATAGGCTTTGACATTCGGTGCCCGTGCCGCGAATGCTCCCATGCCAACAAACGCCACCGACCATCCGATCCTGCGAAGATCTAGCATAAATTATTTTCCTTTTAGATTTCAGGCTAAGTTCTGGGTAAGTTTGTCTTATCTAACGTCCAAGCCCACCCAGGACTTGCCGATCCGCTTCGTTCAGAGACTGTGGCTTTATCTTCAGACTCTCCTGATCAGCCAAACAATCAAGCAGATGATGACTATGGTACCGACTATTCCGTATCCAAACATTTTAGTCTCCTGTCTTTGTCGAGAGGTCTTTCAATGGAACCCGGCGGCAAGGGCAGCTTCCAAGCGGTCAAACTGCAAAGGCCCGCCCGGACTACCGT
>CAZUNI010000085.1:0-6529 GCA_964622265.1 uncultured Acidobacteriaceae bacterium | reverse complement strand
CAACTACCTTCTTTTCAAGACCCTGTATTAGGTTATGCAACAGCTTCTAGTAATTTCACCTGCGGACTTGGATTCGAAACGGCGCCCACCAGACCAATAATTGACCCCATCTGCAGTCCGGTATAATGTGCCTCCACGCAACACCACACTCCTGGCAATTGTGAGGGGATTGAACATGATGAACCGGCGACAGTTCGTCCGCACCGCCATAGGCACGGCGGCATTCGTCCGAATTCCAGACATGCTCGCGGCGATGCCCGCGAAATACGACCTGATTATCAAGGGCGGGCGTGTCATTAATCCCGCGCGAAAACTGGATGCGGTTCGCGACGTCGCGATCGCCAACGGACGCATCGCCGCCGTTGAGGCCAACATCGCAGCGGACGCCGCCGAAACGATCGACGCCAGCGGCAAGCTGGTGGTGCCGGGGCTGATCGATATTCATACTCACGCGGGGCGCGTCAAAGAGGCACCCGGGCTGATGCTTGCCGACGGCGTGACCGGCTTCATTGACGCGGGATCGCAGGGCGCGGATCACATAGACGAAATCATTGCCGTCGTCAAAGCAGCGCCGCAACCGGGCCGCGTTTTGATCAATATCGGACGCGCGGGTATTTTGACCGAAGGCGACACGATGGACCTCAATCACGCCGATGTGGCCGCCGCGCGCGCCGCCATCGAGCGCCATCGCGACTTCATCGTCGGCGTCAAGGCGCGGTTGTCGCGCGATGTTGCCGGGCCGAACGATTTCGAAGTCCTCCGGCGCACGCAGGAGGTGGCCTCCGCATACCATCTGCCGGTGATGATCCACATGGGACAGACGATTTCACCGCTGTCCAAACTTTTCCCTCTTCTGAAGCATGGAGATATCGTCACGCACATGTTCGCGCCGCCGCCCAACAGCATCGTCGACGATGCCGGGCACATTCTTCCCGAGGTGATCGCCGCCCGTAAGCGCGGCGTCTGGTTCGACCTCGGCAACGGTCGCAACGGCCACATGCGGTGGGATACGGTCGATTTAATCATGAAGGCCGGCTTCCTGCCGGACACGTTCTCTACGGACTGGTCGATGGAAGGCCGCACCACGCAGATCTTCGACTTCCCGAATGTCATTTCGAAATTCCTGATGCTGGGAATGTCGCTCGACCAGGTCGTGGCGCGAGCGACGGTCAACGCATCGCCCATCTTCGAAATCTTCCATGGCCGCGGCACGCTGAATGTGGGCGCGCCAGCCGATGTGGCCGTGCTCGAACTAAGGGAAGGGAACTTCGAATTCGTGGATAATTTCGAGAACAAGCGGAATGGCCGCCAGAGACTCTTTCCGATCGCCACGGTGTTGAGTGGCAAGAAGGTTGCAACGCGCCCATAGAAGATCGGTTCGGTCAAGAAGGGTGGAGCACGATGGGAAAATTCGTTTTGGTTTTGTTCATTTGTGCGCTGGCGATTCCGACCGGCAGTCTGGTGGCCCAACAGACTGCGCCGTTACACCTCAATCCCGCCATTGAAAAACTTGCGCACGGACAGCCCATCATCGGCACGCAGACCGACGATATGTCCCTGCAGAATTGCCACGCGCTTTCCCGCATCGAGTATGACTACACCTATGTGGACATGGAGCACGGGCCGCTGAATCTGGAGAGCCTGGCGTTTTGCCTGGCCGCCATGGCCGATAAGGCCGCCGTCCTGAAGAAGGGCAACGCGCAGCCGAACGTGGCGCTATTTGCAAGATTTCCTCCGTACGGGCGCGACCTCGACAGCAATGACTGGATCGTGAAACAGGCACTCGATATCGGCCTGATGGGCATCATCTTCAATGGCGTGGACAATAAAGAACAGATGGAGCGCCTGATCCGGTACATGCGCTACCCGCAGCAGAAGACGTCGAAGTACCAGCAGCCGCCCGGACTGCGCGGCCACTCTCCGGGGAACGCCGTGTTTGCGTGGGGAGTCTCCACAGCGGAGTACGAACGCCGCGCGGACGTCTGGCCTCTGAATCCCGATGGCGACCTGCTCGCCATCCCCATGATCGAAACGGCAGAAGGCTTGAAAAATGTCGATGAGATTGCCGCAGTGCCGGGAGTAGGCGCAATCTTCATCGGCGCAGGCAGCGATTTGAGCCAGTATCTGGGCGTCCCGCAGGATTCGCCGGTTGTGGAGCAGGCTCGTCAGACGATTCTCGCAGCGTGCAAAGCCCACAATGTAGCCTGCGGCATTACGGCGCTAGGCAAAGCGGAAGTCGATAAGAGACTAAAAGAAGGCTGGAAAATGATTAGAACAGGGCGAGGGGAGTAGCAATAAGTAGAACAGGCTTCAGCCTGTTTTCTTTTGGTCTTGAATTCGCTTTTTGGTTTCGCCGTTGCTCTCGATTTTAGTTGCCACAACAAAAACCAAACCCACGCACGCTAAAGCGTACGCCACTTATTTCTCCTCTGCGGGCCGATGCAGTTCCTGATGCTTTGAGAAATCGACAGTAAGCCGGCCTGGATCGTTTGCATCGGGACGAAATCTTAGCCCGCAGATCGAACAGGCATACTCGCCGCTCCATACACGTTTGCCATCCCGGTTTGTCATTACCGCTTTTAGGCAGACCTTTTTGTCTGGCATGCTGAGAGCCTACATCGATTCCGGCGACATCAATGTTGAAAAAATAGAAAGAGTACTCCCGTGGTTCCTTGGCCCTCTTCACTTCAATTGACATGAGCGGGGACACTGCCGTATGGTCCTAAGTAATAGATACGCTTAAAATCAAGTATTGAGGAAACCTCCGGCTTTACGTAAACGTCTGGAGAATTGAAATGGACCCGGCTACGATGAGCCGTTTTCTGACCTCATTTCCTGCACTAACTCGAGTTCCCGCAAGCGGCATATAAGGAGAACTAGAATGCGAACAAATTGGATGAAGCGATCGGTGGCGTTGATTTTACTTGTGTGTGGCTTTGCGATGGCGTTCGCCATCGTGCGGACCGAAGCCCGGCCGAGAAGCGCTGCGGCTCAGCAGATGGCGGTCGATCCGGATGTCATCACTGGCGTGGTGACCAGCGCGAACGGTCCCGAAGCGGGCGTTTGGGTCGTCGCGGAAACGACGTTTGGGACCAAGTTTCGCAAGATCGTGGTGACCAACGACAAAGGCCAATACCTGCTGCCGCAAATGCCCGGTGGGACTTACCAAGTCTGGGTGCGCGGGTACGGGCTGGTGGATTCGCCGCCGGTGGACGCAAAGCCCGGGACGACATTGAATCTGACGGCGGTCGTTGCTCCCGACGCACGGGCCGCGGCGCAGGTTTATCCCGCCGATTATTGGATTTCGCTGCTGACGATTCCTCCGAAGAGCGCCTTTCCTCTAACCATTCCGCCTCCGCCCCCGCTCCCGGATGAACAGAGAGGGCCGCAGAAGCTGACGCACGGATATGTGGCCGTGCCGATGCCGACGGCGCCTACGGTGATCAAGACGCAGGCCGACTGGCTCTTCGCATTCAAGGGCTGCTGGACATGCCATCAGGTGGGGCTGAAATCCACGCGCGAAATTCCCGCGAGCCTGGGCTCGTACAAAACCAGCGAGGATGCCTGGAGGCGTTTCCTGTCGTCCAGTCAGGTGGGACGGGGAATGGTGCAGCAGGTGTACCGTCTGGGGACTCTGAAGACTTATGCCGACTGGGGCGACCGGATTGCCGCAGGAGAAGTTCCCCCCGCGCCGCCGCGACCGCAGGGCGTTGAACGCAACATCGTCCTCACCGTATGGGATTGGTCGGTGCGCGCATCGTTCCTGCATGCCTTGATCAGCACGGACAAGCGGAATCCTACCGTAAATCCGTACGGCCCGGTTTTTGGCGCCGAATGGTCGGGCGGAGCGCTTGCCGTAGTCGATCCTGCCGAAAATACCAAGGCGCTGATTCCCATTCCATTGCCGAACGAGTCGGAGCGTTCGAAACAGATCATGTTCTCTCCGCAGACGCAGCTTGCGCCGTCGATGTTCTTCGGAGACGAACTGGTGTGGCAGGATCCCATTAACCCCGGCCCGATCACGATGGATGAAAAGGCGCGCGTCTGGTTCAACGTGGAAAATCAGCTGCACAACGCCGATTTCTGCAAACAGGGATCCAAGAACCCCTTTGCGATTAACTCGCCGCGGGAAGACTACGGCAAGGGCGTGGATGTTTACGATTCGAAAACGGGAAAGTTCGGCTTCGTCAGGCTGTGCTTTAAGGCCACCCGCATCGCGTTTTCGAACGACAAGGACGACACGCTGTATTTCACCGTGCAGGGAGACCCCGGCGGAATCGGCTGGCTCAATGTCCGCCAGTGGGACCAGACCCATGACGACGAAAAGTCGCAGGGATGGTGCCCGGCCGATTCCAGGGTGGATCATCCCGGCGCGTACGGCATCGCCATCAATCCGATCGACGGCAGCGTGTGGTATTCGAACATCCAGACCATGCCCGGAAGGATGGTCCGTATGACGAAGGGTTCGAATCCGCCTTCCAGTTGCACCACGGAAGTTTACGAGGTGCCCTACGATCCGAAAGGAAACGGAATAGGCGGATCGCACTCTCGCGGGATCGATATCGATACCAAGGGTGTGGTGTGGACGCCGCTGACCGGCGAAGGGAACTTGGCCAGCTTCGACCGCAGCAAGTGCAAGCCGATTCCCACTGGCAACGATCTATACTCGGGCAAGGGATGCCGCGAGGGCTGGACTTTGTATCCGATTCCCGGCCCCACGTTCAAGTCAGACCCCACCGTGAAGGCCGACTACAACTATTACATGTTCATCGACAAGTACAACGCGCTCGGACTAGGCAACGACGCAGTGGTCGTCGATGGAGCCAATTCCGACTCGCTCGTTGTCTTCCAGCAGGACACCAAGACATGGGTTCGAATGACGGTTCCCTATCCGATGGGCTTCTTCTCGCGATTCCTCGATGCGCGTGTGGACGATCCCAAAGGCGGCTGGAAAGGGCGCGGCGCGTATGCCGCAAATGAAATGCGCGGTTCGCAACTAACCGAAGGTGGAGGGAAGATGCCCAGTCAGCTGGCGCACTTCCAGATTCGGCCCGATCCGCTGGCGAAGTAACGGTTGATTCAAGCAGGAAGAACATTCTCAATAGAATCAGTTAGGAACAGCCTGGCACTTTCGTTTCTCAGGCGCAATCTAGTCACGAGCAACTGCTACCTTCGCGAATTAACTGAGGGCTTTTTGATGCCGTCGTAAATCGCGATGGATGCCACAACCAGAACCCACACGGGGAAAATGCCCATCCCGGGAATCGCTTCGGTGACGAGGCCCGGCAGCAGCGCCCACCGCCTTTCCAGAATCAGGAAAAGAAAGAAAGCTGTTGCGGCGTCGATGGCCCACTCGATGGGAGGGGCGAATGTAGCCCACATCGAGACGCCATCGGAAACCGCGGCCAACGCGAAGGCAATGGCTAGTCTGGCGCGGAAGGGACGTGCGGAAGGCTCAACTGTGGCTGATGGTACAAGAATCACGGGTTTATCGGTTTGCATACGCAGCTTCCGATGTTACGCGTGCAGATCGCTAAAGAAGATCGTGCCACGGCACGATGATATTCGCAACTGAGCTAACGCAAATGGGATCAAGGCCTTCGCGGTGGTTCGAATAAAGAAACCCCGGCGCAATGAAAAATGGCATCCCTCATGCCCCCCTGCTATCCTTTCTTTCATCCCCAAAATGAACAGGAGAATTACGCATGTCAAAAACGACGTTGGCGCGGAGTCTTATTCTTATAATGATAGGACTACTTGGCCTGGCAGGGTGCAGCCAAAATTCCACTCCTACGGGGAATTCCGGCACATCTGAGAGTCAGAAGCCTGCAGTGCCTTTCTTTGCCCCAAAACCCATCGTTGTGGCCACCGGAACGTCAATTGTCGTGACGGCCGACCAGTCGGTCAGTTCGAAAACCAGCAATGCGGGGGATCATTTCGATGCCTCCTTTGCGGCTCCTGTGATGGTGGGGGATAAGCAGGCGATTCCCTCGGGTGCCAGAGCCATCGGCGTCGTAACAGCGGCCAAGTCCGCAGGCAAGTTTAATGGACATGCTGAAATCAGCGTTAGGCTAGATTCCGTCACCGTGAATGGTGAAAAATATTCACTAAGGACTTCCTCCGTGACTGAAGCGGGGAAGGGACGCGGTAAGAGGACCGGAATCGGCGCGGGTGGTGGTGCAGCCTTCGGTGCGATCGTCGGCGCGCTTGCCGGAGGCGGCAAGGGCGCGGCAATTGGCGCGGGCGCCGGCGCTGGAGCGGGCGCAGCAGGAGCCGGGTTTACAGCGGACAAGGATATCGTGATCGGTGCCGAGACAAAACTCAGGTTCACCCTGAAAGAGCCCTTGGAGATTCAGGGTAAGTAGGAACCCCAATTTTTCTGACACTTCTCAAATGGATCAAGCCGCGGACATTGCCTGTCCGCGGCTAACCATTACATCCGGATTCGAACGGGAACTTTGTTTGCCAGGATTAACTAGAAGTTATCTCATAAACACATTTAAGTCTTTCCGAGCTTGCGAGTTATGCG
>CAZUNI010000084.1:0-6914 GCA_964622265.1 uncultured Acidobacteriaceae bacterium | reverse complement strand
CTTTCGGCCACCAGCTCCTAAGGCTGGCGCGTCTGCCAATTCCGCCACTTCCGCGGTGGTGGACAGTATAACACTGCGAACGCTCTACGATTTCTCGGAATCACGTTGGAGGCTTTTCCTCCTCGCGCTTTTTACCTTTCAAAAGGAAGCTCGCCATCAAGGGCAGCAGGAACAGGATCGCCAGCGGGGATGTGACCATTCCTCCCACGACGACTCGTGCCAACGGTTGCTGCGCCTGCACGCCGATTTCGGTCGATAGCGCCCCCGGCAGCAAGCCCAATCCTGCCGCTGCGCAAGCCATCACCACTGGGCGCATCTCCGCGAGGGCCCCCATCTCGATCCCCTTCACGATAGAATTCGTTTTCGCTTCGGCTCGGCGGATTCCGGAGAGCATTACGACACCGCCCAGCGTGCACACTCCGATGACCGACGCCATGCCAACCGCCGCAGAGATACTGAAGGGAGTTCCGGTGATCAGCAGCGAAAGGACTCCTCCAATTGCCCCGAAAGGCAGCATCGCCATGACCAGAAGCGCATCGCGAAATGAATTGAAGGCCGTGAATAGCAGAGCCAGAATCACCAGCAAGCTGACCGGAACGACAATGGCCAACCTGCGCTGCTCTTTTTTGAGGCTATCGTATTCTCCCGCCCACTCGTAGTGGTAACCCTCGGGAAGCCGCACTGCTTGTGGGATGCGCTGCTGGACTTCGGACATCGTGCTGGCCAGATCCCTGCCGCGCACGCTGAACTTGATGGGAATATACCGGCGTCCGTTCTCGCGATAAATCATGAATGCGCCCTGATTAAGCCCGACCTGTGCAATCTGGCCGAGAGGAACGCGTCCGCCATCCGGTGTCGGCAGCAAAATATCGCGAATCGCCTCGGGACTCTGGCGAAATGGCGCGGGGTAGCGGACGACGAAATCGAAACGGCGATCCCCTTCGAGAATTTGCGTTGCTGCGACGCCTCCGACAGCAGCCTGCACCGCGGCGTTTACGTCCGCTGCCATTAGGCCGTATCGGGCGCTTGCGCCGCGATCGATTGAAACGAGCAGCTCCGGCTGCCCTGTTTCCTGTAACACGCCAAGGTCTTCGATGCCCGGCACGCGAGCCATGACGTCATGGATCTCGCCCGCCTTTGCCACCAGTACATCAATATCGTCGCCAAAAAGTTTTAACGAATTTTCGCCCTTTACGCCAGACATGGCTTCTTCGACGTTGTCCTGAATATTCTGGGAGAAGTTGAAATCGATACCCGGAAACTTGTTTAATTCCGTGTTCATCTGTTTGATCAGGTCGTCCTTGTGGATGCCTGCAGGCCAAAGACCGGGCGATTTTAGGGAGACCATAAACTCGATATTGTTGAACGTAGTCACGTCCGTGCCGTCGTCGGGACGGCCTGTCTGCGATACAACTTGTGTGACCTCCGGATACTTCAGCAGAATTTCCCGTGTGTCGTGCGAGATCTGGCGCGCGGTTTCTATCGAGACATCTTGCGGAAGCGTTGCGCGAATCCACAAATTCCCCTCCTCCAGCTTGGGCATGAATTCTCCGCCAAGGAAGGGAAGCAGCGCCAGGGAACCGACAAGGATTACGATCGCAAGGATGCCGATCACTGCTTTGTGCGAAAGCGTCCATCGCAGCGAACTGTCATAAACCCGGCGGAGCCAAACCACGAGACGCGCGTCTTCGCCGCGTCCTGAGCTCTTCGATCCTCGAAACGAGCTCAATACAGGAGCCAGGAAAACAGAAAAAAGCATCGCGCCGGTCAGGGCGAATCCATATGTCACCGACATGGGGCCAAAGATTTTTCCTGGCACACCTTGCATCGTAAATAGCGGGATCAGGGCGACGATGATGACCAGCACGGAAAACAGGACCGGTCGGACCGCCTCGCCGGCGGCATTGGCAATCGTTTCAAACGCCGATTCTCCGGGTTTCGATTCGTGCAAACGCCGATAGATATTTTCCAGCACGATCAGTGCTGCATCCACGAGGATGCCGAAGTCCACTGCCCCAAGTGAAATAAGATTCGCGGAACGCCCGGTAAGCACCATCAGGGAGAACGCGAACAAAAGCGAGCAGGGAATTGTGAGTGCAGCAATCAGTGAAATGCGTACATCCCCCAGAAACACAAGTAGTAACAGTGTAACCAGCGTGATCCCCAGCAGCACGACGTGACGCACGGTCGCGGTTGTCAGATGGACCAGGTCGGTGCGATCGTAGAGGGTCTTCACCTGCATGCCATGGGGGAGCAGGCCGTTGTTTAGCGCTCCGACCCGGTTTCGCAACGCCTCCAGCGCCGGGAGCGATTGTTCGCCCCGCTGCAACAGCACGATTGCTTCGACCGCGTCATCGTCGTGATTGATGCCCACCTGCCCCAGACGCGGCTGAAACCCTTCGTGGACATCGGCGACGTCGCGCAGAAAAACCGGCACGCCATTGCGTTCGGTAATGACGACATTTTTCATTTCATCGATCGAACGCAGCAAGCCCAACCCGCGCACATTCACGGTCTGGCTTCCCATCGTCATGTAATTGCCGCCCGCGTTCGCGTTGCTGGACGTTAGCGCCGCAACCACCTGCGGCAGCGTCACCTTAAATTGCAGCAATTTTCTCGGGTCCACCTCAGCCTGGTATTGCTTGGTTGTGCCTCCGAAAGTGGTGACGTCGATAATATCCTGCACCTGCTTGATTTCGCGGCGCACCATCCAGTCCTGTGTGGCTTTCAGTTCGTTGAGGGAATACCCATCGCCCGTCAGCCGATAGCGATAAATTTCTCCGATTGGCGACCATGGCGAAAGCTGCGGAGCTAGCCCGGCAGGCAGGGAAATTAGCTGCACGCGGTTCAGAACTTCCTGGCGGTCCCAAAAATAATCGCTGTCGTAATCGAAGTAGAGTTTGACGTCGCTGAGCCCGAAAATGCTCACCGAGCGTGTGTATTGCAAATGTGGAATGCCGAACAGTCCCGTCTCGATCGGAACGGTCACCTGGCGCTCCATCTCCTCGGCGGACCATGACGGATTCTGGGTGATTACTTCCACCAGCGGCGGAGAAGGATCGGGATACGCCTCAATGTCGAGCCGCAAAAACATGTAGATGCCGCCGGCAAGCCATGCCAGCAGAAGAAGGACCATCAAGGGCCTGTAGCGGAGCAGGGAGTATATGACGTTTCGCATGGCGTACTAATCCTGTGACGCGGCGCGCAAAAGCACCACGCCCTCAGAAACGATGACGTTTCCTGCGGTCAGCCCCGAAGTCACTTCCAGGTTTTCATCGACCGTGCGCCCCAGGACGACCTGACGGCGTTCGAACCGATTGCTCGCTATTCCGACAAACACATAGGCGGCCACGCCCTCGCGCTCGACCGCAGTAGCAGGAACCAGAATCCCCAAGGTGGAGGAACGCAACAGCCGGATGGTCGCGAACATATCCGGCTTTAGACGCAATCCCGGATTCGAAAGCACGACCCGCACTTTCAGCGTTCGCGTCACGGGGTCCACAGCATCGCCAATGACGGATACGCGGCCCGTTCGCTTCTCATCGGGATATGCGCCAAGCGCGATAGAAACAGAGGTTCCAGACTTCAAGCCGGCCAGGTCCTTTTCGAAGATGTCGCCTTCGACCCACACGGTGTCGAGATCGGCGATGGTGCAGAGTGGCTGTGCAGCATCGAGTGACTTCGACAGTTCGCCCTGGGCGTTTCCGATATCGAGTACCACCCCGCTGCGTGGCGCGATCACTCGCAGTTGACTCGATGTCGCCGAAGGTTCTGCGCCCAGCAAGTGCAAGCGGTCGAGTGCTGTTCTTTCCTCTGCATTCGCAGACTGCGCATCGGCCTCCGCCTGTTGGGCATCTTTTTCCGCGATGGCGTGGTGGGCCAATAGGTCAGCGGCGCGGTCTAGCGCTTTTTTCTTCAGCGCCGCGTCTGCCCGCGCCTTTTGGTAATCCGCCATTGCGCGGGAAAGATCGCTGCTTTCGAGAAGTGCCAGCGTCTCGCCCTGGTGTATGCGGTCCCACGGGCGCACTTTCATTTCGATCACCCGTCCGCCGGCTGCAGGGTAAACGTGAACAACCCGTGTGGGATCAAGGGTGATGCGCCCCGGAATCTCCATGTAGTCAGGGATGGCAGACGGCCGGACCGTGATGGTTTGAATGCCTTTTGCGTCCTGAGCAACAAACAAGTTCCCGATCTCGGGTTGATCCGCCGCCGCGGTAGGTCTTGGGCTGGATGAACCACCGCAGCCGGAAACGCTCAGGAATGAGAGAACCAAGGTCCAAAATACGAATTTCTTCATATCTGCTTCTCCGTCTTAGAGGAAACATCAGATGCCCCGAAGACCCAAGGAGGACCTGATGGAGACCGCGCGATTCCGCGCACATAGGAATCCCAATAACCGGGACTGGAAATTAAATTTGACGGAACAACGTGTGCGAAGGTTAGAACCAGGCGGGAGGAGAACGGCCGAAGCCATAGACGGATTGAGAGATTGGATTGGGGGTCAAGGCAATAATCACGCGCCCGGTGGCGCAAAGCTCCATTTCAGCGATTTGCAACGGGAGCAGGGCCGTGACCGAGTGAAACCCAGACTTCCGCGAAGCATCGTCCGGACGAGACGTGGGAGCCGCCAGGCTAATTTTGTTCCGCTTTCCGGCAGCCGCATCCACGGCCACAATTTCAGGGTGCAGGTCGTCTGTGAGGGAAATAGCGGGGAGCAGAAGCGAAATGGCGCAAGCGATTGCAATTGCTTCCGGGAGAATCCGGGAATTGGGATTTCGCCGCGAACGTAGCCAGCGGAACTTCCACAGGCCGATCAGGCCCAGCGTGACTGCCAGCCACGATAGATTGAGTAGCGTCTCCATAATTCTGCTGGGATGACAAATTCGATAGGTGCCGGTCATCCAGTCCTTCTCAGGGAAGGAGAACCAGCCTCTCCAAATTAGTTTATACCGATGCCCATCCTGCTGCAATTCAAACCCTAGCGGCTGTTGGCAATTCAAGAACGAGTCTCCTGACTTATGCTTTGTGCAAACCGTCCGATTTCAACATCTTCCCTTGTATGCAATGGGCAGCGGTGATAGCCTTCGCCCGTGCTGTGGTTCTTCCTTCCCGACCAACTCAAAGACGGAGACAGACAATGGCCTATTGCAGCAAGTGCGGCGGTGAAGTTGCAGACGGCGTGGCGTTCTGCCCGAAGTGCGGACAGGCGCAGGCAGGAGGGCAAATGACGCATGCTTCCCAGGGTACGCAGACGGGAATGTCGGAAAACGTTGCCGGGCTGCTTTGCTATTTGCTGGGCTGGGTCACGGGGATCATTTTTTTCCTGATCGACAAGCGGCCATTCGTCCGTTTTCATGCGGCGCAATCTATCGTTGTATTCGGAGCGTTGTACGTCATTCGCATCCTTGTTGGGTTCGTATTTGGCGCCAGCGTCATGATGATGGGCGGTTGGGGCGCATTCGGGTTCGGCTGGGCGATCTACAGCCTGATTAGTCTTGTCGCCTTTATTCTGTGGATATTGTTGATGGTGAAGGCTTATCAGGGAGAAAAGTTTGAAGTCCCGGTGGCGGCAGGAATCGCAAAGAGCTTCGCCGGCAAATAGGTCCTTTTTCGGCGCATGGAATAAGGTCTCATTTATTCGTGCTTCAAGTCCGTCAATGCCGGAATGGCACAGCTTTTCCGGAACCTGCCCGTCCATCCTTTCATCTTGACTTTCTCTGCACTCCCATCCATCTTTTAAGGCTTTCCAATTGCTGTACCTTAATGGATTGGACTGTAGGAGGATAGTGGCAGATCCCGTCAAGGTTCGTTTGTGCTTCCATGACCGATGCTTCGATGGCGCGGCGTCATCGGCCGTATTCTATCGATTTTTTCGAGAGCGCATCCAGCCCCGGTCGGAATTTCACTTCACTGGGATGACCCACCGCGCGCGGCAGCCTTTCGAACCGGGCCTGTTTGACGGCGACGAAAACACCATCGTCGATTTCAAGTATTCCAATTCGCCGCGCGTGACGTGGTGGTTCGATCATCACCAGAGTGCGTTTCTGACGCCCGCCGATGCAACGGCATTTCGATCCTATCGCGGCGGCCAGAAATTCTACGATCCCGACTACAAATCGTGCACCAAGCTGATCGCGGACGTGACCAGCGCGAAATTCGGATTCGACGTGCAGCCCATCGCCGACCTGATTCATTGGGGCGACATCATCGACGGCGCGCAGTATCCCACGCCGGAATCCGCCGTGGCCCTCACCGAGCCGGCCACGCAACTGGCTCTGGTGATCGAGTCCGCTCCGGAAGAAAACCTAGTGTCGCAGATTATTCCGGATATGGCCGAACTCTCGCTTTCGGAAATGATCAAGCTGCCCATCGTCGCCAAACATTTAGGACCGCTGCTGGAGCAGCATCGCCGCTCCATCGAACTGCTGCGCGAGCGCATGGATGTCCACGGCGGCGTAATCTATTTCGACATCACCGACCTGGATATGGATGGATACAATAAATTTATTCCGTACATGCTGTATCCGAAGGCGCGTTACACAGTGAGCGTCCTGGCCTCGCCGGTCCGTTCGAAGGTTTCGATCGGTTCGAATCCCTGGAATCCCGACGCCGCCGAGGATAATCTCGCAAGCCTGGCCGAACAGTATGGCGGCGGCGGCCACCCGCGCGTCGCCGCAATCTCCCTGGAACCGTATGACATCGAGAGCGCGCGGCACGTCGCAAAAGAGATTGCGGAAAAATTGCGGGATTGAGTCTGAAAACTTCGAATTTCCCAGCGAGAAATCCAGAAAAGAAATTTTCGCTTAGCTGTTCCAACCCATCTGAAAAACGATTGAGTCGTGTTATTATTGAAAATTCGTGGACCGGTAGCTCAATGGTAGAGCAGCTGACTCTTAATCAGCGGGTTGTAGGTT
>CAZUNI010000083.1:0-7189 GCA_964622265.1 uncultured Acidobacteriaceae bacterium | reverse complement strand
TCGAGCCATCGTTTCTCCCCTCTTTGGGATCTCGATGGCCCGCCCAGCTTGTTCTTCGTCGCTTTTCAGTGTAGTCCGCATGTCAAGCTTTCTTATAGCTAGGAAGTGTTCTACCTTATGACTTCGGCGTAACCGGATTCGTCTGACGCTGTAAAGAGACGTCGCAACTCAATGGCCCAATCCTCAAAACCTTGCACAAAGTGCGGATCAACTGAATTCGGTCAGTGGACCTCATCTTCCACTGGCATGGTTCGTTCATACTGCAAACCGTGTCGCCGCGATCGAGCGCGAGACTACAGTGCGCGGAAGGTCGTGAACGGGGGCTCTCATACGCAGTCACAATGGAAGATGACACTTCGTGCACATGGAAGTTGCCCCGGTTGCGGGCGAAATTGGGAAGAAATCCCCAAGCGTCCCGACCGCCGATACCGCTATGTGTGGACAAAAGACCACATCGTTCCGCTTTCGCGCGGCGGCTCGGACGATATCAGTAACATCCGCCCCTTGTGTTACCGCTGTAACTTCATCAAGAACAATAAGAGTCCAGATCAAGGCGCTAGCCATGGTTAATCACCTCTGTACGAACAACCCCTGGAGAATCGATTCGATTTGCACGAACGGATTTGTGCGTCTAAGCTCCCTTCATGCCTGATCGAACAGAAGTTCGCCGCTACGCTAACGAATGGATCGAAGGACTCTCTAGAGGACACGTTTTTCACCTTTCTGACCTCTACAAATATCTCCAGGCAAAATTCCCGTCTGAGTGCGAAAAACAGGGATTCACGATAGACGGTGAACCAAAGTGGCAGAAGGATGCTCGCTGGGCGGTGCAGGATTGCAAGCACAGACGATTGATCAGACATACAGGCAACTCCGAGAAATCTGGGAAGTGGGAACGACTCTGAATGATCATCCATATCAGGCTGCTTCGCGATCTCTTCCGTGGCGCTGCACCCAGGCCATTACTTCGTCCGCGCGGAAACGCCAGTACTTTCCGAGTCGATATCCCGGAAGGCGATCTATCGAGCGTTTTCTGGTGTGCCCGTACACCCAAGAAACCGGCACCTTCAGAAGCCTGGCGATCTCATGCACGGTCAAAAGCTCCGTGTGATTTTCATCTCCGTTGTTCATCACTGTGGCCTCCTACTGCGAAATGCTGCGCGGACAAAATACTCTGCGCGGTCACCGCGCAGTTGGGCTGGAGCGACCCCACGAATTACTTTGGGCACGGATACGTGCACAAAAGGGGGGTCGCTCCAGCCCAATCCGATGTTTTGTCCGTGTCCAATTTGATCGTCGCGACCTGCACAACTTCTTCTGCTTCGGACTCTTCCGAAAATCCGAGGGTGAACTGAAGGGTGACGGATGGGGTGAACTGTGTGTTTCATGCACCGTTCACCCTCAGAAGGATAATCCCGGCGTATACTTAGAAAAGCTGCATGAAAATGGGGTGCTGCTGGCGCGATGATTTCGCGTGCGTGCCACGAGGTCGCAAAACACACTCCATTTCTGCCGTCAGAATTGGAGCCACGAAACGCGGCCACAGAAGAAGAGTCGAGAAATGGTAGAGAAAAAATGCGCCCGAACGCCATGCCTAAAAATTGGCCGTGAACTGCGCTTATTTCTGAATGGGAGAACTTGAGAGCAAATTCAAATTCCATTTCCAGTGTTAGATTTCGGCGCGCAATTTCACGGTCAAGAAAAGCCCGACGACTCCTGACATCAAGCATCCCTGCCAAATCTGCCGAACCACTCATCGACGAAGCTCTCCTACTATATAGAGGGGGAAAATCCGCCAAACCTCACCGGGAAAATTCAAAAAACGGCGAGAGTCTCCCTATCTATAAAGAGGCAAAAAAAGGGGGAAATGTGAGGAGGAAAATTCACTTTTCTTTGTCTTGAAAAGTTGGATTTGGCCTTATTCGTGCCTCTCCTCGACTCGAAGGAAAGGCGTCCGCTTTTCAATTTCTCCGCTAGAATTTGTGGAAAGTGGTGTTGGTCTCCCTGGGGAAAAGACCCTCTATCTCTACTAATGGGCAAGACGCCGGGAAAATCCTAGAAAGAAAAAATGCCCGCCTGATTTGAAAAATATTCTTTGGGGATCGGTGGGCTGGTCGGTTGAATAGGGGCTTGTAGTTGCTGGCAGCAGTGCTCACCCAATCCGGGCGAATACAAAGAGCATTACAACGTAAGAAAGGGCGGGAGCGACCCCTGTTGCTTTTCGGGCCGCAGGCCGAACGAAAAGAGGGGGTCGCTCCCGCCCTTTTGCCGTACTCGCCCGCGTTTGGATTTGCGTCTTTGGTCCGCACATCTCATGCTTTCAGTGTGAATTAGGAGCTTCGTGACCGGAAAACCGTAAGGAAAACCGTGAGGAAAACCGATTTCCACACGGTTTTCCGCGTGGTCAGCAAAGTCTAGGGCGGCTTTTGTTGCTGACTGGGATTACACACAAACCCTTGCTGATTCTTGACAGGCTTCTAATTAAGGCCTAATATTTAGATGTTAATTGGAGGGGTTATGCCAAGGCAGGGACTAAAGCTAAAGCAGGCAAGTGCGGTCCTACAGATACAGCCCAAGGAATTGCAGAACCTTGTCCAATTCGGCGTCGTGAAACCGAGACGGTCAGAGGGAACGTACTTCTTCGACACGAACGCCCTTTTGGTAGCCAAGGTTGCGTCTTACCTGAAAGAGTCCTTGGGCACGCGGACGAGTGTACTTTCCAAGTTGATGGAGGTATTCAGCTCGTGTGAAGAGAAGCTCAAATCAGAAAATCCGAAGTACATCATTTTCAGTTGCAGGCTTGGGGAGGAGGAACAACCTATCAAGCTGGGAGTGCCCTTTCGAACCTTTGGGGAACAGATTGAGGAAAGAATGGGCAGAGCCGATCTCTACAAGGACATGCCGCGTGGGAGAAAACGCCGGGGCTGGAAAAAGGAATTTCTGGAATCGCTGACTGAGGCGGCGAAGGATATCGGAGAGGTTTCCGAAGAGGAAATCTTGCGCACAGTCCGCACCTATCGTAAAGAAAAGCGAGTTCCGGAGATCACCGTTGCCGCCGAAAGCTGAAAAACGTAAACCACGGGGTGTTGTTGACACGAGCGTGCTTGTGGCTGGCATATCGGGCTTCAGAGAGCCGTTCGTTTCCGGTAGGAATCCGAGTGCCGATGTACTCCACAGGTGGGCAGAGAAGAATAATTTCGTCTGGCTCATAACGGAAGACATTTTGGAAGAATACAAGGAAGTCCTAAAGCGCCTCCGCGTCCGTCCCAACTTGATCGGGAAAGTCGTCAACCTGATTAGAGAGCGTGCCGAAGAGGTCAAGGTCCGTCCTTCCGTCGAGATCTCCCCCGATCCCAAGGATGATCCGTTCTGCCTCTGCGCTGAACAAGGCAAAGCTGACTTCATCGTTACTCTCAACCTAAAAGACTTCCCGGAAGACCGCCTGAAGGCAACTATCGTTTTACCGGGCGGTGATTGGAGCTAAGGCACATCTCCTGGAGGCTTTAACGGAGGCACTTCCATGGTTCTCTCGGTAGACAGCGATCGACGCCTACCTCCTGCCGACTGGTGAAGCAGTGGCGTGGAACGCAGCGCGGCGGGGGGTGCATCTGCGGCGGCAGCCCGTGGTTTCTTCGTGGCGACTTCTTTCTTGGCAGGCGCTCCCCGCTTTTTCGTTTTCGGGGCTTTCCTGCCTGCCGCCATCAGATTCCCGGTCTTGACTGCCTTCTTGCCAGCCGACCTCAATTCCCGCGCCCGAATCGCTTACTTCTTGAGCGATCCTTCTTCGCCCCTTCTCTCTTTCATCCTCTCGCTAAATTCATCTGGCGAAAGTCTGACAACTTCGTCCGCCCCAAGCCCGGTCAACTTTCTGATCTCCTTCGCTGCGCTGTACTTGAGCATCAAGCCCTCAAACTTCCAAGCTATTATCAGCGCGATGGGAACACTTGCAGTTTCCGTTGCGTGAAGGTGAACCAAGATCACATCGACTACAAACACGACAATCAGGAATCTATAGGTGTTGATGGGTATTCCGGTAGCTGTTTCGATGCAATCTAAGCAAAATAGCAGGCATACACAACCAGCCACCATCCCCAAAAAGTCAAACGGCGAGTGCCCTAATCCTAGAGCGACCCATGCGATGCTGCCCAATACCAGAACCGCAATATATTTCAGTACTAATTTGAGGTTCATTCATTGCTCCTTGCGCGAGGCGACCCCTTTTCGCAAGCGTATCACTTCTTCTGCTGCAAGACCGTAATAACACCCGTGATAGTGCCGAGGACGCCGATGATAAAGACTTGACCGTGGTGCCCCGAAGAAAATCAACGTGACGCTGGGTGCGCCACAGCTGGCGGCAAGACTGCTTGCTCCGGCCTTCTGGATTGGATTTTGCCCGAGGAATATCAGCGCAAATCTGTACTTTCCCGCCACTAAAATCGTTGATTGCTAGGTGTCCTTCTCTAGCCGTTTTTGCGGGCGCATTTCGCCAGGACTTTTAGCTAATGTGTTCTGGAACCTTGCGCGAACCGTCCCATAGTCCTACCAACTTCTGTACGGGACACGCGAATGTTCAATAGAATAAGTTTGATCTACATTTGTTGACGTTGAGAGAAGATAAGCAAGTGAGGAAATTGAAAGGCTCATATGTGGGGTAGGGCCGACAATAATCCTCGATACGGACATTTTTTGGCCGCCCGCTGCCAGCTTGAATTCCTGATAGGGGATCAGCATTGATTTTCCCACTCTGAACTTCGGCTTCGCATCCGATGGATTTAGAACGTCGCTAACCACTCGCCATTCTCGTTCCTCATAAAAGGAAGCATCCTTCAAAGCAGGTGCAACCCGGAGCAAGCCGACAAAGAAGCCCGCAACAGCTTGTTCGCATTCACCGTTCTTGACCAGCGTTCCCGCTCGATTGATTAGATTCTCCAAAATGGCTTCGTGTTCTCGGAGATCATAAATGCACTTCATGATGCGAAGTCCCTGCTTGTTGGCCATGGTCTTAAGATACTCGTGTTCAAACCCAATGCTAAAACCACCTCCGCTTGGTGCGTATGCCCGCCACTGACTCAATAGGTCCGCGGTTTCGGAGAACGACCCGACAAACAAGACCAAATCTTGAATTGCATCAATTGCATCAAGCCTTTCGAGAACTTTGCCATAATAGCCATTCCAGGGGCCGCGTTCCGCTTGCAATCTGTGATTAAGCTTTGAACGAGCGAGTTCAACTGCGTAACCAAACTCCTTTGCATCGCTCAAGTGGCGGATGCTGCTTAGCCATAGAGCCTTGTCCTTGATGATTCCGAGAAGTCCCTGCTGAGATGTATAGTGGAAGATCAGCCCGCCACTGGGGGCGACAGCCGTTAATTCATCGAGGGCATCCGTTTTCGAGTCTGGCATGACGTTAGCTTATTTAGATCGACTGTTTTCGACTGTCCTCACAGAGGTGGGAGAATCCCAATCTTCGTGGCAGCGACCCCATCCCCCGTGGATTTCCTTACGAGGTTCATGGCTTCTTCGGCGCTATGAAGTAGCTCTGCCTCTGTCCGGCCATCCTCAGGACAAGTGGCCACGCCTATGCTCGCGGTGAGCCGCACATTCAAACCTTGATCCTGTAGCCAAACGGTGTCCCGAAAGAATTTATGGATGATGGATGCAATAACAGATGCCTGCTCTTTGGAATGCTCCGAGAGAGTGAGATAGAACTTTCCCTCTCCGCAGTAAAATGCGAGGGTCTCATTCGCGGTGTGGCAGTCTTTCAGGGTGTAGGGTTCGCTCACGGCTACCCCATGAGGATTGTAGTTCGGGCAAGAATCTTTTATCCCACGGCCAACCGCACCGAGCAACTGAATGTACTGGGCATAACTTAAAGACGCGGCCAGATTTTTCAATTCATCAGAAACAACACATACCAATGAAAATGTGTAGATGTAGATAAAGTCGTCGTCCCGCTTGTTTGCCTCTAGGCTCGCCTCGTATCCCCTTCGCTCGGAATCTAACCAGTTGTCTAGGTATCGGGCGTTGTAAAGCCCAGTCTGTTCGTCGGTGCTGATAAGAATATCAGCCCAACCAAGGTAGGCTGCGTTCCAGAGTGCGATGGCAACAAAATCAGCCAGAGCTTCGAGAAGCGAAAGGTCAGCTTGCGAAAACCCTCCAAGGCCAACGCAGTCAATCAGCTCGATGACACCGATGTACTCGCCCTCAAAACGGAGAGGGACTGCGACGATAGATTCTGCTCGTTTTTCCTGCGGCTCCTGCACCTGCGCCAAGATAGCCGCGTTCGTCTGGACATCCGTAATCACCACGGAACTATTGCTCTTTGCTATGTGACCAATGAAGCCATCGCCTATTTTGATTCGATGGCCCTCCGGAATGGTCGTTCCGCAGGCTATAGCATAATAGAGCTCCGCGTCCTCATGTGGCCGCTCAATGTCATGGAACCCATCCACCAACAGCAGGGACCAAATGGGAGGATTCAAGAACTCTTCCACTTTCTCCTTAATGGTTCGTAATATCAGTTCCGGATCTTGGTGGGAAGTCAATTTTTTGCCGATTTCGATGACTCTTGCTGCATCCCATCCAGACAGACTACGAAGGCCACGCCCCATGAGAGACGCAGAACTCTTTGCGATAGCCCCGGAGCCGCTAGGTACGATTCCTCCTAGTTTGTCCTTCGGGCTTTCGTCTGCCACGAATAGTCCTACCTTTCGGAAAGGCTTTGGAGTCGCTCTCGCGAGACAGCAATCTGTGCATCCAAAGCCTCGGCCATCTCCTGCAACAGATCTCGGCTTTCAGTCGCAGCCTCGTCCACCTTTGCCTTTAGCTCAAATCGCTCGGATTTCTCAAGCTTTTCGATTTCCACGTCGATTTCTACGAGCCGCCTCTCGGCCTGAGCGATCTTGCGAATGACCCGAACCAGCTCTGCCCCTGGCCCATCACCCTTAACGGAATCGGGGCTTGCTTCGTACTCTTCAAGGATAGCCCGAAGTCGAGCTTCATCACCCTCTTCGTATGCTCGGTTCGCCGCCGCCATCAACCGTTCTCTTTGTAAGCGATCGGTGCTGTCGTTTGCCAAGTCCGGATGGATTCGTTTAGCCACCTCACGGTACAAGCTTTTGAGAGTCTGAGATTGCGACGATTTGGAGCCTACCGTCTTGGCCGCCAAACTTTCATCAAAAACGGCTCGCGA
>CAZUNI010000082.1:0-7330 GCA_964622265.1 uncultured Acidobacteriaceae bacterium | reverse complement strand
ATGGCGCGCCCGGAGAGATTCGAACTCCCGACCCTCTGCTTCGAAGGCAGATGCTCTATCCAGCTGAGCTACGGGCGCGTTGTAGAAGGCAGAATGATTCTAAGGTATTTTCGTGGATTGCGGATATAGAATTCGATTGATGCGTCGGAAACGATTTAAAACACAGAACATCGTAGTATTGGGCAATTCTAATATCGAACTGCGACGACGCGGTCGGAGTTGCAGGGCGCGATGCAATACATCCTCTTCGTGCAAGACAGATTTCATTTTTAGAGTTTGCGATCCGATATAAATGCTTTACTATTGATGCAAATGTTCGCTGTGGGCGTGTAGCTCAGCTGGGAGAGCACCTGCTTTGCAAGCAGGGGGTCGCAGGTTCGAACCCTGTCACGTCCACCAAATTTTCCTTCGATTTATAGCCCGCGCCGATGTATCGTCAAGAGCGAACCATAGTGAACCGCTGTGCTGACCTAAGAAATAGACGATGTGAATGCCCCCTAGGCTCTTTCCGACGACGATTTCGCAAGAAGTCGGACAGGCCCCTGGATATGGGCAAATTGGTAGACTGACATTGCGTAAAGGTTGAGTTTCCGATTATGGCCAACACGGAACAATGCACGGTTGCGGATTGCTTGCAGATAGGCGCGGCAACGCTGGAGGGCAAAAATCTTTGCGCTGCTCACTTTATTTCTGTTTGTTATGCTCGACTGGAGCAGTATGACAGCATGCAAAAAGAACACACCATGAGTGTGTCCGAGGCCGAAGTTGCCCGGCGCTTCATCAATCAGTGTTCCCGGCAGGCCGACGAGATCGAGCACAATTTAAAAAATCTCGATAACCTGGATCGCGCCCGGCTTCTTCACATTATTCTCTGGGCCAATGAGATGGGACGCTATCTGCGGCGAAGTCCTAGAAAGGCAGCAACTATCGCAGTGCGCCTAAGTTGCGACAAGCTGGGCAATGCCTGGGAAGAAGAAACTCAGACTGTGCTCCTGAGCCAGCATGGTGCCGCATTGTGGTGCAGCCGGCCAACCAAGCCAGGAGAAGCCGTTCTACTGGAACGGCTGGATACAGGCCAAAAGGTCAACGCTCGGGTGGCCTGGCACCGGTCTTCAGAAAACGCGGGGGTCCGAATTGGTATTGAATTTGTAGATTGCGAAAATTTCTGGGGGTTGGATTGGGGTGCAGTTGAGAATACGCGATGAGATCTTGGGCGGGAATCCTTGCCTCGACGCGACCATTATTGCTTCCGTTGTCTGAATTGCAAACAGGTTTAACGGCGCCATTTTTCCATTTGCATTCCAATACAATTAGTCGGTCGGCTTGTACACCACCCAACCTTAAGCACACATTACAAAGATCTTAACGGATCTTCCACCTGAATTAACGCATCTTGTGTTACGAATTGCGGTTCCCTCCATAAGATCGGGCCTTCGGTAGGTTTGCGAAACCACGAAATTAGTACCATTGTCTCTATGTACAACTACTGCTGTCATGGAATGATGATGCAGACAGACCCGGCGAATCCATACTTCCCGTCCGAGGACTCCCATTTCTGGCCACGGTTCCTTCAGGTGGAGCGACGCCAATGGTGGCTCTGGGGATCCGCAATTATCGTAACCTTGATGCTGACGGCTGGAATGGCATCCTTTTATTTCATTTTCGATCGTTCGATCGCTGATTTCTCCTTTAACTTGCAACAAACTGTGCGTGGCTTGGTTGGCCTGGTGATTCTGTTCGATCTTTACACATTCTATCAGCAACTTCAGATTCATCGGGTCCGTCGTCAACTGAGCGATCGCGAAGAGATATTTCGACTTATTACCGAAAATGCAGAAGACTTGATTACTGTCATCGATAAAAACGGTAAACGGCTCTATAACAGTCCCGGGCACAAGAAAGCGTTGGGATATGTTCATAGCGATCTTCAAGGATCTCCTGTCATCGATCAAATCCATCCCGATGACCACGCAATGATCCTCGAGGCCAGGAAGAAAGCCTTCGCCACAGGGACAAGCGTCCGCATCGAATACCGATTCAGACGAAAGGACGGCGAGTGGCGAGTTCTAGAATCAACGGGAGCCCCCGTCTACGGGACAGGAAATAAGGCTGACAAACTGATTGTCGTTAGTCGGGACATTACGGAACGCAAGCAGACCGAAGAACGGCTGCGAGAACGCGAAGAGCAGCTTCGCCAGGCACAAAAAATGGAGGCTGTCGGACGTTTATCGGGTGGAATTGCCCATGATTTTAATAACCTCTTGGGTGTCATCATCGGCTACAGTGAAGAAATTGAATCGCGCGCGCCCTACGGCGATCCACTTCGAAAGAGCGCGGAACAAATCCAAAAGGCCGGGCAGCGCGCCGCGGCACTGACCCACCAATTGCTCGCCTTTAGCCGCCAACAGGTTTTGCAACCAAAAGTGTTGGACATGAATATTCTGGTTTCCGATATGGGGAATATGCTCCGCCGAATGATCGGTTCGCATATTGAGCTGACTACAATACTGGATCCGAATCTTGGTTCCGTGAAATGCGATCAAAGTCAGTTCGAACAGGTGCTCGTAAATCTTGTAGTTAATGCTCGCGATGCAATGCCCGAGGGCGGAAAACTGCTGATCCAGACAGCAAAAGTATGCCTGGACGAAGGTCACGCTCGCACTTTGCCTTTTCTTCAAGCGGGCCCCCATGTACAGCTGATCGTGAGCGATACCGGGGTTGGAATGGATATGGAGACGCAGGCGCACATTTTTGAGCCATTCTTCACCACCAAGGAACGCGGCAAAGGTACGGGGTTAGGCCTTGCGACCGTTTATGGAGTTGTAAAACAAAGTGGAGGCATCATCGGTGTTCAATCCGAACCCGGGAAAGGCGCGACGTTTAGGATTTACCTGCCACAGTTCGAAGTCGAGCCGGAAGCGCTCCCTCCCGATCTGACCAAGAATACAGGTTCAACCGGGACGGAAACGATCTTGATCGTGGAAGATGAGGAAACTCTTCTCGAATTGACTTCCGATTTCCTCAAGAGAAGCGGGTACAGAGTGCTTTCAGCCCGCGATGGAATGACAGCTGTTCAGATTGCCCGCTCGTTCGATGGGCCGATTCATCTTTTGCTGACCGACGTCATGATGCCAAAGTTAAACGGTCCTGCTCTGGCACGTCACATTACGGATCTCCGCCCCGAAACGCAAATTCTGTTTATGACCGGACACGCTGAGTCCGATGGAGCGATCCATGGCAGCCTCCCTCCAGACAGTGAGTTCCTTCAAAAACCATTTCATCGAGACGCGCTGATTCGAAAGGTCCGTCAAACTCTGGATCTTGCTGGGCAACGGGTCCCTGCATAACGGTGTCTAAAGTTTGCTTGTGAATTCCATGCAACACTATCGAAGAATTTTGAATGTCTTTAGTGTCGGATCGTAATGAGGTTTCTCATATCTCCTGCTAGAGTAGGCGTCTTCTTTCGATTTCAAATTCCCGATCGACCGCCTGTTTTTCTTCTATAGATAATGGTCGACAATTACCTTTGGCCAGTTCCCCCAAAACAAGCGGCCCGATAGCCACTCGAACCAGCCGCAAGACATCGATGTGGAGTTGATTGAGCATTCGCCTGATCTGGCGATTCTTACCTTCATCCAGAACGATTTCGAGCCATGTATTCTGTTTCCCTGCCCGTAATATGCCTACTCGCTTGGCCCGCAGGATTTCACCGGCATCTGTTGTGATCCCTTCCGTCAAGTTTGTACGGAGTCTGTCATCCACATTGATGCCCACTTGAACGTGATAGGTCTTATCCAAATGTGTTTCAGGATCGGTAATGCGAGCTGCCCACTCGGAATCGTTGGTCAGCAATAAGAGTCCTTCACTCGCTTTGTCTAGCCGCCCAACAGATGCAACCCAGGGCAAATTGCTATCCAGATAAGAATAAACAGTCTCGCGACTTTTTTCGTCCGCCGCCGTGGTTACCACGCCGCGTGGTTTGTTCAACATCAAATACACTTTCGTACCCGCTTCTACGCGCTTGCGGTCAACTTCTATTCGGTCGCGCTCCAAAATCACCGGTGTTTCAGGATTGCGCCGCGTCACACCATTCAACTTCACGCGCCCGACGCGAACCAGGTCAGCGCCCCTGGAACGTGAGCAAAATCCCAGCTTCGACAATGCTCGTGCCAGTCCCACCTGCCTTGATTCTTCGGTGCGCCTCATTGCTATATCCTAGTAAAACACTGAAAGAACTTTAAGCATTCTTTCTGCTTTGGCTTAAAATGCAATTCCCTCATATGCGGAGTCCAAGCGTTGACGTTCGTGGAATGGCGTCCTAAGATGATTTGCGCCGCGAAAGCTGAATCCGGATGTCCTCCACACTCCACCCTTCGAAATCTGTCCTCCGCCTGCTGTCATTTCTATTTGTTTTGATCCTCAGTGCCTCGTGCCTGTCCGCAGAGCAGGTAAAAAATCTCAAGCCGCAAGGCTATGTAAATGATTTCGCTGGGGTCTTAAGCGCGGGGGCAAAGGAAAAACTGACTGCCCTTTGCGCCGAGGTCGATCAGAAAGCCAAAGCGCAAATCGCCGTCGTAACCGTCTCTTCGCTGGAAGGTGAGCCCGTCGAGCAATTTTCAATCGATTTGGCGACGCAGTGGGGTGTGGGGCCGAAGCAGCAGGCTCGCGGCGTTCTGATTCTGCTCGCGCCCAGCGATCACAAGTATCGGATTGAAGTGGGCTATGGGCTCGAAGGCATTCTTCCCGACGGCAAAGTAGGTGGCTTCGGACGCGAAGCGGTCCCATTTTTGCAGCGAAGCGATTATGACGGCGCAGTGATTCTCCTCACGCAGCGCGTTGCCGCTGCGATTGCTGCCGATCAGAACGTAGCATTGGACGATCTCTCCAGCGTTCCCCCTCCTGCTGCGGAACGTGATACTTCATTTTCCCTATCGAGCATTGTTTGGCTTCTGATCTTCATTGTTGTCATTTTTTCCCCTGTATTGGGATTCATTCTTAGGCTTCTGTTTGGTGCGTCGATCGGTCCGCGTCGCCGCGGCGGATGGGGCATGGGCGGGCCGATGTATGGGGGAGGATCGTGGGGCGGAGGAGGATTCGGCGGCGGTGGAGGGGGCGGAGGATTCGGCGGGTTTGGCGGAGGATCGTTTGGTGGAGGCGGGGCGAGCGGAAGCTGGTGAGCTGCGCGCGATAAGGAGTAATGAGTGACACATCCGAAGCTCGATGAGTTTGTGCAAAAACTGAAAGACGCCGCACCGGATAATTTGAAATCCGTAATTCTTTATGGCTCGGCGGCGACCGAAGAGTTTCATACAAAACATTCAGACCTCAATTTGCTTTGCATCGTCGATCACGCGGATGCAAAGCAAATGGAAGCGCTCCATGAGCCCGTGGAGTGGTGGGTTAAGCGAGGCCATCGCCCGCCATTGGTTTTCACTCTGGAGGAACTGCGCCGCTCCGCGGACGTCTTCACGATTGAGTTGCTGGACATGAAGACACATCACCGGGTTCTGGTCGGAGAAGATCTCCTTGCGGGACTCTCTGTGCCAATGCATTACCATGCCATTCAGGTCGAGCGCGAATTGCGCACGAACTGGCTTCGCCTGCGACAGGCCATTCTGGCCGCGCCGAAAAAGAAAAATACCTATCTGGACTTGATGGTGTCTTCCTTTTCGGCGTTCGTCGCGCTGTTTCGCCATGCTTTGATTGCGATGGGAGAGCCTTTCGCCGCGAGTAAACGCGAGGCCATCGATCGAGTGGCGCAATTCGCTGTTTCCGATCCAGCCGGATTCCATACGATCCTCGACTTGCGCGAAGGCAAGCGAAAGGATAAAGACATCGACGTGGAAAGCACGCTGAATCGCTATTTTGCGCTGGTGGAAGCGGTCACTGATGAATTTGACCGTCAGCTTGACGCTAGAAAATAGGCTTCAGTAATGAAATAGAATTTTGATCTTGAGCAGCGGAATTGTTGTTCCGGAGGATGAAGATGAAAAATGCAATTATTGTCCTGGTGGTTCTATTGATCGTGGCGCTGGCGGTTGGAGGGATGTACGTCGGCCGCCGCAATGAGATGGTGGTGAAAAACGAAACTGTAAAATCCGCCTGGGCGCAGGTGGATGTCGTGCTCCAGCGCCGCGCCGATTTGATTCCGAACCTGGTCGAAACCGTGAAAGGCTTTGCGGCGCAGGAGCAGACCGTGTTTCACGATATCGCCGCCGCTCGCTCCGCGCTGATGGGCGCTCAGACGCCCGCTGACAAGATCGCCGCGAACGGACAACTCGACGGCGCACTTAGCAGGCTGCTCGTAATCGTCGAGAATTATCCGCAACTGAAGTCGAACGAAAGCTTTTTGCGTTTGCAGGATGAACTCGCCGGGACCGAAAATCGGATCGCCGTCGAGCGCAAACGCTACAACGACGCGATCCAGGATTACAACACGTACATCGGACTGTTCCCGAACAATATTTTCGCGGGTTGGGCGGGTTTCCAGCGGAACAATGCGTATTTCGCGGCGTCAGAGACCGCGCGAGAGGCGCCGAAAGTGCAGTTTCCGGCGCCCACGCGATAGGTCGATTTCGGGGGGAGAGCCGGCCTACTTTTTCGCGGTGGCAGCGGCAAAGCGAGCCTGCATCTCGCGGGTCAGGTGCGGCGTGATGCCCAGCATTCGTTCCATCAGCATCAGTTGCGCGCGATGATGCATTTCGTGTTCCTTCACCGACAGAATCATGTCGAAACGGGTTCGTGAGCGTACCGGCGCCTGCGGAGGCATGGCTACCTCTTCCGCCAGAAAATCGTCCGACTGATTTTCCAGCCAGCCGGCCCATTTCTCGCCGGAACTTTGGAGCAGCGCGATGATTTCAGCCTTCGTGCGCGGCGTTTTTTCTTCCGCATTCAACCGCTCGATCATGGCCGGAAAGTCGAAGCCCTCCATCGTGGTCCGCTTTTCCTGCGCGTGAATCTGATAGTGAAATCCGACCGATGAGATCGCGATGTGCGAAAGCAACTCCGCTACGCTGCGCGTGTCCGGGGCGGCTCGAAAACCGTACTTGTCCTCGGGGATGTCCTGAGCGACCAGAATCGTATTCTTGCGAACAGTGCGAAAACTGGCAGCTAATTCCCTGGCTCCGTAGTGATTCATTATCGATGTCTCCTTATCGCGAAATTCAACAGGCTTTCGTCGTTGGACGATCAGCAGACGGGCAGTTTACCACGACCGTCGAAATTTGGATGATCCAGGAGGACAACGGGTAGTAGGCCAGTCTCCGGGAAGCAAGTCTTCACAGATGGGATGAGAAGGCCGGTCTCCGACGGGATGCGGTACGCTCCCCAG
>CAZUNI010000081.1:0-7608 GCA_964622265.1 uncultured Acidobacteriaceae bacterium | reverse complement strand
ACTGGAAAAACAAAGAAAATCATCCACCGTCGAGCTTTTTCAGCAGCCTGCTAGGGATTGTGGCCCGACCACGCAGGATGAGCAGACGCACCGGGCAAGGGGCGAGGGTGTCAGAACACGGGGGCCAAAAGGAATATTGGGAGTGGGCCAAAAAATATTTTCGGTCCATTTTATTTTTTATGCTTGCTGTTTTCGTGGTGTAATTTTTCTGCCCATTTCCGGGGGTGCAGCCGCCTGTTATGCTCTCGCGGACTGTTACTGATTGATGTCTGGCGGGACGATAAGTGATATCAAGAAAATAGATCCCGCATGGACAGCCAGGATCCGGTATCTATCGGAATATTCGCCGTTGAGCTGGTGGGCCCCGTTCAGTCGGGGCAGGCTCATCCGCCGTGTAGCACTGTCCATCCGCGCGAGGATGCCAAGTGGTGACTGCGAAGTCTGCCTGTCCCGGTGTCCCGTATGTTTGAGAGCACGTTCCGTTTATATTTAGAGGATGGGACAATGCCGTCCCGACAGGAGTTCCACTCTGCGCTCCATCTGTCTTTTTCTGGTTTATCGGATGGTTGATTCCAATTTTAATGATCACCACGAGAGCGACAATACCTAGGATGGGCCTCCAGATTGGAATCTTTGGGCGCGTGAGGAAGCCTGGGTCAACCGTTTGGGGCTGTCCGCATTGAGTGCAAATAAGCGCGGTCTCGGGGAGTAGTGATTTGCAAATTGGACAATCCACAGGGGCATCTCCCGTGCAATCCGAATGTGGGAGGACTCTACCACGAAGACTGCGGACGAGAGTACATCCTAGTAAAACCAATCCATGTTCGACTCCCACGCATTCGCGCCCGCCATCGCAATGATAATGGTATGGTACGCCCGTGCGGACTCGAACAGCAGACCTCTACCGCGTCAATTTAAGAAATGTGGATTGGGGCGATAAGCTGTCACGCGGCGAAGTAGTCTATTTGGCCGCGTTTTAGGCGGCTTTGTGCAATCGCCGCATATTCGTGTAATTCCCAGTCGGTGTAGGCTGCGCGCGCTTTGGGGTTGTCGTCAACCTCAATCTCAACCTGATTGACAACTCGGCAATGACTTCCTAGAATTGCGGTTTGGAAATATTCCTTTTTCGAAGGATAGTGTATCTCGCCGTAGTGGTTCTGATCGCCACTTCAGCGAATTACTTCCTTGCGGCGACCGCTTTGAATCCCCGCTCGAATTTCGAAGGCCGCAACCCTGCTCCTCCGCCTGCCGTGGTTGACGCGCAGCTCACCTCACTCAACCTGAATGACAAGACGCCTGTTCTGAAGCGATTCGGGCGATGGGCAGACGGCGTCTGGCGCGGAAATCTGGGGTTTACGATCGACCACGAATCCGTCAATGACGAAATGCGCCGTCGCGTGGGCGTGAGCCTGCGCCTGCTTCTGATCGGCTCTCTGCTTGGCTCTTTGTGCGGGATTGCCGCGGGTGCCTGGAGCGCTGTAAATCAACACGAATTCTCCGACCACGCGATGACGATACTCTCCTTTGTGATCCTATCGGTCCCGACCGTAGTTCTCGCCGTTTTTCTAGCGAACGCGGGCTCATCGTTCAACCTCGCGATCGGCCACCGTCTGGTTTACAACACGGGGGAGTATACGCCGGGCATCCGGGCGTGGACCTTCGCCGATCTTATCAATAGGCTCCAGCACCTTGTCCTGCCTTCGCTTGTTCTCATCCTGCAAGGAGTCGCGTTTTACAGCCGCTACCAGCGCAATTCCATGTTGGACGCCCTCGGGAGCGATTTCGTTCGCACTGCCCAGGCGAAGGGGTTGCGCCGGCCCCAGGCGTTGATTCGCCATGCGCTGCGGACAGCCCTGATACCTATGGGGACGTTCTTCGCCTATGAATTCACCCTGATCTTCATCGGATCTATTTTCGTCGAGAAGATTTTCAGCTGGCATGGGATGGGGGAATGGTTCGTCCAGTCGATTCAGAAGAATGATGTGAACGCCACGGCCGCCATCGGCATGTTCGTTGCGGTTCTAGTGCTCGTCGCCGGTTTTCTGGCAGACGTGCTGACAATCATGCTCGATCCCCGAATTCGGCGGGCCTGACGATATGAGTTCCATACCTTCTCCAATCCTCGAAAAGCCCGTAGAGACCACTGGCCACGATTCCCGTATTCGGCTCGTTCTGCGCCGCTTCCTGCGCCGCCGACTGCCTCTCGCCGGCTTCTTCATCGTTCTGCTGCTTTTCGCGTTCGCCTATATCGGACCGCATTTTTCCAAGTGGCGATATGACCAAATCGACTTCGAAGCGTTCCTGCAGGGTCCCTCTGCGACCCATTGGTTTGGCACCACGCAAAACGGCTTTGACATGCTGGCGCTGACGATGCGAGGAATGCAGAAGTCACTGATCATCGGGCTGATCGGCGCCGTGCTTTCCACCGGCATTGCAGCGATCGCCGGGGCGACGGCTGGCTATTTCTCCGGCTGGACGGACCGGGCCATCGTTGCCCTGATTGACTTGATTCTGGTTCTTCCGGGCTTTCTCATCATAGCCATCCTCTCGCCCGTTTTTCACGGCAAAACGTGGCTGATCTTCGTCGTTCTCCTGGCCGCTTTCCAATGGATGATTACCGCTCGCGTGATCCGCAGCATGACGCTTTCCATGAAGGAGCGTGAATTCGTTTACGCAGCTCGTTTCATGGGCGTGCCCGACTGGAAGATCATTTTCCGGCATATCCTGCCGAACATGTCTTCGTTTCTGATCATTGATGCCACTATTAATGTCAGCAGCCTGATTCTGGCGGAGGTCGGTCTCTCTTTTTTTGGCTTCGGTGTGCAGCCTCCGGACATCTCGCTGGGCACGCTGATTGGCGATCACTGGGAATCTGCGCAGACGGCGAATGGGTACCAGTTCTATTTCCCCGCCATCCTGCTGGTCATACTTGTTCTCTCCGTGAACCTTGTTGGCGATGGGCTGCGCGACGCCCTCGATCCCAATGCACAATCCGCAACCGGAAAAGGCGCAGCCTCCAAATGACTCAGAGCCAGCCTTTGCTCGAAGTCAACGACCTTTCCGTCACGTTTCCGAGCGAATCCGGCGTGGTCGAGGCTGTGCGCGGTCTGAGCTACCGCGTGATGCCTGGCGAGGTACTGGGAATTGCCGGAGAATCGGGCTCCGGTAAGTCGGTGTCTTCACTTGCGGTTATGGGACTACTGTCACGCCGCGCCCGCATCACGGGATCGGTCCGTTTCGAGGGCCAAGAACTTCTGGGCGTAGGCGATAAAGAAATCTCCAGGATTCGCGGCGGCAGGCTTGCCATGATCTTCCAGGACCCGCTCTCCGCGCTCACTCCGGTTTATACCATCGGGGATCAGATTGTGGAGGCGGTCCGGATACATCAGAACCTCTCGAAGCAGGCCGCCACGGACCGCATGATCGATTTATTGAACCTGGCGGGCATTCCGAACCCACTGCAGAGGGCGCGCTCGTTTCCCCATGAATTCTCCGGCGGGATGCGCCAGCGCGTCATGATTGCGATGGCGATTGCCAACAACCCGAAGTTGATCATCGCAGATGAGCCGACCACGGCGCTCGATGTCACCATCCAGGCGCAAATTCTCGATCTCCTGCAGAAAGCGAAAGAGGCGACCGGCGCCGCTATCGTGATGATCACCCACGACCTCGGCGTCCTGGCGGGATTTGCCGACCGTCTGACCATCATGTACGCGGGCAAACTCGTGGAAATGGGCGCGGTCGATGACGTCTTCTACCGCCCGCGAATGCCTTACACGATGGGGTTGCTCGGCTCGATCCCGCGCATTGACGCGGCCCCCGGAGCTCCGCTGACACCCATTGAAGGCGTTCCACCCTCTCTCACAAATCTGCCGCCCGGTTGTCCGTTCACGCCGCGCTGTCCGATGTGCGTAGATCTCTGCCGCGAGCAGGAACCGGATCTCGTCCGCATGAACGGCTCCGGAGACGAGCATTTTGCTGCCTGCCATCGCAGCGCTGAAATCGAGCAGAATAACCTCAAAGGCGTGGATATCTTCCCCGCATCTGCAGCAGTTTCTTCCCGGACCCATGATCTGCCCCGTGAAGACCGGCCTCTCGTACTCCAAATAACGGATCTCAAGAAGCACTATCCGATGTTCAGAGGGGCTATCCTGCAGCGGCGCGTGGGAACGATCTATGCGGTGGATGGAATCGACCTGGATATTCGCGAGGGCGAAACGCTTGGCCTCGTCGGAGAATCGGGCTGCGGCAAAACAACGACTATCATGGAGATCCTCAGTCTTGCCCGGCCGGCTTCCGGAAGCATTTCGGTGCTCGGCAGCGACACGGCCGGGATGACAGCCGGAGACCGCTTCCAAATACGCCGCGAGATCAGCGTGGTTTTTCAGGATCCGATGGCCTCGATCGATCCACGGATGCCCATCTCTGACATCCTGGCTGAGCCGATGGTGACGCACAGCGTACCGGCAGAGGAGCGCGCCAGCCGCATCGGGCAACTGCTGAAGATGGTCGGCCTTCGCCCCGAGCACACCAGCCGCTACCCGCAGGAATTTTCGGGCGGCCAGCGCCAGCGCATCTGTATCGCCCGGGCTCTGGCTCTGAAGCCGAAGCTGCTGGTGCTGGATGAACCGGTTTCAGCGCTCGATGTATCCATCCGCGCCGGAGTCCTGAATTTGCTGGAAGAGCTGGAGGCCGAGCTCGGTCTCTCGTATCTGTTCGTCGCGCACGATTTGTCTGTGGTCCGCCATATTTCCGATCGCGTCGCGGTTATGTACCTGGGAAGAATCGTCGAGATCGGCGGCGTGACTCGCGTTTTCAACCATCCTGCGCATCCTTATACGCAGGCGCTGCTTTCGGCGGCGCCCCTGCCGGATCCCCGCAAGGAACGCGCGCGCCACCGCATCATTCTTAAAGGCGACCTGCCTAGTCCCGCGAACCCTCCATCAGGTTGCCGGTTCCGTACCAGATGTCAGAAATTCGCGGGCGAGTTGAACGACCAGCAGCGTCAAATGTGTATTGACGTCGATCCTGTGTTAAGCGATCAGGGCAATCCAGGCTCAGATCATCGCGCAGCGTGCCATTACGCGGAAAGAGAAAACTAAATTGAAATCGAACATATTCTTGAAATCAATACCCGCCGCAGCCCTGGCCGTCCTCGCGACACTCGCGGGGTGCAGCTCCAGCACGGAGAAGAGCGGCAATGTTGCCGGGCAGAAGTCCAATCCGATCGCGGACCAGAATCAAATAAATTCGCAACCGCGTGACAAAGTGCAGCAAGGCGGCAAAATGACTTGGGCGGTTGACGGCGTAATTGTCAATTTCAACCTCAACCAACTGGACGGACCCGCCGCCGTCAGCAATTGGGTAATTTCACCCATGTTGCCTCAGATGTTCGTCTTCGACGCACGCGCCACGCCAAGTTTCGATCCCGATTACCTCAACGGCGAGCCGGAATTAACCCCGGGTCCTCCGCAGGTTGTGAAGTACAAGCTGAACCCAAAGGCGGTTTGGTCCGATGGGAGTCCGATCACCGCGGCCGATTTTATCGCCCAATGGAAGGCCTTGTCCGGTAAGGACCCGGCGTTTCACATTGCATCCAGCAGCGGATACGATCACATCAAAAGTGTTACCCAGGGCGCTGATCGATTCGAGGTGATCGTCACTTTCAGCACGCCTTATGCCGACTGGAAAGCCCTGTTCTCGCCTATCTATCCCGCTTCCACGAACACTCACCCGGAGATATTCAATACCGGATGGAAAAACACCATGCTCACAAGCGGCGGCCCCTTCCGCCTGGCGAGCTACGATGCCACCGCCAAGACCTACACGCTGGTCCCCAATGAAAAGTGGTGGGGCCACAAGCCCAAACTGGATCAGATTATTTTTCGCGTGATCGACGACGACGCACAACCGAGTGCCATGGCCAACGGGGAAATCGACCTGATGGATGTCGGTCCAAGCGCGGATAATTTCAATAGGGTGAAGTCGATTCCCGGTGTGGACATTCGCGTTGCGGGCGGCCCGAATTTCCGGCACATCACGTTTAACGGAGACAGCCCCATGCTGAAGGACGTGCATGTCCGGCAGGCGATCGCGATGGCGATCGAGCGCACGGCCATCGCCAAGGCGGAACTGGGCCAGCTGCCGGTAATGCCCGTTGCTCTCGGCAACCATATCTTTATGGAGAACCAGATGGGGTATCACGACAATTCGGGTGTCGTCGCCTACAATCCGGAAAAAGCCAAACAGATGCTCGATGCCGCGGGTTGGATGGTGCAGGGCAATAAGCGCATAAAAAATGGTCAGACCCTGGCGCTCAATCTTGTAATCCCCGGCGGCGTATCGGTCAGTCGCTCGGAATCCGAACTCATCCAGAATATGCTGGCGCAGGTGAATGTCGGAGTTTCCATCAACACGGTGCCGACCGATAATTTCTTCGACAAATACATCACGCCCGGCCAGTACGATATGACCGTATTTTCGTGGCTCGGCACGCCGTTTCCTGTCAGTGCGTCACAATCGATTTACCGGAAACCCGTGGGTGAAAAAATCCAGCAGAACTTCGCTCGCGTCGGCAGCGACGAATTGGATCATGTGCTTGACGAAGCCGTTCAAGAACTCGATCCACAAAAGGCGATCGCGCTGGCAAACCAGGCGGACGCGCTGATCTGGCAGGAGGTCCACTCGGTGACGACGTATCAGCGGCCGGATATCTGGGCCGTGAAGAAGGGTCTTGCCAACGTGGGTGCCTACGGCTTCGCCAGTATCGCCTATGAAAACATCGGCTGGGATCAGTTGGCCAGCGGCAAATAGTAGATTCTACCGCCTTCAAACCACAGCGCCCTAGGCCCAGACCTCACTCGCCGAAGTCGACCGCTACATCTCCTGGCCAGCATAGGCGTTATCTTATAAGTTGGGGGAACTGTGCATTCGCTCACTCCGCGATAAGGCCGAACATCAGTTGGGAAGCAAATTTGATTTACGCGACTTCAACGATGCGGTGATTCGCGACGGTCTCCTTCCACATGACTGACCTACTAACCGAACAAATTGACCAGTTCATATCCCAGGCATCGCATTGGCAGCTTCAAGCAGGAAATCCGTACGGATGGTCGGCAAAACGGAAGTTATCCCGACACCAGTCTTCTCAGGACTCCATATATGGAGTCCTGAGGGGGGAGATGCAGCATCCTTAACTCCCATTGACGGGCGTGCTTTAATTATAAGAAGAAAAGCCCCGACTGGCATCGGGGCTCAGAAATCTTTCGGGCTCACTCGAAAATTAACATTGGAGTGTGTCCGATGCAAGGTCCTGTCAGCCAAAATCAGTCCGTCCCTTTCGGAATTTCCACGAACCTCAATTCTCGTATAAGGAGAAGTCCTGACGCTCCTGCCAACTGCGAAGGCGCCACTCCTAACGGGCGCCGCAAAACCAAATCTCGCCGAATCCTAATTCGCATTACAGACGATGTTTACGAGGCACTTTTGGCAAGTAGCCGGGATCAGGGATGCGGCCTCTGCCATGTGGTTAGGAACGCGCTAAATGGCAGTTTAACCCGAATTCCGAAGTTGAAATCGGTTTTAGGAAGATTTTCTGGCCGATTTTGG
>CAZUNI010000080.1:0-7732 GCA_964622265.1 uncultured Acidobacteriaceae bacterium | reverse complement strand
CTATCATGTGTGAGTGCTATCGCGCTTTGCCTGTGAATGGCAATGCCATATCCTGGTGAAATCACAGGCCGACCGAATTTTGGCGAGGGACACGCGGATGACTTACCGTTTGCCCGTAAATCGATCCGAATCGGTTTCTGTGGCCGGCAGGTCGTGCGAGATGATCATTCTATGAATCGGCAACCACACTCGCGTCAGCAACTCACGCGCGCAGGGTCACATGCCCAGATCCCTTCCGGTCCTTCAGACGGATGCACACCACTGCTCCGGCGGACTCCAGGGTGTGTTGCAGGCCATGATTCCTTTCGTACCTGTTCCTGGCTGAAGTCGCGCCTAAAATGCTAGGGCGCGGGCCGCACGGTCTCAAGTTGATTCCAGTTTCCCGAGAGTTGCCCGTTCGGGTTGAAGTTTGGATTATCACTCATGATGTATTCGTTAGATCCGTTCAACCAGGCGTGATCATATAGGTTGCTGAGTTCCATGGTTCTTCCACTCGTGGGGTCCCGGAAGGTCTGCACACCTCGTATGTTCTGGTCAAATCCGAAGGCACTGTTTTGCGAACCCCGCTCTGCGTTGGCGGTGACGCCATTGATGGTGTCGGCGACATGCCTTTGAAAGGCGGCCACCATTGAGTCGATGGTGGCTTCCTTTTGAGCCTCAGCCTGGTAGAGTTTCGCAATAAATCCATTCGAATAAGCCCGCCACTTCGGCTCCGGTCGAATGGAACTGATCATCACTTTGAACAGTTTATCGTTGGCATCGAGTTGGCCTTGCGGCGCCCGCAAAGCCGTCACGTCGATCGCGTGGCAATCGAAAAAGGCGCCTCGGCCCTGGCGAAAAATACGTGTCACGACAACCAGGGCCACCCAATCCTCCAAGTCCTTGCCATTTTTTTGGAATTTGACGCGTGCGCGAATTGCATCGGTTCGAGCGCTACCGTCATTACTGTCACCCGACGGCAGCCCCAATTGCTTGCGTGCGATCTGGTTCAGTTCGGGGAATGGCTCAACCGAAACAACCGTACTGCCGCTAGGGAACACGCTGAACACGTTTTGGCGAAAATAATCTTCAGCTTTCATGGGTTTCTTCAGTGGGCATGGTTTGCCCTCAGCACCGAGTGCGCGTCGCTTAGGATCCGACAGATTCCGCAACTCTGCGGGATCATCCGTATATTGCCAGCTGTCGTTAGGGGCACCTTGAAAAGCGATGGATCCATCCGAACTCGTAGCCTCCCACGACACCGCATGGATGTCCGAAAAACATCCCTCTTCAGTATTGGCGGCGACGCCGCCTTTGAAGTCCCACGTGGAAGGTATCAACAAATCTATCGCCGGAAGGTCGACCGTGCCCCCCAATGCCGGATCTGTGACATGGGCAATAACTTGGACTTGCTTCAAGCGCAGGTAGGAAGTGGAGGCAGCGCCGGTCTGAGCTGGAGCTTTCGTCCCAGTCGCTGGCGCAGGGGCCGGCTTCGGCACGGGAGTGGTCGCGGTTCCAGCAGGCTGCCTTTCGGAGGTTGGCGATGTGCCGGGAGCGCTCGGCGCAGCGCTACTACCACTTGGGTTCGCAGGCAGGCCGGAAGCTTTCCTGCATCCATCGGACAGCGAGTCCTTGTGCTCCCTCAAACAGGCCACGATTCGGCCCCCATTGGGTTGCACTCCCGCGCACAGCTTCTTTGCATCCTCGGCGCAGGCGGCTCGAATCGCAGCAAGTGACTGCTGATCACCCGACTGTGCGGATTGCGCCGGTCTAGCAGGGGAAACGGAGAAAATAGTCAGCGACAACAGCAGGCTAGACACATTGGCGATTCGTCTCACGTTCATATCGACCTCTCTTGATTGAAGTGCTCGCAAAATTGGGGGATCTAGAGTTGCGAGCATAGCACAGCGAATTCAGCCGGTTCAGAGTGAATTGTCGGCAAACCGGAAGTAATGATGTTTCCGCCGTGCATCGCAGGGTGCCGCCGTGCTCGTACCCGTTCTTGGACAGTTCCCAACTTGCTTGCCAGCCCTACCGTTTGATCCGGCAACGGAGGACCCAACGAGCGAGACGACAATGTTGAGCCGTGTACTTTCAAGAGGTTAAACCTCAACAACGTCTCGCTTTACCGGCTCCCGTCTGGTTACTGTGCGGTTTTGCCATCCTACCAACTAGGAAGGGCCAGCACATGAAAAAAACGCGAAGCGTGGGTGACGGAGCAAAAGGGAGTGGAAGTTGTCGTAACCGTAGAGGACCCGAACGGAAAAACTCTGATCACGGCCGATAGCCGGAGCGGACCATTCGCGCCGGAGCCGGTATCCTGGATTGCGCGGGATCCCGGCGTTTATGGCGCCCTTCATATACTCACCAGCTTCTAGGGGCCAATCTCTCCGAGTTCCTCTGGGGTGAAAAGCTTTTCGTTTAAACCGGTGTTGAACTTTACTTGGTCGATGGTCAGCACAGTTCTGGTGGCATCTTGCACGGAGCTCATTTCCGTGTGCCGTGCGCCCCAAATACCCGACTCTCGCTTGAGCTGGCTGGCATGAAGCACGCGAACTTTCCGGCCGTTCGAATCGTACATTTCGCCAAATAGGACCACAGGAACATCTTGCGCAACCCAGTAGTAGATAAACTTGTATTGCGAACGTCCAGGAACAACCGGTGTGGCTTCCACCTTATAGGATTTGTGTCCGTCTATGGATTCGTCGGAGCCAAGCAGCCGGTATGTGAAATCATCGAGGACGCGCTCCGCAATATCCTCGTAAGTAAAATCGCTGGCGATAAAGCGGGCCGAGCGCTCTTGGGCAGCCACACTACGGGCTCGGTGAGTCGCGGGAGTATAAAGAAATTGACGGTCGTCTACGCCCTGCCGGTTGACCGATAGAAGGGCAACACCGCGGATCTCCTGGGGATCCGTAAAGACAACCAAGGTCTTGCTGCCGCCATCGGAAGCTATGCGACGATAGGTGAATCGCTTCTTCTTACCATGGCCTTGATTATCAAACACCTCCAGGTTTGCCCGCATCGTTGTGTCATGACTGGTATCCTGCCTGTAAACGCCTGACATGATTTCTCTGACATCCGAAATCGCGACGGAGGCGGAGCGCCCTGGAAAGAATAAAGCCGAGGCGAGGATAGACATCGCGAGCGTAGGAGTCAGGAACTTAGCTTGATTTTCGGGGATTCTATTCATAACCAATCGCCTCGATCACCTGCGACCGCATCGCAGTGCGCGCCGGCAGCCAGGCTGCAAACAGGGATGCCGCCGCAACCGCAGGAAATGTATAGGCGACGAGAATCCATGGAAAATAATACGGGACCGAGTAGCCGGTTAAAACCGTGGAAACGGTGTGGGACATGAATTGAATGCTGAACAGCGCGGCCACTGAGCCCACGATCACCCCTATCATCGAGATGGCCACCGCTTCCAGCAATACCAGCTTGCGAACTTGGGAACGTAGTCCACCGATCGCTCGAAGAATCCCGAACTCGCGGCGCCTTTCCGAGACAGAAATGATCAGCGTGTTCACGATCCCCACCAGAGCGACCAGCACGGCTACAACCAGCTGCATATAATTCAAGACGAAGAAATTGTCCACTAAACCCGATATCCAATTCTTAAACTCCGCATTCGTGTAGACCAGGGCATGCTCCGTCCCTGATGTGAGCTTCTCAATTTTGCGTTTCACTGCCATGGCGTCTTGGCCCGGCTTGAGGCTGACGTCGACGAAATCCACGGCGTCGTCATTCCAAAAATGCTTGTACAGCGCGCGATCCATGAAGATCGTTCCTTTCTCGGATCGGTAGTCGTCCACGAGTCCGAGAACGGGAAGGTCCAGCGGGCCGGTTGGACTATTCAGATGCACCGTACCCCCGGGGGCAATGTCCCAGCGCGCTGAGAAATTTCTTGAGATCAACACGCCTTTCCCCTGCGGCAGCAGTTCGCGCGCAGTCTGTACGTTTCCGTCCTGAATGGAGTCCGCAGTGCGCGCCAGAAAGCCGTCCATCTCAATGGCAATCACCGCGCAAGTGTCGCCCTGAAATGGGATGAGGGTAAAGCGAACGTTTTCCGCGCGCTTCACTTCCGGCAGAGCCAGAATGCGCTGTCCCAGATCTTCGCTGAAGTGATAGGAAGTCGTGCGTATCATCGCAGAAGTGGTTACGATCAAATCGGCATTGATCAGCTGGTTTGTCCAGCGGCCGAGCATGCGCTTGTAGCTCTGGATGTAGCCGGCCGTGGCAAAAACAAACATCAGGCCGACCATCAACGCGCCAACTGTCGCCGAGCTACGCCGAGGCGACTGGATCATGGCGTCCACCGCCAGAGCCCCCTCGGAGCCACCGGCCCAATCCATTACCGGACGGAGCGCACGTGCACACAACTGAACCAGCTTGGGAAGCAGAATCGTAAAGCCCAAGAGCGTGATGACGGCGTAGGCGAATTGAAGTGTCATGCCCACGCGGGCCGGTGAAAATTCGATCAGCAGAGAGCTGATTAAGACCATGGCAACGCCGCATGTGACGCGCGCCAATCCGAGTACTGATTCCTGTTGGCGCGTCTCCACATTCTGCAATGCGAGCACCGGGTCGAGCCGGGAAGCTGCGCGAGCCGGGAACCAGGCGCCCAGCATTGAGGAAGCGATTCCAAGCACGAAAGAGACGAGTGCCAGATTCAAATACAATTTTGAGGGCTCAGACGTGGAAACAACTCCGTAGATCGACGCAGCTATGGAACCCATCAGTTTGTTCGCCAGTACAGCAAGGTAATAGCCTGCCCAGATTCCAATGAGCGAACCTATTGCCCCCATTACGAATGCTTCCCCAAGAAACATTCCAGCGATATATCGGCGCTCCACCCCGACGGCGCGAAGTATGCCGATTTCCTTCCAGCGCTGATTCACCGCAATCGTGAACGAATTGAAAATGATGAATACGCCAACCAGCAGGGCGATGAAACTGGCGATTAACATCCCTAGCCGCATCGCGGTGACGGTGTTTTCGAGCGCCTGACCGCGCACCGCCGGGCGAACCACGTCAATCCCCGCCGGCAAACGTTCGCGGAGCGCCTGCTGAAGGGAGGCAACTGGAATGTTGGGCGAGTTCACCAGATCGATGCGATCAAAATTCCGGCCGCGATCGAATACCAATTGTGCCGAGTAGACATCCATAACGGCAATGTTTCCACCGAAAATCTCTCCCATTCCGACCGGCTTGAAAAAGCCCTGCACCGTAAAATCCTTGCGCCCGTGCGAGGTAAAAAGCGGCAAAACATCGGCAATTCGCAGGCCGTGGCGCTCTGCGAAGGATCGGGAAACCAGAATCGAATTGGGCTGTGCGATATAAGCCAGCGGGTCTGAAATCTGGGATTCTGAACGGTCGAACTGGTATTCGCGCAACTGTTGATCGCCGGTCCCATCCACGCCCATGATCAGAAGTGTTCCTTCATTCTCAAATCCGGTGTGCGCCATGACCTCGATCACGGGCTCGGTGATCTGAACCCCTGGCGTCGAACGTACAGTCTCCAAAACTTGTTCCGGGAATCCGGATTCGCCTGCTGTGACTTCGAGGGTGGATTTCCCGGCCAGTCGCTCGACCGTAAGCGAGAGAGAGGCAAGCAGCGAGGCATTAGCGGTACGGACAGCGAAAAATACCGCGACGCCCAATGTTATTCCTATGATAGCCAGCGCAATGCGAAGGCCATGGCCTTTCCACTGGCGGGATGTGACGTGCAAGAGAGCTGAATACATTACCGAGTTGCCGCCTGCGCGGCGGGCTGATCCAGGACGATCTGGCCGTCGTGCAGGGAAACAATCCTCCCGCAATGACGTGCAGCCTCGGTGTTATGAGTCACCAAGAGTAGTGTGCTGTTATATTGGCGGTGAAGATCGTCGAGCAGTCGGAGTATCTCTTCTCCCGTGGCGGAATCGAGATTGCCTGTCGGTTCATCGGCAAGCAGCAGAGGCGGCTCGAAGATCACAGCTCGCGCAATTGCGACGCGCTGGCGTTCACCGCCGGAGAGCTCATCGGGCCGATGAACGGCGCGGTCCTTCAGTCCTACGCGCTCCAACATGGATACTGCGCGACGTTCCGCCTCGTGCTTACTCACGCCCTGAAGCCGTAACGGCAACGCCACGTTTTCGCCAGCGGTTAAAGTGGGCAGGAGGTTGAACGTCTGAAAAATCATTCCGATCTTTTCGCGCCGCAACCTGGTGCGCACGTCGTCGTCAAGTCCGGAAAGCTCCACTCGTTCCACTTTCACCGAACCCGATGTAGGTTCGTCCAAACCACAAACTAAGTTCAACAGCGTGGATTTTCCAGAACCGGACGGCCCCATGACCGCTACCCGCTCTCCAGCCGCGACCACAAGGTTGACATGCCTCAAAGCGTTGACGGCTCTTTCACTTCCGTAACTTTTCGAGACCTCCGTCAACAAGATCATGCGGGGCACCGTATGGCCTGGTCGCCGAATGACGACAGATTACAAAGAGTAATGAGTGTATCTTAGTGGTGCGGAATTACAATACTAGGGCTTGCAAATGCTTTTTATAATCGAATGTGGAAATGAAGTCCGTTCGTAATAATTATTTTAAATTTACGAACTTACGTTTTTTCAACGAAGATGAGTGGGCATTGCGTGCTAGTAGGGTTGCATCTATGTTATCGGGCGCTTGGGCAGCACCCGCCATGCGCTCAAGCGGCAATGATAAACGATAGAGGAGCCAAGAAATGGTTGTGACGGTCATCGCCTGGCGCGCGGGACTGCTGACAGCGATGGCGCTAGTGCAAACAGTGTGCGCGCGGATGGACAGGCGCAAGTTTCCTTGTCCGGGTCGGATGGTGAACATAGCCCGCAGCAGCGCGACGGAAGTTGATGCGAGCCGTCAGCGTGAGGTGCGTTTGCATGCCAAGAAGCTCGGTGCAGGATCTCTGCCAGTCGTTCTGGAAGCTGGATTAGCGACCTCCTCGTTGAATTGGAGCCTCCTGCAGCCGCAAGTCGCCGCATTTGCCACGACTCTCAGCTACGATCGCACGGGGCTGGGTTGGAGCAATTCGGATGGACGCAGATGTTCGGTGGGAACGATTGTGGAAGAACTGCATGACCTGTTGCATAACATGGAACTGCCTGCGCCCTATATTCTGGTGAGGCATTCCTTCGGCGGATTCGTTGTGCGTTGTTACTCGCAGAGTTACTCGGATGAGGTCGCGGGCGTGGTGTTGGTGGACCCGCTGGGTCCCGAGGAATGGATTGCGCCGACCGCGGCACAGAGGCGAACGCTCCGGCTCGCGGCACGGACCCTGCGCGTCATCGCCGCGCTGGCAACGCTGGGCGTCGTGCGATTGTGTCTGTTGCTGGCGCTCCGCGAGAAGAGATCAACAATGGGAGTGAGGGGGAATTATTCGGAACGCGCGTAGCGAGCGTGGCAAAGCGAATCGAAAACGAGATCAACAAACTTCCTCCGGAAATAATCCGATTGGTGCGAACACAATGGAGTTGCTCAAAACCGCTATGGACGTTTGCAAATTATCTTGACGCGCTTCCGGCATGTGCGAAGGAAGCGGCAAACTGCTCAATTCCAACGAATGTGCCCGTGACGGTGATTTCGGGCAGACAGCAACCGGAAATACGACTTAGCGAGCATGATGCGATTGCAAAACATTCCCTTCATGGAAGACACATTTTGGCCCGTCCCTACCAAAAATCCCGTCTGAGCGGTCAAAAGCTGCTGCGGCCCAGAGGCAAGCAATTCAGAGC
>CAZUNI010000079.1:0-7748 GCA_964622265.1 uncultured Acidobacteriaceae bacterium | reverse complement strand
GCCCTTGAAATATTCCGGTCTGCGATCGGTTGGCATCGAAGTCGTCTATGCTCCTATAAAAATCTATATTCAAATGCGATAGTGCTAGCAGAGTCTGCGCTTCAATTCTTGGAATTCAAAGTCACTCCGCCGATAATTCTATTCATGGAGTGGAATGACGCTTTTGGTAACAAAGCAGGATAAGATCGGCTCGACGGCGGACACCAAACTTACTCAGTAAGTTTGAGACGTGAAATTTTACTGTCCGTTCGGAAATATTGAGCTTATTTCCAATTTCTTTGTTCGCCATATTTTCAAGTAAAGAATTTAGAACTTCCTGTTCACGGCGGCTCAGGTCAGCCGATGTGTCGGCTTTCAGTCTCCGGCTTTGAGACCCATTTAAGATTGTGTCGACAAAACCGGAAAGCACGGCGCGTGGAACCCAGAATCCGCCGTTGGCGACGAGGGGCAGTGCGCGGGGTAATTGCTCTCTCGCCTCATCATAGGTCAGCAAGCCTTTGGCTCCCATCTGAAGCAGGGAATAAGTTTCAGTGGAGTCGAATCTTTCGGCGACGACAATGATCCGTGCTTCTGGATATCGGTCGAGAATATTGGAAAGCAAAGCTCCGGCAGCGGGCCTGGCCACATGAGCATCAACAACGTATACAACTGCGCGAGGTATTTCTAGATGACGTAGATCAGGTCCAAGTGTCGATTCGAGGTGCTGTTGAACCAGCTTAAATGCAGGATTCGTAAGCACGCGCTCGAATTCGTTCAGCACCAATGGGTGCGGCGAAAGGAGGCAAACATGTAGCGGACCTTTGCGGGCTGCTTTCTTCACGGCACCTCAGATTATCTGAACGAGGAAGGGGGAGCAAGTCTCAGGAGGGGCGCAGTTGCGTAGAGACACAATGGCAATTCGAAGACATGAAATTTTGACAAAAGGAAGCACTCCGCACATTTTCAGATTCCTCCTTACCTGCGTTCTTAGGGACGGCGAATAGGCCCTACATAATATGGCAAGCATTCGCTAATATTAACGCCTAGTGAGGACAACCATTGCCCATTACTATATTGTGAGGAATGAGATCCATGATAACCAAAGTTAACCATTTGTCTGGTGGTGGTTTCGGACGCATATGACATTTGAAAATCGACATGCCCACGATAAACTAAACACCTTGTTATGCTTTTTCGTCATCCGGCCCAGTTCTTAGGTTTATGATGCCAGGTCAAGTATTCGTGCGAGGAGTTGTTCAGTGAGCAAAGGCCGGGTTAAGAAGATTGTGTTTGCGGTCGCTGTTTTCTTTGTTTTTATTCAATTCGTGCAACCCCATGGAACCAATCCTCCAGTCATCCCATCGAAGTCAATCGAGGCACACTTACAGGTGCCCCAGCGGGTTTCAGTTATCCTGAAACGGTCGTGCGGCGACTGCCATTCGAACGAAACGGTATGGCCTTGGTACAGCCATGTGGCGCCGATTTCGTGGTTGGTTACCGACGATGTGAAGGTTGGGAGAAGTCATATCAACTTTCAGGATTGGGAAGCACAAGTGAACCCGAAGGAAGCTGCCGAGCACATTGGCCTGATTTGCAAAGAAATTCAAGAAAAAGGAATGCCCCCCGTGTCTTACCGGATGATGCACAAAAGTTCTCGACTCACTGATGAAGACGTAAAATTAATTTGTTCTTGGACGAAATCAATAGATACGGTGGACGACACAGAAGATAATCCGCACCATTAAAACACACCAATGGGCTCCAATTTGGAACTGTGGTGCCCGAGATGAGAAATGTTTTTCCCGTCCTTCGTAATCTCCACAACCACGGAAATGATGGTTTTACCAGCTGGCCCATGACTAGGGTCGACTTAAACCCTTAATTGCAAGGTACTTGTTGTTGCCCGGACCCTATGCTATTAATTCGGCAGATTGCAGTAAGGAAAAAAAGTTTGGCTTGCTGTGTGCATTCGGTTAACAGACGGCTTTCTTTGTTTCCGGGGGGGGGCATGGTATGGCGACACCATCCATTTCAAGGTCGGTTTCGACGGATCGCTCGAATTCTCTTCCTCCAGTTCCCATAATTTTTGGGTCTTCGGCGGCGATGCAAGCGATTCGGCAAAAGATTCAGAAAACCGCATTTTCCGGAGTGCCGATTTTGATTCAGGGCGATAGCGGAACTGGAAAGAGTTTACTCGCGCGCTTCGTCCGCAATCTTTCTGCTGCAACGGATTCGGCGTTTGTGAAAGTGAATTGCGCCGCGATTCCCGGAACCTTGCTCGAAAGCGAATTGTTTGGTTACGAGAAGGGTGCATTCACAGGTGCTTATTCGTCCAAGCCTGGACGGGTAGAACTCGCGCATGGAGGTACGTTATTCCTCGACGGGATTGATGAGATTGATATGTCTCTTCAGGCGAAATTGCTGCAGTTGCTGCAAGATGGACAGTTTACCAGAATCGGTGGCCAGGAAGACCGCCACGTTCAATTGCGGGTGATTTGCACAACGAATCGCCAATTGGAGGAGCAGATCGCACAAGGGCGTTTTCGCCAGGATCTCTATTATCGGATCAACGTTGTGAATGTAAAGCTCCCGACGCTGCGTGCGCGCATTGAAGATATAGGGGATTTGATTGCATATTTTCTCGACGCTCATCGAAGCCGCCACAATGTTCAGGTGCAGCCGCTGTCGCTCGCGGTGATGAAGATGCTCGAAAGGCACCCATGGCCTGGCAATATTAGAGAATTGGAAAATCTAATCGAGCGGTACGTAATATTGGGTTCGGAAGATGCGGTTTCCTGTGAACTGATGAACTGGGAGAAAGCCCACGCTATTCCAGAAGTCCCGATAGACGGGCAAATTCACTTAAAGAAAGTTACGCGTCAAGCTGTTCACGAACTCGAGCGCAAAATTATCTTAAGTGTACTCGAGGCGAATCGCTGGAATCGGAAGCAAACAGCTAGCGCACTTAAAATCAGCTACCGAGCGTTACTGTACAAAATTCGCCGCGCAGGGTTGCCATCGAAACGTTCTTTGACGGCCAATTCGATTACCGACATAAATTCTGAAGTTGCTGCCGATTGAATAAGTCTATTTGGCTTGAAATTCCGATCTCTCGAAACATACCCATTGTATATATTGGAAGTAAAGAAGATATCCTCTTATTTTCGTTCACTTCGATCCTCTTCCAGGCCGTATATAATTGATTTAGAGGTACTTATTGGTGATTGGAAATTCCTGGGCGGCTCAGGGAAAAATGTTGCCACTATGTGGCAGTTGAAGGCCTATGCGGTCGCTGGATTGAAAGCCTTCAAAGAAACTCATAGAGGAACTCTATCTTCCATCTAATCAGTTCGATGCTGACAATTAGACCGTCCGCATTCTGAGTCCTGAGCTTGGCCCATGCATTGCTCTCAGGACATAAGGTCTTCGTGTATGGTTTGCGGATATGTGCCTTCGCAACGGTTCGTAAGCTGGATTAAGAGGTGAAATGGTTACGCGGGCTGAAGAAAACCTAGTTTCGGTCGGGGCAACGGCCGGCCGTTCGGGATTCAACCAGTATTTTGTGCATGGCGTGAGCCCTGCCATGCGCGTGTTGGAGCGCACTATTGCGGACATTGCCCCTACAGATATCCCTGTTTTGTTAGTTGGAGAAAGTGGGACAGGCAAGGAAGTCATTGCGTTGGAGATTCATCGTCTTTCCAGGAGGCAGAACGAAACGTTTGTGAAATGTGGCTGCGCAGGACTGACAACACAATCCATTGCATCCCGTTTGAGTTACGGAGAAGTTAGTAATGGCGTGGCAACCAAGAACAGCGGTTCACTGTTTCTTGATGAAGTCAGTCATCTCGATCTCTTGAGCCAGGCACGACTTCTGGATATGCTGCCCGATGGCATAGGAAGTATGTCGGACAATAGCCTTAGTGTCAGAATTATCTCCTCAACAACACGAAATCTGGAAGAGGAAATGCGATGCGGCCGTTTCCGGGAGGAGCTCTTTTATCGGATTAACGGTGTCAATTTGCGATTGCCTCCGCTCCGTCACCGTAAGGAAGACATACCTGGATTGCTTGAATTTTTCCTCAAGAAATACGCTTCGTTGTTCGGACGGGTGGAGCCTCAATTGAGTCCGGAAACAAATCGCGTGTTAATGGAACATCATTGGCCGGGAAATATCCGCGAGCTTGAGAATGTTGTGAGGAAAATTGTGGCCTTAGGGAATGAACAACTCGCCTTAAGAGATCTTTCTGCGGGCCTCTCCTCCAAAGAGACTGAGTCTCCGGTGAGTTCTCGTTTTGGGAATGGGCAAGCTCCAGGACGGTCGCTGAAAGAATCCTCCCGAGAAGCCTCGCGACACGCTGAACGGGAGATGATCTTAGCGCAACTTGAACGGACTCACTGGAACCGCAAGAAAACGGCTCGTGATCTACAGATTAGTTATAAAGCTCTACTCTATAAACTGAAGCAATTTGGCTTGGACGGTTCCGATACTTCGAATGGGCATTGAGGAGAATTGAGATGAACAGGAAAGTGGCTCTTATTATTGCAATCATGCTTGCCGGCTCAAAACTGACTGGAGCGGCCCAGCAAGGGAAGAAGGACACGACTGTTGCGGCCCGCAATAATGTTTCCCCTTCACCGGAAGGCAAGGTGAGTTCCGCCCCAGCAACTACGGATCCTGCCTACGTGATAGGACCGGATGACATGTTGGATGTAAGTGTATGGAAAGAGCCGGACGTCAGTCGGGTTGTGCCGGTTCGTCCGGATGGGCGAATATCGCTTCCTCTAGTCAATGATGTACAGGCCGCCGGGCTATCACCACAGCAATTAGCCGGATCCGTTGCCGAAAAGCTGAAGAAGTACCTTAACGATCCACAGGTTACGGTGATTGTCACGGCAATTAACAGCCAGCGAGTGTTTGTTGTTGGCGAGGTACTTCGCGCGGGTGCGTTTCCCATGCTACCGGGGATGACCGTCCTGCAGGCACTGTCAAGTGCGGGTGGTTTTACGACCTTTGCTGATGTTAAAAAGATTCATGTGGTGAGGTTGGTCAATGGCAAAAATATTGAAATTCCCTTCAATTATCGGGAGGTTCTAAAGGGCGACAATCCAGGGCAAAACGTCAAACTGGAGCCGGGCGACACAATAGTTGTCCCGTAAGGTGAACAAAATGAAAGTTCGGAAAATAATCGTGGGCATTTCTGTTTCCCTGTTTTTGTGTGCCGGGGCTCTTCATGCGCAACAAGGTGACAAGCAAGATCCACGGTCAGTTAATCCAATTAATCCACTCCCACCCTCGGATGCCGGTGCAACCGCCAACTTTGGTGGTAAACCGGTTCCGGCCGCCCGTGGCGTCTCTACCCCCTATAGTCCACAGTCCTATGATCCCGCCCAGGCCGAACCCGATACCAACACACTTTCTGGTGCAGAGGTTTTCGGTGTTGGTTCTTTAACTCACTCACGCAATGTTTTCGATCCGCTGGTCTCCGTTACCGTTTTGGGGCAAACCATGCCGGTAGGCACAGGAACGCAGACGCAGCTTGGCCCGGGCGCTATTCTGGGTGGAAGTTTGTTGTTCAACCGTGTGTGGAGCCGCTACCAATTTATTGCGATTTACAACGGTGGAGATAACATATCAGATAATGCCAGAGACAAAGGTCAGTTTCATGATCTAACTGTGGAGCAGGAAGTAGAATGGGAAAGATGGCGGCTTCGTTTGCGAGATGAATTCTTAACCGCGCCCGGATCATCTTTTGGTGGCGCAGGCATGGGAGGCCCTGGACTAATAGGGCAGTTTTCCGGCGTACAGGGGGTTGCGCTGAACACTATCGCCCAGCAATTCATTCCTGCCGACACAATCCAGACAGTCCAGACTAGGAGAGATCGGAACATGGCTCTGGGTGAAGCGGAATACTCCTTCAGCCGGCGCTCGGCATTTACTGTAGGCGGCTCGTATGGGATATTGAATTTTAAGGGTACAGACTATGTCAGCAGCCACCTGATCAATCTGCAAGGAGGTTATGACTATCAGCTTGATCCTGTAAATTCGATCGCTCTCATCGGAGGCTACGGAAAAATTGATTTCGTTGGGTCGCCTATCTTGACTACCGATTATATGCTGTCTCTAGCGTACGGAAGAAGAATTTTCGATAGACTATCGTTTCAAATAGCTGCAGGTCCCCAGCGAATAGTGGTTGCGGGCACTTCGACCGGAAACTTTGAGCATTGGATAGGATCGGTCAATAGCGCCATGACATGGGATATACGCCGTTCTGGATTTGTCTTCTTATACACCCGAGGAGTTACAGGGGGGTCGGGCGTATTCTATGGCGCGGTTACCAATACCGTTACATTGCTCGCACGCCATCACTTTTCTCGTTTTTGGGAGGGAACAGTCAACGGAGCCTATTCATTGAATACGGGCCTTGTTCCGGCAGGCTCAACTGCTTCGAGCTTTACCAATTGGGTGATCGGTGGGAACGTGAGCCGACAGCTTGGCCGTAGCGCGCAGCTTGGTTTTAACTATGGCATCCAGAAGCAGGATAATCCTGCCCTGTGCCCAGTGGCGAACTGTGGTGTGGCAGGGTATCAACAAACAATCGGAATGACGGTACATTGGCATCTTCGCCCGATAGAATAGGGACGCAGCCTAAGTACCCGAACCGAGGTGAGGGAGATTTGTAGGGTAGATTACAAGCAATTCCCGAGGGTTATTGCATGTATAAGAAGTTTTTTGGACTCAAAGAAAGTCCGTTCAACGTTAATCCGGATCCACGCTACTTGTTCCTGACCCGCCACACGCAGGAGGCGCTGGCCTGTTTGACCTATGGCATTGAAGCCCGCAAGGGTTTTATTTTGCTCACTGGCGAAGTTGGAACCGGGAAGACCACGCTGATTAACAAACTGCTCGGATGGTTGCACAAGGAACGCGTTTCGACGGCATTTGTTTTCAATCCTCGCCTTAGCGTCTCTCAGTTTTTCGACTTCATGATGGCCGATTTTGGGATTCCGTGCGAGTCACGGCAAAAGGGCCAAATGCTTCTCAAACTGAATCAGTGGCTGCTGGAGCGCTACCAGGCCGGCGAGCGAGCTGTTCTTATTGTTGACGAGGCACAAAACCTATCGCATCAAATGCTGGAAGAAATCAGATTGCTGACCAATCTGGAGACGTCAACTGAAAAGCTTCTGCAAATTGTACTTGCGGGACAGCCGGAGCTGGAACAGAAACTCAACCAACCGCAGTTACGTCAACTCCGGCAGCGCATTACGCTACGCGCGAAAACGCGCCAACTCACCTTGGATGAGACCAAAGGCTATATCCAGGAAAGGTTGCGGATTGCAGGTGCGGAGAACCTCGATATATTTTCTCCCGAAGCTATTGCAGCAGTCCACCACTATGCCCGGGGAATCGCCAGAGTCACCAATTTATTATGCGAGCATGCCCTGATCAGTTCTTTCGTGGACCAGCGCAATCCGGTGCCTCCCGAGATTGTGGAAGAAGTGGCCCGTGACTTTGAACTTCACATGATTGATCCCCTTGCGCAAGCTCCCGCCCAGCCCTTCCTACCGCAAACCAATGAAGGCGACAACCCCCCCTTGATAGAATCCCTTCTACAGGCTTTAAATACACTGGTGGACCGACTGAACCAAGCTGAGTCTGCCGCCGGATCCGACCCAGAAAGCAAGAAGGCTCTGAACAATTTGCCCGAGTGATCAGTGTCTAGAAGCTGTTGCATAACCTAATACAGGGTCTTGAAAAGAAGGTAGTTGAA
>CAZUNI010000078.1:0-7919 GCA_964622265.1 uncultured Acidobacteriaceae bacterium | reverse complement strand
ATTTCATCACTTCCCGCTGAGCTATCCACCGAAAACTAATTCTTAACGGCGGACGCGCGAATCTGCCTTCTTTGAAGGCGGAAAAGCCCCATGTTTTTTGGTAGGACAGGTTTCAACCTGTCCGTTTTTGGTTATTCTGCCAATCACAAACCAAACCCGGACAGGTTGAAACCTGTCCTACTGGAATCCCTCGGGTCTGGCGATTTGCTCCGCAAGATGGCAGGCGACGAAACTTCCCCCAACAGGACGTAGGACTGGCACTTCCTGGGCGCAACGCTCGATGGTGTGGGGACACCGCGTTCGAAAAACGCAGCCTGATGGCGGATTGATTGGAGAAGGGAGTTCTCCACCGAGAGGTTTTGCGGGATTTGCGCGTGCGCGCCTGGGGTCCGCTGGTGGGATCGCCTGAATCAGAGCTTGAGTGTAGGGATGTCTCGGTGCGCGATAGATTTCGTCCCACGGGGCCAGTTCCATCACCTTGCCCAAATAGAGAACCATCACGCGACGGCTTACGTGACGCACCGAAGCCAGGTCATGCGCGATGAATAGCATGGAAACGCCGAACTGCGCCTGCAGATCCGCGAGGAGATTTACGATCTGCGCCTTGATGGAGACATCGAGCGCTGAGACCGGCTCGTCGCAAACGACCACTTCCGGCTGCAGAATCAATGCGCGGGCAATGCCGATTCTCTGGGCCTGGCCTCCGGAAAATTCGTGAGGGTAGCGGTTGATGTGTTCAGGCAATAGGCCTACGTGACGCATCATTTCGACGACCTTTACTTGCCGCTCCTGCTGATTCATTTTTGGAAAATAGGAGCGCAGCGGTTCTGCGATGATTTGACCGACGTTCATGCGTGGATCGAGCGAGGACAGTGGATCCTGAAAGATTATTTGCAGATGCCGGCGCTGTTCGCGCAATTTGTTGGCACTGAGCTTTGCTAAATCCCGCCCCGCGAAATTGACTGCGCCGGACGTGATCGGCACCAAACCTAGAACTGCGCGGGCGAGTGTAGATTTTCCGCAGCCGGATTCGCCGACGATTCCCAGCGTTTCGCCTTTCGCCAGATCGAAGCTGACCCCCTCCACGGCGTGCAACGTTTTTTTGCTCCCAAACCATCCGTCGCCGGAAAGTTCGAAGTACACGCACAGATTTTGGACGGAAAGAATCGGATCGCTCATGCGCGGGATTCCGTGACCGTCAGCAGCGGCCCTTCGTAGAAGCATGCCTTGGCGTGAGCCGGTCCGACCGATTCGAGCACCGGCACACTCTGATCGCAAACGTCAAGCCGATAGGGACACCGCGGATGAAACGCGCAGCCGGATGGCAGATGCACGGGATTCGGCGGATTGCCGGAAATTGCATCCAGGCGCGCGGGGCGAATTTCGGTGAACTGCGGAATCGAGCGTTCGAGCGCCTCGGTGTAGGGATGGCGGCAGCGGTAGAAGATATCGTCCACCGAGCCTCTCTCTACTATTTTCCCCGCATACATTACGTTCACTCTTTCCGCCAATTCCGCGATCACTCCCAAATCGTGCGTGACCAGAATTATTGCGGTGCCAAACCGCTCGCGAATTTCGCGCAATAGAGAAAGCACTTGCGCCTGTACGGTTACGTCGAGCGCGGTGGTCGGCTCGTCCGCGATCAGGATTTGCGGACGGCAGATCAGGCCCATGGCGATGGCGACGCGCTGCCGCATGCCTCCCGAAAGCTGGTGCGGATACTGATCCATGCGGCGTTCCGGTTCAGAGATGTGCACGGACTTGAGCATCTCGATGGCTTGTTCCGCAGCGTCTTTCCGCGTTGCGCCCTTGTGCAGGCGCAACGGTTCGGTCAATTGCAGGCCGATGGTGAGATACGGATTCAGCGACGTCATCGGGTCCTGAAAGACGACACCGATTTCGGAGCCGCGGATTTCATTCAGGCGATGCTCGGCGGCGGAGACGAGCTCCTCGCCTTTGAATCGCGCGCTTCCCGTCACGCTCGCGTTTCCGGCGACCAACCCCAAAATACTCAGCAGCATCTGACTTTTTCCGGAGCCGGACTCGCCGACAATGGCGAGAGTTTCACCCGCGAACAATTCCAGATCGACTTCAGAAACGGCGCGAACGACGCCTTCATCGGTGGCGAATTCCACGCTTAATTTTTTTGCTTCGAGGAGAAGTTCGCCAGGCATGTCAGCGCGCCTTCGGGTCGAGGACGTCGCGCAACCCATCGCCAAGATAATTTAAGCAATACACGATCAACGCCAGGAAGATCGCCGGAATGATCAATTGATACGGATAGGACTGCAGATCGCTCGCGCCGTCGGAAACCAAAACTCCCAGCGAAGTCATGGGAGCCTGCACACCCAGCCCCAGAAAGCTCAGAAACGCTTCGAACAAAATTACGGAGGGAACCGTAAGTGTCGCGTAGATGATGACGATACCCAGCAGATTCGGAATCAGATGGCGCACAACGATGGTTGGCCCGCGAACTCCCGATGCGCGGGCGGCTTCTATGAATTCCTTGTTGCGCAGCGACAGCGTTTGTCCGCGAACGATGCGCGCGATGTCCAGCCAGGAGACTGCGCCAATTGCCACGAATAAGAGAAATAAATTTCTGCCGAACATGACGACCAGCACGATTACAAAGGGGATGAACGGGACGGAGTAAAGCACGTCCACGATGCGCATCATGAAGGAATCCACGCGACCGCCGACGAATCCGGCCGCGGCGCCCCACAGCACGCCAATCACAATGCTGACCACGCTGGCGACCGCTCCGGTCATCAGGGACACGCGGCATCCCCACATCACGCGGACCAGAAGATCGCGGCCCAAATCGTCGGTGCCGAAAATGTGGCCGCCGTGCAGCGTTGGCGGAGTATCCAGAAGAGCCCACTCGGGAGTGAAGTAATTGTACGGAGAAATCCACGGGACAACAACTGCGGCCAGAACAATCACGCCGAGCAATATGCCGCTTGCTACAGCCATTCGCTTGTGCAGCAAGCGCGCGAAGGCGTCCTGCCAGAGGCTTCGGCCGGGAGGAGCGTCCGACAAATTCACTGGGCCTGGAGTTTCTTCCATCTTGACGTTCGTGCTGCTCATCAGTAGCGCACCCGCGGATCCAGCAGCGAATAACTCAAATCCGCCAGAAGATTGAACAGGACAATCAGAACGCCATACAGAACCGTCACTCCGAGCACCAGGGTATAATCGCGGTTGAGCGCGCCGTCGACGAAGGCGCGTCCGATTCCCGGCAGGCCGAAAATTGTTTCAATTACGATCGATCCGGTGATCACCCCCGCGACGGCTGGGCCAAGAAATGAAACCAACGGCATCAGTGCGGGCTTCAGCGCGTGACGCAAGATCAACAAGTAGCGCGGCACGCCTTTCGCGCGCGCCATCAATATGAATTGGCTGTTCAGTACCTCGACCATGCTGCCGCGCATCAACCGAGCGACATACGCAATGTAGGGTGCGGCTAACGCCGCCGATGGCAGGACAACTTTCAGGAGGGAGTGCGATGTCCAGCCGCCTGCGGGAAACCAGTGGAGATTCACAGCGAACAGCAAAATCAAAATTGGCGCGACCACGAAAACCGGTACGGAAATGCCCATCATCGAAAGACCCATCGGCACGTGGTCCCATCCGGTGTTGCGGCGAAGTGCGGCAATCATTCCGATGGGCAGGCCGATCAGCAGCGCGCCTGCCAGAGCAATTCCGCCGATGATGATGTCGATGGGAAAGCCTTCGCGAATGATCTGGTTCACCGTGGTGTCGCGATATTGATAGGAGGGGCCAAGATCGCCCTGCATCATTCCGCCGAGGTAGCGGAGATATTGCTTATACAGCGGCTCGTCGAGGTGATACTTGCGCTCGATATTCGCTTTGATTTCGGGAGGAATTTTCTTCTGCGAATCGAAAGGGCCGCCGGGCGCGGCATGGAGCAGCAGAAAGGCCAGCGTGATGATGACCATCACAGTGGGAATCGCGCCCAGCAACCGAGAAATCGTATAACGCAGCAAATCAATTCTCCTGATGGGCCAGAATGTACATGTATTGCGATAAATTCCGATCGATCGTGTTCGATTTCCAGCCCTTCACGAACGGCTTAATCAGATGCGTGCTTACGAAATAATAGACCGGCACTACCGGGGCGTCCTCATTGAGAATGGCCTCCGCTTTGTGAAACATCTCCATTCGCGCGGCATTGTCGATTGTGTTTGTGGCTTTGTCGATGAGCGCGTCAACTTCCGGGTTGGTGTACCCTGTGTCGTTTAGACCGAATCCGGTTTGGTAGAGCTGCATAAAGGTAAATGGATCGGGGAAGTCGCCGCTCCATGCGTCCCAGAAGAGCGCGGGCTGCCTCAACTGGCGGGCCTGCAAGAATACTTTCCACTCTAAATTGTAGATTTGCACCTTTGCGCCCAGATTCATCAGCCACATGGCCGACAGCGCTTCCATGAATCGGCGATCTTCGGGTCCGCCGCTGTCGTAGGTAAGCACCGTCTCCAGAGGATGGCTGTCCGAATATCCGGCCTCGTGATAGAGCTTGCGAGCAAGCGCGTGTCGCGTGTCGTCCGGAAGATGCGCCCAATCGGGAACGGCCGGCTCGTATCCGTCGAGCGGAGGCATGATGTTATATGCGGGGACGCCCACGCCGTGCTGGACGTAAGTGTCAAGAATCTCGCGATCGATTGCCATGTTCAGGGCCAAACGTAATTTGGGATTGTCCGCGAATGGAGGCTTCGCGAGGTTGAAGCCGAACATCGCGGTCGCAAAAATCGGCGCTGTTACGAGTTGATCTCCCAAAGTTTGCTGCAACCGTTCTTTTTCGGTCTTGTTAAATCGTTCCGTGAAGTCGATGTTTCCGGCCAGGTATTGATCGGTCGTCGAATTATTGTCGGCTACGATGAGATAGTTCACCCTGGAAAGGCGCACTTTTGCGGCACCCCAGTAATGGGGATTCTTCGTGAGTCCGATGTGACCGTTGATGACGCGATCGGACAGCTGGAATGCTCCGTTCGAAACCATGTGTCCCGGCTGGGTCCAACTCTCGCCCCATTGTTTTATGGCTGGTTCATAGAGCGGATCGAGGAATGCATTATTCAGGAGCGCGAGAAGATACGCCGTTGGATTGTGAAGATGGACCACAAGCGTGTAGGGTCCGACAGACTCGACTCCCAGCTTGTTCGGGGGCAATTTGCCGGCACCAATATCCACCGCGTTTTCAATCGGTGCGAGTCCCTGTGCGTATTCAGATCCCGTCGCCGAATCCACCTCGCGGCGCCAGGCGTACACAAAATCATCCGCTGTGACGGGCGCACCATTGGACCATCGTGCGTCGCTGCGAAGATGAAACGTCCACGTCTTGCCATCCGCGCTGGTCTCCCACGTTCGGGCGACTCCCGGAACTGTGCGGCCGTCTTCGCCCACCGTGACGAGGCCCTCGAAAAGATCGTCAATTACGTGCTGCCCGACCACATCCGTGACCAGCGATGGATCGAGCGAACGCGGATCGCCTTCCAGATGCCGGTTCAATACTTGTTCGGAGGCTAATTCGGAGGAAACTTGAATCGCGCGTGCGGTTGGAGAAGAGTGCTGCTGAGTGCCGCAGGCGCTTAGGAAAAGAAGCGCAGGCAAAAGAACGAAATACAATCGGCTATGGCTGCAATCTGTTTCAATTCGCTTGCGAGCAATTCCAAGGTTGCTCAAGGACGCGTGTTCTCCGCGGAAATCAGGCCACCAGTATATCAGCGGCTCATAACATGGATTCACTTACGTTGATGAGGGTTGCGAGGATACGGCCAATATTCAACGCATCAGTCTTGTTGAACTGAGGGGGTTACACGCTCAGATGTGCATGCACGACTTCGTCCGTAAGTTCTCCGATCGCTCCGGCGGCGACGCGCCGACCGTTCGAGAGAATGCAGAACTCGCTGGCCACGCGACGGGCGAAGGGTAGTTTTTGCTCTACCAGTAACACGGCGAGGCCCTCTTCCTTATTCAGCCGCAAAACAATGTCGCCGATTTCGTGGACTATGTTCGGTTGAATGCCTTCGGTCGGCTCATCCAGGATCAGCAGCTTCGGCTCGAGGACAAGGGCGCGTCCAATGGCGAGTTGCTGCTGCTGTCCGCCGGAGAGATCGCCGCCGCGGCGTTTCATCATCTGCTTCAGGACGGGGAATAGGTCGAAGATACGCGAGGGAATCGTTTTGGCGCCGTTCTTGCGCACGCCGAGGCCTACACTCAGATTTTCTTCGACTGTCAGATGGGAGAAAATCTCGCGGCCCTGCGGGACGTAGCCGATGCCGATCCTGGCGCGTTCCTCGGCGCGGCATTTCAGCAAATCTGTTTCTTCGAACGTAATGCTGCCCGAAGTTGGCGCAAGCAGCCCCATGATGCATTTCAGCAGGGTGGTCTTGCCCATGCCGTTGCGGCCCATCAGGCACATGAGCGCGCCCGCGGGCACTTCCAGATCGACATCCCACAACGTGTGGCTGCCTCCGTAGAATTGGTTAAAGGCTTTGATACTCAGCACGCTTACGCTCCCAAATAAACTTCTATGACGCGCGGATCCTTCTGCACCTGATCCATGTCGCCTTCGGCGAGGACGTGTCCTTCGTGCAACACGGTCACGCGCTTGGCGATCGAACGCACAAATTCCATGTCGTGCTCGACTACAACTACGGAATGTTCGCCGGCGAGCGACTGCAAGAGGCCCGCCGTACGCTCAATCTCCTGAGGGGTCATTCCGGCCACAGGCTCATCGACCAGGAGCAAGTCCGGGTTCTGCATCATTAGCATGCCGATCTCCAGCCACTGTTTCTGGCCGTGGGCGAGGATTCCCCCCAGCGCCTGGTGCTGCCGGCTGAGGCCTATGATTTCCAGAACTTCGTAGATTCGGGTGTCTTGCGCTGTGGTCCTTCGCGCGAACAGAGTTTTTAAGAAAGACTTGTCGCCGGCCAGCGCCAGCTCCAGGTTTTCGAACACTGTGAGGCGTTCGAAAATAGTTGGCTTCTGGAATTTGCGCCCGATGCCGGCCTGCGCGATTTCCGGCTCGGACATTGATAGCAGGTCCAGGTCTTCGCCGAAGGTCACGGTACCCGAATCGGGACGAGTCTTGCCGGTGATGACGTCCATCATTGTAGTTTTGCCCGCGCCGTTCGGCCCGATGATGCAGCGCAGCTCGCCGGGCTCAATCTGCAGCGTGAGCTCGTTGAGCGCCTTGAAGCCGTCGAAGCTGACGGTCAGATTTTCGAGATGAAGTGTTTTGCCGCTCATTCGTTTGATCGCTCCGGGCTATTGGCTGGAGCATGAAGCGGTTCCGATTTCGGCGGTTTTCGGACTCTACCGGAAACCAGGCCAACGATTCCGCGCGGCAGAAACAGCGTCACCAGCACAAACAACGCGCCAAGGGCGTAATTCCATGCCTCAGGAATGCTGGTGGTGAAATATGTCTTGGCGTAGTTCACCAGAAACGCGCCCGCAGCCGCGCCATATAACGTACCGCGTCCTCCCACCGCTACCCAGATGACCACTTCGATCGAATTGATGGGAGAAAACTCGCTGGGGTTGATGATGCCAATCAAGGGAACGTAAAGTGCGCCGGCGATGCCGGCCAGGATCGCAGAAAACACAAAAATCCAGAGCTTGTACGATTCCACTCGATAGCCGAGGAAACGGGTGCGGCTTTCTGCGTCACGGATAGCGCGAATCACTCGGCCCGCGCGGGAGGAGACGATCATGCGGCACACCAGATAGCTGACGGCGACCATGATGCAGGTAATCACAAGCAGAACGACGCGCACGCGGTCGGAGTGGAGATTGAATCCGAGGATGTCCTTGAAATCGGTGAATCCGTTGTTGCCGCCAAAACCCATGTCGTTGCGGAAAAACGCGAGCATCAGGGCGTAGGTCAGCGCCTGGGTGATGAT
>CAZUNI010000077.1:0-8322 GCA_964622265.1 uncultured Acidobacteriaceae bacterium | reverse complement strand
TCATATCGCTTGCTTCATGATCGTCTTGCGGAGGGTTGTGCAATAGCTTCTAGTCACCAACCATGGCCACTTCGACTAAACAGGACTACTACGAACTGCTGGGCGTCTCGCGCAAGGCGGCGCAGAAGGACATCCGGGCGGCCTACCGTAAACTTGCGCGCAAATATCACCCCGATCTGAATCCCGGCGATAAATCTTCAGAGGAAAAATTTAAGCAGGTGCAGGAAGCTTACGACGTTCTCTCGGACGCCAAGAAGCGGCAGATGTACGACCAGTTTGGATTCGAAACTCCCGGCGCGGGAGGCGTTCCCGAGGGAGTGGATCCCGGCAACGTTCATTTCGATTTTGGCGGATTCGATTTCGGCGGCGGTGGCGGCGCGGGAGGCGGAACAGGCGGAGGGCAGAGCTTCCGGGATTTGTTCGGCCAGTTCTTCCGAGGAGGAGGAGGTGCTGCACCCGCAGAGACATACTCGCGTCCTGAGCCCGGCTCGAGCCTCGAATATCAGATTGAGATTTCATTTTGGGAGGCCGTGCATGGCACGGTGAAGAAGCTGACGATCGCCCGTCTCGATGCGTGCACGGAATGCCATGGAAGTGGCAGCGTCGGCCAGCCGCAAACTTGTACGGCCTGCGGCGGCACCGGACAGGTGACGCAGACCAGCGGGAAGATGCGATTTAATTTGACGTGCACGCGCTGCGGCGGCTCTGGACGGCTTCGAACAACGTGCCGGGCGTGCGGCGGAGAAGGCCGAGTGCGACGCGCAGAAACCATTGAAGTTCGAATTCCGGCGGGTGTGCAAACCGGCTCGCGCGTCCGCGTTCCCGGACACGGGAATGCCGGAACGGCGGGAGCGCCTCCGGGAGACCTGTACATCATTACCGACGTGCAGCCGCATCCGTTTTTTCAGCGGCGTGGCGACGACCTTTACACAGTGGTGCCCATTACGGTGACCGAGGCGACGCTCGGCGCCAAGGTCGAAGTGCCGACGATGGATGGCCGTTCGCTGCTGCGTGTGCCGCCGGGAACCAACAGCGGCCAGAAGCTTCGCCTGAGGGAGAAGGGCGTCCCATCGGTTCGCCAGCCCGGACACCGCGGGGATCAGTACGTCGAATTGCAGGTGGTCGTGCCAAAACCGGTGGACGAACGCGTAAAGGAATTATTGCGGGAACTGGAGCGAATCGCTCCAGAGGATCCGCGCAAGGATCTATTCGACCGGGCTAAGGCGTAAGACAAGAGCTTCACATGAAGACTAGAGGAGCGCAGCCATGCCGCGCACCAGCGTAAACGCGAAACGGAAAAAGGCTCGAGCCGGCTACATGATCTCGGCTGTCGCAGAACTCTATAAACTGCATCCTCAGACGCTGCGGCTCTATGAGCGCGTGGGGCTGTTGAAACCCTCGCGTTCAGATGGCAACACGCGGCTTTATACCGATTCCGATCTGGAGCGGTTGGAAGTGATCCTGACGCTGACGCGTGAGATGGGCGTCAATCTGGCGGGAATTGAAATTATCCTGAACATGCGCGAAAAAATGGCGGAAATGCAGCACCAAATGGAGTCGTTCACGTCATTCGTGCAGCAGGAATTGTCCCGCGGCTTGAGGTCCGCGACGGCGCGGCCCCCGGACAATGCGCTCGTGCGGGTGCCGCCGCCGCGGGTGATCCGAGTGCATAAGAGCAATGTGAATCGTGATTCGTGAGTAGTGATTCGTGGGAGGAAGTTTGGATTTGAAATTTGCGATTTGAAAGTTTCAAGCCACACCTCTCGTCCCCGCATATTTGTTCGCACCAAGCTTTTAACTTTTAACTCTCAATTTCGACTATTAACTCCTCACGACTTACCCCTCACTCCTGTTCAGGGCAAGCGAATCACGTCCTTTTCCACATCACCACCACTTTCCACAGGGACTGACCGCTTGCGCAACTCCGGGCGCGCGCCTATGCTGACTTCATGGCGCAACCCGATTGCCCGCTTTGCGGCGGCACTGGCTGGAAGACCGTCGAACGCTTAGCGGAGGAAGAAAAACCAAAACGCGTTTCCTGGGAGAAGCCTGTCGCGGGCACCAGCGAGACACGGCGCGTCTGGGCGGTCCCCTGCGATTGCACGGGCACCGACCGTGCAGCGCGCATTTTGGCGCGCGCGCGAATCCCCAAGCGTTACGAACACTGCGACTTCAATAACTACGACACCGATTTGTACGATGCCGGGCGGGAATCCGTAGCGTGGAACCGCAGCCTGGAGCAAGCCAAGCTCGTGGTGGAGGCGTTTGCGCGCGATTATCCGGTGGGGACCGAAACCGGGCTGCTGCTGATGGGGCCTTGCGGGGCGGGTAAGACGCATTTGGCCGTGGCGGCGCTGCGACAGATCGTTTTGCGCGGGCACACCGGCCTTTTCTACGACTATCGCGAGTTGCTGAAAGAAATTCAGGGCAGCTATAACTCCGAGAGCCAGGCAACCGAACTGGGCGTGCTGGAACCTGTGCTTACCGCGGAAGTCCTGCTGCTGGACGACCTGGGCGCGAGCAAGCCCTCCCCGTGGGCGCTCGAAACCATTGGGCATATTCTGAATACGCGGTACAACGAGCGGCTCATCACTTTGCTGACCACGAATTACCTGGACGGCGTCGGTGCGACGCCTTTGCCGTCCCCTTCACGGCTTCCATCGGGACAAGCCATTGCCGCCGCGCGTGAAGATGCTCTGTCCGACCGCCTGGGAGAGCGCATTCGTTCGCGCCTCTACGAAATGTGCCGGACGGTGGAACTAGTCGCGCCGGACTACCGGCGGGAGGTTCGTCAGGCGGGGCGGGTACGGTCGTGACTCGTGAGTTGTTATTCGTGAATCGTGATCCGTGCCGGGAAGTTCAGAGTTGAAAGTTAACAGTTGAAAGTTCAAAGCTAAGACTCCTGCCGCACTTAAGTTCGCCCCGGCAAGACTTTTACCCCGCCACTGTCGCTTGCCAACTCCTTACGATTCACGAATCACTAATCACGAATCACGCTCCCCTATCGTCCTACCTTTGATTGACATACGGCATACGGCGCGGGTATCATCCCCACGGTGCGGCCCCTGGGTGGGATGCCGCATTTCCTTCCTTGCACTCGCCCCGTGACTGGGAAGTTTTCTAGTGAAGCTTCGTTCATGGAGTAAGGGCAAGACCTCGTGGAGGCAGTAAGATGTTTTCCGACAATGAAAACCCCGGCGCAGAAGTGTCCGCCGGACAAACCGCAACCGCCGCAACAACGGCGCCGGAACCAATAACTCCAACCGAACAGACGGAATCATCGATTCCGGCTGCGGCTGAAACTGTGCAAGTGCCTGAACAGGCTGGCGGCGAACCTGCCGCCGTCACGGTCGCTCCGAGGGAACCCGTTGCGGCGCCGGACGGACAGGCTGCTGTTGAGCACTCCGACGTGAGCACTGCAGTGGAAGTGGATGGCGATGAGCCTTCGACGGAATCGACGTCGGAGATGGAACAGCTCATGGAGCAGTACGCCGTGCCGCAAACGGCGCACGCGGAAGGCGAAATTGAGTCCGGCCAGGTCGTGGCTGTAACCGACCTGGGCGTGGTCGTCAACCTCGGCGGCAAGACCGAGGGATTGATCCCCGCGCAGGAATTTGCTGAATTGGATGGGCCGTTCCCGCTGCACGCTGGAGAGCCCGTCGAGGTCCAGCGTACGGGCGAACGCAAGGACGGGTACGTATTGCTGTCCTATCAACGCGTGCGCCGCCGCCGCGCCTGGAGCAAGATCGAAGAAGCCTACCGCAACAAGACCGACATGACCGGCAAGGTTGTTGACAACATCAAGGGCGGGCTGGTGGTGGACATCGGCGTACGCGCCTTTTTGCCGGCATCGCAGGCCGATCTTCATCCCGTGCGTGACCTGGATCAGTGGAAAGATCGCGAAATTACCGTCCGCGTGCTGAAAATGAACCGCAAACGCGGAAACATCGTCGTCAGCCGGCGCGCGATTCTGGACGATCAGGTAGCTGTGCAGCGCAAGGAGATGCTCGAGTCGATGGCCGAAGGGCAAACCGTGAAGGGCGTGGTGAAGAACGTCACCGGTTACGGCGCGTTTGTCGACCTGGGCGGCATCGACGGCCTGTTGCATATCACTGATATGTCGTGGGGCCGCGTTGAGAGCCCACTGGATGCCGTACGTCCCGGCGAGGAAGTGGAAGTCAAGATTCTGAAGTACGACAAGGAAAAGGGCCGCGTCTCCCTGGGCCGCAAGCAACTGATGCCCGATCCCTGGGCGTCTGTGGTTGAGCGCTACACAGTCGGCAAGAAGCTGAGCGGCAAGATCATGGGGCTGACCGATTACGGCGCGTTCGTGGAGCTGGAGCCGGGCATCGAAGGCCTGGTGCACGTCAGCGAAATGAGCTGGTCCAAGCGCAAGGTGCATCCCTCGAAGATTGTGAAAGTCGGCGACGAAGTGGAAGTCACAGTCCTGGGCGTCGATATGAAGGAACGGCGCATCTCGCTGGGGATGAAGCAGGCGCAGGCCGATCCGTGGACGCAACTGGCGGAGAAGTATCCGGTCGGCACGATCGTCAACGGAAAAATCCGGAATCTGACCGAATTCGGAGCGTTCCTTGAAATCGAGGAAGGGTTCGACGGGCTGATTCACGTCAGCGATATTTCATGGACCGGGCGAATCAAGAATCCCTCCGATGTGTATAAGAAGGGCGACGCGGTCGAAGCGAAAGTTTTAAAGATCGACGCAGCATCGCGGCGGGTATCGCTGGGCGTCAAGCAGGTGAACGATATCTGGTCGAGCTGGTTTGAAAAGCACAAGGTCGGCGACCTGGTTCGCGGAAAAGTTTCGCGTGTCACCACGTTTGGCGCGTTTGTCGAACTGGCGGAAGGAATCGAAGGTCTCTGCCACGTCTCTGAAATCGAAGAGCGGCGCCCCAAAGGCGATATGCCGCAGTCTTCGGGCACAGGCTCAAAAGCCCGGCCCGGCGGCCTGCTCGATCCCGGACGCGAGTACGAATTTAAGATCGTGAAGATCAGCCAGGACCAGCACAAGATCGGTCTCAGCTTTCGTGGCGCGCAAAAACAGGCGGAACGGCGCGATATGGAGGATTACCGTTCGACTAAATCCTCCGCAAAAGCAACGATCGGCGATGCTATCATGGCCAAGCGTTCCCAGTAGACGCTCCGTCACCCCCCTGATGGGGCAGTAAATTTTATTTCCCTTAACGCTCGTTTGGTGATATTGAATTGCCACCAAAGGCGGCTCGCATGGAAGAATGTTCCGGCGGGCGAGTGGCGGGCCTGTTCGGCGCCCAGGCGCCTTCGGATGCAAATTAGAAATCCGCGGAGCATACATCGATGAATGATTCCACCGTGACAAAAGCGGACCTGGTTGAAGCGGTAGTCCGCGTCACTGAACTTGGCCGCAAAGAATCCGAAGCCATCGTCGAGACGATTTTCGAAAGCATTATCGGCGCGCTGCAAGGCGGCGACCGCATCGAGATTCGCGGCTTCGGCAGCTTTCGAACGCGCCAGCGCCGCGGACGCACCGGCCGCAACCCGAAGACCGGCGCGAAAGTGGAAGTTCCGCCCAAGCGCATTCCGTTCTTTAAGCCCAGCAAGGAGTTGAAGGACCACGTCAATGGCGGCGCGTTAGGTTCCTCCAGCGCCAGCGCCCCGACGGCCCCGCCGCAAAGTTAAGAACTCACCCGGCGATTATCTTTCGTCGTTAGCGGCCACCACCTCTTATGGACTACATCTGGACCCCCTGGCGTTACCGCTACATGGCCGATGTGCGGAAGAAGCTCGAAGGCTGCATCTTCTGCGACCTCCCGGCAGCCAATAAGGACGAGGAAACTTTAATCGTCCTGCGCGGCGTCAAAAACTTCGTCATCCTGAACCGATATCCCTACACTTCCGGCCACGCCATGATCGTTCCGTATGCGCACACAGCTGATTTTGGGTCCTTGGATCCCGAAACATTGGCCGAGATGATGCAGCTTTCGCAGCGTGTACAGGCCGCGCTGCATGAGGTCTATCGTCCCGAAGGGTACAACCTCGGAATGAATCTGGGGCGCTCGGCCGGCGCGGGAGTTGCCGATCACCTGCACATGCACATCCTGGCGCGCTGGGCGGGCGATACCAACTTCATGACGACGGTGGGCGAGACGCGCCTGGAACCGGAAGACCTCTCGACGACGTACACGAAACTGCGCAAGGCGCTGGGGTTCTGATTCCCGCGCCGCCGCCGTTTCCCGGAGCGGCCCTTTGAACTTCGACCTCAACGAAGAACAGAAAATGCTCCAGCGCACGGTGCGGGAATTCGCCGAAGCCGAAGTGAAACCGCTGGCGCGCGAGATCGATGAGAGTGCGCAATTCCCCCGCGAGACGTTCCGCAAGGCTGCCGAACTCGGGCTGACCGCTGTTGCGATTCCCGAATCCGAAGGCGGCGCGGGCTTCGACCACATCGCCTATTCCATCGTCATCGAGGAAATTTCTCGCGTCTGCGCTTCCACCGGCGTTATTTTGTCGGTGCAAAATTCGCTGTACTGCGGTCCGATTCATCGCTTCGGCACTGACGAGCAGAAAAAACAATTCTTACTTCCCTTCGCTCGTGGCGAGAAAATCGGCTGCTACGCCCTTACCGAGCCGCAGGCTGGTTCGAACGCTGCGGCGCTGGCGACCAAGGCAGTGCTTATAGGCGACCGCTACGTTATCAACGGCGCGAAGGCATGGATCACCAACGGCGGCGTGGCCGATGCCGCGATTGTTTATGTAAATACGGACCCGGCGAAGGGCGAAAAAGGGATCACCGCGCTGATCGTCGAACGCGGCACGCCCGGCTTCAAAGTGGGCAAGGAAGAAAAGAAGCTGGGCATCCACGCCACGGCCTGCGCCGAACTTTCGTTCACCGATTGCGAAGTGCCCATTGGCAACCGCATTGGCAACGAAGGCGACGGGTACAAGATCGCGCTCTCGACGCTCGACGGCGGTCGCATTGGCATCGCCGCGCAGGCCACAGGCATCGCGCAGGGCGCGTTCGAACAGGCCCTGGCCTACGCGCAGCAACGGCAGGCCTTCGGACATCCCATCGCGGATTTTCAGGCCATCCAATTCATGCTGGCCGACATGGCCACGGAAATCGACGCCGCGCGCCTGTTGGTGCGCAAAGCTGCATGGAAGCAGGACAGCGGCGGGCGCTTTTCGATGGAGGCCTCGATCGCGAAACTGTTCGCGTCGGAACTGGCCACGCGCGTGACGCACAAGGCTATCCAGATTCACGGCGGCAACGGGTATAGCAGCGAGTATCCGGTCGAGCGCATGTACCGTGATGCACGGATTACGGAGATTTATGAGGGGACCAGCGAGATTCAGCGGCTGGTGATTGCGGCTTGGGTACTGAAGAGCTTTTGATGGAAGACTAGCCGTGACGGGCAAGGCTTGGCGGTCAATTTCCGATAATCCCTGCCAGCTCAACCGGTCGAATTGAGATTCGCTGCTGGACCGGGTGGGATACAAGCGCGTCGTGCAACAACGGTCAGTCGGACCCGGAAATTACCTCTCAGCTGGAATGGTGGCAACGATCACTCGTCTCTAATACCTAAAGTGCCTTCAATTTCTTTGAACACTTTTTCTTTGTACTTTTCTTTGCTTAGCCAGGAACTGTAATGGGTGAGCTTAATCAGCTTGCGATACTCGTCCTTGTCCAAGTTCTCACGCAGAACTTTGTACGTATCGTTACCGAACGCCAATATAATCGGTGCTGTCGCCCGCAAGTCGCGCAGTTCTTCTCGAAATACGTCTACGTTGCTTGCGACGACTTCGGGGTGTGCTTTCAAGTGCTGCATCATTTTCTTGGCATCGACTTCTTTGAGCTGCTTGATGATGTCGGTCATGTAGGCTCCGTAATAGGGAGAGCCGTTGAAAGCGTACCGAATCTTAAACGCACCACCGCCTTTGCCATGGAAATTGAAAAACGGCTTGGGCGCATCCCTAAGAACCGAAAAGTTCAGCCCAACCATAACGACATCGTTCCTCAGTTTGCTCAAGACGCCAGCGTCGTCAAAGTCGCTCAAGTCGTCCATGTTTGACTTCGGCTCATTTTCTGATTCATCAGCCCACACAGCCCAACTGGCATAGCTACTGTGCTTTTGTTTTATGTTTTCAAACTGTTGAAGGTCGATCATCAGATTCTTTCAATCCTCTCGTTGGTGAGTGGCTCCCGCGATTCTAGGCGGATTGTACCCGGTCTCAGGACCACATCCTGATAAATCCTCCCGGCTCCAAGTCCCTCCATGAGAAGGCCGGTTAGTGTCAAGACGGTTTTTTCTTTTTCTTACCAGTAGG
>CAZUNI010000076.1:0-8443 GCA_964622265.1 uncultured Acidobacteriaceae bacterium | reverse complement strand
AAATTCAACTACCTTCTTTTCAAGACCCTGTATTAGGTTATGCAACAGCTTCTAATCATTCGCTTCGTTCGCTTCTCTGAGGCTATATGGTAAAGAGCATTGCTACAGCCCGGCAAGTCGAAAAACTGCGCGAAGACCTGCGGCGGCACGAGTATCTCTACTACGTTCTCGACGAGCCGAAAATCTCCGACCTCAAATTCGACCGGATGATGGAGGAGCTTCAGAAGCTCGAAGCCGCGCATCCGGAACTGGTCACGCCGGATTCTCCCACGCAGCGCGTCGGCGGCGCGCCCCGCAAAGGGTTTGAAACTCGCCGGCATTCTCCGGCGATGATGAGTCTCGACAATACGTATTCGATGGAGGAACTCGACGAATTCGATCGCCGCGTGCGCGAACTGGCGGGGCGCGAGAAAATCGACTACGTCACCGAGCACAAATTCGACGGATTGAGCATTTCGCTGCTCTACGAAGGCGGAGTCCTGACGCGGGGAGTCACGCGCGGCGATGGCACGACGGGCGAGGACGTGACCGCAAACGTGCGCACGATCCGGTCGATCCCGCTGCGTGTGGATGCCGCCGATCTGAAAAAGGCGCGCATGCCTGACGATTTTGAAGTTCGCGGTGAAATCATCCTGCCGTTGCGCGCGTTCGAAGCGTTGAACGAACGGCAGGAAAAAGAAGGCGGAAAAATATACGCGAATCCGCGCAACGTCGCTGCCGGGTCGGTGCGCGTGCTTGACCCTGAGATTACGCGGTCACGGCAACTCGATTTCCACGGCTATTATTTGCTGGTCGGTGGGCGCGAGCCGATGCGTCTGCATTCGGAGGCGCTTGAAGCACTTCAGAAAATGCGTTTCAAAGTGTCGCCCGACTGGCGCGTGTGCCCTTCGATAGGCGCGGTGAAAAAGTTTATCGAATCCTGGGAAGCGAAACGCGAGAAGCTGCCGTATGAAATCGACGGCATCGTGATCAAAGTGAACGAGATCGCGATGCAGCAGGAACTGGGGTTTACATCGAAGGCCCCGCGCTGGGCCGTCGCGTATAAATATCCGGCGCGGCAGGAAACGACGGTTGTAAACGATGTGATTTTTCAAGTGGGGCGCACGGGAACGCTTACTCCAGTGGCCGTGCTTGAGCCGGTCGAAGTCGGCGGCGTCACGGTGACCCGGTCCACGCTGCACAATATGGACGAGATTGCGCGGCTGGGATTGCATGTCGGCGATACGGTAATCGTAGAACGCGCGGGGGAAGTGATTCCGCACGTTATTAAGGTAACGAAGGAAGGGAAGCCTCGGCGCGAGATTGTTGTTCCTGAGCGGTGCCCGGAGTGCAACAGCAAGATTCACAAGGATCCGGAAGAGGTCGCCTATCGCTGCGTCAACGCCAGCTGCCCGGCAAAACGGAAGGAGTCGCTGCTGCATTTTGCTGGACGGCACGCGATGAACATCGACGGCCTGGGCGACAAAATTGTCGATCAGCTTGTGGATAAGGGCTTGGTGAAGGATTTTGCGGATTTGTACGAGCTGAAACTGGAAGATATATCCGCGCTGGACCGCAAGGCGGAAAAATCGGCGCAGAACCTGATGGATGAGATTAAGGCTAGCAAAAGCAATAGCCTTGCCCGGTTGATCTACGCGCTCGGGATGCGATTTGTTGGCGAGCGCACCGGGCAACTGCTGGCCGATCATTTTAGTTCGCTCCCGAAATTGGCCGAAGCCAGCGTCGAGGAGTTGGTGGAAGTTCCGGAAGTCGGTCCCAAAGTCGCGCAGAGCATCGCCGATTTCTTTTCCGAATCCGCGAATCAAAATTTAATCCGGCGACTGAAGGACGAAGGTTTGAAAATGACGGAGAAACGCCAGGCGCCGGAGGACACGCGCTTCGCGGGGAAGTCATTCGTCTTCACGGGCGCGCTGGCGCGCCGCTCGCGCGACGAGGGCGGCACGGAGGTAATAAAGCACGGCGGCAAGGTGTCCGGATCGGTGAGTAAATTGACCGACTACGTTGTGGTCGGCGCCGATCCCGGATCGAAGTATGAGAAAGCTCGTGCCCTCGGCGTCACCATTTTGAATGAAGATGATTTCGACAAATTGCTGGCGGGGAAGTTGGAGATCACGTCGGAGCAGAAAAAGTCAGCAAAGCGCCCAGCGAATTCGAAGGAAAAGGGAAACACGAAGAAAGTATCTAAGCTGAGTAAGCCTCGCCCTGTGAAATCCGTCTCCAAGAAAGCGCCACAGCGAACGCTGGTCTGAAGATTTCGTTTACTGCCATATCCAACGGCCGGTGGTAATCTGATTTCGTGTTGCCGGTAGCCCCGGAGGGGCGGCACAACGTAGCCCACAGCGGAAGCTGTGGGAAAACGCAGCGGTTTTTCGGAAAACCCCGTCAGGGGTGACACAAAGAACATCGCAACACGAAATTAAACCAATACCCACCAGCCAACTTTAAGTGTTCACGATGACTTCTCAATGTATAATTAACCTTGGCGGGCAAGCCGGGTGATCGCTGGGCAGGCCTTCGCAAGAGGGCAGGCCGGGAGGAAAGTCCGGACACCGTAGTCTTCCACGCACGACGCCGGGGACGAAAGTCTTCGGCGGAATGCGCCTCAGACTAAAGGGCAACGCGCCTGGTAACGCCAGGGGACTGAATGTGCGAGGCGAGTGCAAGCGAGCCGCGTGGATTCGGCCACGGATAGTGCCACAGAAAATAAACCGCCGGTGCGATTCACCTCGGTGGCCGGCTGGAGGAAAACCTTCAGCAGGTCTTACGGGTGGGAAAGCACGGTAAGGGTGAAACGGTGGGGTAAGAGCCCACCGCGTTCCGAGCAATCGGAACGGCAAGGCAAACCCCGCGTGGTGCAAGGCCAAATAGGAGGGGAGAGCCGGCCCGGCTCGTCAGGACCCTCGGGTAGGCTGCTGGAGTCCAGGTGCGAACCTGGACCTAGAGGAATGATCGCCACGGCGCGCGAGCCTAACGGCTCAAGCGTCGAACAAAATCCGGCTTACAGGCTTGCCCGCCACTAAGTGTTTTGTTCTCCGTAATTGGAAATCTCTCCAGTAAGTAGGTTCCTTCCCAGGACTTAGTGGTAGGATAAAAAACGATACAGCCAAAGATCTTAATGATGCGAATTTTGCGCTCAAGAAACTGCCTTGAGCTTGCGTGCCGATTGCGTTCGGTGTACGTTACCGATCGACCCGGAATTCAAATTCAGAATTCCCATTTGGAGGAAATTTCCGTGCACTCGATGAAGTTACCCAATCCGTTGGGGACCGATTGTATGCTTTCCGCTGTTTTAGGGTTATTTAGGACAAGGTTTCACCGCCTAAGTGCAATCATTGCTGTCATATTATCGCTGGTCGTTTCCTTTGATCTCAATGCGCAAGACAAGCCCACTCACGGCGCAACAAAGCCAGGAGCAAGCGGGGGTCAACAGTTCGACCCGCGCGATTTGTCCGGCCCCTGGCTGGGAGACGAGCGCACTGCCAAGATTCAGAATTTTGCCATTGAAGACCAGACGATCCCGGAGCCGCCTCTTACCGAGTGGGCCAAGCAGCACTTACTTTACAAATCGATTTCGCACAATCCTACGTCCGGTACGCTGATGCCGGGTTCGGACAAGCCGGGATTCCATTGCCCGAACGGCAGAGGTGCTTGTTTTTCCGTGGATAGCTATGGTGTGATCGCAAACGTCCCTGAAGGCGAATACCCGGGAAGAGATTGCGAACCCCTGTCCACTCCGGCAATGTACGACTACCCGCGAAACGGTTCGATGGAGCTGATCTTTACCCGCGAAGGCGACCGCGTGTTTCAATTTTTCGAATACCATCGCGAGTGGCGCACGTTCTGGATGAATCGCGACCATCCCAAAGATTTGGACCTCACCTATGAGGGCGACTCCACGGCTCACTGGGACGGCAACGACCTGATGGTGGATACAATCGGGTATAACGATAAGACAATGATCACGCAGGGTGTCGGCCATAAGAAGAGCGATGCCTTTCGTCTGGAGGAGCGCTTCCATCGAGTGGACCGCGATCACATGGTGATCGACATGACTTACTACGACCCGAAAGCCTGGGGGGACAAGAACTGGCCCGGATTTCGAAAATACTTTCACAGGGTGGCGAAGGAAGATTTCATGGAGTTCATCTGCAGCCCGAGGGGGTATGCGGCCTACGATAACGTGATCACACTCCCGGCCGAAAAGGGAGCCGGCGGCAAGTAAGTGTAAAGCGTAGCGTGAAAACCTACTGTGAATCGCCGGGTTAGGGCCATTTGGGAACAAGGAGAAATTCGAATGCAGAAAATCCATGCTCGGCGATATGCGATCCTGATGCTGGTGTGCAGCCTGGCCTTGGCAGCTGCCATCATCCCGACCCGCGCCCAGCGCAAGGCCAACTCGTCCGCAATCAGCGCAGCGGAACAGGTATCCATCGGGCCAGATTCGATCGGCGGGGTGGTCAATAGTTCGAAGGGGCCGGAAGCAGGCGTCTGGGTCATCGCCGAAACGACGGAGTTGCCAACGAAATTCCGCAAGATCGTGGTGACCGACGATCGCGGCCGTTACCTTCTCCCTGAGCTGCCAAGAGCCACGTACAAGGTATGGGTGCGCGGATACGGCCTGATCGATTCCGGCGCGATTAGCGCGACGCCTGGAGAGCATCTCGCGCTTACAGCACAAATTGCGCCCGACGCGAAGGCTGCGGCGCAGTATTATCCTGCGAACTACTGGTTTTCCATGCTCCAACCGCCGCCAAAGAGTGCTTTCCCCATGACCGTCTCGATTCCCTCCACGCCGCTTCCGTACGACCGAGGCTTGGGCAGTCTGCAAGCCGCCGATCCCGTGGGCAGCGGGCCCATACAGAAGCAGGTTATTGAAACCCAGGCAAACTGGGTGGCTACGGTAAAGAACTGCACGATTTGCCACCAGATGGGCACCAAGGCCACGCGCGAGATTCCGGCGTCTCTCGGGGCCTTCGATTCCAGTGTCGAGGCTTGGGATCACCGCATCCAGATGGGACAGATCGGTAACGGGATGCTCGGAATGCTCAGCCCGCTGGGGCGGCAGAGCGCCGAATCGATTCTTGCGGACTGGACCGACCGCATCGCCAAGGGCGAAGTCCCCCCAGCGCCGCCGCGACCGGCAGGCGTGGAGCGAAATATCGTACTCACGATGTGGGATATGGGCACCCCCACGACGTTTGCGCATGACATGTACGAGACGGACAAGCGGCACCCGGAATCGAACCCCTACGGGCTCGTCTATCTGGGCGATTTCAATACCGGCGACGTGCATGTCCTTGATCCCAAACGGAATGCGGATCAGACGGTTCACCTGCTTCTGCGGGACGGACCCGATTCGTTGCCCCGAGGCGGTCACGCGACCGCGTCGATGGCATACCCCTCCCTCTTTTGGGGGGATGAATTGATTTATGACGAGAAAGAACAAACGGAAGTGAAGAACGTGGATACGAAGGGCCGACTGTGGATGGCAACCATATTCCGAAATCCGGCCAACAATCCCGCATTTTGTAAGGAAGGATCGACCAATAAGTTTGCGCAATATTTCCCCCTAAGGGTAGCCGGACGGCAATTGGCGTATTACGACGGGAAGACGAAGAAGGAAACTTGGGTGGACACCTGCTTCAGCAACCACCATGCCGCATTTGCCGAGGATGAAGACGATACAATTTTTACGGTTGGAACTACGTCTGTAGTGGGATGGGTAAAGCCGGGAGTACTCGACCGTGGAGGCACCCTAGAACAAGCTCAGGGTTGGTGCCCCGCCTATTTTGATGTCAACGGTGACGGAAAATACGAGAAGGGGATCGATAAGTTGATTCCCATTACCGGCTATTACACTGCCTATAATCCAGTGGATAAAAGCATCTGGTACACCACGACAAAGGTCCCAGGAACCATCGTTCGAATGGATATCGGTTCGAATCCTCCGGAGACTTGCCATGCCGAGGCGTACGAGCCGCCGTATTACAACCCCAAGTCGCCGAACCGGGTCGGTTATCTGCCACGGGGAATCGATACTGATCGCAATGGCCTAGTATGGGTGGGGCTTGCGGGAAGCGGGCAATTGGCCAGCTTCGATCGTTCGAAATGCAAAGTGCTCACCGGCCCTGCGTCATTCGAAGGGCAGCATTGCGTCGAGGGTTGGACGCTGTATGACGTCCCCGGTCCGCAAATGAAAGGCATCCCTGACGGAGGCAGCACGGACTTTCTCTACGGCACGTGGGTCGATCAATTCAATACCTTTGGCCTCGGCAACAACGTTCCAATGGCAACGGGGAGTGGTTCGGATTCGCTGTTGGCGCTTCTGCCCGGTACTAAGAAATGGGTCGTGCTGCGAGTCCCGTATCCGCAGGGATTTCTCACTCGGAATTTGGCAGGCCGAATTGACGACGCCAATGCGGGGTGGAGGGGTCGCGGATTGTGGGCTGGCAACGAAGTCAGAAACCCATGGCATCAGGAAGGCGGTAAGGGAACGCGGCCCCAGGCCGTGCATTTTCAGCTGCGGCCCGATCCTTTGGCGAAGTAACCGCGTTTCGGTGGTAAGATATTAATATTGGCGCACTAAATAAGTTGGTGGACCTTGCACGTCGGCAAGGATAGGTGTACGTTATCCGGCGGTCTATAAGTCATACTAAACTTTCAGGCTTAGAGGAGATACCCTGTGCGATCGATGAAGCCGTATTATCTATTGCTTGCGGCTTGTGGATTTTTGTGTGCTGCCGGATTTCTGAATGCGGCGGGGCAGGAGGAGAGCAAGCAGACGCCTTCCACTTCCGCAGCGCCCGCTTCCGCGGAACCTGTGACGCTCGATTACCAATTTTTCAAGCAGATGGTTGAGCCGATTTATGTGCGAAAGCGCCCGGGCCATGCCCGCTGCTTTCAATGCCATGCCGACCCCAGAATGAGGATCATGGCGCTGGCGCCACTCCAGCACGGCGTGACCACATGGACCGAAGAGCAATCCCGGAAAAACTTCAACTCAGTGAAAAGTGTTGCGTTTCCTGGCGATTTGGAGAGCCCGCTCCTGCTTCATCCGCTAGCTACAGATGCAGGCGGCGACGACGGCCACACCGGCGGCAAGCATTTTCTGACGAAGGACGATCCTGAATGGCTGACGCTGAGGGCATTTGTGATGGGCGCGAAATTGAAGTAGCGGAAATTTTTAAATCGATTCGATTTTTATAACAGGAGCTGACTATGAATTGGACCACGAAGCAACGGACTTTTGGAATTTGCACATCGATTTCGGGACTGGTCGCAATGGGCGCGCTGGCGGCGTCCGTGCTGGCTGCGCCGACTCTGAAGCCGCGCGTTATTCAGACCAATTACGCGGCGGACAACATCAGCATCATCGATCCGGCCACGGACAAAGTCGTGGGGCACATCGAAGGGATCGAGCTCAACCACGGGGTCGCCGTTTCTCCCGACGCAAAACATATCTATGTGAGCGACGAAGCCGAGGAAACGCTCGATATCGTCGATGGGCAGACGCTGCAAGTAACCAAGCGGATTCCCCTGGACGGGCATCCGAACAATATCGCCATCGCCCGCGACGGGTCGCGCGTGTACGTCGCCCTGCTGGGCGATATGGGCGGCCTCGATTCGATCGATACTAAGACCGAGGCTGTCTCCAGGCACATCGTTACCGGGAGCACCGTGCACAATCCTTACGTGACTCCGGACGGCAAGTTTCTGCTGGCGGGATCGCAGACGGCGAAAAAGGTCAGCGTGATCGACACCAAGACCGAGGAAGTCGTGTGGGAAGTCCCAATGGGCGCGGGCGTGCGTCCCATGACCATGTCCGTGAATCCCGACGGCTCCACCAAGTGGCTCTTCGTGCAGGTGACTGGGTTCAACGGATTTGTCGTTGTGGATTTTGCGACGCACAAGATCATCAATCGCATCGAACTCCCGGCTATTACAGCAGGAAAGAAGCTCATTGCCGGGGGCGGCGAGATCTCGCACGGAATGGCCGTCACCAAGGACCAGAAGACTCTGCTGGTCAACAGCCGCGTGAACACCGCGCTGTACGCCTATTCTCTGCCGGACTTGAAGTTGAAGGCACAGACCGAACTGGGCGGGAAGGGCTGCGGTTGGATGACGCTATCGCCGGATCGCATGTCAAAGGTCTACGTCGCCAATACCATGACAGATGACGTCTCAGTGGTGGATATCGCTACAATGAAGGAAGTTGCCCTGATCCACGTGGGGTACTCGCCGAAGCGAAATATTACCGCGATGATGATGCAATAGAGGTCTCTGAATCGCCATCCTGGATCGAATTCAGGAGCCGAGGCCGACAGTCGCGGTTGTCATGGCACCCGCATTTCGATGATTGTAGGATTTTTCAGGAGGTCGGGTCTTCAGCGTCCTCCGTTAAAAATTAAATAAACTCGCTTTTTTGTTGTGATTTGTATTGATT
>CAZUNI010000075.1:5837-9162 GCA_964622265.1 uncultured Acidobacteriaceae bacterium | reverse complement strand
ATCAATACAAATCACAACAAAAAAGCGAGTTTATTTAATTTTTAACGGAGGACTTTTGACGCGCTTTGCGAAGTAACACTTCCATGCCAGTCGGTGTTTTCGCGCCGATTATCGCGTTCGCCGACGGATTACTTACCGACTTCCAGCAATTCCACATCGAAGATCAACGTCGCTTTGGGAGGAATGACCCCGGCAGCGCCGCTATCTCCATAACCCAGCTCTGGAGGGATTCGTAATTGCCGTTTACCGCCCGCCTTCATTCCCGCTACGCCTTCGTCCCAGCCCTTGATTACTTGTCCCTTTCCCAGCGGAAACACAAATGGTTTCCCACGATCCAGAGAGCTATCGAACTTTTCACCATTGGTTAACCATCCGGTGTAGTGGACGCTTACAGGCTTTCCCGGGACTGCCATTGCGCCCTTGCCGACGACAATATCCCAATATTGGAGGCCAGACGCCGTAGTGACCGGCTGACCGTTCACTTTTGTCGGGCTGGACGGACTCGATGAACTGGGCTGGTCGGATGTGCTGGATTTTTCAGATTTGCCGCAACCGGCCCCAAAACCGAGAACGGCGAAAACGATAGTAAGCAGAATCAATTTTTGTTTAGACATAGTCAAAGGACACCCAATCGCGAAATCATATCCCAATAATGGCTAAGAGCGAAGATCGTTATGCCCTTGACGAATTGAGAAGTCCGAACTTTCCACACATCTTCCTTAATTTTTTCAACTCACTACAACCACATAGCGCACCCGGACGCATGAACTTTTGGGTGGATGCGCGAAAGTACCCGCATATCGTGCCCCACTAGTGATCTATCGTCCCGAAGTACCCCGCAAGAATGGATGATGCCCATTCTTGAGTGCTCTGCGGCATAAACCTTGATGCTCCAAAGCAATTTTATTGCGGCCATTGTGTGGTCATTATTCATATAACCCGCACTCGTAATTGATTTCACTTTCAACCCATCAGATCCGTCGGGACACTCGAATATTAAATGAGAATTGTCCGTAGCGTGTTCTCGGCATGCACCTTTTCTTTATTCACTACTTGGCGTCACTGCCTGCCAAATAAATTTTCCAACTACTAGCCATGATATAGACTCACCCGCTGGAACGGAAAAAATGTCGGGGCAGCCAAGTCCTGTCATTGGAAGCCTTGTTGCATTGTATTCCACGACCTTGGAGCGAATCTGGAATGATACAAAGCGAACGCCGTCTGAGTGGACGAAAAACCATGCAGCAGCTTGCCTATATCAAACTGCCATCTGATAATGGCGGCATCGTTCTCGATATTTCCGAGGGAGGCCTTGGCTTTCTCGCGGTCGCGCCCATTGAAAGTGACGGACCTATCCGTTTCCGTTTTTCGGCCAAACCAATTACCGGACTGGAAGCGATCGGTGAATTGGCATGGAAGGATCAGTCCGGAAAAAGCGGGGGGATCAGATTCACTCATGTGCCGGAACAAGTTCGCGAACAAATCCGCATTTGGTCAGGGCAACAAAATATGGAGTTGTCCGATATCGCGGTTGCCGCAAAACCAATCGAAACAAATGCTGGCGTTAACCACAACACCGCCGAAAACACGAAAAGCAACCAGATCGTTCCGCGTGATTTGAATCCCTCAGCTTTCGTTGCCCGCAATAATCCCCTTACGATGTTTCCGGTGCAGTCGAGTTCCGCAACAGAAGAACTTGTCATACGGCAAAAGTCAACTTCTTCGAGAAAAACATTTATTGCTCTCGTGCTAATGATCTCCCTGACGTCCTTTGTCGTAACTGGGCTCTTATCTTATTTATATATTCGAAAATCAGGTGAGTCCCCTATTCGTTTGGTGGAAAAGATTTGGCGCGAATTCCGTCCAAGCCGTATTGTGCCCCCCGCTTCTCTAAGGAATTCGCCTGAATCACTGAAGCCTAGTTCGTACTAGCACTCTCATTACGACTTTTCCCCATCAATGAGATTGAACCAGCTCTAGTATAAGAATGTTTTGCACATAAAAGGCTTTATCCATTTTGGAAAAATGGCGCGAAAATGGCGGTAATTATTTGCACTCTTTGTTGCAACAGGTCCTGATCGAGCAGAGCTTAGCTTAACGTTTACTCACCCTCCGAATCATAAATTGCCCTGGTTCAACATCCTAGCAGTTCGGGTTGCTGCGTCTTGGTTTGTGGTGATTCCCCCACATTTGGCAGAGTGATTGCGCTAAACATCTGCTATGACCTTTGCCCAAATCGCACTCAACTCATACGCGCATAAGAGAAACACTCAAACTGAGAAATCTTTTGCACATGGCAAGCTTGTGCGCCTGTTCTTACTTTCCATGGCGGCACTCATTTTTTGCGTCACACACACTTCCGGATTAGAAGCCGCGACAATCACTTATGTGCAGGGTAATTACGCAACGCCGCAGATTTCACAGAGTACCGTGAGCGTTCCGTTCACTGGCGCGCAGGCGGCTGGTAACCTCAATGTTGTGGTTGTTGGATGGAATGACACCACCGCAGCGGTCACTGCGGTCGTCGACAACAACGGCAACGTGTACAAGCTCGCGGTCGGCCCTACAATCTCGGCCCCATACGTAACACAGTCCATTTACTACGCCTCGAACATCAAGGCGGCAACGGCCGGGGCCAACACCGTTACCGTAACTTTCTCCACAGCCGCAGAATACGCGGATATTCGAATCCTGGAATACAGCGGCGCGGACCTGAACTCCCCCGTGGATATCACAGCCGCAGCCAGCGGCACCACTGCCACCGATAGCACTCCAGCGGTGACCACCACCAATCCGACCGATCTTCTCTTCGCCGCAAATATGGTGGGAACCGCCACACCCGGACCAGGCACCGGCTTCACCATGCGAATGGACACATCACCTGATGCGGATCTCGCGGAAGACGAAATGGTCACTACCGTAGGCAGTTACACCGCCACCACCGCGAATCTAACTCCGGCCGGACCATGGGTTATTCAAATGGTTGCTTTTCGCACTCCAGTGGGGACCATCGCTCCGCCGACGACTCCAGGTAGCCTTACGGCCACGGCGTCTGGACCAACACAGATCAATCTGAGTTGGACCGCTTCGACGAGTACTATTGGGATAGCGCACTATGCGTTGCAACGCTGCCAGGGTGCGAGCTGCACTACCTTCGCCCAGATCGCCACTCCCACTACACTCACTTACAGCGACACCGGCCTGCTGGGGAGCATCAACTACAGTTACCGAGTTCAGGCCATCGACACCGCGGGCACTGCGAGCAGTTACTCCACCACAGCCTCAGCTACCACGACTGCGCCAACCTTCGTCGCCCCGTCCGCTC
>CAZUNI010000075.1:0-5737 GCA_964622265.1 uncultured Acidobacteriaceae bacterium | reverse complement strand
TCCACCACAGCCTCAGCTACCACGACTGCGCCAACCTTCGTCGCCCCGTCCGCTCTAACCGCTACCGCTTCCGGTCCGGTACAGGTCAATCTTTCCTGGACCGCAGCCAGCGAAACCGGCGGCACGATCTCCAGCTACTTGATCGAACGCTGCACAGGAGCCGCTTGCACCAACTTCGTTCAGGTAGCCACTTCAGCAACCACCACGTTCAACGACACCACGGCTGGTTTGCTCGGTTCAACCATTTACAGCTATCGCGTACGGGCCACCGATGCCTCCAGTAACTTTAGTTCCTATTCCAACTCCGCTTCCGCCACCACAGCAGCACCGATATTCACCGCTCCGTCCAATTTGACCGCCACACCCACAAGTAACACGCAGATCAATATTGCTTGGACAGCGGCAACCGAGACCGGCGGAACCATTACCCAATACCTGATCGAACGATGCCAGGGTTCAGGTTGTACGACCTTTGCGCAGGTCGCCACTTCTGCGACAACCACCTTCAATGACTCGGGACTGCTGGCTGGAACGACTTACAATTATCGTGTTCGCGCGACAGACGCGGGAAGTAACCTGAGCGCTTACTCGAATACGGCCACTGGCACAACCAATGCAACGGCGCCTCAGCCGATCGCATATGTACAGGGCAACTACGCGACGCCGCAATCATCTCCGGCCACAGTAAGCGTTACGTACACAGCGGCGCAGGTGGCTGGAGACCTCAACGTTGTTGTTGTCGGTTGGAACGACGCTTCCGCAACGGTCACTGCGGTCACCGATAAGAGCGGTAACGTATATACCCGCGCGGTGGGTCCAACAATCTCGAACCCTTACGTGTCACAATCCATTTACTACTCCCCGAACATCAAGGCGGCCACTGCCGGAGCCAACATCGTCACCGTCACTTTCTCCACAACCGCGGGATACCCTGATATTCGTATTCTGGAATATAGCGGTGCCGATCCACTTAGCCCCGTGGATGTGACCTCTGCGGCCAGTGGCACTACGGCTACCGACACTACTCCTGCGGTGACCACCACCAATCCGACCGATCTGCTTTTCGCCGCAAACATGGTAGGAACCGCCACGCCCGGAGCAGGTACAAGCTTCACCAGCCGCATGATCACGTCACCCGATGCGGACATCGCGGAAGACCGAAATGTCACCACCACCGGTAGCTATACGGCCACTACTGCGACTCTGACTCCAGCCGGACCTTGGGTTATCCAAATGGTTGCTTTCCGCACGCCTATTGGCAGCATAACCCCGCCAACGGTGCCGGGCAGCCTGACGGCAACGCCGGCTAGCGCGAGCCAGATCAATTTGAGCTGGGCGGCTTCGACCAGTAGCATTGGAATCAATCATTACGTAGTGCAACGCTGCCAAGGGGCGGCCTGCACGAGCTTTGCGCAGGTTGGCGTACCGACCGGGACCACCTTCAGCGACACAGGTCTGCTATCGAGCACCAGTTACAGCTACCGGGTGGAAGCTATCGATAACGTTGGCACTGCCAGCGCGTTTTCCACCACTGCCTCAACGACTACGGCGGCAATAGTCTTCACAGCTCCCTCGAACCTGACGGCAACGCCTTCCAGTCCTGTGCAGATCAATCTTTCCTGGACAGCGGGAACCGAAACTGGCGGCACGATCAGTAGCTACCTGATTGAACGGTGCGCGGGAGCATCGTGCACGAACTTCGTGCAGGTGGCGACCTCGGTCACGACCACATATAACGATACAGGTTTAATCGGTTCAACGAATTACAGCTATCGTGTTCGAGCAACCGACGCATCGAACAACCTCAGCCCGTATTCCAACACCGGCTCAGCCACAACTTTGTCGCCGACCTTCACGGCTCCATCGAACTTGACGGCCACGGCCGTTGCTAGCACTCAGATCAATCTTGCTTGGACAGCGGCAACCGAAACCGGCGGTACGATCACGCAATACCTGATCGAGCGCTGCCAGGGAACGGGCTGTACGAATTTCGCGCAAATCGCCACTTCAGCCGCTACCAGCTACAACAACACGGGCCTGCTTGCCACAACACCCTACAGTTATCGTGTTCGAGCCACCGACGTTTCGAACAATTTTGGTCCATATTCCGGTACTGCCAGTGCCACCACGCCGGTTGCTACTCCCACAGCTCCGACCGGACTTATAGTGACCGCTGCAGGGCCGGTGCAGATTAATCTTTCCTGGACAGCGTCGACAGAGAATGGCGGCAGCATTGCCAACTACCTGATTGAGCGCTGCTCGGGAACTGGCTGCACTAACTTTGTGCAGGTAGGGACTTCCGCGACCACCACGTTAAGCGATACCAATCTGCAAGGTTCCACCGTTTACCTCTACCGCGTCCGAGCGAACGACGTTTTGAACAACCTTGGCCCGTATTCCAGCACCGCCTCAGCCACAACGGCGGCTCCGACGTTCACGGCTCCTTCGAATCTGACGGCCACAGCCGCTGGGAACACACAGGTTAATCTTTCCTGGACGGCTGCGACGGAGACCGGCGGGACGATTACCAACTACTTGATTGAGCGCTGCGCGGGGACTAGCTGCACGAATTTCGCGCAGGTAGCAACTTCTGCGACACTCACGTTTAACAACACCGGTCTGCTCGGTTCGACAATTTACAGCTACCGCGTTCGTGCCACCGATGCTTCGAACAATCTCGGATCGTATTCAAGCACAGCCTCAGCCACGACTGCGGCACCCACGTTTACTGCTCCGTCTAACCTGACGGCTTCGGCGGTCGCAAACACGCAGATCAATCTTGCCTTCACGGCGGGAACCGAAACCGGCGGCACGATCACGCAATACCTGATCGAGCGCTGTCAGGGAACGGGCTGCACCAGCTTTGCGCAGGTTGCCACTTCTGCTACGACTAGTTACAACGATACGGGCGTGCAGGGCGGGTTTACCTACGTCTATCGAGTTCGCGCCACCGATGTGAACAACAATACCAGCCCATACTCGAACACTGCCACGGCAACCACTACCGCCTTCGTCGGACCTACTGCCCCATCGAGCCTCGCGGTTACCGCGGGCCCTGGTCCGATTGTGGCCGCCGTGCAGGAGTACATCAATTCAACTTCCCTAACTACACACGTGACCGCACCCTTCGACAGCACGGGGGGAGATGGAATCGTATTGTGCGCCTCTTCCCACGCGGGGGTTACGCTTACTCCTACCGATAATTTCGGCAACACCTGGATCTCTATCGCTGGCCCGACAAATAACCGCTTTTACGATCTGCGGACTCAGGTTTGGTACGCCCCTCATCCGATCGTTGGTCCGGGACATGTTGTTACGCTTAATTTAACAACGGCACAAGCGCTCGTGATCGCCGTCGTCGTGGTCAAAGGATCGAATACCTCGTCTCCCATTGACGCCGTATCTCCTCTCAACGACGACAATGACACGCTTACGACAAACGTCGTAAGCTCGACCCTCGTCACAAATGTCGCGAACGATCTGCTGGTTGGTTTTGTGAAAACTTCTTACGGGGCTACAGTCGTATCTGGCCCTGGTTTTGTGCAACAGCCTGCGGCGACTAGTCTTTTCCTGGATACCGAGACAGGACCGGCCGCAGCCCCGGGGACCTACGATGCAACCTTTACACTTAGCCAGGCTAATTTCTGGCAGGCGGCAGTCGTCGCTGTAGCCAATAATCCGAATCAGGTAACTCTATCCTGGATACCATCCTCGGACAGCGGTGCAACAATCTCCAGCTATCTGGTCGAGAGGTGCCAGGGGGCGGGGTGCACGAACTTTGCCCAGATTGGCACTTCGACATCCACTACATTCACCAACACAGGTCTGACGCCATCGACAAGTTACAGCTATCGCGTCCGGGCAATGGATTCCGCCAATGCACTCAGTGCATACTCCAGCGTGGTGACTTTTGGCATCCCAGCTACACTTCCGTCTCTGCCAGGCAACTTGACGGCAACGGTAGCTTCGAGCTCGCAAGTCAATCTCGCTTGGGTAGCTTCAACGGAAACAGGAGGAACAGTTAGCAGTTATCTGGTGGAGCGTTGCCAGGATGCCGGCTGCACTAACTTCGCCCAGATCGGCACTTCACTCACTACTACGTTCGGCGACACAACTGTGGGGCCGGGTGTTTATAGCTATCGGGTGCGAGCGAAAGATTCGGCTGGGATCTTGAGCCCTTATTCGAACGTGGCTAATTCTACAGTTTCGTCACAGCCACCAACGGCGCCCACGAATCTCACCGCAACTGCTTCCAGCGTGAGCCAAATCAACCTAAACTGGACCGCTTCGACCAGTGGAGCAGGTATCGCCAACTATGTGGTCCAACGCTGCCAGGGTGTGGGGTGCACCAACTTTGGCCAGATCGCCACACCAACTTCGACAAGCTACAGCGACACAGGTTTGGTAATCAACACCAGCTATAGTTATCAGGTGAAGGCTATCGATTCTGGGGGCACTCCGAGTGCATTTTCAAGTATAGCCACCGCGTCAACTTTCTCGTCAACTACAAATCTCATCAGTTACGTGCAGGGTACTTTTGCGACGCCACAGTCATCCCAGAGCTCGGTGAACGTTACATTCACTGGTGTCCAGGCAGCCGGCGATCTCAACGTCGTTGTTGTTGGGTGGAATGACGCGACTTCTTCAATAAGCACAATTACTGACAAGAGTGGCAATGTCTACACGCGCGCAGTTGGCCCCACTCTGATGAGCCCCTATTTGTCCCAGTCCATTTACTACGCCCCGAATATCAAGGCAGCGGCCGCGGGAGCAAATGTCGTCACCATCACTTTCTCTTCGGCGGCGTCGTCTCCTGACGTTCGAATTCTGGAATACAACGGTGCGGATCTGACCACCCCTGTGGATGTTACGGCCGCAAGTAGCGGCAATAGCGCCACCGATAGCACTACATCGGTGACCACCACTCATGCATCCGACCTGCTTTTTGCCGCCAATATGGTTGCAACCTCCACCCCGGGCGCAGGCAATGGCTTCACGCTTCGACTCCTCACAACCCCGGATGCGGACATTGCGGAAGACCGCATGGTTACCACGACGGGAAGTTACAGCGGGAGTAGCGCGGCACTCACTCCTGGAGGGCCCTGGGTCATCCAAATGATTGCTTTCCGGGCGGCGGGGAACTGATTGTTCCCCATTATGTCAAGCCTAACGCGCATCGTAGAAATGGATCCCAACTCTACGGCAAAAGATCGTATGAACCCAATTCACTGCCGTGGGCGACTAGGACCTTTCCGGTCGCCACAAGCGGAACATCGTACTTGGCCGCATAATCCAGTGTATCTCGCGAGCCTGCCTGGTTGCTGTTGTAGAGTTCGGCGGCCAGATTCGACGCATCGTAGGCATGAAACACTCTAGTAGCAGAAATGTCGTCCGTATTGCTAGACACCATCTCCACAGCCCAGAGTATTCCATGGGTGCCGCCGTTTGCTGAAACTGCCCCTGTCCCGAAAATGGTGGTTGAAGAGACGGAGGTCCGAGCGGTAACCAGTAAACTATTGCTGATTTGGAAGGCTTTAACCTAATCCATTACCTGGCTGAAGTACACAAATCCGTATTTCTGTATTTGTGAATCAAAGGCCTACCTTAACAGCGTGGCAATGTTCTTGTTACTTTCGTCGTAGAACGCAATCGTTGCTGCTGATATGAGTGCCAATGGTTTACAGGTTGGTTGGTTGGTTGGTTGGTTGGTTGGTTGGTTGGTTGGTTGGTTGGTTGG
>CAZUNI010000074.1:0-10987 GCA_964622265.1 uncultured Acidobacteriaceae bacterium | reverse complement strand
TTCGCATAACTCGCAAGCTCGGAAAGACTTAAATGTGTTTATGAGATAACTTCTAATTTGCGAAGCCTATCACATGTTCGCAGCGAGATCACGTTGTGGAATCGTTCGGCAGCGAAACCGGGAGGGTCTTAATTCACGGAAGCTCCGGTCAATAAGCCACATTGCGAGAATCGCGTTTATCTGGACCTGTTCAGTCTCAAAGTGAAGAATGTATTACATGCCTTGATATATTAATTGACATCATATTGCTAGGGAGCGTATCTTGACCCCTGTTCCGCGACCCCGGCCCTCGGCCCCGACCTTTGCACCACGACAGAAATTATCTAAAAATCTAAACTGAAGATTAAGGAGAAACACCCATGAAGCGAATTGTGAAACTTGCCACACTTGTAGTTTTGGCTGTAGTTTCATCGGGCGTACTGCTGGCCCAAGGCAATCCCCTAGTCGGCACATGGAAGATGAACCCCGCAAAGTCCAAGTACGTTAACACGGTGGGACCAAAGAGCGGGACGCTGACCGTTCAAGCCCAAGGCGATGGCGTGAAGATTAACAACAAGGGAGTCGCCGGAGACGGAAGCGCTACCGATTTTAGCTACGTGACCAACCTGGACGGTAAGGATTCGGTGGTCTCCGGGGTGGGAGCACCGGGTGGGGAAGAAGTCACAGCCGTCAAACGAATTGACGCAAACACATATACCGTAACAGGCAAAAAAGCAGGAAAGGTGTTCAGGACACTCAAATTTGTAGTCTCCAAAGACGGAAGTGTCTTGACCATGTCTGGAAAGGCGACTAACGAGAAAGGCGAGCCGACAAGCGGCACGACAGTCTGGGAAAAGCAGTAAGCAGCACTTACTCGCTGTCGTTAAGGCACATTGCGAGGGTTGGCCGCATGGCTGACCCTCACCATATTTGAAGACTCGCGTGGGAGTATCTTCCCGTCGGCATGGCGCTAACTTCCCTATTCTGCAAAGGAACGCGCAATGCCCAGTAGAAATTATCCAAGAATCTAGCCTGAAGATTAAGGAGAAACACCCATGAATCGAATTTTGAAAGTTGGCGCACTTGCGGTGTTTTCTGTAGTTTCTTCGGGCGTGCTGCTGGCCCAAGGCAATCCCCTAATTGGCACATGGAAGCTGAACCCCGCAAAGTCCAAGTACGTTAACACGCTAGGACCCAAGAGCGGGACGCTGACCGTTCAAGCCCAAGGCGATGGCGTGAAGATCGCCAACAAGGGAGTCGGCGGAGACGGAAGCGCTACCGATTATAGCTTCGTGACCAACCTGGACGGCAAGGATTCGGTGGTCTCCGGGGTGGGGGCGCCGGGTGGGGAAGATGTCACGGCCATCAAGCGAATTGACGCGAACACATATACTGCAACAGGCAAAAAAGCAGGCAAGGCGTTCAGGACCCTCAAATTTGTAGTCTCCAAAGATGGAAGTGTCTTGACCATGTACGGAACGGGGACTAACGCGCAAGGCGAGCCGACAAGCGGCACGACGGTCTGGGAAAAGCAGTGAGCTGCGCCCGTTCCCTATTGTTAAGGCACATCGCGCGGGTTGACGGCACGGCTAACCCTCACCATATTTGAAGACTCCCGTGGCCGGATATTCCCGTTGGTCTGGCGCTAACTTCCCAATTCTGCAAAGGAGCACGCAATGCCCAGTCGCAGGGATTTTCTTAGAGGAGTGGCCGGCGCTTCGGCCGGAGCCTTTTTGGCGGACGCGAATGGTCTGTTGCCTTGCGCCTACGGATCGCCGCAAGCCGCAAAGGCAGGGATCGGCAAACGGCGGGAAGTGAGAGTCGGCGGGAAACGCGTGAAGACTGTCGATGCCCATTGCCACGTGAATATTCCTGAGGCTTTGGAGTTGCTCAAGGGCACCCCTCTGGAGATACCCCCAGGCAGTGCAAACAATGCCCTTTTCCCGGAACTGAATTTGCTAGGGCCCAATCGCCTGGCGGTAATGGACCTGCAGAGCATTGACGTGGAGGCCGTAAGCATCAATGTCTTCTGGTATTCCGCCGATCGCGATTTGGCGACTCGCCTGATTGATTTGCAAAATCGGAAGCTCGCCGCCATGTGTGCCTCCCAACCGGATCGTTTTTTCGGTTTTGCGTCCGTGGCGCTGCAGTTTCCGGATTTGGCCACCCAACAAATGGAGGAGGGCATCAAGAAATACGGATTGCGCGGCGCCTCCATTGGCGGCAGCGTTGAGGGCCAGGAGTTGTCCGATCGCAAATTCGACCCGTTTTGGGCCAAGGCCGAGGAGTTGCAGGCGCTGGTGTTTATGCATCCGCAGGACAGCGCCATAGGCACCGGGATCGCCAAGCGCACGCAGGGAAATGGCTATTTGGGGAATGTGATCGGCAATCCGTTGGAGACCGCCATCTTCCTCGCGCACCTGATCATGGAGGGAGTGCTGGATCGTTTCCCGAATTTGAAGATCATGGCGGCTCACGGCGGGGGATATCTGCCGTCTTACGTGGACCGTCTCGACCACGGTTGCGTCACGTTCCCGCAACTCTGCACGGGCATGCCAAAGAAAAAGCCCAGCGAATACATGCGGCAAATTTACGTGGATTCGCTGGTCTTCAGCCCGGAAGCTTTGCGGCATCTGGTGGCAGTCTGCGGAGTAAGCCAAATCGGCATCGGTACCGATTATCCGTACCCGTGGACCACGACGCCTGTGGATCACATCCTGAACACGCCTGGACTGAGCGATGCCGACAAGATTGCCGTCCTTGGCGGCAACATGTGCAGACTGCTTAATATTCCGATGTCGACCTAGGGCCCCCACGCGAGGCCAATTTTCCTGAACTTCGTCTTATCGGAACTCGTTTCTTACGCGACAATTCCAGTCCGAAGTAATTCGGGCGTTGTCCTAATCGCGGTGCGGCGCGTGAGCCTAGCAAGTCGGCGAGCGAGTCGGACTTCGATTTTGTGGGCGCGTGATTCTGCGATTCCACCATTACGGAGTGCACTTTGCAATTCCAAGATCGCGTGAGATGTCAATTCGGCGGCGCGGCGGGGCTGCTTCGCTTTGTGCTCATAGTAGATCGCAAGTTGTTCCGCGGCCTCGATGGCAGCTTCGAGCGCATTCTGCGTATCTTCCAAAGCAACATTAGACTTCCTGCGATTGCTGGAGGCAGATGCCTGCCGCAATTCCTCCCAGAGCGATGTCGCCCGGGCGTAATCCTGCTCACGCTTGGCAAGTTGGGCCAATTCTCGTTGAGCGAGTCGCTCGACGTTTCGTGGGAGGCCTGAGCGCAGGGCAGTTTCGTATAGTTCGCGGGCGCGGTCGGGTTTCCCGCGGCGCTGCATAAGGCGGGACAATCCGAACAGATCAACGGGATCGTGAGTGCTGTGGTGTGCAGCATCGGGGAAGCCATTGCCACTGTCGAACAGAGTGAGGATCTTTCCGGCGAGCGCTGCCAAGCCACGCAAATCCATCTGGTTGTGGCGGAAGACTCCGGCGAGCGGTTCGGGCGATCCGCCGCGAAGATAGTCGAAATACATTTGTGGAATCAGCGAGGAGTCGATGTCGTCGTGGCGTGACCATTCGAGGGCGCGGTCTTCGCCGAGAACGTGCCGTTCGAGTTCCTTGAGCCGCACCGAGCCAAGCCGGGGCCGCCAAAGCTGGCGCGCGGGATGCAGCAAGTCCAGATGCAGCCTGGGCGCACAGGCCACGATGGAGCGCGTCATCCGGTAGCGTGTTTCGAGCAGCGGCCAATCGAAACTTTTTCCGTTGAAGGTCACGAGCACGGGCCGCTTTTCCATTCGCTCAGCGAGTTCGAGCAAGAGCGAATGCTCCTCATCGAGGTCGCGCATAAATAGCTGCTCGACCTGCAATCCTCCCGCATCCCACCACGCGAGACCCACCATAAACGGGTACGTCCCCGTTCCTCCGGCGAGTCCTGTTGTTTCCGTGTCGAGAAAAAGCCACTGCTCGGGATCGGCGTCGATCTCCGCAGTTGCGCTTGCATCGGCCATTGCTTGCGGCAAAAGCAGGGCGAGAGAACGAGGGTCGGGCGTACACATTTCCGGCGTCGCATACCATTGGCGGAACGAGAGATGCTCGCCGTAACGGTTCCGATTGGCCTGCGCGCCGAGCAGTTGACCGAGTCGATCGCATTCCAGCGAAGCATCCAAGACACGCGTGGTGTGCGTGTCCGGTTTACGAACTGGCCGGAGGGCGGCAACACGCGCGAATTTATCGGCAAGATTCATACGAGGTTATCCACAGATGAACACAGATCGACACTGATAAAGACTAAGATCAGGGCAGAAGAAGGAAAAATAATATTCAACATAAATAAGCTGAAACCCTTCACTTCTTCAATCTCTTTCTTTCATCAGTGTTTATCTGTGTTCATCTGTGGTTTCAATTCTTTTTTCAGGCTCCAAGGCGCGAGAGGATTGCCAGTGCTGCCTCTTTGGCTCGCTCGGCGCGCTCTCCAGCTGGGCCGACGCAGGATGGGCAGCCGTTTTCGCAGGGGCAGGCGGCGATCAGTTCGCGCGTCTTGCCTAAAAGCAATGCGTGGGCGCGATAGAGCGGTTCGGAGAAGCCGATGCCGCCGGGATATGCGTCGTAGAGATATAGGTTCGGCTCAAAGAATTCCTTTTCGGCAAGGGCTGTCATGGATTTGAGATCAGGAGTCTCGTCCCATTCGATTTCCAGGCCGGGAGATGGGGGACGTTCCCCGATTGCAGTGCCCAGGTCGCGCGCGTCGCACATCAATAATAGTGTGGCAATCGATTCCAGTGCGTGGAGCAGGCCGAACATGCCGCTCTGGCGGTCAGTCACAGAAAACGGCAGGGAATCAATCAGCGGACGTTCGAGCGTTAGCCAGAAGGCCGTCGTGTGCATTTCGTTTTCCGGCAGTTCCAGCTTTCCGTCGCCGATATTTTCATTGGTGAAGAACTTAATTTTCTTGAAGCCGATGACTTGCGAGCGCACAAGCACGTCACCGTGGGAGCGTGTAGCATGCGCATCGGTTTCGGAGACCAGAATCCGGTCGCTTTCCGCACGCTCAAGTACGCGCACCTGCGTGTAGCGGATGGCATCAGTGTAATAGTCCACATCGACGCGCTTCACGTAAGCCTTCCGTTCCTTAAAATCGAGCGCATCGACGTGGTATTGCTGTCCCTGATGGAGATAGATCGCCTTCGGATGGACGAAGACTAACGCACTGGGGAAATCCACTTCGCCGATCACTTCGGTTTCGCGTGTCGTATCCACGATGATGAAATTGTCGGAAGTCACTGACCGCAGGCTGACGGTATCGGCAGGGTAGGCTTCCTGCGTCCAGTGAAAGTGCTCGCCGGTGCGGTGAAGAAAGCCGGCCTCGGCGAGACGGTAGCAAAGTTCGGGGAGGTCCACTCCGCCGTAGGTTTCGGTGGACGCGATCGGCAGTTCGAACGCTGCGCACTTTAAATGATTGATCAGGATTTCCAGATTGTCCGGCTGGACGAAGGCGTGCTCGGGCGAGCGTTCGAAGAAATAATTGGGATGCTGCACGATAAATTGATCGAGTGGGGCCGAAGAAGCCACCATGACGGCGCAGGAGCTGCCGCTACGCCGTCCGGCGCGCCCTGCGCGCTGCCAGGTGGATGCTATCGTGCCCGGGTAGCCCGCCATGACCGTTGCATCGAGTGATCCGACATCGATGCCGAGCTCGAGCGCATTTGTGGAGACGACGCCGCGAATCCGGCCTTCGCGCAGGCCGCGTTCGATCTCCCGCCGCTCATTCGGCAAGTAACCTCCGCGATAGCCGCGAATTGCGGGCGGTTGGCCGGGCGGCATCGGATTCGCCTGTTGCAGATAGGTCAGCAAGACTTCGGTTTGCAGGCGCGAGTTGGCGAAGACGAGCGTCTGCAAATTGTGCTTCAGGAATTCCTGCGCGACGCGCGAGGTTTCATTGATGTAACTGCGCCGGATGCCGAGAAAACGGTTCACGACCGGCGGATTGTAGAAAATAAAGTACTTCTCTCCCGCAGGAGCGCCATTTTCCTCGATCACTTCGAATTCAGTTTCCGCCAGCCGCGTGGCCAGCTCGCCGGGATTCGCGATCGTTGCTGAGGAACAGATGAATTGCGGATTCGAACCATAAAACCGCGCGATGCGTCGCAGGCGTCGCAGCACATTGGCCAGGTGACTGCCAAAAACGCCGCGGTAGGTGTGCAGTTCGTCCAGAACAATATAGCGAAGGTTTTCGAACAGGCGCTGCCATCGCGTGTGATGCGGGAGGATTCCTGTGTGCAGCATGTCCGGATTGGTGAGCACGATGTGGCCGCGCTCGCGGATCGATTTGCGGGCGTCGGCGGGTGTATCGCCGTCGTAGGTAAAGACGCCGAAGCGGCTATCGAGGCGCGCGGAAAGGTCGTGCAGTTCGGCGAGCTGATCCTGCGCCAGCGCTTTGGTGGGGAACAGGTACAGCGCGCGGGTATCGGGATTTTCGAGCACGGCGTTCAACACCGGCAGGTTGTAGCAGAGAGTTTTGCCGGAAGCGGTTGGCGTCACGACGACAGCGTTGCGTCCCGCATGGACCGCGTTCGCCACGGCGGCCTGGTGCGTGTACAGGTTGGCGACGCCCTTTTCGGCGTACACGGCAGCCAACTCCGGGCGGACCCACTCCGGCATAGGCGCATATAGCGCCTCGCGAGCCGGGATGTGGTGGACAGCGGTTAGGACTTCGCCGGAACGGTCCCGCGCGGCCAGTTGTTCGACGATTTCGCGGACACGGGCAAGCGTAACCGAGTCTTGTGCAGACCTTACCGCGAGTGACCGTGACATCGCGCCTCCATTTCAGTTCGCCTTTTGTTCGCTTACGCTAGCACGACGTCCCGCGACGCGCAATACCGATTATTCGAACATCATCACAATGTCGCGCATTTCCAAGACAGATAGCCCCTCGCTTGATACTGCGCGACAACAGGCCAATGGATATGCGTATCTCAGTCCTCACTTTCACCCTGTACTGATTCCGTCCTAACGACCAGTCGAGTCCACTTCTTGCCATGAACTACTCTGCGCGTAGTTCGGGGGGATTTCAGTTGACGTGAAGTAATTCTCTGTGCGAGCCGGCGCAAACTTGGGACCCGGTACAAGAACGGAAATGGGGAATCAAGATGCAAACTACCGGAAAAATTCAGGAATTGTTCAAGAACACGGCGATACTTTTTGTTTTACTGTTCCTTTTTGGAACGCAGGCGCTTTCGGCACAAACGACGACGGCATACGTCATTTACGACAGTCCGAAATCCTTGTCCTTTTCCGTTCCAGCTGGCGGGGCTGAGAAATCCAAAAGCATCAACATTAACGATACGACGCCGCATGCCCTGCCGTTCACGATTTCAACGGACCAGCCATGGATTACAGTGAGTACGACGTCGAGCAAGACGCAACCAGGTGGAGTAGTGTTGCAGTTCGGCGTAAATCCCGCCGGACTGGCAGTGGGCGACTACAGTGGAAACGTCTTCCTTACAGCCTCGGGCGTAACGAATTCACCTTTGGCAGTTCCCATTAAATTGACCGTAACCACCGGCTCAACAATATCTGTGGCCCCGGCCATCACGACGCAGCCAGCCAGCATGACCGTCAGCGCAGGGCAGACAGCGACGTTCAGTGCGGCGGCAACAGGCACCTCACCGATGACGTACCAATGGAAGAAGGGCGGAGTGGCGATCAGTGGTGCGACGGCTTCCTCCTATACGACTCCGGCGGAAACCACAGCGGACAACAAGGCTCAGTTTACCGCAACGGTGACCAATAGTGCAGGCAGCGCAACCAGCAACGCCGCGATCCTGACAGTAAACGCTGCTGCCAACAACTACATCATTTATTCGACACCGGCTTCCTTAGCATTTTCCGCCCCGGCAAGCTCTGTTCCAGCCGGGACTGTGCAACCAGCGGCGGTCGTCGCAATGACAAAAACCATCAACATTAACGACACCACGCCAAATGCGTTGCCCTTCACAATTTCGGCCGATCAGCCTTGGATAACCATCAGCACGGCATCAAGTAAGACGCAACCAGGTGGAGTCAACTTGCAGTTCGGAGCAAATCCAACAGGCTTGGCGCCAGGTACTTATAGCGGACATGTAATGCTTATCGCCTCCGTGGTTTCGAATTCTCCCTTGGCGATACCAATTACGTTGACGGTGTCATCCAGCACAGCAGTGGCTCCGACTATCACAACGCAGCCATCCAGCAAGACCGTAACCGCAGGGCAGACCGCAACATTCAATGTAGCGGCAACAGGCACCGCGCCGATGACGTATCAGTGGACCAAGAACGGGGCAGCGATCGGCGGCGCAACGTCGTCGACGTACACGACTCCAACGGAAACCACTACGGACAACAACGCACAGTTCACGGTAATGGTGACCAACAGCGCGGGCAGCGCAACCAGTAATGCCGCGGTTTTGACCGTGAATGCCTCTTCGGTTGCACCAACGATCTCAACGCAGCCAACCAGCCAGACGGTAGCCGTGGGCCAGACCGCAACATTCAGCGTGGCAGCGACGGGTACCGCCCCGATGACCTATCAATGGAAGAAGGGTGGAGTGGCCATCACCGGAGCAACCTCATCGACGTATACAACTCCAGCGGAAACCTCCACAGACAACAACGCGCAATTCACCGTAGTCGTGAGCAATAGCGCGGGCAATGCAACCAGCAATGCCGCGATCCTGACGGTCAGTACTGCTGCCGTTTCTCCGACAATCTCTTCGCAACCATCCAGCAAGACAATCACTGCTGGCCAGACCGCATCGTTCAGCGTGGTCGCAACGGGCACGGCCCCATTGACCTATCAGTGGAGCAAGAACGGAACGGTCATTAGCGGCGCGACTTCATCGACCTACACAACGGCAGCGGAAACAACAGCCGACAACGCAGCGCAGTTCACAGTGGCGGTGAGCAACAGCATCGGCAACACCAACAGCTCTCCGGCAGTCCTCACCGTAAATGCGGCAACTCTCGTCCTCAATGCAAGCTCGACAGCATTGAACTTTGGCAGCGTGAATGTTTCCAGCACCAGCAGCCAGAATATAACGCTGACTAATGCTGGAAATTCCAACATCACGATTTCAAATGTTAGTGTTTCAGGACCGGGTTTCAATGCGGGCGGCGTCTCCAACGGGCTGATCATGTCCCCGGGGCAGACTGCCACATTGGATGCGACATTCACGCCTGCTGCAACTGGGAGCGCGATCGGGAGCGTGACTGTTGCAAGCAACGCTTCGAATTCACCGGATACGATTGCTTTGTCCGGCACGGGCACGGCAACGGTCAGTCATTCCGTGTCCTTGGCGTGGACCCCAAGTATCTCGACGGTAGTCGGTTATAACGCCTATTCCAGCAAAGTATCTGGTGGCCCTTACACAAAGCTAACTTCATCACCTACTCCGGCTATGACCTATACAGATACCACCGTCCAAGCTGGCCAAACCTACTTTTACGTGGTCACTGCAGTTAATTCGGTAAACGTGGAAAGTGTTCATTCCAACGAAATATCTGCACTAGTTCCTTAATTACAAGATTAACCTGGGGCCGCACACAAATGCGGCCCCAGTTCTTCTTAATCTGCTAAGTACAACGAAGTGGCTTTCAGTTCCAATCAAAATTACAGAAAACAGGAAGAGTTTAGACTCCACGCATCATGTCACCCTCGCCTGGTCGTTCACGCAGCGTTAGGATCAAGATGGTGGCAGCAGCGAAGAGAAATCCGGCTGTGGCAAACGCGGCTGACGGAGAAATTGCCGTCCACAGTGCCCCCACAACCATGCTCGATGCGAAGTCACCGACAGCATTCACTGCGGCGAGCGTGCCAAACGCCAAGCCGTGCTGCGTCTGGGGAACAATCTCTGCCGTAATGGAATCTTCGAGCGCTTCGACAACGCCCGTGAATATTCCCGCCAACGCAAAAACCACGATGAGCACAGTCAGACGGGTCTTGCCTGTAGCCAGCAACAGTGCCATCCCGAGTGCAACGGAATAGCCGCCGGCCAGGACGGCCTTTCTTTGCGGGACGTTATCGCCGAGCCACCCGCCGGCATACGCGAACGCGGCGTAAAAAACGTTCCTCAACAGGTACAGCCCTACCGCGATGCTCGCCGCCGTGGCAGCGCCTCGTCCCGCTGTAAGTTGTTGCGTCGCATATAGGATCAGCAAAGTGTGCGAGAAATCCCCGAGGCCAAACAGACCTGCGGCCGCCAGGAACAGGCGAAATTCGCGAGGCAGTCCACGCAAACCTGCTATGAAGGTTTTCTTCGCGGGAATCTCCGCGCGTCGCTCGTGCACGAGCAATCCAAAACATGCGGCTGCGGCGAGCCCCGGCACAAGGGTCCAGAGCAACACATGGCGATAGTTATGGTGGGTAACCCGCAGCAGCCAGAGAGCAGTCAGGGGTGCAGCTACCGCGCCGACAGTATCCATCATGCGTTCGAAACCGAAGGCGCGACCATAGGCTTCGGGCGGAACGGCGGCTGCCAGCAGCGCCTTGCGCGCGGGCGTTCGAACTCCTCGCGCAAGCCATGCGGTCGTACGGGCCAACATGATCTGGAGTGCACCCGAGGCAAACCCGATTGCGCCCGTCGCGGCTGCCGTAATCGCGTAGGCCGTAACGACTAATGGCTTCCGGCTGCGCAGCCGGTCAGTGAAATGCCCCGCAATGAGTTTCGTGATGCTCGAAAGACCGTCGGCAACGCCTTCAATCGCGCCCAGCCATCCGGGTCCCGCCCCCAGCGACATCAGCAGCGCGGGCAGGATGGCCGTGGCGATCTCATGGCTCCAATCGCTGAGCAGGCTTGTCAAGCCGACGCCAAGCGTCGTGCTGTTCAGCCAGTGCTGTTTGTCTTCGGGCATAACAAGAGGAAATGTAACCATAGATGCACACAGATGAACACTGATGAAGACAAAGAAAAGCTTCAGATTGCTAGAAGCTATTGCACAACCCTCCGCAAGACGATCATGAAGCAAGCGATATG
>CAZUNI010000073.1:0-11805 GCA_964622265.1 uncultured Acidobacteriaceae bacterium | reverse complement strand
CTATCATGTGTGAGTGCTATCGCGCTTTGCCTGTGAATGGCAATGCCATATCCTGTTGAAATCACAGGCCGACCGAATTTTGGCGAGGGACAGGCGATAGTCTTCGCGCAGGATCCTGCACGGATTCACGAAGAAAGAGCATGGGTGTACAAAGCCAAAAAGCAGCACGCGGAGGAAGTGAGTAAAACAGACCTGCAGCTTCGTATTAAAGGATGCGTTCCTTGCGCCGACAGCCTGTCACACGCATACTCGCACACGGGTTACTCAGGCTGGCTCCGCGAGAAGCTAAAACAACTGAACCGGGACTCGCACGGAAATGCCATGAAGTTCGAACATGCCGAACTCTATGCGGCCATGGGAAATACCGATATGGCAATGCAGTATCTTAATCAGGGCAACCGGGAACACACAGAGCAACTACTCAGGCTGCAGCTGAATCCCGCTTATGACGACATGCGAACCGATCCACGATTCCAGGAGTTGACTCATCGTATCGGGTTGCCTCAATAATTCGTTACGATCGGATCTTCTGAACTATTCGTCGCCTGATCCGTTCATTAACGATGCCGGCTTGACATCCGAAGCGACAGGATTCGCAAATCCTCGCTTGTTCGGTTTCTCGAACCGCACGATTTCGTTCGGCGCGAAACTATTTTTTTTGAGCTGCGCGGTGACAGCATCTAGCTGTTATCAAAGGGACGTTCTGGCTACTCCCGACATCGATGTGGCGGCTCCCAAGCCCAATACCCGGAAGCCGCCACCACTTCAGTTGTCGTCGTCTTCCCGCTCGCTTTGGGGCAGTGGTGCCGGTGGACGGACTTCGATCGTCGTAAGCACTTGGCCAGATGTTGGGTTTGCAAAGTACAGGATGCGCCCAGCTTCCCCCGGTGCAGCTCCGAGATCGCTAACGTAGATATCGTCGTGGCCGTCAAGAGTCATGCCCGTAGGCACGTTCAGTCCGCTCACGATTTCCTCGACGGTGCCGTTTGCGATCCGGATGATCCGGCCCTGACCGACGTTTGGAAAACCCGCCGCACTCGAGAATTCCATAACGTACAGCCTTCCCTGGCTATCCTTCTGTACGTCAATAATGGTTGTAAACCCTCCCCAGTAATCGATCACGAAGCCTTTGTCCGTTACCTGATACAGCTTCGACGATCCCACCACAACGGGGAACAACCCGAGATTGCCAACAAAGAAACGGCCGTCCAGATTGGCGACAGATGTCGGTACGATGTGCCCGAGCGGCGCGGACAAATCGGAGAGTTGTTCAATTCTCGGCTCTTGCCCCCCGCCCAGATTGATTCGTAGCAATCTCCCGTGGTTGGGCTCGATCACGATCAGATCGCCATGAAAGGCTTTCAGAGCGTATGGCACTCCGTCCGGTTCGAAGTCAGCGACATTCGGATGCGCCACTGGATGCTCCCGGAAAAATCGGCTCAAGTTCGCAACCATTTCGAAGGTGTGGCGTTGTATGTTGATACGAAGAACAGAATTGGGGAAATTCGGATTCCCGTGGCTGCACCCACCTCCCGCTGTAAGGGCGTAAAGCTGGCCGTTGACGAAAGCGATATCCGCGGCTCCATTCGTATCTCCCGTGGGCAGACTACTGACCGCCGAAGGAAGTCCGTCGACCACTGTCGTACGCACTCCGTTCGACTCAATCCGCGAGATCCTTGCCGTCGGCCCCCCATGATACGGGCCGACTGGCGCCGGCACATTCTGACATCCTTGGGGCACCGCCTGCGTCCCGCCTAGCCCCGCTTCTGCGAAATAGAGCAAACCGTCTGGCCCGAACGTCAGTCCACGCGGCCCCTCGAGTCCGGCGGCAACCACCGTGCCGCCGGGAGGAACCGGAGGAGCTTGGGCGAACACAAACGGAGCAAATGTTAGGCAGCAGATTGCCAAGCACCAGACCCTAATCCCTACCCTCAAGCCAGTGCTGTTACGTTTCAGATTCATTGGGTTCTCCTTTTGCAAATGTCGAAACTGTCCATGGGTTACCTATGACTCTTTCCCGTGTCGTCGTTTGAAGCGCTCACCGCTAAACTTTACGGTGTCTCTTGGACTTGTATCTCCCTGCCATCCGAATTCCACTATCAGAGTGGCGTGACGGACTATGGAGACGCACGCGCCGCGCGTCAATGACCAGCGGCCCATCTCTCGCTCGCCAGCCAAGCTGAAGACTCCACAATAGTTACAGGCGTGGATTCAGATGCCGAAATTAGGAGCAAAGGGCTGTCCCTACCAAAAATCCCGTCTGAGCGGTCAAAAGCTGCTGCGGCCTAGAGGCAAGCAATTCAGAGCAGCTCTATGCGCACGATATCGCCTGTATAAGTGCGCTCGAGATTGGTCACGGCGCTACAAAGCGCAATTCTCCGTCAAGTTCAGGTTGTGGTGACCCAGAGCTGGGCAAGCTAGGCCGCGCGGCGTTCGTATCGGTGATGGAGTCCGCCAACTTCGGGCAACTCCACCACTTTTCCAAGTGCTGGAGACTGTACGCTCCGAGGGATCGGTGCGTCCTTTTCCAAGGAAAGATGCGTGCGTGCTCGCTCGTAGTATTCGAAATATGACTTCAAGATGCGATGCAGGCCTATTTGATTCAAAACGATGATATGGTCCAAGCACTCGCGGCGAATCGATCCGATCAACCGTTCGACGTAAGGATTTTGCCAGGGGGACTTCGGAGCAGTGAGGACTTCCCGAATTCCAAGCCAAGTTGCCGCTTCACGAAACTTTTCTCCATAGATGCCATCACGGTCGCGCAGCAGATAGCGCGGCGCGCTGTCCCAAGGAAAAGCTTCCAGGAGTTGCCGGGCAGTCCATTCCGCCGTGGGATTCGCGGTCACAGCAAAATGAATAGGACGCCGGCGGTCGTGGGAGAGAATCACAAAGACGAACAGAACCCGGAACGTGATCGTTGGAACCACGAAGAAGTCGGCAGAGATCAAGGTCTGCATGTGGTTCTTCAGAAAGATCCGCCAATTCTGCGATGGCGGCCTCCGGTGCCGGACCATGTGCTTCGCCACTGTTGCTTGCGACATCTGAATGCCAAGCTTTAACAGCTCCCCATGAATGCGTGGAGCGCCCCAACGCGGGTTGGCCAGACTCATTCTCCGGATGAGTTCTATGACGTCACTCGATACCGACGGGCGGCCTGCGGGATGGCGGCTCTTCCATCTCCAATACAGCCGGAATCCCTGTCGATGCCAGCCGATGACGGTCTCCGGCTTCACGATAATCAATGCGGATCGCCAGTCAGTCCACAGGTGTGATAGCCAGACCCAGAGGGCTCGGTCAGCGGAACTAAGCCGGAGCTTATGACCACGTTTGGAGCGCTGCAGGACCAAGAGCTGATGACGGAAGGCAAGAATTTCAGCTTGTAGAGCTGCCCGAGCTCGGAAACAGGCTGGGAAGGCGAAAAGCAGGGAGACGAAAAGGGTAAACATGACTCTGGCAGCCTACACATCACGATTGCGCAAATCCAACTTTTTCAATAAGAACGGACTTTTTGGTAGGGACAGGTTGGAATTGTGCGTCCGCGCGTACCTGCTAGCGATTCGAATCGCGCTAGTAGAGAAGAGTGCGCGTCACGGCACGTTCTTTATTTCGGATTCAAATCGTTCAAAAGAAAATCTTCAAGCCGAGCCATATAGTTCGGCTGGAACTCGATTCTACTTGCGGGTTCGCAAAGCCGATGCCTTCACCGAACAGGCCGGCATCGTCAACGAACGGGTCAATGGAGGAGTAGTTCGGATGATTGAATGCGTTTAGGAAGTCGACGTGGAACTGGATATTCAACTTCTCTGAGACGTTCGTGGTCTTGAACAGGGAAATGTTAACAAGGTTAGTGCGAGAGTCGCGCAGCGTATTTCTCCCTACATTGCCGAACGGCGTGCCAAAGACCGCTGCAGCCGTGGCAGTGTTGGCAATGAAATGCACCTGGCCTTGCAGTACGACGCTCGCCGGGTGCTGGGGGTCCGGTACTGTTCTACCCAGGGCATCCGTTTTTGTTCCGGTAAACCCTCTATGAAACTGATTCAAACTTATTAGCGTAGTTGACTTGATGGAAGAGTTTCCACAAAGGTTCCCGTTGATGTCGACGGCGCAAGCGTCATTTGCAAAGATTCCCACGGAGTCTACTGGAGAAGAGGGAGATCCCAGGAAGGGGCGCAAAGCGCCATCTATACCAGCAAAGGCGGCGTTGAACCTGGCATCGTAAGGATTGGCTGCGTTGGGAATTCCGCCGCAAGCACCGCCGCCACTAGCACAATTAAGTCCAGACTGACCTGCGGTGTAAGGTTGGCCGGAAGCCAGCGTGTACACCCCGGAAATTTTCCAGCCGCCTAGCGCGCTCTGAAAGAAACCGTGCTGCTTGTTATAAAAAGGCAACTCTTCCACGAAAGTCACAACCAAGTTCTGCGGAAAATCGAGTCCTGACAGGCCGTGTTCCTCAGTCGTGAAATTGACTTGGCTCTGAGAAAGCCCGAATGTTCCTCCCGCCCCAAGTGTCGCGGCAATCTCACTGGTATTGTCCGTTGTCTTGCTGAATGTATAGGCGGCCTTAAGAGTCAGCTGGTCCCACAAACGTGTAGATCTCAACTCGGTTTGGAGGCCGTGGTAATCGGAGTAACCATTGTTTGTGCGCTCGCGTATGACCGCGCCCTGGTCACAATATATTCGCCCCACTGTTTGAGAGATGGCAGCTTGCGATGCGGGACATGGAATAAGTCCAGCAGGCACTAAGTTTGGGTACCGGTTGGCCAAGCCCAAAATGTACGGATTGCCATTAATGGTCTGAAATAGATTTTGTCCGTGATTGCCAACGTAGCGCGCTTCGAAAACGGCATTTTGGACAATCTGCCGCTGGACTCCGAGCGACCATTCATGGACGCGGTCCGGGCCGAGGGTCGGTGATATCGTATTTTCCGAAAATGTGCGTGGATCGAATACCCCTCGCTGCAGGTTGGGTGCCAGCAAAGCACTGTTGTTCGGTTCAGTCGGAGTTGCGGGCAAGGGATTTGCCAGGGCATCCGCCCCAGTTAGAGTGGTAAGCAGGACTTTCGGAGCGCCAGACGCCATTTTGAGATAGATATTGTAATAGGGGGGATCATAGGAGAGTCGGTATCCGCCACGAACTACAGTTTTGCCTGCTTCCGAATTCAGTAGACCCTTGCCGGGCGACCATGCAAAGCCAACACTAGGCCCCCAACTGTTCTTCGCCGATGGTATCTCCGGGAATGTTGTCACGTCCAAAGGAAGACTTGGATTCCACAGGGGGGCGCTGCCAGTCTGAGACTGAACCGTTAGATTGTGTAAGAGATTAGCCGGTTGCCCGTAATAAGACCAGGTCAAGCCCAGGTTGAGAGTAAGATTTTGCGAAATCTTGAAATCATCGCCAAAATACAGAAATGTATCTTTCTCCCGAAAATCCAGGTGTGGGTCCCCTGAAGCAATCTGGATTCGGTTGGGCTGGTTCGCTGCCAGCGCCCCATAGTTATCGAATCGGAATGCTCCATTATTGTAATAAAATACGACGTTCGCCGACCGCAGATAGGTGAAATCAAAACCTGCTTTCATCGAGTGTCGTCCTACAAGATGCATCCAGTTATCTTGAATTTGGTAGGTGCTGACCACGCGACCCTGGGGGTAAAACAAGGGCACTCCCCAGCTAAGCAGCGAGGGATCGCTGAAAACAATGGATGCTAACGCGCCATCAAGTTGGTCAGACCGGGGAACTGTGTTGCCGATCGAATTACCGCCATATTGAGCGTCAAGCCTTCCATAGGAAGCCCGAAATTCGTTTGTCGTGCGGGTACTGACAACTCTTCTCCAGCTGAAAGCATAGTCCTGGGAAGCCGTCAAAATGTCGAACGGATATCCGGCTGCCGCGTTACCTGCGGCTGTCGCGTTACCACCGTTATTCAAAAGGTCTTTTTTACCGGATATAAGCCGGCCATAGAAATGGTTCTTCTCCGTTTGATAGTCGAGCTTCACGACGAAATTATGTTGGTGCGAGCCCTCGGGTAATGTCCTCTGTATTCCTGCCATTTCAACGCCCGCGCAACCCACGAAGTCCACTGGCGCCAACGCTCCTTGCGGTATGGGGTTCCCGGCCTTGATGGCATAGGGGCCGTAGGTTTCAAATGCCTCCATAGCGGCACTTTTCGGAAAGCACTCCGCCAACTTTGCAATACCCGTTGGCGTTGGCGTAAGCAGTCCAGTGCCAAATACCTCAGACTTATTGAGGGTTCCCGAGTCTACTCCGCCAAAAAAAAATACTTTGTTCTTTATGACTGCTCCCCCGATCGTCCCACCCACAAACGCGTCATTGAAGGTCGGTACCTGCGTCAGCCCGTCGAAAGCCTTTTGGTTTGTCGATAGCGCGTCGAATCTCCAATTTCCTTCCGCTCCATACAATGAACCATGCAAACTATTTGTTCCCGATTTGGTCAGGATGTTAACGACGGCACCGGAATTCCGTCCATACTCCGCGCCAAAGTTACTTGTAGTGATCTGGTATTCCTCGACGAATTCCGAATCCGCCATCGCCAGGCTGGGGCCCGTCGCCGCATTGTCATTATTGTTCTGTCCGTCGATTTGCTGGTCGTTGCTTCTGCCACGCAAGCCATTGACCGCGAATTCCGCTCCATTGGAGCTGGACACTCCCAGGTCGCGGCTGTTTACCACCCCGGGCACGGACAGCGCTAGATTGTCCAGACCGTCATTTTCCTGAATGCCGGAGAACGATGTCAGCGTTTCCCTTCCAAAAGAGCTCGAAACCTGCGTTTCGGTACTCTCGATAAGCCCAGTTGTCCACGGGACCTCCACTGTCGTCGTGACCTCGCCAACCTCCACCAGCAAGATTCCGAGGCCCTGATCCGATCCAGCACTTACTACAACACGCTCGACGATCAACTTCTTGAATCCACGGGCAAGAATCTCCACCCGGTAAGTCCCGATGGGCAACAGACTTGAGCGAAACAGGCCGTCCGAGTTGGACACCGTGCTGAACTCTTGATTTGTCCCTTCGTTTATTGCTCGCACCTCTGCGCCGGCAACTATGGAGTTCTGGGAGTCCACCACTGTGCCCGATATGGAGCCGCTGCTGACTTGAGCCGGAGAGGGCTCGGCGCTCAATACACAAAGCAGTAAAACCAGAGCAGTTCTGAATGCCAGACTCCTGCCTGCCTTAAGCACCCTGCTGTCCCTCCGGCATATTAAAATGCGAATATTGTTGCTTCGTCGTCAAAAGCCAATGACTACTGGGGCAGACCAATGCGCCGGACGAGATTCTGGAAGCGGGGATCGGTATGCAAATTGTCGTAAGCGGGATTGACCTGCAGTCGGACCAATTCGGCAGTATGTTCACGGTATGCCGCCTCTAGGTACTGCATCGCCATGTCGGAGTTGCCCATATCGGCATAGATTTCCACAAAGGCAAAGGGTGAAACATATCCTTGCTCAATTCTTACTCCCTCTGAGGAATGAATAAGCAATCCACTTCCTGAGCGTTTTTTTAGGTCAGACAGTCTTTCTTCCAGCCAGCCACGATAACCGCCATTGGCGTAGGCGCGGGCAAGACGTTCGGCGCAAGGAATACAACCCCGTAGACGCAATAGTTGATCGGTTTCTTCCACTTCTCGCGCAAATTCTTTTCTTGCTTTGGCAACCAGAGCTCTTTCCTGATGAATTCTGGCCGGATCCTTTGCAAAGGTCTTGTCAACTTCTTGTAAAAAAAGATCATAGCGCCGGCTAAACTTTAAGGCTCGCTGCACGATCGTGTCCTGGCTCAACGGATCGATATCTTCGGCGATGTGAGCCTCTGCAATACTTTCGTCGAAACGCCCAGTGTATGAGAGAAGCAGGGAGTACACGTGATGGAGTTCTGAATACTGCGGGTCTGACTGCAGCCCGAGACGGATTTCCCTTTCCGCACCCGTCCAGTTCCAATCGTAAAGCATTAGCTTTGTGGCCAAGGCACAGTGGGCTTCCGCCAAAGACGCATCAATGGAGAGAGCTTTTCGTGAGGCTTCTTCCGAAAGCTTCCAACCGTCAGCCGGTGGGATAATTGCATATCCAGCCTGGAGGCCGTAGTAATCGCCCATACCCGCATAGGCAAGCGCGTAGTTTGGATCGTATTGCAGGGCCAGCCGAAACTTTTCGGCGCTCTTCTCCAAATCATTCGGCTTGGCAGCATGAGTGTTGCGCCGGAACCAGTAGCTCCGTCCCTCAATATATGCGTCATAGGCTCGGGGATCGACCGGATGAGGTTGGGAACGCTTGGAAAGCTCGGAGAATGCAATATTGGCCTGTACTCGCGTGGCAATAGCGGAGGCTATGTTGTTTTCCAAGAACAGAATGTCGCCCATCTCCCCCTGGTAGTCCTCGGCCCAAATGTGCCGGTCAGTTGCGGCATCGATGAGCTGGGCGGTGATTCGCACCTTATCGCCCGAACGTAAGACGCTTCCTTCAACCAAAGCGTCAACCTTGAGATCGCGCTCGATATCAGCAACCGGCCGGTTTGTGTTCTTGTATTGCATGACGGACGCAGAGGAAACCACCCGAAGCGAACTGGTCTTCGCCAGTTGAGTAATCAGCTCGTCAGTCATGCTATCGCTGAAATAGTCCTGTGAGGAATCCCCGGAGAGGTTGCGCAGCGGCAGAACCGCAATCGACTTGATGTTGATTGGGAGCAACCCGAAGAGGTGGCCCCTCTGGCTGAAGGCAGCCAAACTCGCCGCCAGTAGGCAAATCGCGACGATGGCAACGGCCGTAGAACGTAATTTCCACCACTGGCTTTTTTCAGTTTCCGGTTTTCGACCCGGTGAAATTGAGTTTTCGACCCTTGGGGACGGAAGTTGTGCGTTGAATGGGGCAATGAAGCGGTAGCCGTTCGGCAACGTCTCAATGAACCGGGGGGTATCCGCAACATCATTGAGGGCAACTCGAATCTTATTTATCGCCGCATTGAGTCCATGATCAAAGTCAACAAAGGTGTCGGGATCCCATAGAGCCTTCTTCAGCTCATCGCGGCTGACTGTCGTGCCTGCATGTTCCAGCAAAATCGCCAGAATTTGGAACGGCTTCGGCTGCAACCTGATTCTAATGCCGCCCTTGCGCACCTCCTGGCCCACTAAGTCGATGTCGTAGGGGCCAAAGTGAATGGACTTTCCAGTCTGGGTAACTTTATCCATAGTCAATTCGGGCAGGAGTATAGCATTCTGGGGGCGCCGCCTGCAATCAGTTTAACTGGGAATTGGCGTGCTTAACTAGTTTATTATCATCTGTTTGGCCGGTGATCACAAAATGCGTCGTCATGCATCGACTTACTGCGCCTGCGCGTTGATGGATTATCCAACTCCAATATGGTGGCTACGACTTCAGCACTACCGATTCCCAGAGGTAAATTCCTGGCAAATGCAGTGATTCAGGCTTTCAAATAATCCTGGAATCAGACTCGAGTTCCAATCCATCCGTGGGAAGGCACGTCACCCACCAAGTGAATTGTTGATCGCGCCCAACACAACCAGGTTGGACAGAAACACAGTATCCCGGCTCCACTTTGCAATTCATGCATCTGCATCCAAGCCTGTAACTACTTCGCAGTCATCAGCTTGGCTGGTGACCGAGAGATGTGCCGCTGTTCATTGACTCGCCGTGCGTTCGCCACCATAGTCCGCCATGCAAACTCTGGCTGTGGAATTCGGATGGCAGGGAGATGCAAGTCCAAGAGGCTGAGTTGATGGCACACCCACATAAAGTGGAATTCGGACAGGATCGGCTCACGTTGCCCTTCCCTAAGGAGATCTCATGCGGCGCATTCTTACGTTCTGCTTCTGCAGTATCTGTCTAACAGGAATTTTCGGTTGCGGCGAGGCTCCCGCAACCCAGACGTCGGTGTCACAGCCCGTGGGGTCCCAAACGCCACAAGTAGTTGATGTCGCCGTTTATATGGACTCTGCTGTGAATTTTCTGGCGGGTAAGACTGGCAGCTACTATCTGGCGGTGAATGGGGTTGGCAGCGCCTCGACAGGACCGATCACGATAACCCAGACGCTTCCGAATGGCTTAGGCTTCGTCTCCTATTATGCAGAGGATGGCCCCTGGACATGCAGCGCTTCCGGACAAATAGTGACTTGCAACTCTTCTTACGGACTACCTGGAGGTAGTCCCAACCATTATGAAATCTATGACCTCGATATTACGGTCAGTGTAGGGAGTAATTTGGTGGGTACAAGCGTGACGAGCACCGCCACGGTAAGCACCACCGGTGACACGAACAGTGCGAATAATTCGGCGTCCAATACGACCGCTATAACCAGGGACGTAATGTTCGGTCCATACGCCTTTGTGCTGTCCGGGTTCGATCAAGTCGGGAAACCCATTGGGATGGCGGGTAGTATCACCGCAGATGGCAACGGAATAATCACCGCCGGGCAAATGGACGTAAATGACAACCTAACGGTGGTGACAAGTACCACCCCGTTGACCGGGATATATACGCTGGACAGCAACCTTCGCGGCACCATAACAATCACGAGTTTGACTCCAAACCGAGCCTTCGCCTTTAGCCTGAAATCGGACGACTCTTTTGGGGATATCCTGAGCCTGGATACGGGCAAATTTGTCGCGGGAGGAACAATAGAGGGCCAACCATCGAGCTACTATGCGTCCCTCCCATACCTGGCTGGCGATTACGCATTTAAGTTCGATTCGAGCGCGCCCACGCGGCAGAGTACGGTTGGGCGTTTCACGCTTGCTGCATCCGGGGCAGTCACCAACGGCCTTCTCGACACAAGCGTGGCAGGAACAGGTCCGTTTTTGACCGATAGTTCGTTCACTTCTACCTTCGTAGCGCCTGGGTCAAACGGGCGAGGTACGCTGACTATCGCGGCCAGCGGCACGACCACAAACTATGCATACTACGCAACCCAGACAGGGAAATTTGTGGTTGTGCAGATCGATTCCTCGCCCGCGTCAAATTCCATCCAAACCGGCGTAGCGTTAGGACAATATCTGCCCGCAGTGAATACGGCCGGGAGCGTGTTTGCTCTCACCGGTGTGCATGCCGGGGGCGTGGGTGACATTTCAGCCATTGGGTTGCTGCAAGTGTCGAACTCGACCAACGCAACGCTTCACTGGGACTCCAACGATGCGAGTACGCTACATACTGCGCTGAGTGCAAACGGACAGACGGTTACTTTTGACCCAAATTCCGGCCGGGGCACGATTTCAATTGCAAATGGTTTCACGAACGGCTTATTCGATGGCGCTGTTTTTTATCTTAATCGTTCCGGCGCGGGCTTCATGTTGGACACGACTGCCGGGGCGAACAATCGCGACCTGGCGGGAGTGCTGCAACCGCAGACGGGAATCGGGTCGTTCAGCCTTGCATCCATTACAGGGAACATGATCTTCCGAAGCAACGGCACTTCGCTGGCCGATAACGGGTCAACCGACGGCTTGCTCACCGTGACGCCTAGTAGCACGTTCAGTGTCGTTTCCGATGCGCGGGTTATCGGATCTCCGGACGCGGTGAATGTAACTCAGAGCGGAACCCTGGCCGTAGCTATAGATGCGAATACCGGGCGCGGAACTCTCACTGGGAAAGTAACGAACTTTGTGAAAGGGCTGATGGTGTTTTACGCTGTTCAGAACGATCAGTTTGTGGGCGTTGATATGACGCCAGCTCCCAGTAATGGGGATTCCCCGATTTGGGTTTTCGAGCCGCAGTCCTAAGTATATGGTTAGAAGCTGTTGCATAACCTAATACAGGGTCTTGAAAAGAAGGTAGTTGAATTT
>CAZUNI010000072.1:0-12852 GCA_964622265.1 uncultured Acidobacteriaceae bacterium | reverse complement strand
TTCAACTACCTTCTTTTCAAGACCCTGTATTAGGTTATGCAACAGCTTCTAGTGACTGGTGACCGGTGACTGGTGGTTCGCCGAGTGAAACGTGATTCGTGATTCGTAACTTGTGAATCGTGACGGGTTTGTCTTGACCGCAGGCGAGCATGGGCACCAGGCTATCTCATACTTCCCTGTGATCGAGTTTTCTACGCTTAAACTCTCCCCCGGGAAGTCGCGCCAACGGCGCGGAGTGTACCAGCCCGGGGCAACGCCCCGGGTATCGCGCCCCGTGACGATCTGCCGCCCTGAAGGGGCGGAGGATACCTGCGCCCCTTCAGGGCGCACATTCATGCGATCCCAAAACCCAGGGCGTTGCCATGGACTGAGATACGCTGGCGCTTTCAGCGCCAGAAAAATCGGACCTTGAATCACTGGCGCCGATGCTTCAATCACAACTTCTCCCACTGCGCGTTCACTGCTGCGAGTTCCTGCTGCTCTTTTTGATGCTCTTCGCGGCGGCGCTTGCGCTCTTCATCCATCTTGCCCCCCATGGCCGCTTCCTTCTGGTTGGCGCGCTCGATCCAGCGGTCCACCCAGGCGGTTTTCGCCTGTATGCTGGCGGAATCGGTGCGAAAGCGAATCACGTTGCCGCTGATGTCCACCGCGCGCGGAGGAAAATCCGGCGAAGGCGATTGCTGCGTTTCATAAAACAGGCGCTTCCAGTCCGCGCTGGGCGTATCGGAAAGCGTCAACTGCGCCATGTAAAACTCTTCGCGCAACTTCTGAATGGCTTGGGGCGGCCCTGTCCGCTTGATCCCCTCGTACGTCGTCAAATGAAAACTCCTGGGAAATGCAAAAGTTCTCCGCCAGGAGAAGGGCAAGCCTTCCCCCGGCGAATACGTCTCGCTTAGTTCGGTTTCTTGGATTCATCGACGTCCACGTACTCGGCGTCGATCACTTCGCCGGGAGGTGGCGCGCTCGCCCCGGGATTCGTTGCGCCCGCCCCGCTGGAGCCTCCATCGGGGGAGCCGCCTGCCGCTCCGGCTTGCGCTCCGCTGGCCTGCGCCGTCTTGTACAGCGTTTCGGCAAGCTTGTGCGACACCTTCTCGAGTTCCTGCGTCGCCGATTGAATCTGCTCGAGAATGCCTCCGGCCAGCGCCGATTTCGCGGCGGTTACAGCCTCTTCCACCGGTTTGATATCGCCTTCGGAAAGCTTCTCGCGATTTTCGCTCAGCAACTTCTCCATCTGATACACGCGGTTGTCGAGAATGTTGCGAGCCTCGATTTCCGCGAGCTTCTTCTTGTCCTCTTCCGCGTGCGCTTCGGCGTCATTCCGCATCTTCTCGGCTTCCTCTTTACTGAGGCCGGTGGAGGCGGTGATGGTGATCTTCTGCTCCTTATTGGTCGCGTGATCCTTTGCCGACACGTTCAGGATGCCGTTGGCGTCGATGTCGAACGTGACTTCGATTTGCGGCATACCGCGCGGAGCCGGTGGTATCCCCATCAGGTGGAACTTGCCCAGCGTCCGGTTATCCGACGCCAGCTTGCGTTCCCCCTGCATCACGTGAATTTCCACGGAGGGCTGATTGTCAGCCGCCGTCGAGAACGTTTCGGATTTACGCGTCGGAATCGTCGTGTTCCTCTGGATCAGCGCGGTCATTACGCCGCCCAGGGTTTCGACGCCCAGCGACAGCGGAGTTACGTCGAGCAGCAGGATGTCTTTCACTTCGCCGCCCAGCACGCCGCCTTGAATCGCCGCACCCACCGCGACCACTTCGTCCGGATTGACGCCCTTGTGCGGTTCCTTGCCGCCGAACAAATCCTTCACGATCTGCATCACGCGGGGAATACGCGTTGAGCCGCCAACCAGAACGACCTCGTCAATCTTATCCGGTGTGACTCCCGCATCGGAAAGCGCCTGCTTGGTGGGCCCGATCGTGCGCTGGAGGATGCCTTCCATCAACTGTTCCAGCTTTGCGCGGGTCAGTTTCAGTTGCAGGTGTTTCGGACCAGATGCATTTGCCGTCAAAAAGGGCAGGTTGATGTCAGTCTCCTGCACTTGCGATAGTTCGATCTTGGCCTTCTCCGCGGCTTCTTTCAGGCGCTGGATGGCCATGCGATCCTTGCTGACATCGATGCCCTGGTCCTTATTGAATTCCGAAACCAGCCAATCGACGATGGCGTTGTCGATGTCATCGCCGCCCAGGTGCGTATCGCCGGCCGTTGATTTCACTTCGACGACGCCTTCGCCCACTTCCAGAATCGAGATGTCGAAGGTTCCGCCGCCCAGGTCATACACGGCGATGGTTTCGTCCTTCTTCTTGTCCAGGCCGTAGGCCAGTGCTGCCGCGGTCGGCTCATTGATGATGCGAAGCACTTCGAGCCCCGCCACTTCGCCGGCTTGCTTGGTGGCTTGCCGCTGGCTGTCGTTGAAGTAAGCGGGAACGGTAATCACAGCCTTGGTGACCTTCTCGCCCAGGAAATCTTCGGCGGAGGTCTTCAGCTTGGTCAAAATCATCGCGGAGATTTCCGGCGGGCTGTATGCTTTGCCGAAAATGTCAACGCGCGCATCGTCATGCGGCCCCTTGGTGACCTTGTAGGGAACTCGCTTCAGTTCCTCGCCGACCTCATCGTAGCGATGCCCCATGAAGCGCTTAATTGAATAAATTGTATTCTCGGGGTTCGTGACGGCCTGCCGCTTGGCGACCTGTCCCACTAGCCGCTCCCCAGTTTTGGTGATGGCCACCACCGACGGGGTAGTACGGCCCCCCTCCTGGTTGGGGATTACCACCGATTCTCCGCCCTGCATGACGGCGACGACGGAGTTTGTTGTTCCCAGGTCGATTCCTATGATCTTACTCATTGCGAATGGCCTCCTTCAGACCCTCACACGAGGCAAAAGCCCAGCATGAGTACAAAGACGAGGGGGATTATATAGGGTGAGTGTGACATTGTCAAGTATTTTGATGATCTTTATCTCGCTTATTTACAGTAACTTATACGATATTGGAATAGACTAATGTCGGTCCTCTCCGCTCTTTTGGCCCCTAGTCTTTCGTAGCTCAGCCAACAACCGCAATTGCAATGAGGCACGGGGGAATTACCTCGTTGGTCCGCCGACTATATTCAGACAATGCAAGAATTGTTTGATATAATGGCCCTCGGTAGTGCTGTGGAAGGCACACAGGCTAGTCGTTGCAATACAAGAAATCCTGCTATATGATCCCCGCGTCCCCCTCCGTCGCTAGACGTATAGTTTTGATAGCCCATACGGTGCAAAAATGGCTCTAGAAAAAGAACTCGAATTATTCGCGAAAATGAAGGCAGACCTCTTGAATAACCATGAGGGTAAGTTCGCCCTAATTCGTGGAGAAGAGTTTGTAGGGGCTTACGATTCCGCTCAAAATGCTTACACCGAGGGTGTCAAGAGGTTCGGTTGTGAGTCATTCCTGGTCAAGAGAATAAGCGAACAAGAGGAAGTGTACAGAAATCAGGCGCTAGCTCTTGGCCTACTTCATGCCCGTCTTTAATTTCTTCCATTGGTCGGAAAAACATGGCCGTACCCTCAACGATACAGGTGCGCTTGTGTCTGTGGAAATTGGAATTCCCAGCGCGCTGAAACAGCATTTGAGCGAAAAAGGATTGCCGATTCCGGCGGCCGTGTCAGGATTTGCACTTGTAGATACGGGAGCTTCCGCGACAGCAGTTGACGATTCAGTTTTCACGTCCCTTGGAATCCCGCATTTCGACGAAATTGCTACGGGGACTCCTCACGGACAGGGAAACTCAAAAGTTTACCCTGCAAACATCACCTTTCCCGGAATGAACGTTACCGACATGCCGATGGAGCGAGTAATTGGCTGCCAACTTAGGTGGAAAACCCACGAAGATCAAGAAATCATAATGTTAATGGGCAGGGATTTGCTTCAATACTTCCTTTTTGTTTACAATGGCCCCTCTTCAGATGTAACCCTCTTCTATTAAACCCGGACTTTATTGGGACCGTAATTTCAAGATAACCAAAACCTTAAAGTCACCGTCTACGTCTGTGAGTGCACGGATATGGAATTTAGGGTTAGAATACGCAGGTTGCACCAAAACCCAGGAGAGCGCCTGTGAAACTGTCTTCCATCGGTCGCGTCGGAATTTTTCTGTTTGCAGGGACTATTCTCGTGTCCGGCGCGTCAGCCCGTCCGCAGACTAAGCCGGCCTCCAAGCCAGCGTCGATGGCCAGCGACACCGGGGGCGTAAAAGCGCTGGGATCGAAAAGCGCGCCGATCACCATGGAAGTCTTCGAGGACTTCCAGTGCCCCGCCTGCCGGAACTTTTATGAATCCAGCCTGAAGATGGTCATCGACAATTATGTGAACACCGGCAAGGTCTATCTGATCCACCGCGATTTTCCCCTCGATATCCACCCGTACTCGCATGATGCTGCCCGGCTGGCAAATGCGGCTGCGCGGCTCGGCCAGTTTGAACCCGTGGAACGCGCGCTATTCGATAATCAGGAAAAATGGTCCCCGAACGGAAAGATCGACGAAGCCATCACGACGGACGTTTCCGCGCTGAAGCTGAAAAAAATTCGCGATTATGAAGCGGCTCACATGGAAGAAATTAACTCCTCCATTGAACGCGACCATGCGATGGGAGTCCAGCGAAACGTCAACCAGACGCCGACCATTTATGTGACATCCCACGGAAAGACCGAAGCGCTTCCCGGTGGCGGCGTGGCCTACCCCCTGTTGAAGCAATACCTGGATTATTTGCTGCGCCAGTAATTTTCATTTACATCGACACGCTATGGCCACAATCGCCGCCGTTTCGGAATCGTCCACGCGCCCGGGAACTTTGCCTCGGGTGCTGCTTTTTCTGGGCCGCTTCATTCTCGGCGCAATCTTTGCTTATGCCGCCTTTGCCAAGCTTTATTTCAATGGCGGGTGGCACTTCGGCGATTATTACTTCTTCTTCGGCATGGCCATCAATTCGTACAATTTGCTTCCCCTGTGGGCCGTGGAGCTCGTGGCCCGGTTCATGCCGTGGTTTGAATTGCTTCTCGGCCTGGCGCTCCTGATCGGCATTGGACTTCGCTGGACCGGCCTGATCGCCAGCGGCCTGCTCGCAGTCTTTATCGCCGCAATGACGCGCGCGTACATCCTTGGCCTGGAAATCGTCTGCGGCTGCTTCGGAAACAGCGAGAAGCTCGGTCCGTGGACGTTGATTCGAGACAGCAGCATGCTGGTGCTGGCTCTTGCCGTCACCGTTGGCGCATTTCTGATTCATCGGCGCAGGACTGTTGTTTCTTCCTGATCCTTCTTTGCGGATCGCCGGACTGGCTTCGCACGTTTGCGCTAGAATGAATTCCTCATGGTAGATCTTCCGCCGATCACATTGCGACTGCGTGGCCGAAAAGTTGTGGGGCGAGTCGCTTTTTCCCTGCTGCTGCTGGCCTCGATTACGATCGGCGCGCTGGCTGGACTAGTCTTTGTCTATTCCAGCGATCTCCCGCAGATTCACGCGCTCGAGGATTTCCGCCCGGACATCGTCACCGAACTGTATGCCGACGACGGCCAGATTATCGGCAGCTTTGCTCTGCAGCGGCGCATCCTTCTCACTTATGAGCAAATTCCCCCGCTGCTGAAAGACGCAATCCTTACCACGGAAGACCAGCATTTTGAGGAGCACTGGGGCGTGGATTTCACGCGTGTCGCCGGCGCGGCGTGGAGAAACATCCTGGCGCACCGCGTCGCCGAAGGCGCCAGCACCCTGACGATGCAGCTCGCGGGAACGCTGTTTCTGGATCGCTCCGATCGCAGCATGCGCCGCAAGATTCAGGAAACTTTATTGGCGATTCAGATCGAACGTCATTATTCCAAGCAGCAGATTCTGGCAATGTACTGCAACCAGATTTATCTTTCTCATGGAAATTACGGATTTGAGGCGGCGTCGGAATATTATTTCGGCAAACCCGTCGGCAAGCTGACCCTGCCCGAGGCTGCTCTGCTGGCTGGCATGATCCGGGGTCCGAGCTATTCTCCAATTCTTCACGCGCAGCGTGCGCTGGCCCGGCGCAATGTAGTCCTAGACCGCATGGCCCACGCTGGAAAAATAACCGATGCGCAAGCGCGGCAGGCCGTTGCGCTACCCATGGGTCTGCACGTCTCTGCCCCGCGCAATACGCTGGCCCCATATTTCGTCGAGGAAATCCGCAAGTATCTGGAGAGCACCTACGGCACGGAAACCGTGCACGAACGTGGCCTGCGCGTTTATACGACACTCAACGTTGACGACCAACGCGCCGCCAATCAGGCCATCCGCGACGGGCTTCACGCTTACGACCGCCGCCACGGCTGGCGCGGCCGTCTCGACAACATCCTGCGCAGCCATCAAGATACGCTGGATTCCTACGAGGACGACGACTGGCGCTGGCCAATCAACAAAGGCGACTACGTGCAAGGCCTGGTCACAGCCGTGGACGACAAAGCCGCGACAGTGAAAATCGGTCCGTATCACGCGCTGCTCACCCAGCCCGATTTCGCATGGACAGGCCATAAGTCGCCCAAAGAAATCCTGACGGCGGGAGATCTTGCGGAGTTTTCGATCAAGGAAACTAACGGCGCTGTCGCGCATGTCCAACTTGAACAAAACGTCGGCCCGCAGGCCGCCATGGTGGCCATCGACAATCCCACCGGCGAAATCAAAGCCATGGTCGGCGGCTACAGCTTCGAGGAATCGAAATTCAATCGCGCCACGCAAGCGCAGCGTCAGGTCGGCTCGTCCTTCAAGATTTATGTCTATTCCGCCGCCGTCGAACAGGGATTCACTCCCTTCGACACCATCCTGGACGCTCCATTTACGACCATGAGCGGCGGCCAGCCATACTCGCCGCACAATTACGATGAAAAATTCGAAGGCCTGATCACCCTGCGCCGCGCGCTCGAAGGCTCGCGCAACGTCCCCGCCGTAAAACTGGCCGAAAAAATCGGAATGAACAGCGTGATCGATATGGCCCGCCGGTTCGGCATCACCAGCGCTTTACCGCCTTACCTGCCGATTACGCTGGGCGCGGCTGATCTGAATCTGCTCGAACACACGTCAGCGTTCACCGTTTTCCCCAACGACGGCGTACGCATCGACCCGCACATGATTCGCCGCGTCACCTCCTACGACGGCGCGCTGCTCGAGCAGGCCCATCCCGCCGTTCACGATGTGGTCCAGCCGGACGTCGCGCGCACCATGACGGCCATGCTGGAAGATGTAGTGCAGTTCGGAACGGGTATGCCTGCGCGAGCCCTGGGCCGCCCGGCGGGTGGAAAGACCGGCACCACCAACGATTTCACAGACGCCTGGTTCCTCGGGTTCACCCCGCAGTTGACCGCCGGCGTATGGGTCGGCTTTGACGATAAGGCCGTCTCATTGGGTAAGCCGGAAACCGGAGCAGTGGCGGCGTTGCCGATCTGGCTGGAGTTCATGCAAGGTGCACTCGCGGGAAAGCCTGTCGAGGCCTTTCAAAATGTAGTGCCCCTGGAAAAAGTGGCGCTGACGAAAACCGTGAAGGTAGATACCCCGGACAGTGCACCAACCGAGGCGTCTGAGGAGCCCACCAGCCACGATGTTCCCTCAGGGGGCAGCACACCCCCGGGAGAAATCGCTCCTACGCCGAAAACGCCGCCCCAACCGGTGACGCCGCCGAAGCAAACACCGATCTCCACCGGCCAGCCGCGCTGATTGGAACTATCCTTGCTTCCTGGTGGTTCGACTGCGAAATGGGTCCCAACCCTGATTTCTTAGTTGCGTGGTACGCCCCTGCTCGTCCACCAAAAGAATTTTCCGTTCGCGCGTGATTTCACCGATCACAGTGATCGGGACCCCGCTGATTGTTTTCGGCAGTCGTCCAGCCAGGCGCCTCGGCACGGTAAAGAGCAATTCGTAATCCTCTCCCCCGTCAAGCGCAAGCCGCAGCGCGTCCAGGCCAAGCTGATTCGGTATCTTAACTTTGGGAATCTTCGCTGCCCAAACTCGCGCCCCAACGCCGCTCGCTTCACAGATATGCCCCAAATCTGTAGATAATCCATCGGAAGTATCGATCATCGCGCTGGCGATTTTCTTCTCTGCCAACCACTGGCCCAATTCCAGCCGCGGTTCGGGATAGAATTGCTTGCGAAGCAGCCTCTTCCACTTTGTCCGCTTGTCCCAACCCAGCTGGATCACCCGAAGTCCCAGGTCTGCTTCGCCCAGTCTGCCGCTCACACAGAGCAAATCCCCCGGGCGCGCCCCTGACCGCAGGATGGCTCTCCCCGGCAGAACTGCGCCAATCACACTTATATTGATGGCGACCTGGGGGCGTTTCGTCGTATCGCCCCCGGCAAGGACCAGCTCAAACCGATGCGCCGCCCGCGACATTCCCGCCAGAAAGGAGTCAAACCATTTGCCTGTGCGAGAGTCGGGGAGGGCCAGATTCACGAAAAAATATAAAGGTCGCGCACCCATCGCGGCCACGTCGCTGGTGGCGCGCGCCAGCGCCTTGTAGCCGATCTCCGCGGGAGAATGGACGCCAATCGAAAAGTGGACGCCTTCCAGAAAGGCGTCGGTGGTTACAACCATCTCATAGCCCTTCCGGGGCCGGATCACCGCGGCATCATCCCCAATGCCAATGCGCAAGTCAGGCTTGGCTCGGGCCGCGAACTTCCGGGCTGTCCTCTCGATCAGTTCTTTTTCACTGGCCATCAGTACAGTTGTCCTGAATCCCTCCGGTATGCTCTCATAGGAGTCACGGTAATAGTAAGGGTAAGGGTTGAACAACGCCGGGCTACGGGCTCAAGTTAATGTCTGCCATAAAAAAATTGATTATCCCCAATCGGGAAATAGGGGTTGACTCTCCCCCTAGCCTGAACCTAGACTAGGGCGGGTTTCGAACCAAGGCTCTCGGTTCAAACGGCCGGCGTCGGAAGTAAATCAAATGCCGTTCAGGGGATGAGCGGCGTCAGCAATCTCGAAAGCTAAATAATTGGTTTTTCGAAACTTTTGACCATGAAGCCAGAAGCTTATACATTATTTGTGGCCTCCAGCCGCAAAGGGACAGTTCGCAAGATTACCGTCCCTCTTTACGTGCTTCATCTGCTGGCAGTCCTGGCGGTAGTAGGCGGCATGACCGTGGTTGCCGCAGCCGGATCATACACAAGGATGCTCTGGAAGGTCGGCAATTACAATGCATTGCGCCGCCAGCAGGACACTCTCAAGCACAATTACGAGCAATTGCAAACCTCGGTGCAGGATACCAACCAGCGCCTGAACTCCCTGCAATCGCTGGCCACCGAAGTGGCCATGACCTACGGATTCATGCGCTTCCGCCAGAGCCCATTCGGCGTGGACACCGTTTCCGCCAGCTCGAATAATGGATACGACCAATCCGTGGCGCAGTTTAACTTCCTGGAAAAGAATATAACCGCCGCAGCCCTTCCGACGGGCGGCCTGAGCCTGCTGTCATCGCCGGGTTTGAACGATATGACGTCCACGCCGAGCCTGTGGCCTGTGATTGGTCGAATCACGGGAAGTTTCGGCGAGCGTATGGACCCGTTCAGCGGTGAGGGCGCGTTCCACACCGGCATGGACATCTCTTCGCAATACGGCGATGCGGTCCGTGTAACAGCGGACGGCGTCGTAATCGAAGCCGATGAGCGGGCGGGATACGGACGCCTGGTAGTGGTCGACCATGGGTACGGGCTCACAACTTATTACGGCCATCTCTCCACGTTTAACGTAGTAGCAGGCGAGCAACTCCGGCGCGGCGACACCATTGGCAACGTCGGCGTCAGTGGACGTTCCACCGGCCCCCACGTCCACTACGAAGTCCGCATCAACGGCGCCCCAGTCAACCCCATGCGATACCTGCGCTATGCCGCCTCAGCGGATTAACTCCTCCCAGTAGGACAGACTTCAGTCTGTCCGCCTTTGACTTTTGTACGGCCAACAAACCAACCCAAACAACTAAACCAACCCCGGACAGACTCAAGTCTGTCACACTCAAGGCTTCTTATTGCCACTTAGCTTCAAAATATCCGGCGTGAGCTCCACCAAAATCCGCACCCGCTCCGCCGTAGCGCTAACGTCCGCCGTCTTCAGCAAAGTCTCAGCCACCTCAAACATCGCCGGGTCCATCGACTTGCGAGTCTTGGGACTTTCCAGTCCCGCCTGCCCCAGCATGCGCAGCAATTGCAGCGCCGACTGGAGCTGCCGCGCATCGGTAGCCGTCTGGCATTCACCCTCCAGCGAAAGCCGCAAATTATCTCCCTCGGGACGCGCCGCCAGCGTGATCCACTGCACTGACTTCGCGATGCTCAACAGTTGTGCGGCCTGCGCTCCTCCAGGAGAGAAATTCTCAGGCGCCGTCGGCGCGCGCGCGATTACAAACACAGCCGCCCCCTCCACGCGCGCCGCGCGTTGGCGCGCAGGGTCGCGGGCCGGGGATTCATCGCGATGCTCCAGCAGCGGAGCGATGCTCGGACCCTCCACGATTGCCACACGATGGTCGTTCAGGAAAGTGAGCGAACTCACGCCGGGGCGCCCGTTGTTGGAAAACTGAAATACTTCATGCCCCTGCTGGCGGTCCAGCTTTCCTTTCCGTGTTGCATAATCACGTATCTTGCGCTGGTCGAAACGCCCCTCAGCCACCAGGATGATTTTCTGCTGCGCCGGCTTATTTTTTTCCTGTCCCGTCCCAGCGGGCCACGCAGCCATCGCGACGCGATCCAAATCCTTCTCGAAATCGAATCCGGTGGACTGCACGAACTCCGCATAATCGCGGTCCGGCAGCGCAATCGGCCCGTGATCGGGCCGCTGCTTATAAAATGTGGAAGCACGAATGGCTGTCAGATCGGCGTAAACCAGGGTCGGCGCTCCGGCAGGAATTTCCGAAAACAGCTCCGCAGATGGCGAAGCCTCAGCCGCTTCGCCGCGCCGCAGGCCGGAATAGAGAAGGACCGCGCCCGCTATCGCGAAGACTGCCAGGCCAGTGGTAATGACGGTCTTTCTAGATTGCTGCATTTGCGTACTCCTAAGTGTATTCTCTCACTGTCGGTGAGGTCGCGCTATGGGCGATTGTCTTGTAATTCATGCCTGACGACTACAACCGCGGAAGTAATTCTTGCATCCTTCGTCTGTCGGGGCTTGCCACATTTTTGGTTTGTCTTCGAAATGATCAGAATTGCGAGATTGCTGGGAAGGACCTCAATGAACGTGTATCGGACGAAAGTTTTGTTTCTCCTAGGGCTTCTTACGGTTTCGGTCTTAACAGTTGCGCCGTTGCGTGCCCAGGATGGCGGCGCTGGGCTGTCCGGCACGATTGTCGACACGTCCGGGAAAGCTGTTCCGGGCGCAAAATTGGCCGTCAAGAATGTTGCGACCGGCCAGACCGTGGATACTCAATCCGATTCCGCCGGTCTCTACAATGTGCCGAGCCTCACGCCCGGGGACTACGAGATTTCCGTTTCGGCGGATGGCTTCAGTACCAACGTATCCAAAGTGACCGTGACGAGCGGAGCCAGGCAAACGATCAATCTGACCCTGGCTGGCGTGCTTTCATTGCAGGAACTCGGATTCTCTTCGACCCAGGCCCAGGGAAGCGCACAGGATCAGGCGAGGCTCGATAAGCGATCTCACATGCTCAAGATCCACCAGCGGCTCGGCTTAATCGATACCATTCCTCTGCTCGCAACGGTCATTTTGGGGCCCGGGGCTGGAGGTAAGAACACCAGTTCCGCCGATCGCTATGCGCATCTTGCTCTCGGCTCGGTGACGGGGGATTTGTATTTCATGAGTGCCTGGTATGCAATCCGGGCGCCCAAAATTCCTGGAACCCAAACTCGCGGGCCTATTCGCCTGCATAAGGCCCTCGCCTGGGTTCACGGCCCGGGAATGATCCTTACACCCATTCTTGGGGCGATTGCTTTCGAACAAAAAAGTCGTGGAGAAAAAGTTCACGGGATCGCCAGCGCTCATGGAGCGGTCGCCATCATAACGGCGGCGGCTTATGGAGCCTCCATTTTGTCCGTGTCGATTAAGTTCTAAAGGGGAGTTGTGATTAAAAAGGTAAAGATATTCACAGCTGTTTTGTTCTTCGTGGTTCCGGCCATTGCTCAAACGGATAGTCAGTGGGTTCTGGAGCAATCCAGCCTTACGTATCACGTGTCTCACCCATTGCACCAAGTGGAAGCGGTCAGCCACGCGGCGAAGGGTAAAGGCGTTTGCCATTCTGGACAGTGCGATTTCCTGATCGCCGCGCCCGTTAAATCCTTCGATTCAGGGGACAGTAACCGCGATCTTCACACTCTTCAAGTCGCGCGAGGAGGGCAGTTCCCCATTGTCACGGTCCGCACACACTTATCCGAAGACGCAGCCACATTGGAAACGATATATGCCGATCTGGAGGTTCAATTCGCTGGACAGACGGCCCGGTATAATCATGTTCCATTTCAAAAGGTCAATAAGGGGAGTGAGACGGGAATCTCAGGAACCATTCCGGCCACGCTGACCGATTTCAAAATCGATCCGCCGTCGCTCCTGGCTATGCCTGTGAAGAACGAAATACCCGTGCGCGTGGAAATGACCTGGCGGAGGGAAAAGTGAGCGGAAAGATTTATTTTCCCACTACCGCTCCAAAGGTGTAGAATAAAGTTTCCAGCACGGACTTGAAGATCGAGCGTTGGTGTAGGCCCTAGATTCGGCCTACTTGCAACGGGGTGAGGTTTGCACAGGTCTTCCACAGGGTGCCCTTGCAATTTTCGTACCCTTTTGTTATATTTCCTCGGTTTGCGCCGTGCTGGCGTAGCTCAGTTGGTAGAGCATCTGATTTGTAATCAGAGGGTCGGGGGT
>CAZUNI010000071.1:0-13720 GCA_964622265.1 uncultured Acidobacteriaceae bacterium | reverse complement strand
TCATATCGCTTGCTTCATGATCGTCTTGCGGAGGGTTGTGCAATAGCTTCTAGAAGGAGGGCTGACTTCACGCTAGTTGGTTGCTTGCTGATGATTATGACGATTTTTGCGAGTGGTTCATCAAGTGCACAAGACCAGCAAGGCGGTGAACTGCCTGCGATGGCAGTTGCCAACACCAATGACCGGAATTCGCCACTCATTCCGCTCAGCAGCCAGGTGGATGACAGCTATGAGCCCGCAATTGCAAATTCGAACTCTCTGGGAGTGCCGTTCTTGAAGAATCTCTTGACCGATCAAAAAGCCATCTGGACCAGTCCAACCCATCTTCGCTGGGCGGACGGCTCATGGCTGTTTCCACTGGCGGCAGTTACAGGTGGCTTTTTCGCAACGGATGGGGCAGTTACCCCTGCGCTTTCGACGGATATGGCGAAGTTGAATCGATATTCGAGCTTTTCCAACTACGGAGTCTATTCCATGGTTGGCGCGGGCGGCGGACTCTATCTGTGGAGCAAGCTGTCCCACGACGATCATCAGAGAGAGACCGGGATTCTCGCAGGTGAAGCGGCGATCGACAGTTTTGCAGTGGATACTGCGTTCAAGTACTCCTTCGGAAGGCAACGGCCCAATCAGGGGGATGCGCTAGGGAAATTTTTCGAACACGGCGTCTCATTTCCTTCCGACCACTCCGCAGTTGCGTGGTCGATTGCCAGTGTCATTGCCCATGAATATCCGAGCCCATTCACGAAAGTGGGGGTGTATGGACTCGCGACAGCGATCAGCGCCTCGCGCGTGGCCGGCAAACAGCATTTTCCGTCGGACGTGGTGGTTGGCGGAGCGATTGGATGGTTAGTCGTCCGCGAGATGTATCGTCTGCATCATGATGCGGAAGTGGGAGGCGGCGGCTGGAGCAACTTGTCCGGCATGGAGACTTCTGAAGAGCAGCGAGACCGCCACAACATGGGGTCCACATTCGTTCCGCTCGATAGCTGGGTCTATCCTGCGTTCGAAAGGCTGGCCGCGTTGCGATATGTGAATTCCGAAATTATGGGCTTGAAACCGTGGACGCGCATCGAATGCGCGCGCCTGACGGCGGAAGCAGAGGAAGGATTGCAACGGGATCAGTCCTCGAATGAAGAGGCGGTGCGGTTGCAAATCCGCCTCGCGCAGGAGTTCGCGCACGAAATAAATCTTTTAGGTGGAGGCAGCAATTTTTCGGCCAACCTCGAAACTGTTTATGCAAGAACTGTGTCGATCAGCGGGCCCCCGCTGACCGATGGCTATCACTTCGGGCAAACCGTTTCTTACGATTACGGGCGCCCCTTCGAACGCGGCACAAATGGACAGGCTGGTGGCTCGTTTTCCGCAACAGCAGGGCCTGTCGCGTTTTATGTCCGCGCCGAATATCAGCACGCGCCGTCCGCGCCGGCGCTTTCCGATTCGGTGCGAAACGTCACTGCTCAGGTGGATTTTGTAAACCTGTCGCAAGTTCGTTCCGGGCCGCTGACCTCGATCAATCGGGCGCAATTGCTGGATACCTACGCCACGGTCAACCTGAGCAACTGGCAGATCGTGATTGGACGACAAAGCCTGGCGTGGGGGCCGTCGCTGGATTCGCTGATGTGGAGCAACAACATCGAGCCAGTCAAAATGGTGCGGCTGGTGAATCCGGAACCGTTTCACCTGCCGGGAGTTCTGGAACATTTGGGGCCTGTCCGAATCGATCAGTTTTTCGGACGGTTGGAAGGCCATTCCTATATTCCGCGGCCATTCGTTTACGGACAAAAAATCAACGTAAAACCATTTCCATTTCTGGAATTGGGGTTTTCGCGCAGGACGATGATTGGCGGGACCGGCGGCAGTCCGTTCACGGCACGAAACGTACTCGATAGCTATTTCGGGATCGCGAATCCATCGCTCAAATCCGTTCCGGGTGACAACGAGTCTGAAATGGATTGGGTTTTTTATGTGCCGAAGGTGCGCAGCTACGTTGTTCTCTATGGCGACGCGTATGCCGAGGACGACATTCTCCCCGTCGAGAACCCTGCAAGAAATCCCTGGCATCCGGGGCTTTATTTCACGCGCATGCCGTGGTTGCCAAAGCTTGATTTTCACATTCAGGGAGTTTCGACCGAAACCGGGGCGCTGGCGCATTCGAACGTCAACAGCGGACGCCTGAATTATTTTAACGGCGATTATCCCGACGGGAACACCAACGCCGGGAACCTGATTGGCAACACCGTGGGGCGTGAGGGGCATGCAATCCGCTGCTGGTTCACGTATTGGATATCGCCGCAGAATACGATTTGATTTTCCTACCAGCGAAATTCAGTGAGCGCCGATTTCATTCCCCAGGGAGGCGACTGGCAGGACTACGGCATCGCCAATGAGACGTATTTGCGCGGCGGTTTGTATATAAAAAGCGCGGTGCAGGTCGAGCATATTTCGCGTTTTCCGCTGCTGTTCAACGGGCCGCAAAACAATGTTACGGCAAGCATGGAAATCGGATTTTCTCCGGAAAGAAAAAGATGATTGAGAAGCATCCATTCACGATGGACGAACGAGTCGATGCGACCATGGCGTCTGTCGGCCCTGTCCCGGCTGAGGATTTTGCCGGAAAGCAAAGGCTGGTCACGCGATTGCGCCGCTTGTGGGACCGCCGGCAGGCAGTTTTGCGGTGCATGGGCAGCCGGGTTCCTGTTGTCCACCGTCGTGGCGTTTTTGATTCCGAAGCAATACGTGTCCTCGGCGCACTTGATGCCGCCGGACCAGGCGAACGCCGGGGCCGGCATGGCGCTGCTGGCATCTTCCGGCGGCGCGGCAGGGTCGAGCCTGGGAACGCTTGCCGGGGGGCTGCTGGGATTGAAAAGTTCTGGCGCGCTGTTTATCGGAATTCTGCAAAGCCGCACCGTGCAGGACGACATTATTGAGAAATTCCAGCTGCGCAAAGTCTATGGCGATCGTTACGAGCAGGATGCGCGAAAAGACCTGGCGAAAAACAGCGACATCTTCGAAGACCGCAAAAGCGGAATCCTCACCGTCCAGGTGACGGACGCCGATCCGCAGCGCGCTGCGGGGATCGCGCAGGAATACACCGCGGAACTGAACCGCGTGGTGAATCAGATGAGCACTTCATCGGCGCATCGCGAACGTGAGTTTTTGGAAGAAAGACTCAAAGCCGTGCAACTCGATCTGGCGGATGCGGAAAAGCAGTTCAGCGAATTTTCAAGCAAGAACGCGGCCATCGATATACAGGCGCAGGGCAAGGCCATGATCGAAGGCGCCGCCACTCTGGAAGGCCAGATGATCGCCGCGGAATCTGAGCTCGAGGGATTAAAGCAGGTCTATTCCAACGACAACGTTCGCGTCCGCTCGGTTTACGCGCAGATTGCTCAATTGAAGAAGGAACTCGCAAAGATCGGCGGCGAGAAAGACGGAAGCGCATCCCCCTCTGGCAGAACGTCGACCGATTCCAGTTACCCATCGATTCGCAGATTGCCTTTGCTTGGCGTCACCTATGCGGATCTATTTCGCCGGACCAGGGTGCAGGAAGCGGTATTCGAAACGCTGACGCGGGAATACGAACTGGCGAAAGTGCAGGAAGTGAAAGAGACCCCCAGCGTAAAAGTTCTGGACCCGGCCAGCGTGCCCGAGCAGAAGTCGTATCCGCCGCGCTTGCTGATTATTTTTCTCGGCACATGCGTTGCATTTGCAATAGGCATGGTGTGGCTAATTTTGAATTCGTTCTGGGACGAATCCGATCCGGACGATCCGGTCAGGATATTTGCAGTGGAAATTTATCGTGGCGCTGCCGCGCAAATGGCGCAGATGTCCGCGAGCAGCTTTCGACTGAACAGAAGAAGTCAAAGAGTGTGGATGCGGTTTCATGGGCGTCCGCGAGTCTCGCAAGGGCATGAATAGCGGTTTGCAGTCCCCGTAACTGTCTGTCGATATGGGAGTTGAGTGGGATTTGCCGCTGTAGGTGACGGGGCGAAGCTGTGTCCCGGTATAGAAAAAACCAACAGGAGAATTTTAGATGGCGTTGGCGACGGCAACTCCTTCACTTTGTCACGCACCGGAATTGATTTTCGAAAACGAAGAGCTCCATTGGTATGCCGCGCAGACGCGGGCCAACCACGAAAAAACGGTGGCGAGCCAATTGTCGGAGCGTTTTGTCGAGCATTTCCTGCCTCTGTATAACAGTTCGCGAATATGGAAAGACCGGCGCGTAACGCTGCGATTACCGCTTTTTCCCGGATACATCTTTGTGCGGCCGGCGTTGCGCGAGCGACTGCGCGTACTCCAGATTCCGGGCGTGGCGAGGCTGGTGGGTTTCAGCGGCTGTCCTGTTCCATTGGAAAAAGCGGAAATTGAGGCGCTGCGCGAGAAGCTGAACCGCAAATTCAGCGCGGAGCCGCATCCTTATCTCCAGATTGGAAGGCGTGTGCGAGTACATCGCGGCCCGCTGGAGGGGCTCGAAGGGATGCTGGTGCGAAAGCAGAATAAATTTCGCATCGTCGTTTCCATCGATTTGATCATGCGCTCGATCGCGGCGGAAGTGGATATCGCCGATGTCGCGCCAGCGATCTGAAACCGACCATGACATTTTTTCAGGAGAGACTCTAAAGGTAGAAATCAACGATGCCAACCACAGCACTCATTACGGGACTGACCGGCCAGGATGGCTCATACCTGGCCGAAACTTTGCTGGAAAAAGGGCATCGGGTGTTTGGCCTGGTGCGCCGCGCCAGCAGCTTCAACACCGGACGCATCGACCATCTTTTTCAGGCGTTCGGTTCCGACCGAATCGAGTTTGTGCGCGGAGACCTGACCGACGCCAGTTCGTTGGGCCGCCTGTTGCGGCTGATCCGTCCGGATGAGATTTATCACCTGGGCGCGCAGAGCCACGTAATGGTCAGCTTCGAAATTCCGGAATACAGCGCGGACTCGATTGTGCTCGGCACAATTCGCTTGCTCGAAAGCGTCCGCGAATTGAACATCCAGCCAAGAATCTATAACGCATGCACCAGCGAAGTGTTCGGCTCGACGCCTCCGCCGCAGGACGAGTTTTCGGCGATGTCCCCCCAGAGCCCTTATGCTGCCGCAAAATTATGCGGGTATCACATCTGCAAGGTTTATCGCGAAGGATTCGGGATGTGGATCGCCAACGGAATCCTGTTCAACCATGAATCCCCGCGCCGTGGCGAAACATTCGTGACGCGAAAAATTACGCAAGGGGCGGCGCGAATCAAGCTGGGAATCCAGGAAAAGCTCGAACTCGGAAATCTGGACGCGATGCGCGACTGGGGCTACGCGCCGGAGTACGTCGAGGCGATGTGGCGAATGCTCCAGCAGCAGGAACCGGACGACTACGTGGTGGCCACCGGCGAATCGCACTCGGTGCGGGAATTCGCGAAAGAAGCATTCAGCTATCTCGGCCTCGATTGGCGGGAGCACGTAATCACGCAGTCGCGGCATGTCCGGCCTCTGGAAGTGGAATATTTGCAGGGCGACGCGCGCCGGGCCGAAGCAAAGCTGGGCTGGCGTCCGCGAACTACGTTTCGAGAACTGGTGCGCATCATGGTGGACGCCGATTTGCGGCGCGAAAAAATTCTTCTGGAAGGAACCGTAAAGCACAAATGCGTTGGCGCCACGGTTTAGGGAGGTTCGCATGACCAGAGTCGTGGTCCTGGGAGGTTCCGGTTTTCTGGGAACAACCGTCGCGAGCGCGTTCAAACGCCGGGGGTTCCAGGTCGATGTATGCAGCCGCCGGACCGGGATCGATGCACGGCAGGAGCAGCCGCTGCTCGCGTATCTTCGGCGCACCAATCCAGACATTCTGGTGCACTGCGCGGCGCACGTCGGCGGGATTGCCTACAATGCGAAGTGTCCTGTGGCTGTTTACGAGGACAATCTGCTCATTGGCTTTACTGCCTTGCGTGCTGCTCGCCACGCGAATATCAAAAAATTCGTCAACATTATTCCCAATTGCACCTATCCCGGGAAAATGGACCTTTACACCGAACTCGGATGGTGGGACGGGCCCATGCACCCGACCGTACTGACGTACGGCATGCCCCGCAAGGCGTTGTGGGTTCACGCGTGGGCCTCGCAGCAGGAGTCTGGCCAGCAATCGATTCATCTGGTTTTGCCGAACCTGTATGGTCCCGGAGATCATTTCGACATTATCCGCTCACATGCTTTGGGTGCGCTGATTCGAAAGATTGTGGACGCTAAGCAAGCAGGAATCGACGAAGTAGAAATCTGGGGCACGGGAAACGCAATTCGCGAGTGGATGTATGTGGAAGACGCAGCCGACGGGATTGCGCTGGCCACCGAGTGTTACAACGACATTGAAATCCTGAATTTGGGATGCGGCCGGGGATGCACAATCAGGGATCTCGCAGAAATGGTGCGAGAAGGCGCGGATTGGCAGGGCAGGTTTGTCTTTAACACTGACAAGCCGGATGGCGCGCCAAGAAAGATTATCGACACCAGAAAAATGGCAGCCACTCTAGGCGGGTGGTCGCCTCGAACCGACTTGCGCGCCGGGATCGCCCGCACGATCGATTGGTATGTAAAACACCGGGAAGCAATCGTGGACGAGGCAACAATGACCTCAACAGCGGCTGCGCGCTAGTCACAGGAGCAAGAAATCGCATGGAAAAGATTGTCATTCTCGGCGGGAATGGATTCCTCGGGACGCACGTGTCCCGCGCGTTCACGGGAAGAGGCTATGAAGTACACGTTTGCAGTCGGAGCAATGGCGTGGACGCCAGAAAAGACGGGGCGCTCGCGGCATTCCTGGAAAAAGTCAACCCGGCGATTCTTATCAACTGCGCGCAACATGGCGGTGGAATTTCCTATAACGCCGAGCACCCGCTGGACATTTACGAAGACAATCTGATGATCGGATTTCAAGCGATTCGTGCCGTTGCGCAAGCCGGCGTCAAACTGTTTGTCAACATCATGGGTAATACGACCTATCCCGGCGTCGCGAATATCTATCGCGAGTCCGAGTGGTGGAATGGCCCGCTGCATCCATCGGTGATGGCGACAGAACTGCCGCGCAAGGCGCAATGGGTTCATTCCTGGGCCTATCGGCAACAGGGATGCGGCTTTCGTTCGATTCACCTGGTGCTTCCGAACATGTTCGGTCCCGGAGACCATCTCGATCCCAGCCAGTCCCACGCGTTGACGGCGCTGATTCGTAAAATCTGGGAGGCAAAGAGAAGCGGCAGCAAGCGCGTCGAAATCTGGGGATCGGGAAAACCGATTCGCGAGTGGCTCTACGTCGAGGACGCTGCCGAGGGAATCGTTCGCGCCGCCGGGGAATTCGAGGGAATCGAAATTCTAAATCTTGGCAGCGGACAAGGTTGTTCGGTGCGCGAACTCGCGGAGACCATTCGCGAGCTGCTCGACTGGCCGGGAGAGTTTTTCTACGACACGGCTCGCCCGGACGGAGCGCTCTGCAAGATTTTCGATGTTTCAAAAATGAAGGCTGCACTGGACTGGACACCCCCCACGGAGTTGCGAGATGGCATCCGAAAAACAATCGATTGGTTCGTCGGTACTCAGCACGCCACCGCCGCCGCGCATTGAGCAGAGCGGAAAACTGAAGCTGCATCTGGGCTGCGGGAAGCGCTACCTGCCGGACTTCGTCCATGTGGACCGCGCCAACTTTCCGCACATCGATTTCCGTTGCGGCGCGGACTCGCTTCCGATGTTCGAGAACGAATCAGCCGAACTGATCTACTCCTCGCACATGCTGGAGTATTTTGACCGGACCGAAGTCCGTCGGGTGCTCGAGGAGTGGAAGCGCGTGTTGTGCCCTGGTGGCGTGCTGCGGCTGGGCGTGCCCGATTTCGAAGCGCTCGTAGAAGTCTATTTGCAAACCAAAAAGCTGGACATGATTCTTGGCCCGGTCTACGGGCGAATGGAAATTGTCGGGACCGGCACAACGATCTACCACAAGACCGCATACGACTTTGCTTCGTTGCAGCAACTGCTGGAAGAGTGCGGCTTTCGCGAAGTCCGCAGGTACGACTGGCGGGAAACGATTCACAATACTGTCGACGACCATTCGCAGTCGTACATTCCGCACATGGATAAAGAACGCGGGAAACATGTCAGCCTGAATGTCGAATGCAGGAAGCCTTCCGCGTAATTGCCAATCAGTCTGCTACACCAAAAGAAAGGAAAACCGATGAGCAAGATTCTGCAGATCGAGCCGGTACTTGGCGCCGAGGAGCGCGAGGAAGTCCTGCGCGTCATGGACTCGGGCTTCATCACCGAAGGCAAAAAAACTAGGGAGCTGGAGGCCGAACTCGCGAAATATTTCGGAGTTCCGCACGCGCTGGTTGTGAACAATGCAACTGCGGCGCTTACGATTGCCTTGCTGGGTCTTGGAATCGGGCACGGCGACGAGGTGATCGTTCCCGATTTCACGTTCATTGCCACGGCCAACGCCGTCTCGCTATGCGGCGCCACGCCAATCTTTGCCGACGTGACGCGTGAAACGTTCACGCTGAATATTAGCGACGTGGAGCGGCGAATCACTCGGCGAACCAAAGCGATAATTCCTGTTCACCTGAATGGCCGGGCCTGCGACATGGCCAGTCTGGCGAAACTGGCGGATGAAAGCGGTTTGGTGCTGGTCGAGGATGCTGCGCAAGCGATGGGATCGGCGCATGACGGACGATTTCTGGGGACATTATGCGATGCCGGCGTGTTCTCGCTGGGAACGACGAAAATTATCACGTCAGGGCAGGGCGGCATCCTGCTCACTCGGAGGGATGACCTCTATGAATCATTCGCTCGCATCAAAGATCATGGGCGGCTGCATCGCGCTTCGGAAATTCACCAAAGCGCCGGGTTCAATTCGAAGTTTACGGACTTGCAGGCCGCTCTGGCGCTGGCGCAGTTTCGAAAACTGCCGGAGCGGATCGAAAAGAAGCGCGAACTATTCCGATGGTATCGCGAATTCCTGGCCGATGTAGCTGAGGTCGCAATTCCTCCAATGTACCTCAGCGAGAAGGTCCCGTGGTTCGCGGACATGCTGTGCGAGGATCGTGCCGGGCTAGTTTCCTATCTGGCCTCCTCGGGAATCGAAACGCGCTGTTTCTATCTGCCCATTCACACGCAACCCTGCTACCGGACAGGGGGAAGCTATCCCGGCACCGAGGAGATATCCGCGCATGGGCTGTGGCTTCCGTCTTCGGTCAACCTGACCAGGTCGGACGTTGCGAATATCTGCACGCACATTGCGGCGTACTATTCCGCGAGCGAATCGAAGAAAGTGTCGATGAGCGCATCGGCGCAATGCAGATGAGCGCGGCTGCATGCGGCGAGCGATTGTCGGAGGTCACGTTGCAAGCCGAAGCAGGCGCCGGGCCAAGGATCGTTTATGCGGACATTATCGGCCAGGAAGGCACGACAACCAAACAGCTATTCAACGATCCGCCCGAGGGATACCGGTTCGTAAAGCGGCAAAAAGTCTCCAACACTATGGCCGATTCGGTCGAGGCCAATTGGAAGGTTCGCAAGGCCAAGCAAATTGTAAATTCATTCGTGCCGGTTAACCTGCTGGCCAGCCGATTCATGGTGAAGTACGTGAAGCGCCCCGCGGGAGCGGTCTTGACGTATTCCGAATCCAGCATCGTGTTTCGCGACGAGCCATGGGTGCTGTGGATCGAGGTGGCCACGCAAATGGCCGGGTTCAACGACGATTCTCTCAGCCGCTTTCGCGGCGTGATCGAACGCGCACTGGGATCATCCAATTGCAGAGGAATCATGTGCCACAGCCATGCCGCGAAGCAATCGCTTCAGCGGCATCTCGACACGCAGGGGTTTGAACATAAACTGTGCGTCATGCCACCTGGTTGGCAGGTAACTCCACACATGCCCGCCACGAAATCTCCAGCAGCGCCTGTTCGCATTTTATTTGTGGCCGGCAACACGATGGCGCATCGTTTCAAGCTCAAAGGGGGAGTGGAGTCGCTGGAAGCCTTCGTCGCGCTGCGCCAGCGATTCCCCAATGTGGAACTGGTGATTCGCTCCGACGTCGATCCGGAAATTCTCCGCGATCATGAAAACGTTCCCGGCATCCGCATCGTCTCCGGGCTGCTGCCTTACGCGGAGCTGGAGAAGCTGTACATGGAGTCGGACATCTACTGGTATCCGGCGCACTGCCTGATGTCGGTTTCCATGCTCGAAGCGATGAATTACGGACTACCCATCGTTACGACGGACTATTACGACAATCCGGATTACGTGGAAGACGGAGTCACGGGAATGGTGATTCCGCACCACCGAAATCTGCCGCACTGGGATACTTCCGAGAGGAAAGTACGTCGCGCTATAGAAACGCTCGATCATTGCTTCACAAGAGCGCTGGTCGAAAAAACCAGCGTACTGATCGAAAATGGAGACCTGCGGCGAAAGATGGGGTGTGCCGCGCGCGCCAGTCTGGAAGCGAAATTCTCCTTGGCGAAAAAAAACCGAACGCTCAGGAGATTCCTGGACGAAGCGATCAATCCTCAATTTCCCGCGGGAATACACGTCATCTGAATTCAGTCCTGAGGTGTCCCAACGATATTCTTTCTGATTCTTACATGGTTTGGCCTGCGATATCTGCCGAGTATGAGCCTGACTCCGCCGGAGCGATCTGAAGTGATCGCTTGGGGAGTGGCGGAATGCGGGATAGTTTTCCTGCTGTTTTTCAGTGTTTTATGGGAACGAATGAAAGCGGAAAAAGTGTTGGGCCTCCGCTCAAAATCAGACAAGATGGCTTTCCAGGCGCTGGGCGTCTGGCTGGCGGCCTGCATCGGCAGCGCGATAGTAGGGATTCTGCGCGGCAATCCGTGGGATTATCTGCTGGGCGATTTTTACCGCTTCGCATCTATCCCGTTTCTTTTTGCTGCTCTTTACTTCGCCATGAAAGATAGCGAGGACATTCATAAGCTGCTGCGTGGTTTTATTCTGTTGTATGGAGTCATGGTGGTGCTGGACCTGGTGCGGTTCAATTCACTAGTGAATAGCGAAGCCGAACGCCTTACAACAGAAGCGGCCCATCAGGCGGGAATGATCGCCGTCGGCGTCATTTATTCGATGCTGTTCGATCCCAGTCTGTGGATGCGTAGATGCTGCGTCGCCATACTTCTACTGACAACGGTTCTTGTGTTTCGCGCTCAGATGTTGAACCCTCTGTTGACTTCATTGCTGGCCATGGCCCTGTTTTTTATGTTTAGCCGGAAATTAACCGTGCTTGCCGGAGCCGCGCTGGCGGCCGTCTTTCTGGTCGTGGCCTCTTTCTATTCCATGAACGTTTCGCAGCAGGTTCCTTCCTACATCGCCGAAAAAGTTGAGAGAGCTTCGGATATCGAGGGTCCGCTGGAATCGCTTCAGTCGGTCAGCGGATCGCGGCTGGGAGAAATTATCTCGATTGGAGAAGAATTCGTAGATCATCCCATGAGTCTTTTATTTGGCACGGGAGCGGGTAGCCTGGTGAATCCCGACCCGCTCTTCACCGCAGGCCTGCCAATGGACCAGTTCACGAAGGAAAAGCATTACGTCCATTCGGGTTTATTTGACGCGTTGTTTCACAATGGAGCGATCGCTACGGGAGCCTTAATCGTCTTTCTCTTGCAACTGTTTCGTCGAGCTGCCCGCCTGCGGTCAAACGGAAAGTCTTTTGGCCTGTTTGCCCTCATTGCAATCATGATTATCGTTTTGATGCTCGCGTACGATCTGCCGATGGAGTCCGCCATCCCGTTTCTGGCGCTGTGCTTCAGTGGAGTCAGCATCCTGGAATGCGCTCCGCAGCGCGGCTTCCGGACGATGCGCGCCACCAGCCCTATCGCCATCACGGCTAGGACAGACGCATCCGCCTATTGACACTCGTGCTGGATGCATAGGTCAAATAAATCCTGCATCGATCGGGAAAATCTTCATGAACATCGTCCGCCAAGCCGGCCAATTCGGATTACGGGTGTGGTCCAAACCTTATTACGGGTTCCTGAATCAGCCGACCGATAGGGAACAAAAGTTGATTGACGACCTGCGCGCTTCGTTTCAGGCTTTGCTGCCGGTTACCACCGGAATGGAGTCCGACGCAGCGCGGCGGTGGGCGCAATTTCAGATTCGGTTACAGCATCTGGTGCTCACAAAAGATCCGCGCGAGTTCTTGTCCTGGGATGTCATCACTAGAACGATGTTTTCCGCATTTTCGCCCTACGCCCGGATAGAACTCGCTTCTCTAAAGAAACGCGAAGACTGGAACTCGCGCTGGAAGCCTGCGCTGCGCGAGTCGCCTGTCGGCAGGCCGGCGCGATTCGTCCTGTATCCCTCAAGCAGCGCGAATCTGATTCATGACGCCTATAATCTGCTGGCGTTCCAGGAAGCCACCGGTCTGGTTCCGGAGCAATTTCAAACGATTGTGGAATTCGGCGGCGGGTACGGGTCAATGTGCCGACTGTTATTCAACCTCGGTTTTAACGGAACCTACGTTATTTACGATCTTCCACCGTTCTCGAAATTGCAGGTCTATTTTCTCGGCTCGATGGGGATCCCAATTCTCACAGGGGATTCCCGGTCGCAGGTCGGACGGGGTGCGATTCTCGTTTCCGGAGATGCGGAGGCCATCCCGTCAGTCGCGCCGATCCGAACTTCGAAGTCCCTATTCATTGCCGCCTGGTCGATCAGCGAGACCTCGATCGAGGTTCGACGGCGATTCTTGTCGCAGGTCACCGAATGCGACGCGTTTCTGATTGCGTTTCAGGAGCAGTTTAGCGAGATGAACAATTGCCAATTTTTCGACCGGTGGGAACAGGAGACTGGCGCGACGATCGAATGGACTCGAATTCCGATTCCCCAAATCAGCGGCGGACATCATTACATGTTCGGAACGAAAAAAGTTAACGCCATCGAAGCCCCCGCTACGAAATCCGCCCGGAGCGTTGCCTGACAAGTTTGACGCGGCTCTAAATCGTTCTCACAAAAAATGAAGTGAATGACTCGGGGAGGCCTTCCATCGACACTCGTGACCTGAATCTCAAGCAGGAAATGACGTTGCGGTCCTTCTGGGGCCAGGTCGACCGATTCCTGGGCCGAGGCTCGTATGACTGGATACGGCCCTTGCTTGCACCACACCAGAAAGACACGCACCTTGCGTATGCGGAAACGCTCTCGAACCTGGTTCAGCCGGACATCCGCTGGCTGGATGCGGGATGCGGCCATAAGATTCTGGCCCGGTATCACGAAAAGGAAGAAAGAGAGATCGTGCAGAGGACTCGATTTGCAGTTGGTTGCGACACCGTCGTGGAATCTACTCATCAGCACAGGAGTTTACAGAAAGTTGTGTCCTGTGATTTGAATAGCCTGCCATTTGCCGACAGAAGTTTCGAATTGGTGACTATGAATATGGTTGTCGAACACCTGGCCGAACCATCGAAAGTGCTAGCGGAAATCGTCCGGGTCCTGGATTGGGGCGGCCAGCTGGTAATTCATACGCCCTGCGCTTCGAGTTACGAGATTTGGCTCATCCGCTTGGGCTGGAAAGTTTTGCCGAAGAGTGTTGGGCTTTGGGCGATTCGGTTCCTCGAAGGCCGTGACGCAGGCGATGTTTTTCCCACATTTTATCGCGCAAACGCCAGACGATTGCTTTCCAAACTAGTTAGTGAAGCGGGGCTGGTCGAGCAGGAAGTGCGAATCGTCGAGGGACGCC
>CAZUNI010000070.1:0-14456 GCA_964622265.1 uncultured Acidobacteriaceae bacterium | reverse complement strand
TTCATCACTTCCCGCTGAGCTATCCACCGAAAACTAATTCTTAACGGCGGACTAGATAGCGTGTCGCCAAAGCTTGATAAGAGAGAACCGCTGGCTAATCCAAATCGAGGCCTGTAACCTTGATTGTCGGATACCCATTGTTCCACTCCGCGGAGACGTGCTCGTAGGGGACCTGGAAATCGTGCTGCTGCCCCGCGCCGATGGGCGCATCGTACTTGGTCAACAGGCGCTGCTTGTCGCGCAGGACCACCTGGCCGAAGGGGTCGTGAAATTCGAGGGTGATTTCGATTTGCTTGATCCGCCGCTTGCCGATGTTGTCCAGCGTCCCGAAGACAAAGGTTACTTCCTGATTCAGGAAATTGGCGGCGCGACTCATCTTTGGATCGAGAAAATGAATCTGCGGGGCATATGCCTGCTCGGTGGGGCCCATGGCCAACGGTTTCGTTTCTATTCCTTCGGAGGGCGTGGAGTATTTGCTGATCAGGAATGCGGCGCCAATCAGAAGAGTAACAATCAACAGGCCGGCGATAAATGCTACGGGAAGCCGACTGCGTTCCGTTGTAGGGATCACTTCTTGCGTCCTCCGATGCCACTCATAGCATTTCTTGTTTGAAGGCTACCGACCCGCTGAAAGGCGTTCAATCAACTGAAAGGGCAGTCCTGCGCTACTCATGCGCCGCTGCACTGCGTTGATATCATACGGCACGCGCCAGTATTCAATCACCTGGTGGTCCAGGTCGGCGATGGCGAATGCAGCGCGAGGATCGCCATCGCGCGGCTGTCCCACCGAACCTGGATTGATCAGATACCTCGTGCCCGGTTCGAGGCGCAATGCGGCGAAGTTCGCCCCCGGCTCCGGCCGCAATTGAAGCACGTTGATTTGACCGGCGCGATACGCAAATCCGCCTTGGTAGTGAGTGTGTCCGAAAAGAGTTACATCGCTGGGCGAATCCAGCAGCCCGCCCATCGCCTGACCCGGCGCAAACACGTACTCATCTTCGTCATGATAGGAGCCGTGGACCATCGTCAGCCCATCGGATTGCGCCGGGCCGGTGGGCAAGCGCGCTATATATTGCATGTTTTCGGGGTTTAATTGGGTGCCGGTCCAGCGTGCGGCGATCTGAGCCACTGGATTGAAAGCTTCGATGTCGGAAAGTCCGGCCACAACCTTATCGTGATTCCCGCGAATGATGAAAGGAGCGAGCGCCTTCACTCGCTCGGTTACTTCGTTCGGGTCCGGCCCATAATCGACGACGTCGCCAAGGCACAGGATGCGTTCCCAGCGGCCTTCGGCAGCCGCGAGGCAGGCCTCCAGCGCGGTGGAACTGGCGTGTATGTCGCTCAGGACAAGGAATCGCATGATTGGCCGCTTGAGGCGCGGCATGTAAGTATAGTCGAAATCCGGCAGAGTGTGCGGGTCGATGCGGCGGGGATTGGCATGCCCCGAGACTAACGAATCAACATGCAATCGCCATAGCTGTAAAAGCGATAGCCGGCTTCGACTGCATGGTTATACGCCCGCAGAATCAATTCCCGTCCAGCGAAAGCGCTGACCAGCACCAGCAGCGTGGATTCCGGCAGGTGAAAATTCGTAATCAGTTGATTGACAACGCGGAAGTTGTGCCCGGGCTTGATAAAAATGTCTGCCTCCGCCGCGCCGGGTTCGACAACGAGGTCGCCATTTCTGGACGCTGCTCTTGCAGCGGCGGCTTCCAGGGTTCGCACCACTGTAGTTCCTACGGCGAGGATTGGGCGTCCTTCACACCGAGCTTTGTTAATGGCGCTGGCAGACGATTCTGAAATCTCATAACGCTCGGTGTGGATCTTGTGCTCTTCGATTTCCTCCTCATGGATCGGCTGAAATGTGCCCAGGCCTACATCGAGCGTGATGGCCGTCATCTCCACCCCGCGCTGCTTGATGCAATCGAGTATCGCCGGCGAAAAATGCAAGCCAGCAGTGGGCGCCGCAACTGCACCAGGTCGGTCGGCGAAGATCGTCTGGTAGTGTTCGCGGTCTTCCGTGTCATCGCTCCGTGCAATATAGGGGGGCAATGGGATGTGGCCGAGCCGGTCGATCGCTTCTCGCACATCCCCTTTTGACGTCAGCCGCAGACGCCGCAACCCATATTCTCCGCGGCCAATTACTTCCGCGGAAAGTTCTCCATCCCCGAAAATGACGCGTTCGCCCAACTGCATCTTCTTGCCCGGACGGACCAACGCCTCCCATTCGTCCGCCGATATTTGTCGCGTGAGAAAGACTTCAATTTCGGAGGAAAGGAATTCGCGCTGCACGCGGCTGTTTCGGCCCGGCGTCTCCGCGCGAGTGCCAACTCTCTTGCCGAGCAATCTGGCAGGGATCACGCGGGCGTTGTTCACCACGATCAATTCGTCGCCGCGCAGCTGTTCGGGCAGGGTGCGAAACGTGGAATCTTCAAAGCTCTGAGTCTGACGGTTCAGGATCAGCATGCGGGAGGAGTCTCGAGCGTCCAGTGGGCGCTGAGCGATGCTGGTCGAAGGCAATTTATAGCTGAAGTCTGACAGCTTCATGGTTGAGTCCAGCAACTATAGATCAGACCTGCCTGAGGTGCAACGGCGCGATATATTTATGTGGTAAGTCTAATCAGCATAATGAGATGTAGGAATAAATCGAATTTATATGCGGACGCGAGAAAATGCTTGACAATGATACACGCATATTATATGCTTCGCTTGCAGTTAGACAAACTACTTAGAAGGAGATCTTGAACCATGAACACCGTTGTTCGCTACGAACCTTTCCCAGGCCTTTCCACTCTGCACGATCAAGTCAACCGTCTTTTTAATGAGTCCGTCCTCCGAGGCCAGGCCCAGGACTCGGCTATTACCACGTGGGCTCCGGCCGTGGACATCTATGAGACGCCGAATGAACTGGTGGTGAAGGCCGATCTGCCCGATGTGAATGAGAAAGACATCGACATTCGCGTGGAGAACAATCTGCTCACGATTCGCGGGGAGCGCAAGTTTGAAAGCAGCGTCTCCGAGGACAATTACCTGCGTGAGGAGCGAACCTACGGGTCGTTCAGCCGCAGCTTCACTTTGCCGAATACGGTGAACGCGGAAACGATTCACGCGGAGTACAAGAACGGAGTGCTTACGGTGAACCTGCCCAAGCGCGAGGAATCCAAGCCGCGCCAGGTGAAGGTCAGCGTGAACGCTTCCAGTAACGGCAAGTAAGCGGTAAGCTGCAAGCTGGCTTGCCGATTCGTCAAGGGGCCGGTGAGCAACCGGCCCCTTGTTTTTCGGCGCGAAATGGGCACGCATGGCATGGAGGCAAATTCAGATGATCCGCTTCGACAAACTCACTCTTAAAGCGCAGGAAGCAGTGCAATCGGCGCAGGACATCGCGGCGCGGCACGATCATCAACAGATCGAGCCCCTGCACCTGCTCGCTGCATTAGTAGCGCAACGTGATGGGATTGTCCCGCCGCTGCTGTCGCGTCTGGGGATTCGCCCGGAAGCTCTTGCCGGCGAAATAGAGGGAGCCTTTGCGCGACTGCCGAAAGTCACGGGCGTGGCACAGCAACAATTGAGCGCGGCTTCGAACAAAGTTCTCGAAGGCGCGTTCGTCGAAGCCGAGCAATTCAAGGATGAATATGTCTCCGCCGAGCACATCCTGCTGGCCATCTCCACGATTCGCAAGGATGCAGCCGCCGAATTGCTCGCCAAACACGGCGCCACGCGCGAAGCGATATTGCAGGCGCTGACGACCGTACGCGGAAGTCACCGCGTCACGTCGCAAAATCCCGAATCGACGTTTCGCGCGCTGGAACAATACGGGCGTGATCTGATCGAACTGGCGCGGCGTGGAAAACTCGACCCTGTTATTGGACGCGACGATGAAATCCGCCGCGTGATGCAGATTCTTGCGCGGCGCACGAAAAATAATCCGGTCCTGATCGGCGAGCCCGGGGTAGGCAAAACTGCGGTCGTCGAGGGATTGGCGCAGCGAATTGTCGCCGGAGACGTACCGGAAGTGCTGCGTCCGAAGCGTGTGATTGCGCTTGATCTTGCAGCCCTTGTCGCCGGAGCGAAATACCGCGGCGAATTCGAAGACCGCCTGAAAGCCGTCCTCAAGGAAATTACTGAGTCCGACGGACAGATCATTTTGTTTATCGATGAGCTGCACACACTGGTGGGCGCGGGCGCCGCCGAAGGCGCAATGGACGCCTCCAACATGCTGAAACCGGCGCTGGCTCGCGGAGAGCTGCGCGCCATCGGCGCGACGACGCTCAATGAATACCGCAAGTACATTGAGAAGGACCCTGCGCTGGAGCGCCGCTTTCAGCCCGTGTTGATTGCCGAGCCGTCGGTGGAAGACACCATCGCGATTCTGCGCGGGTTGAAGGAGCGATACGAATTGCATCACGGTGTTCGCATCAAGGATGCAGCCATTCTGGCTGCGGCCACACTTTCCAACCGCTACATTACCGACCGGTTTCTGCCCGACAAAGCTATCGACCTGATCGACGAATCCGCGGCGAGCCTGCGGATGCAGATGGATTCCCTTCCGATTGAAATCGATGAAATCGAGCGGCGCATTCTGCACATGGAAATCGAGCGCCAGGCCTTGCTGCGCGAATCCGACGCGCATTCCAAGGAGCGTCTGAAACAACTTGAAGGGGAACTGGTCGGATTGCGTGAAGAGTCGAATACCCGCAAGGCCCAATGGCAGGTTGAGAAGGACGCGGTTGGCAAAATTCGCAAGCTGAAAGAGCAGATCGAACAGCTAAAAGCAGAAGAACAGCGGTTAGAGCGCACCGGAGACCTGGCGCGTGTGGCGGAAATTCGTTACGGAAAGCTGGGGACTGCCGAAAAGGAGCTCGCTGGCGCTCAAAAGAGCCTGGAGGAACTGCAAAAGAACGGCGGCATGTTGAAGGAAGAGGTGGGCGAGGAAGACATCGCCAAGCTGGTGGCGAAATGGACAGGTATTCCCGTCGGGCGGCTGCTCGAAGGCGAAGCGCAGAAACTGGTGACGATGGAATCGCGCCTGCGCCAGCGCGTGATTGGACAGGACACAGCACTGGAGCGCATCGCGAACTCGATTCGGCGCAGCCGCGCGGGACTTTCCGATCCCAACCGGCCCATCGGTTCGTTTATTTTTATGGGACCCACCGGTGTGGGAAAAACGGAGTTGGCGCGCGCTCTTGCGGAGTTCTTGTTCGATGACGAACGTTCCATGATCCGAATAGACATGTCCGAATACATGGAGAAGCATTCGGTCTCGCGTTTGATGGGCGCACCTCCGGGATATGTGGGCTATGAAGAAGGCGGGCAGCTCACCGAACAGGTGCGCCGACATCCATATTCGGTGATTTTGTTCGATGAAATCGAAAAGGCGCATCCCGATGTATTCAACATTCTGCTGCAAATCCTGGAGGACGGACGCCTGACAGACGGCAAAGGCCGCACGGTGGATTTCCGCAATTCGGTGCTAATCATGACGTCAAACGTCGGCTCGACCGCGCTGTTCGAACTCTCCGGGCGCGATCCCGAGAGGGCGCGCAAGGAAGCATTCGAAGCCTTGCGGCAGGCGTTTCGCCCGGAGTTCATCAACCGGATCGATGAAATTGTGTTGTTCAATCCGCTGGGGCACGGGCAACTCGACAAGATCGTGGACCTGGAATTGGCGAAGGTGATGCGCCTGCTTGCCGAACGCAAGGTCCGCATCGAGTTGACGCCCGCAGCGCGAGAGCGCGTTGTTCTCGACGGTTACGATCCAGCCTATGGGGCGAGGCCGCTGCGCCGGACCGTGCAGCGGTTGGTGCAGGATCCTCTAGCGATGCGCATCCTGGACGGCAGCGTATTGCCGGGTGACTTGGTTCGCGTCGATGCGGACCCGGAGTCTGACTCGATGCGATTCGAACGAGTGGAAGAAAAAGGCTCACCCGATTCCGAAGGCAAAGTGGAGGCTGCGAGTTCGGCTTCCACATCAAAAGTTGGCGGGCGGCGCTGAATAAACGGAGCTCGCATTGGGCGGGACGATAGTTGACTGGTCCGGGGCGAGCTTCTAGACTGTTTTGTGCAGTTTCATAGGTGAAGTTATGAGAGCAATCAAGACATTATTCCTTCTGACGGCGTTGACGCTCCTGCTGGTTCTCGGCGGACAAGCTATCGCTGGCCAACGGGGCATGACGATTGGCTTGGTGATGGCCGTGGTGATGAACGGCGTTTCCTATTTCTTCTCGGACAAGATTGCTTTGATGTCCAGCGGCGCGCAGCCGGTTTCTCGCGAGCAGCTCCCGAGGCTCTACACCGTAATGGAGCGGCTGACCGCGAAAGCCAGTCTACCGATGCCGAAGCTATACGTAATCCCCCAACCGGCTCCGAATGCATTTGCAACTGGCCGAAATCCGAATCACGCATCGGTGGCAGTCACCGCAGGTTTGATGGAGTTAATGAACGACGATGAGCTTGAAGGGGTCATCGCGCATGAGCTTTCGCACGTTCGAAATTACGACATTCTGATTACCTCGATTGCCGCGACACTGGCTGGCGCAATCACCTGGATCGCTTCCATGGGCCGCTGGGCGATGATTCTTGGCGGGTTCGGCGGTTCGCGCGATGACGATCGAGGAGGCGGAGGGTTGGCCGCGCTGATCATGCTAATTGTCGCACCGTTTGCTGCGATGCTGATCCAGCTTGGAATTTCGCGCCAGCGCGAGTTTGCAGCCGATGCCTCCGGCGCGCGCATGGTCGGGCATCCTTACGGTCTGATCAGCGCACTGGAAAAGCTGGGCGCGTACAATAAGAGAATTCCCATGGACGTGCCACCGGCAACTGCATCCTTGTTCATTGTCGCGCCACTGAGCGCCGGCCAAATCTTTACCGGCATGTTCAGCACCCACCCCCCGCTCGCCGAGCGGATTGCAGTTCTGCGAAACATGGCAATAACGAAGTAGTTTTGTCAGCGTTTTACACCCTGCAAAGGTAAGAATGTTTCCGAGAAAGAATAATTTCCCGCGCATTTCCTTTTCGATAGGTATTAGGTCGAGCAGGAAATCCATATACATACTTTTGATTCTGTAAGATAGCTGGGTAATACCTTTCCGGTGTTTTGGTTCCTTGCGTGCTCTAATCAGGTCGGACAAAGACCCAGTTCCGAGGGGGGACTGAGTCATGAGCATGACATGTAAAGCTACAATTCGATTAATTTGCGAATATCTGGAAGGACGTCTTACAGCTCAGGTTGCCAGCGAGATCCAGCGCCACTTGGGGCATTGCAATACCTGCCGCTCCGTTTTCGACGCTGCGGCCCTCACGCTCGAGGTTTACTTCGACCGGGAAGTTCAACCCGTAGTCGCCGATTAATAATCTATCGTCCAACGTTGAATTTCGTCTAGCCTGCCCAATCCGGCCCCGTGTGATATTGCTGCTACAGTGTGTGTAACTGAGACAACCCCCTTGTATTCATAATGTTAAGAGTCTATTACGGATACGATCAGGTAAAAAGTACATACTAATCCCGCCCTTCGTTACGGCCGACAAATCACCCATAAATCTAGTAACTGTTTTATTTACATTGCTTTAGAGGGAAATTACCCAAAGCCGCCTCTTTGGTTCGCAGCGTGCAGATCTCATAGGCGCAAGGGAAAAAGCAAAGGAGAATACAATGAGCGAGCAACTCGATAATTTGCAACCGGCCACAGAAAGTACGCCGCGATGGATGGGGCTGGCTGTCGCTGCTTTGGCAATCATATCTCTAGCTGGCGTAGGAATGGCGTGGAATGCTACAAACCAGGCTAAGCAAGCCGATCAGGCACTGGCCACCCAATCCAAGACATTTCAGCAGACTGAGGATGGTCTCACACAGCGACTCACCCAAGCAGAACAGAGCAACGCTCAGATGCAGGGCGAGCTGAACCTGGTGGGAGACAAGCTGAAGCTGACCGAGGACCAGGTAACCACCGCCCGCAATCAGGTGAAGCAGACACGCGCGGATTATACGAAGAAGCTGACCGCCGTTGAAAGCACGCTGGCGACCAAGGCGAGTACCGATGATGTGAAGGCGCTTGGCACCGACGTGAATGGCGTCAAGACCGACCTGGATGCCACCAAGGGCAACCTGCAACAGTTGCGCGGCGAGCACGGAGAACTGATCGCACGCAATCATGAGGAGCTCGAACAACTCAAGCGCATGGGCGAACGGGACTACTTTGAATTCTCCCTGAACGGCAAGGGCCAAAAACAGCATGTTGGCAGCACGCAGGTCGAACTCCGTAGCGCCAGCTCCAAGAAGCATCAGTTCACCGTGGCGCTCTATGTGGACGATATGCGGCTGGAGAAGAAGAACAAGTCCATCAACGAACCAATTTACTTCTACGCAAATGGATCGCGCCAACCGATGGAGTTGGTCGTGAACAAGATCAGCGACAAGTCCATTACCGGCTATTTGAGTGCACCCAAATCCATAGCGGCATCCGCGAGAAACACCACCAACTAACCCGCACCTTCCCGCAGCATACACCTGCCACCCAGAGGGCCTCTTCGGAGGCCCTCATTTCTTGTCCAGCCAGCACCCCCCTCCAACCAATTTAGGTTCCAGGGTTGACACTGGACGGACCTCCCTTTATCTTGAATCTACTGTGAAAATTCTTGTGATCGGTAGTGGAGGGCGCGAGCATGCATTGGTCTGGCGATTGAGCCAGTCGCCGGAGGTCGAAAAAATCTGGTGTGCGCCGGGCAATGGCGGCATTCCCGATGCCGGACAAGGCATCGCAGAGCGCGTTGCCGTGAACTCTGACGATGTGGATGCCATGGTCGCTCTGGCGGAGCGGCTAAAGCCCGACCTGACCGTGGTTGGTCCCGAGGGACCGCTGGTCGCGGGCATTCGTGATAAGTTCGAATTTCGCGGCATGCGCCTGGTCGGGCCTTCGCAGCGCGATGCGCGGCTGGAAGGGAGCAAAATTTTCGCGAAGGAGTTCATGGACCGGTATGGCATTCCCACGGCGACAATGTATGGCACGTTCGATTCCCCCGCCGAAACGATCGTGGCCCTCGATGCCGTGGATTGGCCGGTTGTCGTCAAGGCCGATGGGCTCTGCGCCGGGAAAGGCGTCTTAGTAGCCGAAACTCGCGCCGAAGCGGAAGATTTTATTCATCGCGTCATGATGAAACACGAAGTTGGCGCGGGCGGTTCGCGGATTTTGCTGGAGCGAGCGCTCAAGGGTGAAGAACTTTCGTTCATTGTTCTGACCGACGGGCGCTCCTTCCTGCCGATGGCGCCGACGCGCGATCACAAGCGAGTGTTCGATGGAGACCGAGGCCCGAATACGGGCGGCATGGGCGCTTATACGGTGGATGGAATGCTTTCCGCAGAACTCGAATCGGTTATCGTGGACAAGATCGTACAGCCCACGATTGCGGGACTTTCGGAAGAGGGAATTCCCTATTCCGGATTTCTTTATTTCGGTCTGATGCTGACCGATGAAGGGCCGCTGGTGCTCGAATACAATTGCCGCATGGGCGATCCGGAAGCACAACCCTTGATGATGCGGATGAATTTCGATCTCGCTGCGGCGTTCGATGCCGTGGCTTCCAGGAAGCTGGAGACCATCAAGCCTGCGTGGAAGCCCGGCGCGAGTGTGTGCGTGGTGATGACTTCCGGCGGATATCCCGGTGCATTCGAAACGGGTAGAAAAATTGAAGGGCTAGATGCTGCGAATGCGCTGCCTGATGTGGCCGTATTTCATGCGGGAACGAAGCGCGAAGGCGATTCAGTGGTGACCAGCGGGGGGCGTGTACTCGGCGTCACTGCATCGGCTGGGACGCTGGAGCAGGCGATTCGGAAGGCGTATGAGGCGGTGGGCAAGATTCATTTTGAGGGCGCGCACTATCGCACGGATATTGGAGCGAAGGGCATTACCAAATCGCGCGCTGCCGGGGATGTGGCGCGTGGGTGACAACCAGTGGCACAGGTTTCAACCTGTGCTACTAAATCGAGGAGACTACTTGTGAGCACGAATGACGAAGCGAAGCAGCACTGTAAACCGCTGGTGGGCATCATTATGGGGTCGGACACCGATCTGCCGGTGATGAGCGAGGCGGCGAAGATGCTCGAAAAATTCAGTGTGCCGTACGAGATTGAAGTGACCTCGGCGCACCGGTCGCCGGCGCGAACGCACGAGTATGCTTCCACGGCGGTTGAGCGCGGGTTGAAAGTGATCATTGTCGCGGCGGGCGGCGCGGCGCATCTGGCCGGCGTGGTTGCGGCAATCACCACTCTTCCGGTTGTGGCCGTGCCGATGGCGACTACCGTTCTTTCCGGCATCGATTCGCTGCTTTCCAGCGTGCAGATGCCCGCCGGAGTGCCGGTTGCCGCAATGGCCATCGACAAGCCCGGAGCGACAAACGCGGCCATTTTTGCAGCCGAGATTCTTGCGACGTCGGACGCGGATGTGGCCAAGCGTCTTGTCGCATATAAGGAAGAACTGGCGAAGTCCGTCGCGGAAAAGAGCGCGCGCGTGAAGCTGCAATACGCGGGGAAGACGAGCTAGAAGGCGAAATAGATGCGTGACTTTGATCGTCTTCTTCCGGATGATCTGCTGAAGAGCGCTGTTATGTGCGGTGAGGAGGCTGGCTTCCTCTACGGCGAGACATTGTGCGCAATTTCTATTGCGACAAATCATTTAATCGCTATCTTAGGCTTGGAATCGTTTGAATTGATCAAGGATGGTTTCAAGGTGATTAGCTACAGCGGATATGACAGTTCTATTCCCTTCTCCGGAGATTGGAAGGAGTACGTCTTCGCAAATAACGCCGCAGCCGAACACTGGGCAAAAGAGAATCGGCTTGGTGATAAGCACGTTTATATTCTGACCTCTGCATCAGAGGCCGAGTTCATGAGTCTCCCTGGGCATATTAAATAAAATTAGGTTTTAATCACCCTAGGAATACAGTTAGTTTGAAGTACTCTTATGCCTCAACGTGGGCGCATCCGGTTCGCGCGGTGTTGTGTCTACCGGCGGCCGGTCCGCTTTGGGAGGCTGAATTAACCACTGAAAGCCTTTATCGAAATCGATGAGGGCCATCGAGAACTTTGCATCCGGCGCGGTGATGGCCGGGAGGGCTGCGCGAAGGAATTCGGCGTCCGGCGCGGCCATCGATTTTTGACTCTGTCCATCGACAACCAAACCCACAGACTTTGACAAAATCACATTCGCCGTTCGAAGCTTAGCCAGGCGCGGATCGTTTTGACGCAGCAGATCGAGGAGTTCCGGCGCGGCCGTCGCGCGATTTACGGGCGGGTAGTGAGCCTCGAACAACGTGTGCGGCTGCCCTTTTTCCGGGGGATATAATTGGTAGTAGCTGGGACGCAGAACGCGTGTTCTCCATAGGTCATTTCCCAGGGCGTCCTGGCGGATGTGGAAATCGATAGTCCATGCTTCCGGGCCGTAATCGGCAATGTAATCGACCAGCACGAGGCGTAGCAACGGCTCACCTTCAGGAACGTTGAGTTTGTTATGCAGCTGGGAAGCCAGTTGGCGTAATCGTTCGAGCACAGCGACGCCAACGGACTCAATATCTCCGGCGGTGTTACCTTCTCGGGGCTGATCCGCGTGGTTCAGGACAGAACTAACAAGGCCCGCAAGCTCACTATCGAGGCGAACTGGCCTATCCTTCGACTCCGGCTGCACCCATTCGACTGCGCCAAGCAATACTCCCAGACGAAGCGCTCCTAATGGCACAAGAGCAGGTTGACGCGAGCCCGGTTCGCTGTGCGCATCGACTGTCGCCACAATAATTGCATCCTTCGCGGCACACACTACGACACGCCCCTCGGCCAGATTGATCGCGATTTCCGGCGATGAATCGTCTTGCGCAAATGCTGAAGACGTTTGAAACCACAGATGCACACAGATGAACACGGATAAATACAAAAGCGATGCTGGGAAGGAAAAGTGCCGATTATTTTTTCTGCTTGCCATAAGTTTTGCCTCGGGATGAATGAGTGAATCTCTTTTTCTCTTATCCGTGTTTATCTGTGTGCGTCTGTGGTTCCAAACTCTTTTTCTGCCGTGCAATGGCCTGCAGGGCTGTGATGGCGATTACGTTGGCAACGTCTTCCGCGCAGCAGCCTCTTGAGAGATCGTTTGCGGGGCGATCGAGGCCTTGCAGGACCGGGCCCAGGGCTTGCGCGCCGGCCAGGCGCTCCACCAGTTTGTAGGCGATATTGCCGGAGTCGAGATTCGGGAAGATGAGGACGTTGGCGCGTCCGGCGACCGTCGATCCCGGGGCTTTCGAATTTCCGATTTTCGGCACGAGCGCCGCATCGGCCTGGAGTTCGCCATCGGCGGCGAGTTCGGGCGAGCGAGCTTTCAGGATGCGCAGCGCCTCGCAGATTTTTTCCACGTGCGGATGCTTGGCCGAGCCTTTGGTGGAAAACGACAACAGAGCGACGCGCGGTTCGGTGTTCAGCATCGCCCGCGCATTTTCTGCCATGGTCCGCGCGATTTCGGCAAGCTCTTCAGGATTTGGGTCGGGCACGACCGCGCAATCGGCGAAGAACAGCGCGCCGGAGGGACCAAGGTTCAACTCTGCTCGATGCGGAATGATCATAATGAAAAAACTGGAGACCAGATTCGCATCGGGCGCGAGTCCGATCGCGTGGAGCGCCGCGCGAACTGTTTCCCCGGTCGTGTTGGCTGCGCCGCCGACCGTACCGTCCGCATCGCCCCCAGCTACCGACAGCGCCGCGAAGTATAAGGGTTTCCGGGCGATATCGTGCGCTTCGTCCATAGTTACGCCCTTCGCGCGGCGGCGTTCGTAATAAATCTGTGCGTAGGCTTCTAGTCGCGGACTTGCTGCAGGATTAATGATGGTGATGCCGTCCAGCAGTACGCGCAGATTTGCTGCAACCGATTCGACGATTGCTTGTCTTCCCAGCAGCGTGATTTTCGCGACGCCTTCGCGAGTGGCAGCGGCGGCGGCTTCGACAATACGGGGGTCTTCCCCTTCCGGCAGCACGATGCGCTGGGGAGCGGTGCGAGCGCGGGCTTTCAGCTTTTCGATCAGTGTCATTGCACGATCAAGTTATCACAAATTATGCAGCGTCGCGGCGCGTGGGTCATTCCCAATCTCTTTTCAGGAGGAGTTCTTCAATCCGATAGGCATGAAACATATCGTGCATCGCGAGGTGGCGGAACATGATGAAAACAGAATAGTGCGTATATTCGCCGTGCTCGGCCGTGCGCTGCCAGTCTTCCGGGGACAATTCCTTCAGTTGTTCAACCAGCCGCCGCCGATCCACGGAAAAGCATTTCATTGCTTCGGCTAAATTTACCTTTAGCAGCGCTCCGTCTTCTTCCTCCTTGTCCGGAAAGTAGGGAGTAATACGCGGCGCCGGGTCGGTTAACATCAGATCGAGCCGTGCTGACATCACCGGATGAATTGTCGCAAGGTGACAGGCATGCTCATGCGCCGACCATTTTCCGGGCCGCGGGCGGCGCTTCAGGATTGCATTTGGCACTTCCTGCACGAGCGGAAGAATGAGGGCTGGGGCGCGCTCCAAGGATGCCACAACCACGCCAACGGTGTCCATGAGACCTCCCTCGCAATGACAGAATGGAATCATAGATTGACCGTCCCCCGGTTTCAACCCAGCGCATTCAGCACCATTCTCTCCGTGGGGAAGACATTCCTCGGGTTGCCATTTGCGCCTCGCAGCGCATTCTGTAGAATAGAGACTAACAACGAATTCTTAGTGGTGGTACGGCGAGGCTGCCCGGTCTTTTTTCAGGCGACGCCGGCCTCCGGAAAAGGCTACGACCATTCGACACAACGGCAAGAAGCTTGAGGATATTCTGGACGCGCATGCGAAATTTCACAAAGGGCAGCCAGGCGGCGAACGTGCGGACCTGTCCGGCGCGGACCTCTCCGGGAAAGATTTCAAAAAGCGTGATTTGACCGGGGCGCTTCTGGTGGGCTGCAAATTGAAGGGCTCGGATTTTCGCGGAGCGAAATTAAGTTTTGCGGACCTGAGCAGATCGGACCTTCGCAAGGCCGACCTGCGGAGTTGCGATTTCACCGAGACCAAGCTCGAGGGCGCGGATTTGAGCGAAGCCGATTTGAGCGGGACCGAACTGTTTCGCGGGGACCTGCGTTCGGCGAAGTTGCACAAGACGATTCTGCGTGGGACGGTGCTTCGGCAAGCTCTGCTGAAGGGCGCTGATTTTTCGGGGTCGGATTTGGCGCTGGCCAGCTTTCGCGAGATCGATTTGACCGATGTTAAGTTGGATGGCGCGGATCTGCGCGATGCTGTGGTTCGCGATATTAAGGCAGGGCAGGCTAAGTAGGCCAGGTTTCAACCTGTCCGCTTTTGATTCTCGGTAGGCTAAGACCAAAACCAAAACCGGACAGGTTGAAACGTCCGCCGTTAAGAATTAGTTTTCGGTGGATAGCTCAGCGGGAAGTGATGAAAT
>CAZUNI010000069.1:0-15254 GCA_964622265.1 uncultured Acidobacteriaceae bacterium | reverse complement strand
CTGGTAAGAAAAAGAAAAAACCGTCTTGACACTAACCGGCCTTCTCATGGAAGGATGTGGCATTTGAAACCGGGGGGTTCCATGCCACTGAACACTACTACTCCAATTATTCAAATGTTTGGAGGCTTTGGGCAAGCGTGGGATGCAAATTCTTTCTATCTCTCTGCCTCAAAGTTACGCGTCATTTCTTCCATCGTGCGTCCAATGGAAGGCCCGGAAGGGACAAACATCCATTGACAGTCCGAGCAGCCCCAAAACTCGACGCACTTTAGCTAAATAATTTGCCACGCCATGACCGCTTATCGCGTTTTTTAGGCGAGTGTGCGAAATAGGACTGCATGGGGTCCATCTCGATGTATTCTTTGGGTGGACACTGAATAAGGAAGTGAAGGAAGCGGGACTCGTCAGACGGGCAGGAACGGGCTGTCGGAACAACGTCGATCTCGCCAGGGCTCGCTATGGTGACGATTTCGGTGTGTGAGGAGCAGGGTAGGTGCGCAACGCGCGCGTCAGATGTCCAGACCAGGAATTCCGATTCACAGCAAAAATAGCAGGCGACTTCACCAAGGGAGGATTCATGACACAGCAGGCGACTTCACCGAGACAGGGTTCCGTGGCTCACGTTGTTCCACCGCTTCCATATGCATTTGACGCGCTCGAACCGTACATCGACAAGGAAACGATGGAGATCCATCACGATAAGCATCACGCGGCGTATGTGACCAATCTAAACAAGGCGCTCGAGGGGCATGCCGACCTGCAAGCCCTTTCGATCGAAGAGTTGATCGCCCAACTTAATCGCGTTCCCGAAAGTATTCGCACCGCCGTGCGCAATAATGGCGGCGGACATCTCAACCACTCCATGTTCTGGAAGATGATGAAAAAGGGCGGAGGCGGAGAACCGAAAGGCGCCGTGGCCGAGGGCATCCAGGCGGCGTTCGGATCGTTCGCCGACTTCAAAACAAAATTCGGGCAGGCCGGGGCCACACGCTTCGGTTCCGGATGGGCCTGGCTCCTGTTAAGAGACAACAAGCTCGTCGTAGAGTCCACCGCGAATCAGGACAACCCCATCACTGAGGGCGGGAAGCCGATTTTAGGTGTGGATGTTTGGGAGCATGCATATTATTTGAAATACCAAAACCGAAGGCCGGACTACATCGAGGCTTGGTGGAACGTCGTTAACTGGGAAGAAGTCGACCGAAATTACACCGCAGACAAGAAATAGCTACTCATTTACTTGTTCTCAGCCCTGGCTGAAATACGACCTTCGAGTTCCGCCCGCAGACTTTGGATCGCTTGCGGGCGGAGTTATATTAAATTGCATTTCGCACAATTTCTGCATTAAGCGTCTAACCTCGGTTAACTGGGGATTATCGGAAAATGATCTTATGGTGTGATGGTCACATTCCGGTAAGACTTGGTAGAAAATGACCGTTCATAAAGCAAAGCATCTCGTGTGGTTGGACGCACTCACCGGGTTTTATTGGAATGCCTGATGATTCGGGCAAACCAGATGATTAACAGCTGAAAGCGCGGGTCCATATTCCCCGTCCTGCGAAACGGCCTTCACGGAATGGCCCAGCAATAGAACATTGCCGCACAGGTCCCTTCAAATACAAAATCAGAGCGTTCCACGTGGAACGCCCCTCCGGATCATGGAGAAGGATCGTGCCTATCCGTCACCCGAGCGGAGTTCCGGAAGAATCCGCCGTGATAGGACACTGGCCCGCGATTTTCCGATACCATTCAGGATTTCTTTTCAACTGCGGGGGTACCTGTGCCGTATTGTTCGGTGTGTGGTTTGGCGGTTCGTCGGGCATCTTGAGTTGTGGATTTTCCATGGTTTTCCTTGCTCCGTTCACCCACATCTGCCCGCGCAGATTTGGCCATGCGTGGCTGTCTCATTTCTTCAGTCACGCCAGCGACAACTGCCTTGTAGGAGGCTTCTCTAGCGTTCTCGTCTTTTTTCTCGCTGCGCATAGGTCTGTTCTCCAATCACACCCGAAGCAATCCAGTGCAACTTAAACTTCATGATTTTCAGACTTTTCCACAACGGCCTCAGCCTGCATTCTTTCCCGAGTGCCACCCCCGCGATGAGACATCCTCTGATGATCGCGTAGCTTGGTTTCTGGTTCGTACGGAGCGTTGCATTCACTACAGATAATCGAACCATTCGCTGGTTGTAGCATGGTTGCATTCTTCCCGAATCTTCTCTTCTTGTCTGGGTTCGCTTTCCGTTTAGACGATCCAAATAGCCGTGGCTGAGTGAGGCTGCCAAGTTGAGTGCGACTATGCCTGTCGCGATTCCAGTTTCAGGTACGCAAATATTTCTTCTTTTCGGTTCAGGTATTCCTCAAAGGCCTGGACTTCGGCGACGCACTGCTTCCGTAACTCGTCGTAGCATTGAGGAGAAACAGGGTCTTCCCACTGCGCCAAAAGGGCGCTCAATTTTTCTGCTTCATTTGAAAACCTATGGAATGCCTCGGATAGATCGGAAACCGAATCAACAAGATAATTACTTGTCGCTGTTAGGCTCATGACGGCCCTCCAAACCGAGCAGCCTCGATTGGGCGAGACCGCAAATCGAACGATGCCTCGGCTGATGTTGTGCGTAGAGATGATAGTATCCACGGTCGCTTCGTGGAACGCTGTTCGATTTCGCTCATTTGTCAAACAAATCGCATGCGGTAATGAACCTGGATTGGCTGACGCAGAATCCTCTCAACTGAGATGACTATCCTGACTGCCCATACAGAAGTTACGGTTTAGACCTCTCATAAGATGTGACATGGCCATCAGGTACACCTCCCGACCTCGACAAAGCGAATTTGTCACCAGAGTATTCCCTAGGGTGAGATTGCAGGTTTCTGTCGGCCAGCTCCTGATGAACGGTCCGATCGGAAGGTGGGAATTTGGACAATTCAGGTCCGCGGCCTCATAAGCCAGCACGACTTATCGGGAGTTAGCCGCGTAGCCGGGCAACCATCCGCCTGTGATGAGAATTTGCCGATGCGTCTACCGGATGGGCCCGGGTAGACCTGGCCCGACAACAACTTGCGGGTTGTCAACGATGTCCCCGGAATGTCCTTGTTTCGACCGGTAGGATCGAATGATCGCCGCTGCCGCCCGATAGCGGACTTCCTTGTGCTCATCATCCAGCAGCGGTGCAAGGGTCGCGACATCGTTCGAGGAACCGTGAACCCCCAGAGCCTGCGCTGCCGCCGCGCGTACCATCCAGCTCTTATCCTGCAAGGCGTCGCGCAACACCTGACGCGCATCATCATTCGAGTCATCCGCAAGCAGCCGGGCAGATATTGCGCGTGCCGGCGCGGCCTTGTCTCTCGACATCTCTATCGCCGCAGAGACTCCGTACCCAGCCGGTCCCAGGAAAGCTCCAGCCGCCTGGACCGCTCCCAATTCAGCGAGGGCGGTGGGATCGTGCAACTCCTCATGAACCGTGTGTAAACCTCCGCTAACCATACTCGTGGAAACCTTGCGACTGCCCTCCAGAATTTCCACGAACAGATCCTGTCCGCTTCTATTCCCCATGTTTAACAACGCCTGCGCTGCGGCAAACCTGACGACGGGGGATTTATCGTCGAGGGCGGCTTGTAGCCTCGGTATCGAGCCGCGCGATTTCATAGTCCCGAGTACATCGACCGCTGCCAGCCGAACCGGGGCGTCCTTGTCGTTGAGGCTGTCCTCAATCCGCGAAACGGCGTCCCGGCGCAAACCGATTGTGCCCAATGCTGCGATCGTCTGCGCACGACGGTCATAGTTCTTTTCCGCCAGGCCATCGGTCAGGCACTTCCATGCCTTGCGGTTCGCGGCGGCAGGGGAAAATACCGGCGCACTCGATGAAACGGCCGCCCTATCGGAAGGTGCGGCGCTGGCTTTGGCCGTCGCGGCGCCCCCCGTCGAAGTGACTTTCGGTTGTACCGCCGGAGAAGGCGACGCATCGGTTTGCTGCTGTGCGCCCGCCCACCCACAAAAGGCCAACAACACAAGGATTCCCGTGCCTGTTGCAAGTCCGAACCTTGCACGCCTTGAGGCTCTCCATATCTTAGCGGCTTCGTGGGCCGTCGCAGAGCACGGTCTTTCGACCCTTAGTTGGGTGGACTCCGCGATGCGAGGGTCCGCCATTTCTTCCGCCAACCCAGCAAGTGCTGCTGGATAGGCTTGTCTTTTGGCTATGTTGTTTGACATGTTCGAATGATGTCGCGTCGGCAAAGGCTAAGCAGTCCTATTCAGCACAGCTTCATGAAAGGGCAATCAGCAGAGGGGTAGGTTACCATGACCATTGAAGTTTGGATGATTAGGGAGAGCAACGCGCGGTGGGCCAGTGTCAGCTAGTATGTATTCCAAGTTTATAAAATGCAAACAGGACAAGAAGCAGTAAAACCATGAAGCCCAGCGAACCGAGCACCGAAACGGCCAACCTGACAAGGTAGCTCACAATGGGAGCGAACCATTTGGGCATTTCGGTGGTGTATGTAATGACCTTTCGTTGTGTCAGTTCGACCCGACCAAGATCTTTATCAACCTCGTCCTTGCCGAATCCAAGCAGCAATGCTGCAAGGAATGGCAAAGCAACGCCTAGCCTCCCCCACCAGAAACCTTCCGCTTCGAGCTTGGGAACTTCAATTGCGAACTGCGGAAATCCTATCCGATCACCTATGTTGGTCCCAATGGCATAAAACATGAATATTGAGTATGCAGAGATAAACATTAATGCAGCTGCACCAAGGAGCCACGGGATGCGTTTCTTGTCAGGCCATTGGAAAAGCATTGGTAACTCTGCACCAGGCTACCACATAGGTCCGGATGAACGGGATTTACAGTAATTCGCTGGGAGAACAAGGGGTACTAGGCCAGTCTCCGGGATGGCGACCTGACATGACTTGGCCGCCGAGACGCTTGCCATGGGCGGTTTCGTTATAGATCGTGGCAGGACGGATGGAAGGCTGCTATCGGGCATTAGCACGCTTTATCAAAGTTGACCGAAATAGAAAATGCTCAACGAACAGTTTGACCGATTCGCGATTTGTCCTCGGACCAATAGATGTAGAGCGCCTTACCTAAGATCTTATCCCGGGCAATTGGTCCCCAGTAGCGGCTGTCCCAGCTGTGGTCGCGGTTATCGCCCATGGTGAAGTACATATCCGGAGGAACCGTCAGTTCGCCGTCGTGAATGTCCTGAAAAATTTCATCCCCCCATTCGGGCTGCACGCTACCCTGGAGGAGTTCCCGGCTTTGCGGAGGGAAGTTGTCCCCGAAGGGATCAGACTGCGCGGCAAGGTCATGGATGATGTAGGGTTCGCTGATCCGCTCCCCGTTGACATACACCTGCTGGTCCACAATCTTGATCCGGTCGCCGGGCACTCCGATAACCCGTTTAATGTAAATGGGGTGAGCTTGATACGGAAACGTGAAGACAATTAAATCGCCCTGCTTCGGCGCGTGACTCCCGTAGTACCTCATGTCCGCAACAATTCGGTCTTCAGAGGCGAGCGTAGGCATCATGGAGCTGGCAGCCATCTTGAACGCACGCACCCCCGGTAGCCGATCAGGAACAATGCTGGAAAAAGCAAATACGCTGAAACATTCAATACAATGTGGACGATGAGGCCATTGAAGCTGTGAGTCAACCCGACAGCAGTGCTTAGAAGGATCAGGCCATATAGCCCTCCAAGACCGAAAACGCCCTTCAACAATTGTCCGTTATAGACTTGGCCCAAACCGGGGGTAACGACGGATAGAAGAAATACCCACAGTCCTTTCTTGATTGATTGGAGTGTCATGGTTTACAGTTCGCGGCCAACATTCTATCCCCACTTTAGGGGCATAGATAAGAATTTCATTCGATGGTAATAGTGTCTGATCAACGGTGCCTGTTCGAATGCTGGTGTCGGGGCGTTCCACGTGGAACGCCCCGCAGGATCGTGGAGAAGGATCGTGCCTATGCGTTAGCTGAGCGGGGTGCTGGAAGAATCCGCCGTGCCGCCTGGGCTGGCGCGGACTGTGCCGCTTTGGTCCGTATAGAAGGCCCGCTGACCGGTCGTGCCTGGGGTCACAGGTACTGCGGTGATGCCGTAACTTAGGACGTTGCCGGCAGGATCGGTAGAAGTGATTGTAAGGGTAAATTTGTAACCGCTTTTAACGCCACCGGCCAGGACCGAATCGATCAGGTCGGCGCCTGCGGAGGTGGGGGCGGGGCTTCCTCCGTTGGGTCCCATTTGCGCGATGGCATGCGGGAATCCGCCGTAGCTCATCGAATACATGACCGCACTGGAGTTTAGGGTCTTAAGCGTCTCAACGGCAGCGGCCTCATTGGCGGCGATTTTCGATTTCATCAGGTTGGGAATGGCGATCGCCGCGATAATCAAAATGATGGTAACGACGATCAGTAACTCGATGAGTGAAAAGCCCTTTTGGCGTCTGTTCATAAATCCCCCGTCCCGTTTGTCAAATTGCCGCGCCGGACTGAACGCGGGAAACCTTCTTGCCAACTCCGGGACACAGAAGTAAGAACCTCTGGTCTGCCTGCGGGCTGCCGGGTGAGGCTCCATTGTATCACTAAAACGGCCAAAACAGGGTGTCAAGATAGTACCCTCCCCGTCTGGTCCCGGTTCGCGTACCCCGTTGCGTAAGCTATGATGCATCGTAAGGATTGCAGGGCTTTCCGTACCGTATGGCGCAGAAATTCAATCTCGCATCGCTTCCGGATTTTTCCGCCCAGCTTGGGGCGCTCATCGGGCTCCTGTATGAGGAGGCGAACTGCGCACGGTGGGGTCTGGACCGGATGGTGTTTGCCGAGGGTCTGCGCCGCAGCGCCGAGAAGCGGTTTCGCGGTGCAGGGGCCGGTCCCGCGGAAGTTGAGATATACCTTAAGTCGCTGTATCTGGAGGACTTGGCTCTGGCATGCGCGTGCGCGGAGGGCCTCGAGCCGGCCTGGGATTTTTTCGTCGAGCATTTCCGGCAGGACCTGCGCGGCGCCGCCCGCGCAATTCTTCGAGCTTCAGGAACCGGCGACGCGGCGCGAGCGGAGGAACTGGCCGACTCGATTTACGCGGAACTCTATGGCGTGAGCCCGACCGGCGGCGCACGGAGCAAATCGCTGTTCGAATATTTCCACGGGCGCAGCAAACTTTCCACGTGGCTGCGAGCCCTCCTTGCCCAGCGGCATGTGGACCTGTTACGGACTAACTGGCGCTCTATTCCCCTTGAAACTGAAGACGAAGGGAAAGGCTCGCTCCGGGAACCGACCCGCCTGGCAGACACGCAGCATCCCCAGCCGGACCGGGAACGATATCTGGCGCTTGTTGATCGCATCCTTTCAGCGGCGCTTTCGGGTCTTCCACCCCGCGAACGCATTATTCTGGCCTGCTATTACGTGGACCAATCCACGCTGGCGGAGATTGGCCGCATGTTGGGCGAACATGAGTCCACCGTTTCGCGGCAGTTGGACCGGATTCGGCGCACGTTGCGGGAAAACGTGACCGAATCGCTGCTGCGCGGCACGCCTGGTCCGAATAGCAACGGCGCAGAGGCGGCCCTGGATGAGGCACAGGTGGAGTTGGCTTTCGAATACGCGCTGGAAGACTGGCCGTTCGATTTGTCACGCGCGCTTTCGAAGGGTGAAATGGCAGAAGACGCTTCTGAGAATTGAATTTGGCGGGAAAAACCATGCAAGATTCGAAACCTGGATCGTTCTAAGCTGTAACCAAGGAAGAGTATGGACACACCGAAGAGAGACGAATCACGAGACCGGCAGCGAGAAGAAACGCTCGCGCGGCGGATGGGCGAGGCGTTGGACAAAATCTCGCCGGGCGACGCCGGGGAATGTCCCGATGCCGAGTCGATCGCGGCGTACCACGAGCGGGCGCTCAACCCGGACGAAATCGCCGGGTGCGAAACTCACTTCGCGGCGTGTGCGCGGTGCAGGAAGATTCTGGCGGTGCTCGCGGCGTCGGACGATACGCCCCTTGCGGCAAAGGAAGTTGCGCGGCTGGGTGAGTTGCTCAACGCCAGTCGCGCTCCGCAGGAGACCGCGTCGCCCATTGTTATGCCCCCCAACCCGAAACGATTCGATTGGCGCGCGCGCTGGCTTGCCCCGGCGCTCGGAGTAGCCGCAGTGCTGGCAGTGTGGTTTGCAATGCGGCCGCCGTGGCGCGCAGTCGATCGATCCCCCTCGGGAACTCTTATCGCGCAGGTGCCAGCGAACGAACCCACGGCAACCGTGGAGCCAAGATCTACGGAACGATCCAACGAAGTTGCCGCGAAAAAAGCGCCGGAGCCTGATAGATCTGTCCTGAAGAGTAGGGCCGCCGCTCAGCCGCAGCCGGCTAGTCCCTCGACCGACACCCTCGCAAAGAAGTCTCTGGATGCCGAAGCCTTCGGAGGCATTCCGCAAAGCTCCGGCGCTGCCGACAAGGCGTTGCAGCAAGATGCGAAGGAAAAAGCCGAATCGAGCGGCGCACCTATGATTGCCGCGCCTCCCGCACCGGCTCCTGCATTCCAGGCACCCAGGTCTGCTATGGCATTGTCTCGACTGGCAGAAGCGCAGTCGGCACCGCAAGAGAGACCGCAGGGGCGAGCGGGGGCAGTATCGGCGGCCAATGCGCCTATTCAAAATGAGATGGGTCCTGGATTACGCGGACAGGTGATTCCACCGGGCCCCATGGGACGGGACACCAGGGTCTCGTTGTTATCGCCATCGGGCCAGATCCTCTGGGAAGCCGGCCGCGCAGGCATCATCCAACGATCGGTCGATGGCGGCCAGACATGGGTTTCTCAAACAAGTCCCTTGAACGACGATTGGGAGGCCGGAGCGGCAATTTCAGACACCGTCTGCTGGCTGGTGGGCGACCACGGGGCTATTGCGCGCAGTATGAATGCTGTTCATTGGGAGAAGATAGCTCCTCCTACCGCTTCTGCTGACGCGAATGGCAATTTCCCCGACTGGATTCGCATTGCGGCAAATAGCGCGCAAGCTGCGGTCATAGAATCGCGGGATCATCAGCGGTTTGCCACCGAAGATGGCGGTAAGACCTGGCGGGCTCTGTAGAAAGGTTTTTGTGCAAGAAATCCGGGCAGGCCCGTTCTAAGCGGTGAAGGATGAATTTCGATCCTCACCGGAGGCCTGTCATGAGAACAGCAAAGTTGAAATTCCCGTTTTCCGTTGGAATCGCCACACTCCTGCTTGCAATGCCTTTGGTTTACCATTCCGCATTTGCGAAATCGCCAGGACAGGCGGGCTCGCAACCGGCCGAGGGAATCGCCACCACTACCTTGGCGGATCAAACCGACTTGTCCCTTACGGTTTACAACTCGAGCCTTGCCTTGGTTCGCGATGTGCGCCAGCTCAACCTGGCTCCAGGGGAATCTCATCTACGATTTATGGATATTGCCGCATCCATAAATCCCGCGGCCGTGCATTTCCGGTCGCTGACCGAACCGGCGAAGCTGAGTGTGCTCGAACAGGATTACGAATACGATTTGTTGGACCCGAGCAAGCTGCTGCAGAAATTCGTGGGGCGCGAAGTCACTCTGGTTCGGCCGAAAATGAACAGCGGCACGACGGAGTATGACGAAGTGAAAGCCACGCTGCTTTCTCTGAATGGAGCCCCGGTATGGAAAATCGGGAACGAAATCGTTACCGGCCTCTCTTATGAAAGCATTCGCTTCCCGGAACTGCCCGAAAATCTATTCGAGCGGCCCACGCTGCTGTGGACGCTGCAGAATTCCGGCGCGCGGAGGCATAAAGTCGAGGCTTCATACCTGACTTCAAATCTTTCGTGGAATGCCGACTATGTTTTGAATGTCGCGAAGGATGAAACCAACGGCGATCTGGACGGCTGGGTCACGCTGGTCAACCATAGCGGGACGCAGTTCAAGAATGCGCAGTTACAACTGGTGGCGGGCGATCTGAACCGCGTGGCTGCGCAATTTGGCGGGAACATGGAAATGGCCATGGACAGAGTGGCGAAAAGCGCCGCCGCTCCCGCGCCGTTCCAGCAGGAGTCATTTTCTGAGTATCACCTCTATTCGCTCAACCGCCGCACGTCGATTTTCGATCAGGAGTCCAAGCAGATCAGCCTGCTGAACGCGTCGCGCTTTCCATTGCAAAAAGTGTATGTGGTGAACGGGCAGTCCTACTACTACCGTTCTGCGGCGCAGCCCGGCGCTCCGGTGAAGGACCCCGTCCAGGTCTTTTACAAATTCAAGAATGAAGACAAGGCTGGACTGGGAATGCCGCTGCCGGCTGGAACAATCCGCGTGTATCAGGCTGATTCGCGCGGCGGCTCTTTATTTGTCGGCGAGGATCGTATTGACCACACACCGAAGGATGAAACCATCAGCCTGCATATCGGCAACGCTTTCGACATCGTCGCCGAGCGTAAGCAGACCGATTACAAAGTACTCTCCAGCCGCTTGTACGAATTCGAGTACGAAATCACGCTGCGGAATCACAAGGACATGCCGATCGCTGTCGAAGTGAATGAACCGATTGGCGGAGATTGGGAGATGATCAACTCGACGTTTAAATTCACCAAGACCTCGGCGTTTGCCGCGCAGTTCGATGTGCCTGTGGATAAGGATGGGACGGCGGTGCTGCGGTATCGGGTGCGGGTGAGGTACTGAGGTTCCGTGACTGGTGACTCGTGATTAGTGACTGGTGAAAACCTCTTGTTCGATACTGTGAGGGCGGCGGTTTACTGCGGGTTGTGCCGCCGCTCTTGCAGCGATCTTTATTTCTTCCGGCGTTTTGGCTTTCCGGTCCGCGGTTTCGACTTCGCTTGTGATATCACGATGGCTTCGGCTTCGATTTCTACCAGCATGTCCGGGGACACCATTCCTCCTACCTGGACCATTGCGGTTGCGGGCCTGATCTTGCCGAAGAATTCTCCGTGTGCGCGGCCGATCTTTTCCCACTCGGAGATGTCCGCGACATACATGCGCGTGCGGACGACGTCTTCAAGGCTCGCGCCTGCTTTTTTCAGCGCAGATTCGATGTTGCGCAGCGTTTGGACGGTCTGTGCGTAGGCGTCGCCTACGCCCACCAGTTTTCCGTCAGGACCGCTTGCTGTGGTGCCCGAGACGTGGACGGTGTCTCCCACTCGGACTGCGCGGGAATATCCGATGATGGGCTCCCAAGTCGTTCCGGTCGAAAAATTCGTCCTATTCATTTTCATCGTATCTCCTTGTTGCGGAGTGCCATTCTGCCACGAACATGGCGACGCAGTGCAACTGGACTTTCCCCAACGGTACGCCTTAAGCTTGGGCGTCGTCTTCTAATCGGAACGGAGCTCTCAAACTTGCGCTGCGACAATATTCTTGATGCGATTGGACATACACCGCTGGTGCGGCTGAACCGGATTACTGTAGGATTTGCCGCTGAAGTGTACATCAAGGCCGACTACATGAATCCCGGCGGTTCGGTGAAGGACCGCATCGGCGTCCAGATGATCGATGAAGCCGAGCGGAAAGGTTTGCTCAAGCCCGGCGGCACGATTATCGAAGGGACATCGGGCAACACCGGAATCGGACTGGCGCTGGTGGGCGCGGTGCGCGGATATAAACTCGTATTCACGATCACGGACAAGCAGTCGAAGGAGAAGGTGGACCTGCTGAAAGCGCTCGGCGCGGAAGTGATCGTGTGCCCCACGGCGGTCGAGCCGGACGACCCGCGCAGCTATTATTCGGTGGCAAAAAAACTCGCGAAGGATATTCCCAATTCCTTTTACCCGAATCAGTACGAGAATCCGATGAATCCCGAGGCGCACTACCGGACCACCGGACCGGAAATCTGGGAAGATTCCGGCGGAAAAATCACGCACTTCATCTGCGGCATGGGCACCGGAGGAACGATTAGCGGAGTGGGCCGCTATTTGAAGGAGAAAAATCCGAACGTAAAAATTATCGGCGTCGATCCCATCGGCTCGCTTTATTACGATTTCGCCAAGACTGGAACCATTGGTAAAGCGAAAACGTATGTGGTCGAAGGCATTGGCGAGGATATTTTCCCGCCGACTATGAACTTCAAAATTCTTGACGATGTGGTGCAGGTGAACGATCAGGAATGCTTCGTCTGGGCGAGGCGGCTGGTGAAGCAGGAAGGAATCTTCACCGGGGGATCGGGCGGCGGCTGCATTTCGGCCACGCTGCGCGTGGCCAAGACGCTGCCGAAGGGATCGTTCGTCGTCGCGTTCCTGCCCGATACTGGCATGCGCTATTTGAGCAAGGTTTACAGCGACGAATGGATGCGCGAGCGCGGGTACGTAGATTCCGAAGTGGCGCTTACGGTCGAAGATGTGGTCAACGCAAAGCACAAGGCGGGCAAGGTGCGCGAACTGATCGTCGCAGGCCCGGACCACACGGTATTCCACGCGCTGCACACCATGCAGACGCAGGACATTTCGCAATTGCCCGTCTTCGAGGACAAAAAGCCTGTCGGCGCGATTTACGAGGATCAGATTTTGAATCTGGCGCTGCAAGGCAAAGACCTGCGCAAGATGGTGATCCGCGAAATCATGAGCGAAGCTCTACCGGTAATTTCCTGCGAAGCGCCGGTCGAACGTTTGACATACCTGCTGAGCCACGAAGAACCCGCGGTTTTTGTGCAGATGAGCAATGGCAGATTTGAAATCATCACCAAGTACGATTTGATGGGGACGATTGCGGGGATGATGGAGCAGAAGAGGTAAATGCGCCGCAATATTTTAGTCGTCGAGATAGGCGCGGGTGTGAACGGCGGCCCATTTCTTGGGACTGCCCAAAGAACCAAGGCCGGTTAACTATTCATAGACATCTTTACGGTGCGCTATGCGGGTGATGCTTACTTTTTTCCGGTCATCATCGATAATATACACGACCCGGTAATCCCCGATGCGTATGCGCCATTGGTCCTTGTAACCTCGCAGTTTCCTGCAGCCTGAGGGTCTTGGATTGGCACCCAGGCCTTCTATTTTCGGCACCAGCCGACTAAGGAGGCTGTCGTCCAGGTTCTCCATCTCCCTCCGCGCGGACGGTTTGATCTCAACTGCGTATTTAGCCACGAAGGCGGCCGCGCTTGATCAGATCAGCTTTGACAGTTCCGAAGGAAATGCCTTTCTCCTTACGCCGTCGTTCCGAGACCAGTCCGTCGTAAAAATCTTCCCAGAGCGGCCCGTGTTTACGAAGGTCAATCTGCACTGCCACTTTTCGGCCCTTCTCGTCTGTCAGAAATTGAATACCAGTCATGAAGGTTCCTCTCTGTTTGGCTCAAATCATAACCTAGCCTGGTTGTCCTGTGCGGTCAATGGTATGGTCTCAGCAATTGGGCATTTCACATCCTGAGAAAGACCCGCATGGTCTATGGGGTTGGAATGACAGAGCGGAGAACAACTTTGAACACGTCTGCCCACGTCCACCAACCCATTCTGGCCGCGACTTCGGCCGCATGGTCTTCGTGCAGTCCCTCATCCGCCAGAAGTTTTCTGAGCGGAGTCAGGCTCCCTCCATGGCCGTATTTGTAGCGCGAGAACCAATAAGAAGTGAGCCATTTGCCCCTGAAGCCTGACGCCTTCCCCATGGCTTCTTTTAGGCTCACACGCCGTTTGAGTTGTGCCAGACACTCAGGCGGGGCAAGGTCGAGCAGGATGAAGTAAAAGTCCCACTGCATTTTCTGCGCCGCTCGTAAGCCGATTGTCAGCTTGCGAGCAATTTGATTGTGGGGCTTGCCATAGTCAGGATCGGCTTGGCTCATGGAAGAGTAGAGCTTTGCTTCCACAAAGACAAGAAAGCCAGAGCCTTCAAAACTCAAATCGACCTCAGTTGTCTCTTTGCCCTCTCCGTAGCTCTTTCCGATTTGGATCGTTGACTCTTCGAACCCGTCGGGCGCAGCCACGTCACCGTAGGCGAGCTCCCACAACTCTTCGAGCGCTACCGCGCGGCTCTTTTGGCTCACGTTCGCAAGAGTATCGAAGCACGACCACGTGAGCGCATCCTCGCTGTTTGAGCTATGCGCGTTCTTCATCTTGTGATTCATGCCCTTGAAGGATTGCCGAAGGAATTTAACGAGATTAGGTTCCCTTCCGGGCCAAATTACGTGGTTATCTCGAAAATCGCGGTAAATAAATGGGCCGTTGCCCTTAGTCCTGTGGCCGCGCGTCTTGGTCGATGCCATCGCTTCACTCCTTAGATCATTTCGTTTCTCACTATACGCGGGTGTGAACACTCAGAAAAAAATAAATCGTTTGCGGCGGGTGTATTGCGGGGGCTTGGCCGATGGATCGGCCTGCTCCGGTTCATAGGGTAGGCTGCGGCCTTCGAATACTGCTAAAGGATTGTCAGTGAACAGAGCTTGAGCAACCTCTTCACCGCGGCGTTCGGCGACGGCCTCATACGCGGCGCGAAGCTGCAGCGGACGGCCCTTCACGCCGTGAGCATCGCTGGCGACGAAGTGAACTCGGTCGGCGTCGAGCCATTGTTCCGCGCGTTCCTTGGAGGAAGCTCCGAAGCGCCCGAGTAAGGATTGCGCCGTGATCTGGACGTACGCGCCCTGATGCAGCCAGCGATACATCCGCTCGGGCTTGGTGCGCAGCAGGGCATTGCGCTCGGGGTGAGTGATGATCGGCGAGAGTCCCAGGAGTTGCAGGTGGTGCATGGTTTCGTCCATGGACGGGGGAATGGCGAAATCGGCGAACTCAACCAGCAGGTAGTTCTTCTGGTTGATCGTATATTTGTGCGGATTCTTTTCCAGGTCCTGCAGGTTTTCAAAGCTTAAATGGAAATCGCAGCCGGTCGCCAGCTTCAGGCGGTCACCGACGGCCGCTTGCAGCTCGTCGCGGCGCTGGCGGATTACTTCGGTGTCGAACTTATACTGCGAATTGGCGTGTGGCGTCCCAACAACGTGCGTGATACCGTCGGCAATCGCCATTTCGGCCATCTGGATCGACGTTTCTAGGGTATCCGCACCGTCGTCCATGCCGGGCAGAATATGGCAGTGAATATCAACCATATAGGCAAGATAACCGAATCCAGGTGAGGCGAACAACATTTAAAGACCCACGTGGAATCAGAGAGATAACGGCAGGGGTAACGATTTGCAATCGGGCACATTGTCCAATAGAGCAGCTATTGCGAGGCACGGAAAGTTGTTATAGTCGGCGGCGAGGCGAACTCTACTTTTGCGCCTAATGCGGGATAGAAATCTCACAGGAGCATAGACGACTTCGATGCCAACCGATCGCAGACCGGAATATTTCAAGGGC
>CAZUNI010000068.1:0-15407 GCA_964622265.1 uncultured Acidobacteriaceae bacterium | reverse complement strand
CAGGCCTGAGTATCCTGCTGGAATTCTGGGCGCTGGTGGCGCTGCGGATTCGCGAGACGGAACTGCCGCGCCCGTTTCGCGTCCCCGGCGGCCTGCCCGGTGCGATTGCGTTGGGAGTGCCGCCCCTTGTATTGATGATCCTGGCTATCGTGCGCAACCGGAGTGAGTTGGTGGGCGCCACGAATGGGCTTGTGATTGGGATGGCGATTATCGCTGCTGGAGTGGTGCTGTATTTCGTGAGCAGAAAGTGGCGTACGCTTTAGCGTGCGTGGTTTTGGGTATCGTTGGGGCAAAGATGGCCACATTTGATGTGAGACTCGAATCAAAACCATAAAACCAAAAGCACGCACGCTAAAGCGTACGCCACTTAGGACGAATCCACGATTTTAGCGGCCAACCTGCCAGCAGCAGAACAAACGCAACCGCCGCGTATCCGTTCATGCGGAAGTATGCGTTTGGTTGCTGAAGCAATTCGACGGCGACGGGAACTACGGAGATCATTGCAGCGAGCAGGAAGTAACCCATTGCGTTAAAGCGCACTACGCGCGTTACGATCAGCCAGATCGCTGTGAGTATAACCAAATGGAATGCCGCGTCTCGCAGGAATGCGCCCGCGGTGGCGACATCCGTTGTGATTAGGACTGCAACCAGGACTACGTGCGCGGCGCGCATCCACACCGGACGCACGTAGGCGGCAATCAGGCCGACTATCACGCCGATCAATCCCAGCGCAATTAAGCCTGAAGAAATTCCGGAGGCAATTGCACCGGCGGCCGGGTTGAGAGCGTCGAGGCTTCCCGGCACTGCAGCGCCCAGCGAGTGTCGCAATAGCGGCCAGCGCGCGAACAATCCCGGCACTCGATTTAATCCCGCCAGCGCCGCCGCGCCAAATGTGCCGATCATGACTGCGTCGCGGTAATACTCGGCCTTCATTCCAAGCCACGATGGAATGCGATCGGGGCCGAACGTTCGCCCGGTGAAAAACCACGAAAGTCCCAACGCGAGGTATGCAGCTGCGAAATACAGCGCGATCAGGAAAATCATCGAGATGGACAGAGTGGCATAGTAAGTCTTGAGGGGCATGGTGGTCGCGTAATTCGCCAGAAGTTGCGGCACGCGATTCGCATACGTCACGATGGCGGCCAGTAGCACCCACGCTGCCCATTTGCCCAGTCTGCGCCAAGGAACCTGCGTAATTTCCGGGCGCTTCAAGCTTCGAAAGAAAATGACCAGTACTGTGATCGCAGCGGTGCCAAAAAGAACTACCAACCCGAATGTTTGCGCGATTTGTCCGGGCGTTGTGCGGCTTTCCGCGTCGTGCCACGCATCGGGAATTTTGACGAACACGCGGTAGCCGGATACTTCGTCGCCTTGCACTTGGAGTTGCATGCGTATGTGCGCGCCGCCATTGACGGCAGGCTGAACCGATGCCGCGTCAAGTGCTGACTTCTGTTCCCAGACGATCGTATGATCGGTTCTCGCGGGGCGCTTATCGGAATTGGTCTCGACTACATTCCATGAGGAGAAGTCGATTTGTTTCTGATTGCGCAGGTAGTCCTCCGCGCGCGCCAGTGCCTCTTCCTTGGTCAAATTCGCACCGGGAGTTTTTTCATCGAACGTGTGATGAATGGAATGCAGCGAGCCGTCTGTCCGCAAGACGACTGTGTACTCTTCCTTTTGAGAATCGCGGAAGTAGCGGACCGTCCAGAATGCGGAGGGGACCTGATCGCGATATACGCGGTTCGCAGCGGAAATGCCGATTGCGCGGCGCAAATATTCGTTGATGTAATCGTCAAACGTGTACGTAATTGTGGCGGCGCGCTGGTAGCTGGCGGGATCGAGTTTATTGTTGCGCAGCACCTGATCTGAATTGGCTACGGCCTGGGTCGAGTTGATTTCGAAGCGGACGTAGTCGCCGATATTTTCGCGCTTCACGCCTGCCAGCAGAGCGACCCCCAGCAAGCCGCATACAATCAGGACGCTGAGAGCGCGCGAGGACATCGGAACGTATCCCCGCGAGGCGGCAGTATCCGGTGCCCCTGCGGGGACGACTTCCTCAGCAGTCCCAGGCATCGCCTCTGCTTCGGCAGCGGCTAGAGGTCTGGCGCGGTTCAGCAGCGACTCATCCGCCTCAAATCCTCCGCGCGAGAAATAGGAAATCGCCGCAATTGCTAGCGGGATCAAGGCGGCTCCGCCGACCATCGCTCCGGAGATGCGCAAATAGGCCCCGCTGGAGCGCAGCAGCGAGGTGCTGATCAGAAATGCGTCCACGGTGTAATGCCACGTCAGCGTCGCCCAGATTCCCCAGCGCAGCATCACTAAACCCGCGACGATTCCCATCAGGCCCACTTCAATGCCGCGAATGTAGGCAGGCTCCTGGGGATAGTTGCTGTGCAGAAATCCCCATGCGAACGCGGGAATCACTACGGCAAGAAATCGCGAATTCGTCATGCGCAGCAGATACGGAATCGCAAACAGCCGAAAGAGAAATTCCTCGCTGGTGGCGGCGTAAATTCCAATTGCCAGCGGGTACACCCAGGGCAGCCAGGTGCTGACGACGTCGGTGTAATTCAGATCCTGCGGGGCCCACGCGCCGAGTTTTCGGCTGACGATATAGAAGACTGTGATGTAGCCAATATGCGCGGCGGCCAGACAAATGCCGATCACATTTGCGCTAAAAAATTCCTTCGTGCGAATTCCGGGCAGCCGAAGTCCTACGCCGAGACGAATCTTGTTCGGCTGCGAAAGACGATATAGCGGTTCTCCCGGCACTACGGCGATCACCACCAGCAATGCGCTGATGATGCTCATCAGCGCGGCTTTGCCGAGTTCGCTCAGGAAAAAGCTGGAGTAGGGCGTGTTCGTGTCGTACCCGGCGCGGTCCAGCGGCCACTGATTCATCGTCATGATGAAATACAGAATGGTGAGGAACAGTCCGAGCGCGAGGCCTCCGCGCCATTCGAGCAGGCCGTTGCGTCCCAATGAAAAAATGATGTAGAGGCAGCCGCCCAGCAGGAATGCGTAGGGAAGCAAGGCGACGAATTCGATCAGATTATTGGAGGATCGTAGCCGCTCGTAATCGCGTTCCCAGGCCTCGGGAACTTTCAAGTATTCCGAATATCCGTCGACAAGGTCTCCGGCGAGACTGATAGTCAAACGATAGGGCGCGTCCTTGGCGCGAAAGCCGCGCTGCTCCCAGGAGAAACTCCAATCGCGGCGATTGGGCCGCTCGGTTGAATTTGCCTCCTCTTCTCTGAAATCGTAGCGCGAAATATCCGCATGCAGTGTGTCGCGCAAAAACGATTCGGCGGCAGCCTGCGCTGTAGCACGTTCGAGCCGCGCGCCGGGAGCGGTTTCCTCCATCGCATGCGTGTACCCCGCAATGCTGCCGGAGGGATCGACGCGGACATCGAATTCCTCCTTCTGCAAAGGACGAAAGAAGCGCACCTGCCAGTACCAGATGCGAATATCGTTCTTCATCACGTGATTGGCCTGTTGCAGGCCTACTTCACGTTCGAGATAGGTTTTTGCATTATCATCCACTTGAAAGACGATGCTGGACTGGTAGCCATCCAGTTGTGCGCCCTGGGCTGTTGCAAATTGCCTGGCTTGTTCCAGCGCAGCCGCGCGGGGAACCTTGAATTCGACCGAAGCTTCGGGAAATGCCTGGAAGAAATACTTGTACGCCACGCCCGCGCCAAGCAGGCCTGCGAGAATCCAGATCACCAGAAGTTTCTTGTCGTTTCCGTCGAGCCGTTCCAGCGACAAACGCGCCTCCAATGCTCGAAGTTCTGTGGGGCAAACAATCCATCTTTTCGCATGGAGCGGGCGATTGCAAGCGTCGGCGCGGAGGGGCGTGCGATGATATAAAGAACGGTGCGGAATGCTTCTGGAGTCCGCTGGGACAACAGATGCAAGTTACCCCTGCAACCGAAGTGATGTACCTCAAAGGCGTTGGTCCGCGCCGCGCGGAGTTGCTCGCAAAGCGCGGCATCCGCACGTTTGAAGACCTGCTCGGTTATTTGCCCTTTCGTTACGAAGATCGCATCCATTTCGCCAAAATCCGCGAAATTATGCCGGGGCAAACCTACACCGTGCAGGCAAGAGTCTCCAGCGGGAGCCTTGTGCGCTATACACGCGTGCGCGACGGCGTGTTTCATCTGCTCGTGCTGGACGATTCCGGCGGCGCTCTCTCCTGCAAGTTTTTTCACGGCGGCTATCTGGAGAAGACATTCAAGCCGGGCCAGCGACTCGTGCTGCATGGGAAGGCCGAGTTGGACCCGTATCGCCCAGGCCGGATTGAAATGATCAATCCGGAATACGAGATGCTGGGGGCTGAGGATGCGGATTCGACTGAAGTTGGCCGAATTGTGCCGATTTATGAAGCCATTGGCGGAGTGAACTCGCGGTTGATGCGAAGAATCATTTATTCCGCTCTTGAAAACCTTGGCGGGAAACTTCCCGATCCTTTACCGCCGGAATTGGTGGCGCGATACAAATTTCCTTCTCGGAGCGTCGCCATGCAATTTGTACATTTCCCGCCGCACACGGAATCGATTGCCGCGCTGAATTCGTTTCGCTCGCAGGCGCACCAGCGGCTGATTTTTGAGGAGTTTTTCTTTTACCAGTTGAGCGTCGCCATGCGGAAACGGTTGGCGCAGCAACAACCGGGCATCGCGTTCCGCGTTCGTGAACCGAGCGTGCGCGAAGCGATCAAGCGCGTGCTGCCCTTCAGGCCTACCGATGCGCAAAAGCGCGCACTGGGCGAAATCGCTGCGGACCTTGAGCGTCCCGTACCGATGAACCGCCTACTGCAGGGAGACGTGGGTAGCGGAAAGACGATTGTCGCTCTGGAAGCGGCGACGATCGTGATCGAAAACGGTTTTCAAGCGGCGCTTATGGCGCCAACGGAAATTCTGGCTGTGCAGCATTTTCTAGCCGCCAAAAAAATATTGTCCCGCGCGGGCTATCATGTCGAGCTGCTAATCAGCGGAATGAAACCGGCAGAGAAGAAAGCCGCGCTCGATCGCGTGCAATCCGGGGAAGCTCAACTGGTGGCCGGGACGCACGCGCTGCTGCAGCCGGGAGTGAAATTCGCGCGATTGGGCCTGGTGATCGTAGATGAGCAACACCGCTTCGGCGTTTTACAACGCAAGGAACTGATGGACAAGGCTGCCGCGCCCGACGTTTTGGTGATGACCGCCACTCCCATTCCACGCACGCTTTCGCTGACGATCTACGGCGATCTCGACATCTCCGTCATCGATCAGATGCCGCCTGGCAGAGTGCCCATCGAGACGCGGTGGTCCTCGGAGGCTCATCTCCCCGGCGTATGGGATTTTCTCCGGCGCGAAATCGCCGTGGGCCGGCAGGCCTACATTGTTTACCCGGTGATTGAACAGTCGAAGTCCGAAGAATCGCAACGCTCGCTGAAAGCGGCCATGGTGGAATTTGAGCGCTTGCGATCGACGGTCTTCCCGGATCGCAGGATCGGCCTGCTGCATGGACGCATGAAGAGTGACGCGAAAGAAGACGTCATGGAGCGCTTCCGCTGCCGCGAGATCGATATCCTTGTAACCACGACAGTAATCGAGGTCGGCGTGGACGTTCCGAATGCTACCGTGATGGTGATCGAGCATGCCGAGCGATTCGGTCTTTCGCAGCTTCATCAACTCCGGGGCCGTATTGGCCGTGGCGGCGAAAAGGGCACGTGTATATTGGTAGCACCGAAAACTCCGGGAGACGACGCTCGCGCGCGCCTGGAAACCATGGTGCGCACGACTAACGGGTTTGAAATTGCCGAAACCGATTTGAAATTGCGCGGCCCGGGCGAATTTTTCGGCACGCGCCAGCACGGGGATCTGGGCTTCCACATTGCCAATCCACTGCGCGATTTCGATTTGCTGGAACTGGCGCGACGCGAGGCGCTCGCGCTGGTGGAATCTCCTAGCGCGGAGGCGACTCGGCGTCGGCTGCTCTCTCAGCTCCCGCAGGAATGGCAGCGGCGGTATCGGCTTGCGGCAGTGGGATAAATGCTTTGGAACCACGGATGCACACAGATGAACACGGATAAAGAAAGAGAAGAAATCCTGATACGAATAATTAGCTCTGGGAAATAAACACGGAGAAGTGATTTGAAGGTTATGAATACTGGATACTGGATTGCAACTGCTCTTGTATTTTCCTTATCCGTGTTCATCTGTGTGCATCCGTGGTTCCAAACGGCCCTTCCATGCGTGTGATTGCGGGAAAATTCCGGAGCAGGACGCTTCGCAGCCTGAAAGGTCAGGCGCTGCGGCCCACCAGCGATCGTTTGCGGGAGACCTTGTTCAATATTCTTGGTCCCACGATTGAAGATTCTCTTTTTGTAGACCTATATGCTGGAACGGGCGCCGTGGGCATCGAAGCCCTGAGCCGGGGAGCGAACCCGGCGATTTTTGTGGAACAGCACTCCGCCGCCTCGGCCTTAATTCGCCGCAATCTGGAGTCGCTCGGAATAGCGGGCGAGGCTGAAATATTAGGTGTGGACGTTTTGCGCGGGCTCGAGCGATTGGCTGCGCGTCACATACGCGCGGACTACGTCTTTCTCGATCCGCCGTACGCTGCGATGGAAGATTATGAAAGCACTCTTGCGTTCCTCGGCGAGACTCCGCTCGTCGCCCTTGGTGGACGCGTTATTGTTGAGCATTTGCGCAAGCGCAAGTTGCAGGAACGATTTGGCGCTCTTGAACTTGCGCGTGTGGTTGAGCAGGGGGATGCCGCGCTCAGTTTTTATAAACTTGCGCTCGCGGCATAAAAATCGAATCGGGATCGCCTAGTGCTTCTTGAACAAATTCTTGAGCGCGTTCACAGCATCCTCCGGCGTCACGGACTGGTTGGGTTGAGTTGAAGTTGGCGTTGAACCTGAAGCTGAGGCCGGCGCCGAAAAACTGGGTACGGCATTGCCCTTTTGCACTTTCGGGCTTTCGATCGTTCCTGCCAGCGCGAATGGCACTGTAATTTTCCCGACGCGGCTGGCGATCAATCCGCCCACGATGCTGCCAAGTGGGCTGGAACCCAATGCTGTCGCGGGATTCACGACGGCCGTTCCTTGATAATCGAGCGTACTATCGAGTCCAACGCTGCCGCGCAGGTCAACGACGCCACTGGGTGAATCGAGATGAATCTGTTTGCTTTTAACGCGTTGGGAGGCAATCGTTACGTCGCCTTCGAGCACGGTGAATGGCGTGTCACTGCCCACTCCTGCCATTTTCGCCAGCGATTGCGCTGCGCCCGCCAGATTCACTCCCGGCAGGTGGCCGTTGCGCACAGCGAATTTGCCCGTGCCGGAGAGCGTTCTCTTCCATGCCTCGCTGAGGTTTCCAAGAAGTTGCAGATCGAGTTCGCCGATTCCACCCATTTTTCCCCGCGCAGAGGGAGTGACATCCAGAACCTTGGCGACATCCAGATTGCGCATCTGCACGTTCGCGCTGAATCGCGGCGGATCGGTTGCCCGGTCGACGCGCGATGAAATCTGCAACGTTCCTCCATACATTCCGATCGAGATCGGCCAGAACTCCGCGCGATCGGTGTAAATGCGCATTTCCACGTTGGCCGGGCCCACCGTGTACGGCTTGGTCGTAATTTTCTCCACGTTGATATGCCCTCGCGCCACCAGCTCGCTGTGACCGGGAGTTTGCGGTTTTGCCTTTGCCGGCGCGGAAGACGTGCTCGTGGCACCTCCGCCTGCGGTGGCAATCAATTTATCGATGTCGAGCTGCGACGAACTCATTTCAAAATTGACTTGCGGATTCTCGATGTCGGGAATGTTCAGCGTGCCCTTGATGTCGGAAGTCTTCGCCAGATCGGCCACGAATTGCGCATCCATTTTGCCGCCGGAAAGGGTGACCTGGCCGGACTTGAACGCCACCGGGGCGGTCCAGCCCTCCAGCGTCAGGTTCACTCCGGTGAGATTCGATTCCGCCTGCCAGTCATGCACGCGCATGGGTGTAACGATGAAGTTATGCAGCGTGATGCTCAGGCCTCTGGTATAGGCGCTCGAAAGGATTGCTCCGCGGACAACCGCGCCCACGAGTACCTCGGCATCGGTCAGTTTGATGTTGTCGATCTCATCCAGCGACACGCTTGAGGAGGTCGCCGAATTTGCCGGCGCGCTGTGCGCTGCTGCAGCGGGAGGAAACGTGTAGTTGTCTTTGCCATTGCCATCGGTTACCAGCGAAAGCCTCGGGTGCGCCAGATCGACCGAATTGACGTGAACGATCCGGTGCAGCAGTGGTCCGAGCGCGACGTTGACGCGCAACTCGTCCGCTGAGAGAAGGTCGCCTTCAGGAAATCCCGCCGGATTGGCAATATGCAACCCTTGCACTGTCAATCCAACTCCGGGCAACAGGTGCGCCTGAATTTTTCCCATTGTGACCTTGCGGCCGGTTTGCCGGGCGATGGCGTTGGCGATGGTGTCGCGATAGCGATCGACGTCCAGAAAATGCGGCGCTACCAGCGCAATCAGCAGCAGGAATACGAAAATTCCGGCAAGAATTTTCACCCAAAGCGGAAATCGATGGACGGAACTATTTGGGGAATTTGCAGCAGTCATAAGAATTTCGTTTTTCGGCGCAGCCGAACAATTTTGTCCGGGCTTTCCCGCATACGAATGGAAACTCTATCGTCACAAATCGCGCGGCCAACGGCAAGCCATACGTTCGCATTGCGGCGCAGCCATACAAGCCGGAAGCGTATACTGGCTCTATATGATGCAAATGGCGGGCGGCGATGACGTGCCTTTGACGGAGAGTTCGCCGGCACCGCGCCTGGCAATTGAAAAAACGCCGCGGCTGCGTCAATTTGCTTCCAACCTGGTAGTTCTAGTCCGCGATCCTCGTGCCCCGAAAAACTTTGTCGGCGCCCCGTTTTTCCGCGATAGCTTCATTGAGCGGCGCCTTCCGTTGACCGCTTTCGCGATCGCCGTGGCGTTGCAGATTCTTCTGATTCTGTTTCCTCCGCCGATCTGGAATATTCGACCTGCCCGCGTGATTCCGCCACCGCCGCAGACGGAATTGACGTGGTACGGTCCCGTGAAGGATTTCCCAGCAATACTCCCCGCCCGTAAAACTCCGAAGGCCGCACCGCCAGATAAATCGAAATCCACGCCGAAACCCGGAGGAGATGCTTTTCACCCGAGGCAGACGATCATCTCCGAACCGCTGCACCCGACGCATCCCCGGCAAACGCTGATTCAGCCCACAGCGCCACCGGAACCTCCAAAAATACTTCCGCAGCTTCCCAACATTGTGCAGCTTGCGCGGGAGGAGCCCGCGCGTCCGAAACTTCAGCTTACCCCCGAGCAACTGGCGGCCATGCGCCCGAAAACTCCTGAGGAGCGGCTGGCGCAGGATGCTGCGCCCGAGATAACCACGCAGGAAAAGCAATTGGGTGAAATCAATATCGCTGCGTCCTCGCAAACCCCGCCGAAGCCTGCCCTGCTCGTAAATCCGATGTTCGCGCCGCGCGCCGCGCACCAAAGAGGCGACGCAAATTCAGCCGCGCCGGAAATCGCACAGCAAACGACGGGAGACAACAGAACTCTGATCGCTCTCTCCGCCACGCCCGCTCCCGTAGCGCCCCCCTCCATCCCTGCCGGAAATCTTTCCGCGCGCGTTTCGATCTCTCCGGAAGGACCGAAACCCGGCCCCCCCAGTGCAAACGTCGAAGGCAGCGGTTCCGGGCACGGACCGGAAGGAATTTTTATCAGCGGTGGAAATAACGCAAACGCGGGAACCACTTCCGGGCTAGGTATCGGCTCGGCGTCGCGAGGAATTGCAAACCTGCCGACGCGACCCTCTCCGCGCATTGTGATTCCGCCTCGGGATTCGAACGCTCCTCGGGGGAATTCAGATTCAGCGCAGGAAAGCCCGAAGCTCACCGAGGACTTGAAGGTGCTTGGGACAAAACGCGTTTACACGTTGCATGTGAACATGCCCAATCTCACCAGCGCCTCAGGCAGTTGGGTGCTGAATTTTGCGGAATTGAATGAACTGAATAAAAACGGATACCAGACACCTGAAAGCGCAGACGTCGCCGCGCCAATCCCGCTGCGCAAAGTCGATCCGAAATATCCGCCTGAATTGCGCACTGCACACGTCGAGGGAGAAGTAATCCTCTATGCGATCATCCGCAAGGATGGCACCGTGGACAGCATTCAACTCGTGCACGGCATCGACTCTCATCTCGACGCCAATGCCATGGATGCCCTAGCCCAATGGAAATTTCAACCGGCGGAAAAACACGGGGAGCCTATCGATCTCGAAGCCGTAGTGCATATTCCATTTAGATCAAGAGGTCCGGCATTCCAGTAGGACAGACTTCAGTCTGTCCGCTTTTGGTTTTGATTTTCGATAAATTTCCAAAAGCCCAACCCCGCACAGGCTGAAGGCCTGTGCTACCAAGTTCACAACCTTCAAAAATGATCCTGCAAATTCCGGAAACTCTGCACGATCAGCAACCGCCCCGCGCCGCTGCGCACTTCCTCGTGTTCCAGCGCCCAGGTGTTCGGATGCGGGATGAACACCGCGTTTAGCCCCGCCTCCAGTGCTGGATTGATATCGCTGCGAGGGCTATTGCCGACCATCCACCCGTGCGATTTCACCACGTGGTGCCGGTTCACCAGTTCGCGATACGTGGCGGCGTCCTTTTCCGGCACGATTTCAATCGCATCGAAATGAATCTGCAATCCCGAACGCTCGACTTTGGCCGCCTGCTCCGCCGCTTCGCCCTTCGTAAACAGGATCAAGCGATGACGCTCCGACAGATAGCCCAGGGTCTCAAGCACACCGTCGAGAATATCCGGCGGCGTTCGTTCCAGCTCGACAACGCGGTGATGAATCGCCTCCACCGTTTCCCGCTGGGCCTGGTGGCCTGCCAGTTTCATATAAGTGTCTTCCAGCGAACGGCCAAAGCTGCGCACGCCATACCCGTGCTGGCGGATATTGCGACGCTCGGTTTCGTTCAGGATGTGGCGCGCGTAGTCCCGTTCGTAACCGAACGGTTCCAGCAGCGCCAGGAATTCCTCAATGGTCCGCTCGAAGAAAACGTTATTTTCCCAGAGCGTGTCATCGGCATCGATCAGGATTGTTTCTCGAGGCATAATTCCAGCCTACTTCCATTGCAGGGCCCGCCGGACGAACTGTCTCCACTGCTTACTTTTTCTCGGAGACCCCGGCGGCAATTTTCTCCAATATCGTGAGCGCAACTTTTTGCGTCTCGCCATAGTGCGCCAAATACTCCTGAAACTCCCGGTTCATTTCCATCGCGTCGGCCGCATTGAGCTGCGTACGCAAAATCATGTCGCGCAGGCGAACCGGGTGCGGCAGCACCGCGTCCTCTCGCAACTCATCCAGCGCCGACTTGGCATCATAGTGATCCATCATCCCTCCACAGGTTGCACGGTTAGATTCTACTGCATAAACGGGAAAAAGAACGTGTCAGGAGGGAATGGAAGGTCTTTACCCTGCGAAAATTCAGAAAGATCGACGAGATCAGGCCGCGGTCGGCAGGAACTCGTACCGGTCGATGCGGGCGGCGATGCCTCTTTGCCCGTTGTGCGGCTCGACACGAATAATCTCCGCATAGCAGCGGATATGTACGTCGCTGGCCAGGGTGATCTCGCGCGGAAGAGTAAGTATGAATTCGATGGATTTCCCGGTCTCAAAATCGGCATCGATCCAGAAGTACAGGCCTCGGAAACTTACATCGCGAGTCTGCCCCTGCCGTTCGATACCGCCGTTTGGGCCTTCCGCCTTCACGGTCAATGGCAGCGTCATCGTAAAGCGCCGTGAGGCTCGGCGTTCAATTGATTTTTCCATAATCTCCCCGGAAGTGGGCATCCCGAGCAGAGGACAACCTAGCACTGCGGATTGAAAATCGCAACGGGAAACAAGAGGCAGAAGTTGGCCGCCTTCTCAAAAGTCTGATTTTCTACCAGACTGAATTTGTGGTCTTATGGAAAAGCCTATGCCCGAACTTCTTCACAGGAATCTTTTCGTGCCCGGTCCGACTGGGCGTCTGGAAGCCCTGTTATGGTCGGTCGCTGATAATCAGAATGGAGAGCCGCCGGTGGCCGCTGTGGTGTGTCACCCGCATCCGCTATTTGGCGGAACAATGCACAATAAGGTCGTCTATCAAACCGCAAAAACACTGCATCGTTTCGGCCTGCCGGTGCTGCGCTTTAACTTCCGGGGCGTCGGCTTGAGCGAGGGCGTGCACGACAATGGGCGCGGAGAGATAGGAGACGCGACGGCCGCGCTCGATTTCCTGGCCGGAGAGTATCCCGGAGTGCCGCTATTGCTCGCAGGTTTCAGCTTCGGTTCGTGGGTAGGATTGCGCGCAGGTTGCGAAGATTCGCGCGTCACCGAATTAATCGGCCTCGGCCTGCCCGTCGCAGACATCAAGAACCGCGAATTTTCTTACCTTAATGCTTGCGACAAAGCGAAGTTACTAGTGACAGGAGAATTCGATTCGCACGGCCCGCCTCATCAATTGACCGCCCTGGTAGAGAGTCTTCCTGGCAACGTGAAAGAGCGGACCAGCGTGACCATCGTTCCCGGCGGAGACCATTTCTTCACTGGCCATTTGCCCGACCTGGACCGCGCGATCGCAGCGTGGCTGACGGAACGGCACCCGGACTTGGTTGACCACCGCGAGTGAACGCCTACGCCTGCCGTCCACGCCCGAATAATTTCGAAAACTGTTCCTGCGAAGCCGGAGAGGTAGCCGCAAGCGAAAGATTTGCGCGCACGTGCTCGACGCTGCTCATTCCCACCAGCGCGGTCGTTATGCCCGGCGTCGAGCGCACAAATTGCAGCGCCCGTTCCGCGTCGTTTTTCAATTCCAGCGCTGCGGCCACAAACGGCGGCAGGCCGCTCGACAATTTTCCTTGCAGCATGGACGCGCTGGCCATCAGCGTGATGCCCAATTTATTCGCGGCCTCGACCAGCGGCACGATGCGCCCATCGAGCTTCTGATTCGCCCGCGTGAGCGCCTCGGTCATCCCCAGGTTGCAGGGCGCCTGCACGAACCGAAAATGATGCGATCCCCCCGCGACATCTCGCGCCAGCGACTCCATCGTCTCGATGGATAAAAAATCCTGCTCTTTTTCGCTTTGGCGAAACCCATTCCACGTCGCCAGACCGTAAAAATGAATCTTTGCCGCCGCCACCGCGGATTCCAGAAATTCAAACGCCGCCCGCACGCGGCTGTTGAACATTTCGCGTGGCACTTCATCGAGTTGCGTTTCCGGATTGTGCAGGTAATAGACGTCAATCGTTTCGACGCCCAGGTTGCGGCGGCTGCGTTCCAGTTGGTCTGCCAAAAATTTGGGGGCCATCGAGTGGCATCCACCGGCAACATCGCCTTCGCACAGGATGCCTGTGGCCACGTACTCGCGATTGAAATATTCGCTGGCATCGGCGGGCATGTCGCCATCGGGCGTCAAAAATCCGCCCTTGGTGCAGACCAATATTTCTTCCCGCGTGAAGCCGCGCCGCGCCAGTTCCGCGAGGGCCGCCCCCACCGAACGTTCTGAGCGCTGAAAGCGGTAATTGATCGCGGAATCGATCACGTTCGCGCCTGATTCGACAGCGGCCACCACCGCATCGGTGTACGCCTGATCGGTGCGCGCGTCGGGCTCCCCCAGGTAGGTGCCAATGCCGATCGATGAAAGCCATAAATTCTGCTGCTCGCGGAAATGTCCGGGCGCCATCCGTGTGGCCATCCGGGATGCATATTTTTTTGTGCCATCGGCAGTAGCAAACGTCGTCATTGCACCTCGCAGAGTTGAAGCCGTGATTATATGTGAAGCGGACAGTTGAAAGTTAAGAGTCGAGGGTTTAAGTAGCACAGGTTTCAACCTGTGCGCTTTTGGCTGAGCGCTGCAAAAACCAAAACCGCACAGGTTGAAACCTGTGCTACCTGGATGCATCTGGACATTGGTGTGATCTCTTCATTTTCGACTATGAATCCTCGACTGCCTTCTCCGGTGGCGCCAGCAGCCGCGAGCACGCGCGAAGAATCCTGCGATATGGCCATTCGCTGTTGCGGCGGGCGCTGGCGGCATCCTGGGGCCCGGCGGCTGAAGACCGTGCCGTTGCCTCGCGAAAGAAAATTTCTCCCTGCCGCGGTTTTCCGTAATACCAGCGCCCCAGCAGACTCAAATGATCTTCCACTTCGCGGAATCGCGGCGGCGCATTCGGCTGCGCGGCGGATGAATTCTGATCTCCCCCAGGTTCCAGCCATTCGCGCAGGATCAGTTCCACCGAACGAGGCTCGCCCGCTAGTTCTGCAAAACGCAGCATTCGCGGCTCTTCGAGGCGGCCGCCGCGCACCAGAAACACGGCGATGGTGTGCAGTTCGGCGGAGCGTTGGAGTACTACAGCGTTGAGGTCGTCCAGTTGCCGCGCAAGTTCCGGCAAGCCGCGCAATGCATCGGCGGCTTTCTCGACGCGTCGATGGACTGCGGCAGCCCGCTCAAAATCGAGCACATCGCTCGCCGCCTCGCGTTCACGCTCGAGTTCGGCGGTGAGCGAACCTCCGCCCGTCGCCAAAAACGCCACCGCGCGATTGACTTCGGCGTCGTACTCTTGCTTGCTGCATCCTGCAAAACACGGCGCAAGGCACATCTTCATTTCCGAATACATGCAGCCGGGATAGTCCGGATCGCGCCGAATCTTGATTTGGCACCGGCGAATTTTAAACAGGTCGAGAAAGCCGGAGGCAAACGCATCCGCCGCGCGCCGCGAAGGGAATGGGCCGAAATAAAAACCGTTCGCGCTGATGCGCCGCGTGGCATAGCAGCGCGGATAAGCGTTCGCCAGGCTCATCTTGAGCACCGCGGAGGGACGCATCCGCACGCGCTGGCGATATTCCGTAGGCCACAAGCGCCGCGCGTGCTGCCAGTGCAGGTAGCTCAACTCAAACGGAGACCCAACAAGGCGGAAGCTAACCCGCGCTGCAAATTCACGCAAGTTCAGTCGCTTCGAAGCCGCTTCGGGCGGCCCGAGTAGCCTCGTGAGGCGCTCACGCAGATTCGCCGTGCGAAGTAGATACGGCTGCGCGCCAGTCAGTTCCGCGCGCGGCTCGATGGCAAACACTGCGGGCCGCGCCGGCACCGCCGCGAAGAATTCACGGTCGTGCGCGGCGTCAAATTCCGCAGTGGAGTCGAATTCTTGCATGTTGAAAGCGTCCATGTGGTCCAAGGGAAGAATACGATGCTGGAAGGGAAGCCGAAAGTTCGAAATTTCGTGCACCTTCAGGGTTATTTAATAGAGTTGAATTCCTAACCTTAAGTGTGCCTGCTTCCGATAAGCCGACTTCACAGATGGGATGAGAAGGCCGGTCTCCGACGGGATGCGGTACGC
>CAZUNI010000067.1:0-15452 GCA_964622265.1 uncultured Acidobacteriaceae bacterium | reverse complement strand
TTCAACTACCTTCTTTTCAAGACCCTGTATTAGGTTATGCAACAGCTTCTAGACATTTGCCAGCGCTCAGTACCGCCGAATTGTCCATATACCCGGAAACGAATAATACGTGGAGATTGGGCCTGATGCTGGACAGCTTGAGAGCGAGGTCTTGCCCAGCCATTCCCGGCATTACAACATCGGTCAGCAAAAGATGAATATCGGTTTCGGAAAACCGGGCAAGATTAATTGCGTCTTCGCCATTTCGGGCAACAAGCACATTGTAACCCGCTGATTCAAGAGTTTCGAAGGCAAGATTTCGGACAATCTCATCGTCCTCCACGAGCAAGATCGTTCCACTCAAGGGACTAGTCTTAGTCGGACGCATTAAGGTGATCTCTCGGGGCGGCTTTTCCTGTGTCACTGGCAAGTCAATTTGAACAGTTGTACCTTCACTTAACTTAGTCCCAACCTCAATTGACCCTCCAGTTTGTTTCACGAATGCATATACCATTGCAAGTCCAAGTCCACTTCCTTGACCAATGCCTTTGGTCGTAAAGAATGGCTCGAAAATGTGGGGCAGCACGTGTGGAGGAATGCCCGGCCCGGTATCCCGAATCCGAATCGCAACGTATGGCGTATTAGAATTGTCGGCAGGAAACGACCGGACGGATGGTTGAGGGCATTCCATTGTGATTGTCAGAGTACCCCCATTCCCCATCGCATCTCTTGCATTGACTGCGAGATTCAATATTGCCTGTTCAAACTGCGACCGATCCAACTTGACGAAGACTCTCTGCGTGTCGAATTCCATAGCCAAATGAATATTCTCGCCTATGGTTCTGCACAGCAAATCCTTGGTGCCATTTAATACGGCAACGATATCTGTAACAACTGGTTGCAAGACCTCATTACGGCTAAATGCTAAAAGCTTCGCTGTCAATTCCCGAGCAAGTAAAGCTGCTCGCTTAATCTCCTCAGCTTTCGGCCTGAGAGGATGATTCGGATTAAGTTTATTCGTGAGAATCTGGCTGTATCCAAGGATGCCGACAAGGAGGTTATTGAAGTCGTGTGCTACTCCCCCTGCGAGTCTTCCTATTGCCTCCATCTTTTGGTTTTGGCGGAGGCGCTCGCTAATTGCTTTCTGTTCAGTCCTGTCTTCGACCACACCCTGAATTAAGAACGATCCCTTTGATTGATCCCTATAGTAGCGCAATGTCAAATGCACCAGAATTTTCGACCCGTCCCGTTTTCTCCACCTGGCTTCACAACTGAGGGGTGTTCTGGTTGCAGAACTTAGATTGAGAAATTCAACGGGTTCGCCATCTTCCCGACTTACTTCCGTTCCTACCTGCTTCGAAACTACCTCAGATGCTGAGTCGTATCCCAAAATCTCAACAAGTGCAGAATTAACCATCACAATAGTTCCATCCAGCGCTGCCCGGAAAAGTCCTACTGGCGCTTCCTCGAAGAGGGAGCGATACTCCGCCTCGGACGCCTCTATGGCCTCCCGCAATCGATTCCGCTCTGTGATATCCCGTCCGATTGAAACAATATAAGTACGATCCAGGTTTACGACTTTTAGGCTAACTTCCATAGGGAACTTAGAGCCGCTTTTCGTGACCCGGGTCGTTTCAAAGGTGTGCAATCCATTGTCGTTGAGTTGCTCTTTGTGCCACAAAATAGTGGATCCATCTAGATTTGGATTGATATCAAAAACAGATAGGAACAGGAATTCCTCTCGGGTATAGCCTAGATCCTTGTACGCCTCCTCATTGGCATCGAGGAAGCGTAATGTTTCAGGATCAATAATTAAGATTGCATCGTTCGATTGTTCCATCAATTCGCGAAATAAACTGAGTGATTTCGAAGCACTCTCGATTTGCCTGTCTCTTTCAATTAGGTCCGCAGCTTGCGATTCAAGTTTGGCATTTTTCCGTTGCAGTTCATCGGCTGATGGCAAAGTAACAGCTTTTGGAATCGATAGGAATAGGATCACGGCTGCAGATATGGAAACACTTGCGGTAAGAAGGCTCACGGCTCCAGCAAGCCAATTCAAGGAATGCCATATTGCCCAGACATCTATCAAGTGCGTAATGCCGCGAGCCAGGATAAAGATCCCAAAATGAAAGAATATTCGACGAACGGAAATGTCGCGGCGTTTTCGACTTAGCAATACCAGTATAAGTGAGATTGCCAAATACGATATAGCAATCAGGGAAACCGACAAGATATGTAACCAAACTATTCCAGGTTCCGACAGAAGAGAGAATCCGTGTCCCTTTAGTCCAATCGGGGACGAGATTTGTCGCAGAACTTCCATCTAAGCCCTCCAAGTTGGAGATTCGAATTACATTGAGCTGGCCTGCCCTGCTGACAATTGGTTATTTCTTAGCCTTGCGCCGCAATTCTCACATCTTGGAATCTCTTTTTTGGAGGGGGGAGATAGCAATGGAAAAGAGCATAAGGGGCAGTGGAAAATCACGCCCTTCTTGCACGTCGGACAATTCTCGGGAAAGGGAATTACCTCGTTCGTTTCACAGTCTTCTTTAAAATCATGTAAAAAGCAACACTCGCCCGAAGAACAGATTGCGTAAGGTGGCATGGGTGGCCTCCGCAAATGGCACTATTCGTGCCAGATATAATCCATCATCGGATGTATGTCAATGGGTGATTAATATTTCGATAGAAGATATGTCTCATCGGTGGAAAAGTGGGCGCGATGGGATTGGGGGGTGCGAGTGTCGATTCGCACAAACACATCTGGGAACTTGCACCCAGCGCCGTGATATGGCTTTGTGTGGAGCGCAACTATTGACAAGTTTCGTAAAGAGAGGGCGATGGCGCAAGGTGTGCATCTCTGTGTCGCAGCGAGATCATTTCGGGAAACAAAAAAGCGTGACGGGGGAGGAGGCCCGCCACGCTTCTCTTAGAGGGAAGAAACTTTTTCGCCTATTGCGCGATGAGGTTGTGCGATCCGCAGAACAGCGAACTGGCTATGCTTGCGCTCTGCGGGACCCACCACATGCGGCGTACCCAGCGATGGCGGCTGTCCATCATTTTTTTGCCGACAAAATCCATCAGTGCCGGACCGGCCTGAATCGCCACGTAAAGGGAAGCGTTCCCGGCGAAAGGCTTCAGCAGCGGATTCAATTCCTGCGCGCCGGTTGTCGTGATGGCGTGCCGCGTGGTCCAGGCGTCGAAGGTTGCCGCGCTATGAGAAGCGATGGCCAATCCCATCCACAGTCGTTCGTTGCGGCGCCGCTCAGCCTTCAACTCAGCTACCGACACGGTCGTGGACTTTAAGAATGCAATCGGCGCCGGGACGTTTACCGGAGCTGCGGGTTCCGGGGCGCTCGGGAGAAGTTCGGGCGGAATCGTTGCGTCCGCCGGATTCGGCGCTGTGGGCAGAGTAATCTCATTTGCCGCGGACCTCACCGAATCAAGACTAGCCGGCTGGATGAGGGCAATCTTCTCTGTAGAGAAGGCCATCTGTGCATTGACCCGCGGTTGAATCAGAAGTACGGCAAGTGCGAAGAACATTTCAATCACCTCAGTACGCTGCCGGACTTTCGCTTCCGAACATCCCTGCAACGTGAGATCAGGTTACGCGCGGGGGCTGATGGGAGCTATGGCTCCGTAGTCCTGAAAACATTGGATCGATGGTTTTGGAAGGTTGAAACGAAAGTCCTAGCCCATTTGGGTGGGGTCAAAACCTGCCTTTTCCAATGGTTCTTGCTGGATTTAGAGGGGGTAGGACGCAAACAATTCAAGGGGCTGGAGATAGTGAAGAAGGGTCACCGGGGAATTCCAGCACGAGGATTTTGCCTTCGGGACCGCGCTCCAATGTTGGAGCATAGAGTCCTATTTTCTCGCGTGTCCACCACAGACCCTGTTCGCGCTTCTCCTTCCAATCGGAAAACCAGTATTGCCAAATAACCGCGCGGACCTGCTGCGGCGGTTGCCTGGGGAATGGATTGCCCGCAAAAAGGGCAAGGACATCCGGCTCTCCTTCAAGAAGTCGCCGCTCTGTTTGGAGCACGAATGGGTTCTCCCGCCAGGCGCCGAGCGATGCGAACCAGAGATTCCAGTCAAAACGAGGCTGGTAGGGGGCATAAATTCGCGGCGGGGCTTTCAAATCCTGCGGCTTGTTGCGGAAAGGATAGGCTATCCAGGTCCTGCCCTCCCGCGAACCCTCGAATTCGATTTCAAACCGGTCGCGTGTCATCACCCCAAACAGTCCAAAATCATTGGCAAAGCGGAACGGTTGCAGCACTCGCACGGGCCCGGTAGGCAACGGTTCCGCCCCCGTAAGCATGGAAAGCAACAACACCGAGGTGGCGTAGAAAATCCAGGTTAGAAAGAAACCCTGCGCCCACAAACGAAATCCAGCCTTCCAACCGGAGGTGCGTCCTGCTTCGGTCTCAGTTATCTCTGCAGATTCGCTGCCCACGGCATCGCGCGTGCCTGTCGGCAACACGCGCGCCAGAAACTTGTCATCGAGAATAAGAATACCCAGGAGCAGGACCAGATAGTTCAAAAACGCGTAGTTGCTGGTCAGGATGATGCCGATCTGCCACGGGGTAATAATAAAAAACAATAGGATGCGCGCCCGGCGCGGCAAAAACACAGCGAAAATCAGGACGAATTCGAGGGCAAGCGTCAGCCCCGCAGTGGCCGCATGAAACCAGTGCGGCAGGTGATGCGCATACCACGCAATCCATGTTGGTAGCGGGCCATTCTGATAATACTGGTCCATGGCCGTGAAATTGCGCCATTCAGGGTCGTGTCCGATGATTTTTGCGATGCCCGATTCAAAATAGATGCGGAATAGGAGCCACACCAGCAGGAACCGGCTGGCGCGTGAAGGCGGGTCCGAGGCTCCCCAGCGCGGCCGCCATCCTGACGGCGCAAAAAACAGGCTGATAAAGCCCGCTTCGAGCAGCATGCCGTCGGATTGATAACTGGCGAACTCTCGGGCGACGCTGATAAAAGAAACAAAAGCGATCAGGCACACCACCAGCATGCCGCGCGGACAGAGGTTCAGCGCCAACACCACCGAGGCGAGCATCCCAACAATGCAAACGGCCAGCAGCGCGCGATCGCTAGCCGACCACCAAAACACGGACGGGGCAAACCAGAAGCGCCACCCTCCCAGGTTACTTGCCACCTCACCAAGATAGTCCTGTGCAGGAAGAATTCCATGCGGCCCGATAAGGCCTCGTATCTGGAATAGCAGCGAATAGAACGCGGAGAAAAAGATCAGTCCGAGGCCGCGCAGAAACACCCAGCGGGCAGCCAGATAGCCGGGCCGAGACGGGTCCGGGCCAAACAAGCGTTGGGGAAGCTCGCTGAGGTCGTAATCCACGAAGCGCCATTATACAGATGGATTCGCGCGGAGAAACGGAAGCTGGCAGGAAAAGTGGTCTTACTTCCGGGATGGTTCGGAAGACTCCGAAGGGGGCGCACTCGACTTCCCGTCTGCAACGGTTGCCGCCGCGGCCTCGCCATCCGCAAGATTCGCATAATCCGGAAATCTCTTGGGGCCGTAAAAACGAAGGCGGCACTTTCCGCAACGGTAGGGCCGGACCGGCAGGAAAAGCAAGACCCAGAATTCAAGGATGCGTCCGCGCTTGGTGCGATGCACATGCGTGCTTCCACACCGGGGACAGGTCTTTTCCGGGCTGTAGAAAAAAAATCCGTACACACGCCGCATTAGATATCGATGATACCGCGTGATTTTCCCGGAGGCAATATAACGATTACTCTATGTAGTTAAGATTAACACTCCAGTAGATCAGATCGCCGCCAGAGCCTGCATGGCATGATGGCGAATCCGCCCAAGATTTCGATTGATTACGTGCTGCCGCGGCAGAAATCGCAGCACCGCCGGCCGCCGAATTGCCAAACGGTCCAGCGCCATGTTCAGGCGTTGATCGTGTGGCGCGTAATGCAACCCTCGCGCCAGGATGTCGGCCGCATCCTGTTTACGGTCCGCGGCCACATAAACTTCCGCGAGATTCAGATAAAGCTGGGCATTCCGCCGGTTCATCCTCATGGCGGAGTGGCAGAGTTTTTCCGCCTCGGCCCATTTTTGCTCCGCCGCTGCCAACGCTACGCCCAGATAGGATATATAAAAGGGGTTGCCCGGGTCACGGTCCAAAGCAATCCGCAGGTGAGACAGCGCCTTGTGGGCATCGCCTCCGCGCAGGAATGCCAGGCCGGTCCTGAATTCCTGGAAAGATTCAACGTGATTCATGATCAACCTCCGCTGGGGGAATGGCTTCACATGGGGCCCGCCGGGTACGGAGTGCATAAGCCGGAACGGCTTGCCGCGAACCGTACAGTGGCATCGCGCGGGAACCTTAACGATAGGCTAAAACTAATGGGCAGAATAGACCACTGTACTCAGGAACAGATTTGGAACAGCCGTTCTCGCGGATGTCTTTCCCTCGCCTTGCGGTGAATACGCCTGAAGAACGAATTGCCCTGCGCGCTAACGAAGGCTATGGCTGCCTTGCCCAGTTGCGATCTGCAAACCTTGTCGCTCGATCTCCGCATTCAATACCCTGGCGCGTTCCAACGCATCCGCGATGCTGGGGCAAATGTTCCCCGCCCCGATGTGCCGCTCAAATTCGGCTTGATGCATCAGCCGCGCAGGTTGCTCACGCGCCCCGCAGAAAATCAGGCCGCGTCCCGACCCGTGTATAACGTCCGCCAGATTCTCCAAAGCCTGCAGGCCGGTCGCGTCAATCGCCGTCATATTTCGCAGGCGAAGAATAACCACCGGAGGCAGTTCCTTCAGGCGATTGATAATTTCATCGATCTTGTCCGTGGCTCCAAACAGAAATGGCCCATGGATTCGGAAGATCGCAACATAAGGAGGAATTTCCTTGTGCTGCAGAATATGCACGTGCCCCTCGCGGAGATATTCCTCGGTGACACGGGACACGGTCGTGGTCGCCGTAACTTTTCGGATGAACACCAGCGCCGCCAGTATCATTCCGGCCTCGACCGCCACCGTCAAATCCGCGAACACCGTAAGCGAAAACGTAATCAGCCAGGTGACGATTTCGAGGGGAGTAAGCTTCAGTAGCTCCGGTATTTCCCGCCATTCTCCCATGTTGTAGGAAACCACCAGCAAAATCGCCGCGAGCACCGACAGCGGAATAAATCTCGCCAGCGGCGCCGCGAAAAGAACAATCGCCAGCAGCGTCGCCGCATGAATCATTCCCGATACCGGCGTCTTCGCTCCGGACCGGATATTGGTGGCCGTGCGCGCAATCGCTCCCGTCGCCGGTAGCCCGCCAAACAAAGGCGAAAAAATGTTGGCAATGCCTTGCCCGACCAGTTCGACGTTGGGATTGTGCTTGGTGCCACTCATGCGATCGGAAACGACCGCCGACATCAGCGATTCAATCGCGCCAAGCATGGCCACAGTAATGGCCGGCGAAATCAACGGCCGCAATAAATCGAAACGGAACTGCGGAATTTTCATGCCCGGAAATCCGGAGGGAATCCCCCCAAACCGCGTTCCAATCGTCTCGACTGGCAACTTAAAGATCATCACCAGCGCAGTGCCCACAAACAGAGCGACGATGTACCCCGGCACGCGCTTCACAAATCGCATGAACACCAGAATCAGTGCCAGCGCAAGAACGCCGAGCCCCGTCTCCAATGGCGAAAGCGTTCGGAAGTTCCTGGCCAGAACTTCCATTCGCCCCAGGAATTCGCCTGGAACCTTGTCGACCTTCAGCCCGAAGAAATCCTTGATCTGCGTGCTGGCGATAATAACGGCAATACCGTTGGTAAACCCCACGACGACAGGGCGCGGAATAAACTTCACCGCCGAGCCCAATCCAGTCGCGCCCAGAATCACCAGCATCACGCCGGCCATCAGCGTGCACATGAACAGGCCGTCTAGGCCGTACTTCGTCACGATCCCGTAAACCACCACGACGAAAGCCCCGGTGGGCCCGCCGATTTGCGTATTCGATCCTCCTAACGCGGAAATCAGAAATCCGGCAACGATGGCGCAATACAGTCCCGATTGCGGCGTCACGCCCGAGGCAATCGCAAACGCCATCGCCAGCGGCAGAGCCACCAGCCCGACGGTCACTCCCGCCACGCCATCGGAGGCAAACTTCTGCCAGCTATAATCCCCTAAACTTGATACCGATCTCGGAAGCCAGTCTTGCATTTATAATCCTTGTGTAATCTGTGCGAATAAAGGCATCTTTTTCAGTCGATGCGACCTTAAATAAATTATAGCTCTAACAAGGCTGGGCCGCTGCTCAAAGGCGTTCCGGTTTCTCCGACGAGTACTATTTCGTCTGAAGTTGTGTCTAAACCAAAATGCTCGATGAGTGCGAACGATTGCCTTAGTTTCAGAAACGCTTCGGACACGATCGGTTCACCGAAATAAAATTTGTCTTGACACTGTTCAACTATCGTTGTAGTTACCACTTACCTGGAGTTTCTATGAAACCGCAGAAAGTGAAAGCGCTTTTACTTTTTCTAGCATTTGCCGTCATCGCTTGCTCTGTTTCGCTGAAAGTCTTCGGAGATAGCGCACGGGATAACCCTCGCGCGGAAGAAGCCATGCGAGAGGGTCTGCCGCATGCCGACCTGGGTAACGGCTATTTTCGCAATCCGGTTCTGGGCCCGGGGAGCGACAATACCGCAGTCAAGGTGGGAAGCGACTATTACATGATGGCCGGAGGCGGGTGGCCGGATCAATTGATCTGGCATTCACGCGACCTGGTCAACTGGGTGCCGGTCACACGAACGCTGCGCAAATTCGATGGCGGCGCGTGGGCCTCGGAAATCACTTACTACAAAGGAAAATAATATATTTATACTACGCAATCCGACCCTTCGCGCGGAAACGTGGGGCACCACCGTTCGCTCCTCGTTCCCGAGAGAGCCCAAGGCGACAAGCAGTGGAAAAATATAGTGATGTGGGCAGACCGCCCGGAAGGTCCGTGGAGCGACCCAATCGACATTGGTGTTTACGGGCTATTCGATCCAGGCCACGTTGCGGATCAGCAGGGCAATCGCTACCTATATTTCAACCGGGGAATGATGATTCGCCTCGCTCCCGACGGGTTGAGCGCGGTGGGAGAGCTTAAGCATGTTTATGACGGCTGGCAGTATCCAAAAGAATGGGCCACTTCCTGCCTGTGCCTCGAGGCTCCCAAGTTTTTATCTCGCGACGGCTATTACTACTATTTGTCGGCAGAAGGCGGCACGGATGGGCCGACGACCGCGCACATGGAAGTCGTAGCGCGTTCCAGATCGGTCGAAGGACCGTGGGAAAATTCGCCGTACAATCCGCTGGTACACAATACGAGCACGGATAGCAAGTGGTGGCGTCAGGGACATGGAACCATCGTCCCGGACGAGGCAGGCAAATGGTGGTTTCTGTACACGGGGTTTGAAAACGGGTACACCGTGTTCGGCAAGCAGAGTCTCCTGCTGCCGATCGAGTGGACCGATGACGGCTGGCCACGCGTTCCGGCCGGAGTCTCCGCGACGGACATTCTGCCTAAGCCTGCGGGAGAAAATATCGGGCATGGCATGCCGCTCTCCGACAATTTTTCAAGCAGCACGCTGGGAATTCAATGGACATACCCGCCTTCGACAAAACCGGCAGACGTTTTCAAGATCGGTGACGGGCAACTTCTGATGAAGGCATCGGGAGCGGTGCACGGGAATTCGATGGTTGCGCCAGCCGATGCAACGACTCTGGCAATCGTGCCGGTCAATCACGCTTATGAGGCGGAAGTTGAAATCACGATCCCGGAGACAGCGGAAGCGGGCCTGCTGCTCTCTTCCGGCGGTAATCCTGGAGGCGACAGAGGAGGGAGCTTGGGAGCCTGGGCCAGCGTCGGCCTGCACAAAGGTGAAGTATTTCGCAACGGCGACCACAGCGATTTTGTTCCGTCCAACCAAACGCATCTGTTCGTGAAACTGAGGAACATGCACTACGACATCACCGGGTATTACAGCACAGACGGAAAAACCTGGACTCAGTTTGACTATGCAACCTACGTCAACGACGGGCGTCGGCTTGCGCTGTACGCTTCCGGCACCGGCGACGTCATATTTCGGAATTTCAAATACCACGGGATCGACTGATGACCAACGACAGAGGATTTTGCAGCACGGGCGTCTCGCTCGCAGGGGTTTGAGCCGCGAGAAATGGAAACCTCGCGGGCGAGACGCCGCGCTGCAGAAATCATCCGGCAAAAACGGTTTCGAACTTTGCAAATGCATTCACGATGTAATTTTTGAAAAGGAGCAATCGATCATGGTTGTTTCGAGACGTGATTTTGTGAAACTCGCGCTGATGGCGCCGGTCGGCGCCTGGCTCGCCGACTACCAGAATCTCGCAGCCGCCGCCACAGGCCAGATAAAAATCACTGCCATCAAGGTGATGAAATTGAATGAGAAGCGGGGAAACTCCCGGGCCATCACCAGGATCGAAACCGACGCCGGAATCATCGGCTACGGCCCAGGCGAGGGTGGACCGGAGGCGCGCAACTCGCTCGCTGCGCTTGAAGGCGGTCCGGACGGTTTGATTGGCAAAGACCCGCTGTCCATCCACGTTCACTTTCATAACATGTTTTATTCCCATGCTCAGAGGCCGCGGAACATTTTCGCCTACAGCGGCGTAGACATGGCGCTGTGGGACCTGGCAGGAAAAATTCTAAACCAGCCTGTTTACAAACTGCTCGGCGGGCCCTTCCGCACGGAAATCGAAACGTATTCCCACATGCCGCAACCCCGCGGCAAGACTCCGCTCGAAGCGCAGGCCGACGCTCTCAACAAGGACTCGTGGCGCGAGAGAGCTCAGACCGTGAAAGCCTTTAAAGGCGGTTTCAGAACATTCAAAGTGGATATTCACTCCGCGCTCGGTGTCCCGATGGGCCAGTTCGCGACCGATCGCGGCCCACGCGAAATCGAAACCGTCCGCCGCGTGTACGAGCTGGCGCGCGAGGCATTGGGGTTCGATTACGACATCGACGTTCACTGCCACGGCGAACTCGATCTCCCCACTGCGATCAAAGTGGGAAGGGCCGTGGAAGACATCAAGCCGATTTTTTTCGAGGACCCCTTCGCTCCCCAGTTTTCGGAATCCTGGGCGGCCCTGCGGCGGTCCATCAAAATCCCCATTATCACCGGGGAAAATCTGGCTCTGATCGAAGAGACACTGCCTTTTATAGAGACTCAGTCTGTTGACATCCTGCAACAGGACCTGATTCACGGCGGTGGAATCACAGGCACAAAAATCGTCGCCGATCTGGCCGCGACGTATCGCATGCCGATCGCGATTCACAACGTGGCCGGACATTCGCTCAATTGCGCTTCGGTGCAATTCGCGGCCAGCGTTTACAACTGTCCGAGAATCGAGTTTGGATCTTCTTACGACGTGGCGCCGGAAGCGGCCGGAAATATTCCCGTCGTGAAAGATGGCAAAGTGCAGGTGCCCGACGTGCCCGGCCTGGGCATCATTCTGGATCAGGACTATCTGAAGGCCAATCGCGCAGAGGGCGAGCCGTGGTGGGGCTGAGGGCCGACGATTTCTAAGTGTCCCTTCCTGTAGGCGACGTACGACAAAGGGTTGTGGTTCCGGGCGAAGCGAGGAATCTCTCTCTTGCTTGGCTTCGACCGAAGAGAGATTTCTCTCTTCGGTCGGAATGACGCCTGAAGTTGCTTACTGCGATGCGTGCGCCAGCTGCATTGTTTCTTGGTTAGGTTGTTCATTGGGCCAAATTGAGCAAGTCCAATCTCCCGAGAGGAGCGATCCATTATGTTCGCTACGAGGCGTGATTTTGTGAAACTGGCGCTCATGGCGCCTATCGGTGCGTGGCTGACGGACTTCGAGGCGCTCGCTGCCCCGGTGCAAGGCATGGTGAGGATCACCGCGATCAAGGTGATCAAATTGAACGAGAAGAGAGGAAATTCCCGCGGCCTGATCAAGATCGAGACCGACTCCGGCCTGGTCGGTTACGGTCCCACAGACGGCGGTCCGGCGGCGCGCGTGGCGATCGCCGGAATTTCGGGCGGCCCGGATGGCCTGATCGGCAAAGACCCGCTGTCCATCAAAGTTCACTTCCACAACATGTTTTACTCGCATGCCCAGAGGCCACGCGACGTTTCCACGTACAGCGGCATCGATATGGCGCTATGGGATCTCGCTGGAAAAATCCTCAACGAGCCCGTCTCGAAGCTACTCGGCGGCCCGTTCCGGACGGAGATCGATTGCTACTCCCACCTGCTGCCGCCCAACCGCTCGCTCACGCTTCAACAGGCGCAGGACGATTACCTGAACAAGGATAACTGGAAAAAACGGGCGGACATGCTCAAGTCTTACAAAGGCGGCTTCCGGGCGTTCAAGATCGACATTCACCCTTCTCTCGCCACTGGCAACGGGCAATTTACGCCGGACCTCGGCCCGCAACAAGTTGACAAAGTTCGCCAGGTATACGAATTGGCGCGCGAGGCACTGGGGTTCGACTACGACATCGACGTTCACTGCCACAACGAACTCGATCTTCCCAGCGCCATCAAGATCGCGCGCGCGGTGGAACCGATCAAGCCGCTGTTCTTCGAAGATCCGCTCTCGCCCGAATACTCCGAAGCCTGGCTGCACCTGCGCCAGTCCACCAGCGTGCCCATCATCACCGGGGAAAGTCTTGTGTTGATCGAGGGCACCCTGCCGTTCATCCAGAACCAGGCCTGTGACATCCTGCAACCAGACCTGGTCCACGGCGGCGGAATCACCGGCACAAAAGTCATCGCCGATGTGGCCGCCACATACCGCATGCCCATCGCGCTGCACAATGTGGCGGGCTACGGCCTGAACCTGGCATCACAACAATTCGCCGCCAGCGTTTACAATGCCCCCAGAATCGAGTGCCGCCCCTGGTACGACGAAGCCCCCGAGGCGACCGGCAACATCCCCATCGTTAAGGACGGAAAAATGCAGGTCCATTCTGCCCCCGGCCTCGGGATCCAATTGAACGACGATTATCTGAAAGCTAATCTTGCCGAAGGCGAAACGTGGTGGGGTTAAGTAGGATAGGCTTCAGCCTGTCCGGTTTAGAGTCCACCGTTAAGAAATCATTTTGAATTTGAATTCAGGCAGCGACGGTTGTGTGCGGGCGTAATGTGATCAAGAGGGCGCAGGAAAAATCGCGCAAAAAATAAGGTAGCCCTCTCAGGTAGCGGAGCAGTTGTCGGAGGTTGAAACCTGCGGCTGCCAGCAGGGCGTTGCAGCGATCTCCGGCGCGGTCGTAGTCGACAGAGCCACCAGCCCGACGGTAACTCCCGCCACGCCATCGGAGGCAAACTTCTGCCAGCTATAATCCCTTAAACTTGCTACCGATCTCGGAAGCCAATCTTGCATTTCGTCTAATTATAGCCGGATCGAGACTGCTTCGCAGTACTTCGGCTGGCAAGTTTCGCACCCCAACAATTTTTAGCCAGAAGGCAAGTAATCGAGATGAATCCAGCGTTATTCAGCCCGCCACGGCGAACTCTCCGGCCAGTGCCGCATCGTATCGGTAGCCCATGCAGTAGTCTTATCCATATGGCAAGACGTGCAAGGATTGGGAATCTTGTATTTGTCCGTCATCGCCGGCGTGATGAACGCAAACGTGTGCGCGCGCACATTTACGTTCGCGACCTCCACTTCGATTTTCGGCATATGGCACGCCACGCAATCGCTCCCCGCCGAGCCGTCCTTGTGATGCGTATGCGCGGCAAAAGTAGATGCACGAGGTCCGTTCCGCCCGCCGGGCGCATGGCAATCCAGACAAATCTTGTTTGCCGGTTTTCGCAATTGCGCGTAATTATCCGTGCCGTGAACATCGTGGCAGTCGTAGCAGGTGACGCCGCGCCGGTACATTGCGCTCTGCACAAAATCGTTTCCCTGCATCCGGTTCTTGTGCGCCGTCCCGTCCGGAAAATGCGTGAAGCTCAACTGGCCCAGCGTGTGCTCCTCCAATTGCCAATAATCGCGCAGAGGAAGTCCCACGTTATATCCAACCGGCCAATCGTAATATCTCTCTCCAATCGGATTGGTCAGCGGCCGTCCCTGCGAATGGCACTGAATGCAGGTATCGTTGCCGCTCACCTCATCCATCCGCGCGGGATTCAAAATATTTCCGCGCGTGGCATGGTCCACATGCGCGCTGCCGGGACCGTGGCATCGTTCGCAGCCCACGTTCCACTCCGCCACTTGCTTGGTGTGAACGTCATATCCGACCGAATGACAGCCATCGCACGTAGGCCCGGTAGGCCGCTCCATGTTGTCCGGAGGATAGTGCTCCGCCCACCAGTCCGTCCTATTCGTCACCTTGTACGGACGCCACACCTTGTTCATCACATCCCACTGCGCAGGCTCCGGAAAATAATCGTCTCCGATTTTCTTGAAGTAGCGTTCTTTCCAGATGCTGCCATAAACAAACGCCACCTGATCCTTCGTGAACTTCGGGCTCACATTGTTCGTAGCCAGGTCCGGCGTGATCGCCTCGGGATGTTCCCGAGGATCGCGCACCACATTGGCCATCGGAGTCTTCTTCCACCGCTCGTAAATCTGCGCATGGCATTTTTGGCACGCCGCGGAGCCGACGTAGTGCGCCGATACCGCTGTCGCGCTCTGCTCAACTTTCTCCTGCGGCGTCGTTTGCGAAATGGCGCGAATGAGGAGAACCAGCTTCCACGCCTTGCCATCGTCCTGACTAATGTGCGGATTCCCCAGCGCTGGCATCCCGGTGAGCCGTACTCCATTCATAATGATGTAATGGATTTCGCCGTCGGTAAGATTCTGCGTCAGCGCCGCGCGCAAATCCGGCGCTTTGGGATAAAGATTTTGTCCGATCTCCGACCGCGCGTCGCCATCTTTCCCGTGGCAGCTAGCGCAACGATCGCCAAAATCCTCCCGCGCCTGCTGCAACGTGCCCACATCCGCAGTCAGGGGATTCTTCTTATTCCGCGCGCCACGAGGAATTCCCAAATTTCGCACCGTGCGCGAGACAGCCGTCTCAAGCCCGGACGGCTGATCGACAGCGCTAAATCCTTGTCGAACTACCGATGCCCCATAAACAACCGCAAGAGTCGCAATTGCCAACAGAACAAGTAGAAGTGCGTGTTGGCGTTTCATATTGCATTAGGATGGTACGGACAACGAGTCAAAACAAGCGGAAGTTGGCTCCTCGTGGCATAAACTTTAGCCTGCGTGGTTTTGGGTTCTGTTGGACAAGTAGCGTCCAATTCAAAAACCAAAATCACACACGTTAATTCCTTGGGCGCAAAGCGCGGGAGTCTGGCTCCCCCCAGGCACACCCCCGGCCTAGCCGTTCGCTCCGGAAATCCCATGCTGGGGTTCAGTCTGATAGAATAGTTTCCCCAGAGGCGCGGTCGCCAAGTGGTAAGGCAAAGGTCTGCAAAACCTTTATCGGCGG
>CAZUNI010000066.1:0-15511 GCA_964622265.1 uncultured Acidobacteriaceae bacterium | reverse complement strand
TTTCATATCGCTTGCTTCATGATCGTCTTGCGGAGGGTTGTGCAATAGCTTCTACCAACAATAGCTTGGTTGGGCGGGGACCGACCGATTCCAACAGCTCCATTGCCCACTTCGACTTCTTCGTATTTTCAGTAATTTGGGAAATCTGCTTTTCGCTCGAAGCTAAGCCCAAATGGGATGAAAAGAGCGGATTTCGGCACACTTTTGCCGCGCGGAAGCGGATTGACCGAGCATGAATTTCGACAAATGAGGTTGCACGAGCACGGCGTGAATTTTAAATGAAGAGGTGGACCATGAATTTCAAGCGGCCCCATAGCCTTGCGCACTTTGCCGGAAACAGTGCTTTTTTCGATTCTTGCAAGACGCAATCGCGCCATCGTCGGATTCTGCCGAAAGCTGTAATTTTTGCGATGCTTTTCGCTAGTCTAACGGCATTCACGAGCACAGCCGCTGCGCAAGAAGGTATGTTCGTACCTACGGGCAGCGTGAATAGCGCAAACAATTTTCCGACTCCGATATTACTGAACGACGGCAAGGTGCTCGTACTGGAGCGCAGTAACACAGGCAGCTCCTTTGAGGTGTACGATCCGGCGACGGGAATCTTCACCCACATGGACAGCGATAACACCGACGTATGGATCTTCGCGACGCTACTGAACAATGGAACGGTACTCCTTGGGGGTGCACGTTTTGGGGTGTACGATCCAGCGACGGGAACCGTAACCCCGACAGGCAATATGATCACCAGCCGCTACTATGGGTTCACAACGACGTTACTGAAAAATGGAATGGTGTTGGTTACAGGGGGAGTCACTACCCCTCCTGTTCATCACCTTGCCAGTGCTGAGTTGTATGACCCTGCAACGGGAACCTTCACTGTTACTGGCAACATGACCACCGCCCGGTTTGGTTCCACCGCGACGTTGCTGAAAGATGGAAAGGTACTTATTGCGGGGGGCCTAATCGACCATGACGGTGACTTTTACGATCCTGATGCTCTATCAAGTGCTGAATTATTTGACCCCATCACAGGGACCTTTACCGCCACGGGTAGTATGATCAGCGTCCGCAGCGACCTTACCGCGACATTACTGAACAACGGGAAGGTGCTTATTGCCGGGGGCTCTAGCGGCTTAGACGGCGACTTTATTCCCTTGGCTAGTGCTGAGGTCTATGACCCTGCAACGGGAACCTTCACCTCTACGGGCAGCATGAACAACGTCCGCGCCGACCATTCCGCGACGTTACTGAACAACGGGAAGGTGCTTGTTGCCGGGGGCTTCGTCGACTTTTATTTCACCGTAACAGCTGGAGCTGAGTTGTACGACCCTGCGACAGGGATTTTCACTGCTGCGGGTAGCATGAGCACTGCTCGCGACGAGCACACCGCGACGCTACTGAACAATGGAACGGTGCTTGTTACGGGAGGGCAATACAACACAAATAGTGCTGACCTATATGTTCCATTCAGCATATTTCCGATGAGCGTGTCGTTCCCCAACCCTCCTGTGGGCACGACCAGCGAGTCCCAGACCGTCACATTGCAAAATAGTGCCTCCACGGTACTGAACATCACGAGCGTCGGGATCAGCGGCACGAACGCCTCCGACTTTGCGGAAACAGACAATTGCCTTGGAATCGTGCCTGCCGGAGGTAGTTGCTCCTTCTTTGTGACCTTTACGCCCGCTGTAACCGGTAGCCGATCGGGAACCCTGAGTATTGCAAACAATCTCACTGGCATCCCCTTGCCGATCCCCCTTACCGGCACTGGAATCGCGGCTACCAGGATTGCCCTTTCGGCGAGCAGCTTGAGTTTTACCAATCTGCTGGTCGGAACTTCCAGCCCTGTACAAGGGCTCACGTTCAGCAACGCAGGCAATGCACCGCTAATTATTTCCCAGCTGGCAATTAGTGGCACCGCTGACTTTGTGGAAAACGATAATTGCGGCGGGAGCGTATCCCCAGGCGCAACTTGCACCATCAATGTTACTTTTTTTCCCAAGGGATCAGGATTGCGAACAGGGATCCTGATTGTTACTGATAACGCGACCAGCCCGCAGAGCCCGCAGTTAATCGCTCTCTCCGGCACGGCGACTGATTTTTCGTTGGGCGGGGTAATCGGAGGCTCGACGAGTGCGACTGTCACTGCAGGCCAAACCGCTAAGTACAATCTGCAGTTGAGCCCGCTAGGAGGATTCGCCGGCTCCACCACGCTGGCTTGCAGTGCAGCAGCCCCCGTGCTTGCGACATGCACTGTCACGCCCGCGACATTGACCGTAAGCGGGACTTCACCCGTATCATTTCAAGTGAGTGTGACTACCACCGGGCGCTCCTCCGTCCCTCCAGGCGTGTTTCGAAGCCCGTGGCAGCACCTGCCACAACGCTTAATCTTCTCGGAAACGTTTTTACTGCTGCTTCTGCTGGCAACCAGTGGCTTGTTCACGGCCCGCCGGTCGAGAACCGCTCGGCCTTGGATCGGGGCTGCGATTCTTCTGATATCTGTGGCAACGCTACTAACCGCGTGCAGTGGAAGCGGAAGCAGCAGAGCCCCTGTGAGCGTGGGCACCTCGGTGGGCACTTACACCTTTACCGTTACAGGCATGCAAGCAGGGTCCAGCCGATTTCTTGACCTGACGTTGGTAGTCCAATAGAAAAAGCTTGGAGGAAAGTTTCGATCCCAACCGCCCTGCGCACGGGTGGGGAGACCTTGGCGTCATCTCTCACCAAGCCGGAGATTTTCGAAACGACGGACAAAGTAAATGGGCTTAGTAAACGTATGAACATAGTGCTCTATGTTCTTGAGCCTGTCCTCAAAGATTGGGATTGCGCGAGGCTATCGGAGAGTAACCCTTGCAAGCTGTATCACGGCGACTCTGCCCTTAAGCAACAATTAGACGGGATTCTAAATGCTTCCAAGCAGACTTCCAAACTTTACGGATTGATGTCCCAAGCGCTTAACCCCTCGATGCAGCAGATTGATTTGGCGCTCGCACAAGCAAGCCAATCCGTCATGCAGTCAGAGCGTAATGTACCTACGATCTCGTCCAAGCTATCGAACTCAGGTGTGCCTTCTAACGGTATCAACTCCGACCAAAAATTTAGGCCGCCAATAAGCGCGTCAAGTGTTCGTCAGTTTTACGATCCGCAAAAGTATAATTGGCTGTCCTACGAGAATGTCTCGTCGGAAGGCATTTCCATTACATTCATCCCAAAGATCCCAGGGCGCGGCGGCAACAATATAAAGCTTCTTCCCGGAGCGCACGGAACCACGGGGCGCTCTTCCCAAGAAGTACAGGCGATGGGCGGTTTTGAGCTATACGTGTGCCCGTTGGGATACGTCCCAGTGGACGCCAACAATCAGTACGTCAACAAAATAGATACCCCGAATTTTAGGTGCAAGCGACAGTAGCCAGCATCGGTTTTTGGGAAACTCTGTCACTAGAACGGAAATCCTGGCGAAAACTTGATGGCGTAAATATGAATGACCGAGTCTCTACAAAGCTTGGTGTTGCTGGGTGGTTTAGAAAGATAATGCGAAAGTGTCGGCGAGTTCCGACTGATCTGAACCTCCGGCCGGTGGCAACCACGCGCGGGCCAGGCGATCTTGCTTCTGCGGCTGTCTTGCCCGGAAATTATTACTTTGTTGAAGCTCACGTCAGAATCAACATTGGTGGGGTAACTCATCTAGGTGCCGCCATGCAGGCAATTTACGATACACAATCCAAACCACCCTTAATTCGTTGGGGCATGCCTCTTACACCGGCCCTCGCAACTCGCACGAGCGCGGACGTGCTTTGGACCGAAGACCCAGAAAACGGTTTGTCGCTACGGAAGATTACCGCTCCGGGAGATTTATTGGGCGCAGAGGGGCTGCTTGGCGGTAAGAAGTATCGTTTCGAGCAAATTCTGCAAGATGGGAAGAATGTAGTTGTCTATGCCCTGATTAGCGATGAGAATCAAACGCGCGTGGCGTATGGGTTTGGCCGCGAACTATTCAGAGGACAAGAACCTCCTGGATAGGCGGTGAATTGGGTTCTGTAACGATCGTGATCTCTAAGATCGGCCATACAAAAAACGGTCATATCAGCGTGGGAAAGACTTGGGAAAGAACTCCGTTTGATCTATTCCCGTTAAGTCGCACAGAATCAACGGGCAGTGAGTTTTAGAACGTTCTCATAACCCGAAGGTCGTTTGTTCAAATCCAACCCCCGCAACCATGGGTGCTTAGAGGCTAAACCTCGAAGCACCCTTTTTAGTTACAGTTACGGAAGCCGCGAACGTTACTCCCAGGTTCAGTTAACTGCCAAATTACTGGATTTGTTCCCAGTTGGGAACAGTTTGGGGAACAGATCGCCACCAATTGCACGTTCGATGGCGAGTGCAGCCTCGCGCTCTGACTCGTCGGAAGTGTGCGTGTAGACATTCGCAGTCATATCGACCGTCGAGTGTCAGTGGCAATGAACGCTAACCTGATGGGCAGTACAGGGGAAGAACAATTTCAATCAAATAGCCGTCGGTACTATGTCCCGGGACGACACGCACCCATAGAATCAAGGTTCCAAGAGCTGCTCTTGTGCGCTTCGATCTGGCCAAGAGGCCACCCTCTGTGGCGTTATCTTTGATCTTTAATTCAGGCACAAAAGGAGGCTTTGTGCGAGAGGTTACGGGAACATTGGGCCGGGTGTTCGGGGTTCGGCCTGCGCCGACCTATCATCTGGCATATTTGCTCGCCTGCTTCCTACTTCTTATTCCACACTCGGCATTCGCTCAGGAGCCGGCCTGGTGGACGCAGCAGAAGATCAAGTGCAACATTCCGGCCTCGACGGCATATAACGACTGGCAAGCCCAGGGTTCGCACTGCAACGCCAGCAATGCGGCGAACACACCTTCTGCACCTGGGCTTACTCCCCAGCAACAGCTTGCAATGCAAGGTGCGGCGATGGCAGGAACCATGATTGGTCAGGCTCTAGGCCAATGGTTGTTCGGCTCACCCGCGCCCCCGCCAGCCCCCGTACAGATTGATCCGGAACAACAACAACGGGAGCTTGCCGCCCAGCAACTCAACAATAGTGGCCTCTACTTACTCAAGCAGAAAAATTATGCCGGTGCGATCAATGAGTTTCAGAAAGCCCTCGACACTAATCCAAACGACTGGAACGCCCTCCACAATCTCGCGCTGGCAAAACAACAACAGAAGGACGCTGCTGTAGCCGGGCAAACCAGCAGCGCGTTGGGACAGTTCTTGGGCAATGCTCCAGCCGATACGGGACTTTTTGGCTTCGCTCAACCGTCAGATTCAAAAGTGCCAAACCTGAATGCCTCCACGCTGAGTTTGGTGCACCTGGATTCCGATGCAAATGTGGTGGACTTGCGCGGTACGACTAAGACATCCGTTGATCCGGAATTACTTAAGGGCCAGCTCGACCGGGTTTTGGGGAACAATGCTCCGGCTTCCGAGGCACCTGGTTCGCAGGTTGTCCTGCCTCAAGGTAAGGACATGGAGCTGCTATCTACCTTGTCTGAACCCGGGACATCCCAATCGCAGGTTGTCCTGCCGCAAGATAAGGACATAGAGCTGCTTTTTCCAGGGCCGCAATCCGGGGAGACTCCAGGGCCGGTTGTCCTGCCGCAGGATAAGGACATGGAACTGCTTTCCACGCTGTCACAACCCGGGGTGTCTCAATCGCAGGTAGTCCAGCCTCAAGACAAGGATATGGAACTGCTCGGTTTCCCGCCGGCGACGGGCGGATCGAATCTGAATGATGGCAAAGCTACTATGCCAACAACCGCTGAGAACGGTAGCAACAACAGCGGATCGAATTTCACCCCGCCATCCATGCCCGGCCAAACAACACCCGCGTACGGTCCCTCACTAAAAGACAGTCCGAACGACAACCAGAACCAAGCAAGCAAAGGAACTGGTAGGGGTTTCTTCGGTACAACTGTCGCTCAGCCCACTCTCGCGCCCGCCGACCAAAAAGCAGGAGTCGTGGGAGGGGACACCAACGCCAATCATCAAGCGAACGCCTTGGCACGGAGTGAAGAACTCCTCGCAACGAATCCGGGTTCGAACGAGGCCGGAAGTGCCGTGTCGCGGCTTGGGTTTGACACGGGCAACAAGGCCGTGGGAGCCGTGAATGGGGGAACGGTTCAAACCCCGCCCAGCGCCCCGGCCGCAATCCAAATTCCTGGAAATTTGGCTAATGATCCACGGGTGCTCGCGCAGATGCGTATCCTCAACCTCTATAAACAGCAGGCCCAGGATGCGCGCACGGCGGCGGCAGCGGCCCAGGCCAAATTCGATGCAGCGCAAAAACAGGGTGCTACGTCCGATCAGTTGACTATGCTGAAGTACCAGGCACAAACGGCGCAGAGCAAAGCCGGGAGTCTGGACAACATGGTCACGGTCCAGACTGGCGAGGTCCGAAATACGATCAAATTTGCGAAGATCGACACAGGCGGAAATGGCAGTTCGACTCCCCAAACCCAGGCTGAACCACCCGCGCCGACGATTCCGACTACGACTCAGAAAAATTGAGGATTCATGAGAAAGAAATTGCTGATGTTCTTGTGTGCTGGGTTCTTGGGCGTGGTCCAGCTGGCCGTGGCGCAAACTCCGTCGGCACCAGTGGAGGTTCCTTCCGGATGTATAGCGGCATCCGACATTGCCACTCTGTCCTCTAAGAAGGATCTGGATCAGCGGCATAACGTATTGACGGAACGTTTCCAAGCGTGGAAGGCCAGGGCTGACGCATTCAATCAGAAATACGCAGGGCGTGAATTTGATGCCGATTCACAGGAAGCCAAAGCCGGTTCTGTGGAACAATCGCGGCTGTCCCAAGAGGCTCAGGATTACGAGCACGCCGCCGAAGTCTTCAAAACCGACGTTGACAAATTTATCACTGTAAGGAAGCCCCGCCTTGAGCAGACGTGTCCCGCGTCGGTTTCTGCTGTGGATCCGGAGAGCGTTCGCATCATCAACGCCATGAACGCCCTGGCCAAACAACTTCGTTGGAGCAAGGACAAACTTACCCGCCTCAATAAGGCCTTGAACTCGTTGGATCTCGATGAAAACACCAATTCCACGGCCATTCAGATCAGCCGCACTTGGCAGGATATTACTGCCCGCAGCCAGGATGCGGACCTTGTGCGGGAAGCCTCCCATGACGGAGGCCTGGGATTCCCCGGGGCGGGAAAACAGACGCCCGGTGATAATGACTGCACCATCTTCGCCCTCGCTAATGCCACCGGCCTGCCCTACGGCGTGGTTGCAGCGCGGGCGACCGAACTCATCCGCCAGGGCGAATGGCACAGTATCGACGACCGAGCGAATCCTCAGGCAGTTATCGAAAAGCGCGGCCTCAATGGCGGAGAGGTGATCATGTTGGCCGAAGTCTTCGGTCAGGCCGAAGTGGTGCCCAGCTCGGATTTCGCCAAGACTTTAAATGCGGGCCGACCCGTCATGATCAATGTTGTTCCCTCTAACGGGAATGTGAACGGCGGACACGAAGTCGTGCTCACAAAGACATTTCAACATGGCGGCGAAACTTGGTTCGAGATGATGAATTCCAAGCAAGACCCTCAGCGGAGGCTGTTTTTGAGTAGTAAAGAACTCAACACCATGCTTCAAGAAAATGGCGTGGCCTTTCGTCCAAATCCGGAAACCACGCCGAAGATTCTTCGCACCAATGGAGGTTTCTGATCATGCAATCCTCCCGCTATCACCTCCGCCGACTGACTTGGCTGGTTTGCATTAGCGTAGCGCTGCCGCTTGCCGGATTGGCGCAGACCAGCGCACCCGCTGATGGTAAAGCAACGGCGACAAACACAACGCCAGTCGGTCAGGCGCCGGACGAGGTAATGAAAAAGCTTTCCGACTTGGTTCACGCCGGAAAGTACGCAGAAGCGCAACAGACCGTTACTGGACTTTTGCTCCTGTATCCCTATGACCGACGGCTCGAGAAAGCTAAGACGCTGTTGGACAAAACCGTCGCGTCCTCAAAGCCGGCAGACTCAGCGGAAAGCAGCAACCCGGCTGTGACCAACCTTGTTCCACCAGAGACGGACGCAAATGCCACGCATTTTACAGGGATGGACAAGGTGGAATATAACTCCCTGATTGAACTGGCTAGGCAAGCTCAGCAGACGACCGATTTGGAACAACAAAAGACATCGTTGAAGCAGTTCATGGACAGGAGCAGCATGTTCTTGCAGAAGCGTCCAAACCAGATGTTGCTCTGGCAACTTCGCGCAGCGTCCGCGTTGAGCCTTAATGACCCGATGGCTGGATACGAGGCTGGAGAAAAACTTCTTGCATCAGGTGCAGCGGACACTAATGACCCGAACCTGCAACATCTAATGGCGCAACTGAATTTGCAGGGCTGGCTAGATAAGAAAAAAATGGAGGACTTTCAAAAACAACAAGCGGAGATCTCCGAAGCAGAGCGACTGAAGGCTGAACAAGATGAACACACCTTTCCTGTGATGCATTACATTGGCATATTCGTCTGGGATGATGATGGCTTTGGCCATCTAACGGTCAATGAAAATGACGTTACCTATGTTGGTTCTGATGGAACCATTCGCATTTCCCGCAGCGATATTCGGGAATTACAAGAAATTGGAGGACTGGTAGGAGTCTCGTTCTTAGGTAAGAAGAGAAATTTCCGATTTGCAGTCATTGGGGAGGATGCGGTCGCGAATAAGAATGGAGATTCCCCCAAGCCATGGATGCCGCTGGCCGATGCCATTGCAAAGAAATGGAAGTTTGTAAAGACAAGCGATAAGGTTTTTAAGCTTCGCCCCCCACCCGCTGCGCAAAATTCCGCACCCATGAGTAGCCCTACGGCAAAACCTATGGCGCCAGCCCTGCAAAGTTTTGCGCCACCCATTAACAATTCAGCGCCTGTTGCAGACGCGCCTCCGTCGGAATACGCGGCACCCGATGCTGCCTTCCTAAACGATCCTGTTCCAGAACCTAGAGCGCCGGCCAAACAGGCGCAGCCGGAGTCCGGTCAACTGGAGGAAATGAGAATAGGCGATCTGTCCAAGAACTGAAGAGAATCAGCGCGCCTGATTGTGGGACAAACCTTAGGCCTTATACTCCGACACGTGGAGCCAGTCGGATCTGCTACATAAGTTGCCATCGCGGCAGCACAATGGATCGGTGAAAACATATGAGAAAACTGACATGGCTTTTTATTCTCGGCCTTCTTCTTGCCCTAATTTGTCTTCCGCCGCTGCATGCTCAGACAGCGGTCAGCGTGCCTACTGCTCCCGATTCGACGCTAACTTCCGATGCACCGGACGACGTGATGAAGAAACTTTCCGACCTGGTGCACGCTGGGAAGTACGTGGAAGCGCAACAGCTAACGACGGGTTTGTTGCTGGCTTATCCCGATGACCAGCGATTGATTAAAGCCAAGGCGCTCTTGGACAAATCACTTGCCGCTGCCTCAGCAAATGCAATTCCGAGCAATCCGCCAACAAGCGATGCGGCATCCACTCAGCGCGCGTCGAACACGAATACCGAACAGCTCACCGGAATGGACAAGATAGATTACAACGCCCTCATCGTGCTGGCGCGCCAAGCGCAGCAAAACACGGATTTGGAACAACAAAAAGCAGAGCTAAAGCAGTTTATGGACCAGAGTACCTCGTTTTTAAGGAAGCACCCGGACCAGATCCTGCTCTGGAAGCTTAGAGTGGCTTCAGGCATCAGCCTGAATGATCCGATAGCTGGATACGAAGCGGGACAAAAGCTTTTGGCGGTAGGCGCGGCGGACAGCAATGACCCGAGTCTGCAACAACTGCTGGCAGAACTCAGAAACAAGGGCTGGCTGGACAAGCAAGGAGCGGAAGATGCGCAAGAATATATCTGGATTAGGGGTTTGAAACTGAATCTGGCCTACGGAGAATGGTCGACAAGCCATTTTAGTGCGCAGATGAAAGCGACGATCACACTCACGGTCAGTGGCCTCGATGACGTGAAAGAGTCGGTGGGCATCCGCCTGGAAAATGGTTCACCCAAAACATGTCGCCTCGATGGCGGCACCACGGGGACGTTTGCAATCAAACCTGGAGACGCCGCCGGCGGGACATACACAACCATTCGGACAGCGACCACTCTACCTTCCCGCTGGACCGAGTACCACGTGGCCTGTACGGTCAATGCGTCCGTGGTTGACAAGACCGGGAAAGAGATTACCTTTGCCTCTATCAATAATGGCCTCTGAGAAGTTATGAACAAACTACTAAGATCAATCACCTTGATTTGCGCATTTGTTGTAACGACGGTGTTGCCGTTGCGAGGGCAAGTCACCACCCAACCAGCGGCAGATTCCAATGCAACGACAGCGAGTGCTACGCCGACCGGACAAGCGCCGGACGACGTACTGAAAAGACTCTCCGACTTGGTTCACGCCGGCAAATACGCAGAGGCGCAAGGGTTGACGACAGGCTTGTTGCTGGCTTATCCCGAAGATCGGCGGCTCATCAAGGCCAAGGCGTTATTGGATAAGACTCTCGCGTCTTCGAAGCTGGTAGATCCTGCGGAAAGCAGTAATCCTCCAACAAGGAATGTGACACCTGCTCAACCTGCCACGAACACAAATTTCGAACTGCTGACGGGAATGGATAAAGTAGACTACAACGCCCTGATCAGTCTGGTGCGGCAGGCACAGCAAACAACCGACCTGGAAGAGCAGAAAAAACTTCTGCAGCAGTTCATGGATCAAAGCAGTTTGTTCTTGCAAAAACACCCCAAGCAGATGCTGCTCTTACAGCTTCGCGTAGCGTCTGCGATCAGTCTCAATCAGCCGATGGCTGGGTACGAAGCCGGACAGATACTTCTGGGGGCGGGAGCGGCGGATAGCAATGACCCAGTGTTACAGCAGTTGTTGGTGCAACTCCGGAACAAAGGCTGGCTTAATAAACAAGAAGTTGAAAATGCTAACGACAAATTGAAGTATGCGTGGATCGTGGGAGCCTGGAAAGGGTCATTTAATATGATTGACCGAAAAGGACGTCTAATCGGTACGGGCCCTGAAGAAGTAGATTTTTACATGTCCGACTCGGAAGTCGACGGCTATCGCAGAGTCCAAGGCGGCACGAAAAGAACGGTCCCCGAGTTGAGGATCAACGTTCTCGATTCGGGCCAAATTCGATGTGAGACTACTCATTCACCGAAAGTTTGGGATCCAATTTCATGTGGAGGATTTGAGGTGGGAGATGAGAATAGAACCATGCGAATAGCATTTGTAATGAAAGAGGTTGAGGAGAAATATGGGTACAAATACAGCTGGGAATTACACAAGGAATAGAAGGACTCTCTCAAGATCGAAAAGATGATTGCTACTCAAGAGATTGACCGGTGAAAGTCTATGAGAAAACTGCGGCTATATTCGATCCTAGGATTGGCTTTTGCCCTAATGACCTCAGCGCCGATGCACGCGCAGACGGCAGACAACGTGCCGGCTAACGCCACTGCGACTCCGACTGGCCAAGCGCCGGACGAGGTGATGAAGAAACTCTCCGACCTAGTCCACATCGGTAAATACGCGGAAGCGCAACAGACCGTGACCGGACTTTTGCTGCTATATCCCGACGACCAACGTCTCGCGAAAGCGAAGACGTTATTGGAGAAAACCGTCTCGTCCTCGAAGCTGGAACACCCTTCGGCAACCGGCAATTCGCCAGCAAGTAATGTGTCAGCTCCCCAGCCTGCGACGAACATGACACTCACCGGTATAGACAAAGTGGAATATAACTCTTTGATTGAGCTGGCTCGCCAGGCACAACAAACCACAGATTTGGAGCAGCAAACAGCGTCTTTGAAGCAGTTCATGGACCGGAGCAGCTCATTCTTGCAGAAATACCCAGATCAAATGCTGCTTTGGCAACTCCGCGCATTTTCCGCACTAAGTCTGAATGATCTGATGGCGGGTTACGAAGCGGGGCAAAGGCTTTTAGCGGCAGGGGCGGCGGACAGCAACGATCAGAACTTGCAACAGCTGCTTTCGAAGCTCAATTTAAGAGGCTGGCTGGATAAGGAGAAAGTCGAAGCATGGCGAAAACAACAAGCTGATGCCGCTGAGGCGGCACGATTAAAGGCGGAAAACGATAAGTACACTTTCGCGGTAGAGCACGCGCATGGCTTGGCTAAGGCGCGTCCTGGTCGCTTGATGATAAATGAGAACAATGCTGTCTACGAGGGGTCTGACAACCACCTATTTTCCAAGAGTGAGGTTCGTGAGATTACCTACGATCCTTGTGTACTAAAGTTCACTCTGAAGGATGGCAAAAGCTTCAAATTCATATCCGATAATGCCCACGATCCGCAGAACCGCGCGAGCGACCAAATATTGCTAATAATGAACGCCGTTGTAGAGAGATGGAGCTTCATGCCCACGGATGGGGATAGGTCTTTGGTGCTCGATAAGAAGAAGACCTTTAAGCCGACAGCCCCCTAACTGAATAAGGCCGTCCAACATGAAGGTATTTAAATACACGGAAGCGCAACAGCTATCACAGCCGCCCTCAAACGCAATTAGCAGAGATTTGAGTGCTGACTCGAACGTTTCCGGCTCACATAACCTTTCAGGAATTTATTAGCGGCCTGGCAGCCGAGGCACTGCCTCCGCATTGAACCCAGTTTCCGTCACTGCCGGAAACGTGTCTTTCCACGATCACTCCGGCGAATGGTTATACGGGGAGCGTGAGCCTTTCGTGCAGCATCAGCAGTGGCGGCAACCCGGCTCCCAGTTGTTCTTTCAGCACGTCTCCGGAGCCGCCAGACTTATGGATCGGTTTGACGCGACCTCAGATTCCATATAACGACGATGCGATGCCACTCGGTTTTTTCGTGGCGTTGCTCGTCCGTGCCGGTCCACCATGTCTTGGTGGCGAACGAGAGGATGGCGAGTGTCCGTCCCGTTTTCTTTGTGGATTTGCTTTCCGGGCTCTTTCCCAAAAAACCCATGAGTTCAACTCGATTTTCGTACATTTATAAGTCTCCTTTTTCTGCCCTTGTAATTGAGGCACTCGAAAGCGAGAGGGGTCTGCTCCCAAGGCGAGGGTCTGCATTTCGGGAGGGGCGCAAAAAGTCTCCGCTGTCGTTCGCGAAGAGTTTTTGGGAGGAAACGGAAAAGCAGAAGGAACGAAGCCGCCGAGCGCAGGAATTCCCCCGAAGCCGTGACCAATGAAGAGGGCGGAATGGAGGCGAAAAATGAAATGAGTTGAACTCGTTTTTGGGAAACGGGAAGCACAATCCACACGTGACGCTCGCTCTCGCATCGCCTGCTCGTGGACTGCGAGCGAGGAACGCGCGGTGGTGTCGTAATGTTGTGATGACCTCGCGGGGGCCGGCAAACGGAAAAGGGCGAGGCGTATGTCAATGGTCGTCGAGAGTCGAAGAGGCAGCGACGCTTTCTGTAATTTCTTGAGTTCGGTGCGCTTGGCGATCAGCCGTTCGATGACACGGCTGGTGAAGGCACCGATGGCGGAAAAGTGAGAGCTTCAGGTTATTACTCTCTTTATTGCCCCTTCTTAAGGGTATTACCCTTTCTCGGCCAGTGCGCTGAAGGACTAGGACCTAATCCTCCACGACGCGTGATACATTCAACTTCGTGGAGGCCGACTCATTCACCGGCCTTGAAGAAATGCTAGGCGTTCTGAACTAGCCATGAGCGACTAGGCATTGCTAAAGCCCATAGATAACACCTGCCTTCACTTGGGAAAGACTTGGGAAAGAAGTCCGATCGGCAAATCCCCGATAAGTCGCACAGAATCAATGGGCAGTGAATTATAGAACGTTCTCATAACCCGAAGGTCGTTGGTTCAAATCCAACCCCCGCAACCAAATTCTAGTTGATAAGGCCGGAGTTAGCGGAAACGCTGATTCCGGTTTTTTTGTTTTCAGCGGGAGTGCCGGCGCCGAGGATCACCACCTGCGTCTGCGAGGAAGAGGGCTTGGGGTTGGACGACTGGGAGGCGGCATTTCCGGCAGAAAGGAAAATGGCGGCAAGAACTGTGAGAAAAATGCCGCCGAAGATCGAGAGGTCCCGTAAGTATTGGAGAATTCGATTCATTTTATTTCTCCTGTTAAGCCACGAGTGGCAAATCGGTAGTGAACAAATTCTTTGCGGCTGGAAGTCCCTCCGGCGCTTACACCAACACAGATTTCCACCTCCCATCACGAATCTTGGTTTAATTTATGAATATTCTTTTTTTCATGATGGGGGGGGGGAACTTTGAGTTCACCGCCTCGCCGCTGAACGGATTTGGACCGCAGGGGGGCTGATCCTATAAAACCTTGCAAACTTGTCAAGTGCGCGTGCCGTGGGGCCTTCATCCTTCGGAATCCATCGCAGGTGGATTTTGTCCTCGGGGAACTTCCCCACGGAAAATAATTGGGTGCGTTCGCAAGGCCTTCAGGTGTATAAGTCTGCTCATCCGAGAGTCAAAACCGCAACTCAAGTGAAATTTATTTCACGGAGGAGATCAACATGGGGGTATTGAAAAGCGTCGGTGCAATTTTGCTCGTCGTTTTCGCAGGCGTCACGGGCCTGCTGCTCGGGGAACGCATCCAGGCGGCGAAGCCGGCGCGCGCTGTGGACACAGCCGCGGCACCGCTGCCCAAGGACGTCAATCCCGACTCCCTGAATCGGCTGCCCTTGATCAAACGTGAAGACATGGACGATTACGGCAAAAAAGTTTTCGACGAACAGAACGGGCCCGTATCGAAGTCCTGGAGCGGAGGCCGGGCCGCCTTGCGCCTCTACAGCCCCAGGCTTGCCAAATCGATGGCCGACGCTCACACGTATCTCAAGTTTGAATCCGGATTGGGAGACCGCTTGACGGAGATCGCCGTGTTAACGACGGCGCGCGCGATCAACCATCAGTTTGAATGGACACAATGGGAAATCCACGGGCGAATGGACGGCAGCTTCCATGTGGAACCCGAGATCATCGACATCATCAAGTTCAACAAGCCGGTCGTGGGACTCGGCGAGAAGGAAACCGTCATCATCAATTTCGGACGCGAGCTTTTCGGCAAACAGAAAGTCTCCTCGGAAACTTTCGCACACGCCTTGCGCCTGTTCGGCCCCCGCGGCGTCGTGGATTTGACCAACCTGATGGCCATTTACAATGCGACCGCGCTGGAAATGGATGCGTTCGATCAGCATCTGCTGCCAGGACAGGAACCGATGCTTCCTCAGCGATAGATTTTCTTTCGAGTTAGTCGAGCGCGTCACCGTATTGACCTGACACCTATTCGTGCAAACATTTCCTCTCAAGTATCTTACGTAAGTCGGTAAACTGTCAGTGTTCTGGCCTCGGTTACTTGGCCTGTCCCTACCAAAAATCCCGTCTGAATCGTAAAAAGCTGCTGCGACACGGTGACGACTAGTGCAGACGGGGTCTACGCGTGCGATATCCCGCTGCGCAGGTGCTCCAGAGATTGGTCACGGCGCTACAAAGCGCAATTCTCCGTCAAGTTCAGGTTGTGGTG
>CAZUNI010000065.1:0-17114 GCA_964622265.1 uncultured Acidobacteriaceae bacterium | reverse complement strand
GGGAGCGTACCGCATCCCGTCGGAGACCGGCCTTCTCATCCCATCTGTGAAACGGGCTTCTCGAAAACTGGCCCACTACGGCTTTCAAAACCGAGATAGAAGATTGAAAGTTTAGCGCCACCCGCGAACGGTGCACTATTTTTTCTTGCCTTTCGGCTTTGGTTTCGGTTTGCCCTTCTTCGGTGCCGCAGGCGGCTCGCGTTTGGTTGCCACCGGCTCCTTCGGCGCAGGAGGCGGTGGAGGGGGCGCCGGTGCTCCCTTCTTCGGCTTTTCCGGCTTCTTCTTCTCTTCTATCTTTTTCGGCGGTTCCTTGATGCCGGCCAGTTTACGCAAAAGCTTGCCATGATCCTCGGGATTGCGTGCGCGGCCTGCCAGTTGCGCCAAAAAGAAATCCTCGATCACTTTGTCGAACTTCGGCCCCTTCTCCATTCCGATCAATTCCAGTTCCGTGACGACGCCGGGAAGCGCTGCGCGCAAAGGCTTCCACTTGAAAATATAATTCTTAATCTGGCTGACCGCTTTCGAATTGGAAGATTCGGCCAGAATATACGCCAGCAAATCCTGGCGCGTCTTTTCCAGGAACGCGTAAGCTTCCTGAGGAGCAGCCAGCTTCGGCCCCGCCAGGATTTTGGCAACCTTCGCCGATTCCTCTTCAATCTCTGCTACTGCGGCAATCTCCGCGGAACGCACGGTCATATGCGTGAGCGCAGCGCTTCGCTCGCGATCGTTGAGGCGTCCGAGCGAGGCAAGCATCACCGCCGCCGCCAGGCGCGGGCGGAAACCGGCGCCCAGCATGTCGTCGCGAACGCGAATGATGCGATTGATGGCCTCATAATCCGGGTGTTTTTTGGCGAGCAGCGGATCCAGCACTTCCAGCAGATCGTTCGATTCCCATGCCTTCAGGACCGCGCCCGGCTTTTCCTCGCGCGCCAACTGCCGGAATTCGCCCCCGGCATCCTGATGGGAGATATTCTTTTGCAGGCCGCGCTCGATCGCCAGTTTGAACCAATCGGATGTGCGCGTCTCCAGCTTGAAACCCATGCGCGCCGAATACCGCAGCGCCTGCAACAGTCGGACCGGCTGATTCGTGAAGCTATGAATTGACAACGCGCGAACCTCGCCGCGCTCCAGATCGGCAAGGCCGTTGGTAGGATCCAGAAGCAAGCCGCGGGAATTCGCGTTCAGGGAAATGGCGATTGCGTTGATCGAAAAATCGCGGCGCTTGAGGTCCTCCAGAACGGTGGAAAATCGAATCTCCGGCTTGGTGCCGGGATGAGCGTAGATTTCCTCCCGTGCCGCGGAAATGCTCACATCGGCGTCGCCCGGCATCAGAAGGTCCACGGCACGCAAGGTCTCATTTTCGTTTAGAACCTTCGCGCCGCTTTTTTCCAGCTCGCGAAGGATCTTCAAGGGATTCCCCTCCATCGTAAAATCGAGATGATGGATGGGCATTCCGGTGGTCAGGTCGCGCACAGCGCCGCCGACCAGATACAGGTTGCACTCGGAAGCTACCGAAAGTTCCTGGATACGAGCCATCGCAGTGCGTTGCTCGAGAGAGAGCCGGTTTTCCAGCTGGTACATGTAATCAGGCATACGTCTATTTTCCTCAGCGGAGAGCGCAGTTCCATAGTTCGCGCCCTCGTTGTCAGTTGCTTTCTCAATCCGGGGACGTCGCTCCCCCGGTTTGTTGGATGGCCTTCACGCGCGCGGGTGATGCGCCTTGTAAATCTGCTTCAGGCGCTCCTCGACCACGTGCGTGTAAATCTGCGTCGTCGAAATATCAGCATGCCCAAGCATGAGCTGGACCGAGCGTAAATCCGCTCCGCCTTCCAACAGGTGCGTGGCAAAGCTGTGACGAAGCTTGTGCGGAGTCAAATGCCCGCGCAAACCCACTTTTATTCCGTAATCGTGCAATATCTTCCAGATGCTGATGCGGGCCAGTCTGCGGCCGTTTCGGGTCAGAAATAACACCTGGGCGAAAGGCGCCGGGCTTCCCGACCGTACAAATTTTGGGCGCGCATTGGCCAGATACTGTTCCACTGCTGCAATCGCCTTGCGTCCGATGGGAACCAGCCGCTCCTTATCGCCTTTGCCAATGCAACGGATGCTTCCCATTCGCGTGTCCAGGTCCGACAGGCGAAGGTTCAGCAACTCGGATACGCGCAGCCCCGTAGAATACAGAACTTCCAGCATCGCCCGGTCCCGCAAACCGATCGGGGTCTCCAGGTTGGGCGCAGCTAGGATACGGTCCACTTCCTCCACGCGCAAGTAGGTAGGAAGACTATGCCGGATTTTGGGCGATTCCAGGTTCTCGGTAGGATCGACCGAGATCATCTCCTCCATCAGCATGTACTTGAAAATGCCGCGCAGGGAAACCAGATACCGGGCCACGGACCTGCTATCCAGTTTTTCCTTGTACAGGCCCGAAAGAAAGTCAACGACGTCTTCGCGATTAACCGTTTCCAGCGTAAGTTTTTTCCGCTTGGTGAGAAATCGCGAAAACCTCTTCAGATCGCGCCCATACGCGAGAATTGTATTCTGCGAGAGGCCTTTCTCCACCCGCATGTAGCTCAGGAATACGTGAATGGTAGTGTCAGTCATAATTAGCCCATCTACCCGATTTTGCCTGTCGCCCCCACAGCCTCTTTTCGAAAGGCTATGCCGTACACTTCGCGAATCTCATCGCAACGCATAAGCCAGGCAAGCCCAAGATAGGTGAGTGTGGCTCCGGCAATCATGGCCACGAATACGATCAGGCGCGTCCCGAAATGGTCGATCAGATCGAATTGCGAATACCGCAGGGCTGTCCAGCAGACCGCGCCCATGGCCGCCGAACAGATCGCAATCTTCCCCATAGACGCAAGGATTTCCCTTGTACCCAGCCGTCCAAACCGCAATCGAAAGATAACAAATAAGATCAGGACATTGAAATACGCGGCGAGCGCGCTGGCCAGCGCCGGTCCGCCATTGCGAAGCTTTGGGAAGAAATAAAAAAGAAAGATCGCATTCAATACGATGTTCACCAAAAGCGTGATAAGCGCTACGCGAACAGGGGTGCGAGTATCCTGAGTCGAATAGAACGCCGGCACGATCAGTTTTACCGACGCAAAAGCAGGAAGCCCCATGGAGTAGTACAGCAGCGCCCGGGCAGTCAGGCGAGTGGATTCAGCGACAAAGCGGCCATGCTGAAACAAGACCTGCACAATCGGCTCCCGCAAAATCACCAAACCGACAGCGGCGGGAATCGTAATAAAGGAAACGATCCGCAAGGCAAACCCGAATGTCTTCTTCATGCCCTCATGGTCGCCCGCCGAGGCCTGATGCGCCATCATGGGCAAAATGGCAGTCGCCACCGCAATGGCATATCCGCCGAGGACCAGTTCTGTAACTCGATCCGCCACGTAAAGTGAAACCAGGCTTCCCACGGGCATTATTTTGGCATTCGCAAAAACCGTGTCCACCAGCAAGTTGATTTGAGCGATACCCATGCCCAGGAATCCGGGGATCATCAGTCGCGCCACGCGGCGAACACCGGGGTCCGAAAAAGAAACTCCGAATTCGAAGCTCATCCCCCGTCGAACCAGTTGCGGAACCTGCAAAAAGAACTGAAAAATTCCACCCACCAGGATGCCCACCGCAAGAGCCGCCGCAGGGCTGGAAAAATGCTTCCAAACCAGCGCGGTGGAGAACACGATGAACGATATATTCAACAAAATCGGAGTCGCGGCAGGCATCCCGAAAACGTGGAAGCAATTCAGAATCGCCATCGCTAGTGCCGACATTCCGATGAATAAAATGTACGGAAACATCAATCGGTTCAGGTAAATGGCTTCCAGCTGCACCTGATTTTTCCCGAACATGGAAAACAGGCGCACCGCGAGCGGGGAAAAGATCACGCCCAATACGGTCAGCGCGGCTAGAACAAAAGAGAAAGTCCAGAACAGGCGGTTGGCGAACTTCCACGTATCTTCCCGCGAACTGTTCCTCATGTAATCGGTGAAGACGGGGATGAAAGAGGCGGTCATCGACCCTTCTCCGACCAGACGGCGGAGGACATTCGGGATTCGATAGGCCAGCACGAACGAGTCGGCTATACCGCTCGTGCCCAGGAGTAAAGTTAGGCGCTGGTCCCGGATGTACCCGAAAATCCGGCTGACAACCGTTATGACGCTGATAATCGAGGCAGATTTCAGGATCTGCTTCTTATGAGTCTGAATATAGGTCAAAAGAGTGAGGCCCCCAGCATGCGCCCCAGCCTTAGCCTCCAGCTTACGTTCTACCTAACCCTTTGATAAGTAAACACTTGACAGTCGCAGAATGCGTAACATAACATATTAAATCTCGGCCCGCAAGACCCACGTCCGGGCCCGCTCCAGTGAAAACTCGCTCTCCATCGTCCACGCACAAGAAGGTCGTCCTCCTGATGCTCGATCGGACTACGGCGCGCGGCTACCTGAATCCGGCAAAACTTGGCGATTCCGAAACGCTGGACCTTCTGACACAGGATGGGGAGCATCGCGCATTCGCGCTCAAAGACGTTCGAAGCATCTACTTCGTGCGCGAATTCAAGGACGATTTCCAGCCCGAGCGGAAAGCGTTCCTTTCCAGACCTAAACTGGAAGGCCTGTGGGTCCGCCTGAAATTTCGCGATAACGATACCATCGAGGGGGTTGTTCCCAATGACCTGCTCTCCCTGCTCGATCGTGGCGTGCAGATCACCCCGCCGGACCTTCACGGCACGACGCTTAAAATTTATATTCCCCGCTCCGCGCTGTCGGAAATGATTGTCCTGGGCGTTGTCGGCATCGCGCGCCGCAAGCCGCCAGCCGCGCCGCAGCCGAGTCTTTTCAACGACTAGCTGTCGGATCCTTCCGCGAGAATTTCAGAGACAGACCGGATTGTTATAGAGTGTTCGTCTGTTTACAGGAGAGCTACAGATGAAACTCGGAGAATTGGCGGCGCGGCTTGGGTGCACCCTGGAAGGCGATCCGGAAATTGAGATTCATGGCGCGCAGGGCTTGGAAGAAGCCAAGGCTGGCGATGTCTCTTTCCTGTCGAACCCCAGGTACAGCCGCGAACTTGCGACTACGTATGCTTCGGCAGTGCTGGTCGAAAATAAGGTGGTCCTCAAACGCGAGTTCGGATTCCCGGAGCTTGCCGCCCTGCGATCTGATAATCCTTACCTTGATTTTGCACGCACCATCGAACTGTTCCACGGCCCGCACGAGTATCTGCCGGGAATTCATCCCACAGCAGTTGTGGCGAAGACGGCCATCATTGGCGAAGGTTGCCACATCGGCCCGCACTGCTTTGTCGATCAAGGCGTGGAAATCGGACGCAACGCCGTGCTTCACAGCCTGGTTACATTATATCGGAATGTGAAAGTGGGAGACGATCTTCTGGCCCATTCGCAATCCATCGTCCGGGAGAACTGCCGGATTGGAAATCGCGTGATTCTGCAAAGCGGCGCGGTCATTGGCGGAGACGGCTTCGGATTCGCCAAACGCGCGGATGGCAGTTGGCACAAGATTATCCAGGGCGCGCCCGTGGTGATCGAGGACGACGTGGAGATTCAATCGAACTCCTGCATCGACCGCGCGACGGTGGGCGAAACACGAATACGGCGCGGCGCCAAGATCGACGATCTGGTTCTGGTCGGCCACGCGTGCGACGTTGGCGAGGACACAATTCTGTGCGGACAAGTGGGGCTGGCAGGTTCGACCCGTGTAGGCAACCGTTGCATTCTCGCCGGTCAAGTCGGCTCTGCGGGACATCTGGACATCGGCGACGGTGCCATCATCACCTCCCAGAGCGGGATGCATCTAGATGTGCCGCCAGGCGCCGTACGATCCGGATCTCCGGTGATGGAAAACAAGCTTTGGCTGAAGGTAATCGCATCGCTGAAGCGTTTGCCGGAAATGCAGAAGACGATTCGACAACTCGCAGAAGATGTAGCGAAGCTTAAAATTACAGGGGAATAGCAGATTTATAGTCAGGATAGGTTTGTTCCGCTTATCGGCTTCTGATCGTCAGGCAATTCCGCTGCAATCGCATCGTGTACTTTTTGTGCCAGCGCGTCCCGTTGGACAATCGTATACGCGAAAACTTCAACAGGTTTGGCAAACCGCACGGTAACTTGCCCAGGGTAAACGACCAGCGACTTCTTCTTCATGATCCGGTGCGCCCCATAACACGCCACCGGCACAATCGGCACACCCGCTTCGATGGCCATCACAAAGGAACCCTTCTTAAAGCGCTGAAGGCGCCCGTCGGAACTGCGCGTTCCCTCCGGATACACGAGAAATGAAGATCCCGTCTTGATGTACTCCACAGCCAGCTTGACACTGGCCAGAGCCGCGTCTCGATTCCCGCGGTCCACCGGTACGAATTTAGCAAGGCGAAATGCCAGGCCGACGATGGGAATATCGAACAGCGACTTTCGACCGAAGATTGCAAGACGGCGAGGAATAGCGCCCACAATTGCCGGCGCATCGGCGTTGCTGGTGTGATTGGCAGCGAATAGACAAACTCCCGCAGGAATATTTTCGAGTCCTTCGACACGCACCCGCATTCCGGCAACCCTGGTGATGAAAACCAGTCCCTTTACTCCTACCCAATACATTAGCTCCGCGGAATGGGTCACCAAGGTGTACAGAATTAACGGCGGGCCCAGGAGCAGAACATAGATGCTTAGGAAGATTGCGATGATTGCGGTTCGAATCATCGGGCAGCGTCAACCGTTCCGTGCAGGATCCCCTCGCGAATGCGGCGCTGCTTCGCTGTGGGATTCGCTGATTCCATTACCTGGTAGACTGCTTCGTATTGCCTGCCGAGTGCGATTGAGAATTCCTTTTCTTCGCCGTTGCGTCGCACATGAATGGAGATTCTCTCGCCCGGCTGATGTTCTCGCAACCAACGTTCAGGGGAACGCGGTACGGCGTCTCCGGCAATCGCTGTAAGGATATCGCCTTCCTGCAAGCCAGCTTGCTGCGCAGAACTGTCCGGGTCAACTGCGCCGACTGTGGGGGAATTGTTTCCTTCCCTGCCGATCGCAAATCCGAAAGATGCGCGGTGCTGACCTGAATCCTTGAATTCCCATCCCGCACGTCCGAGAAGATCGTCGAACGGGATTTCAACGGTGCCGGAAACGTAGCGGGCAAAAAAATCGCTCAGGTCCGCCCGAGCGACCGGCGCGCTCTTGCGAATCACGCCTTCCGCAGCCTCGCGCAGATCGCTGCCCTCATTATAGAACCTTCCCCGCCGCGCAAAGTCTTCATTGAGAGAGCGCAACACATCATCCAGGCTGGCGCGATTGTCGGTCGCATCGCGAATCAGAATGTCGAGCATTACGCCGAGCAGTTGCCCCTTATTGTAGTAAGAAACGCTCTCCTCGGGCCGGTTGTACAGTGAATATTTTTCAAACCACGCGTCCAGGCTGGACTGCTCGGCGCTCTGCCAGCGGTGCGCCGGACGCGACTCCAGTTCGCTGATTTGAGCGCCAAGATTGCCATAGAACTGCTGCGTGGACCACAGCCCCGTCCGCACCATGGTGTAAGCACCATACGTGTTCGTCACACCCTCCGCAAACCACAGCGACTTCGTCCACATTTCCTTGGTGTAATCCACGGGCTCGAGCGCCTGAGGACGAATCCGCTTCACATTCCAGGTGTGGAAGAATTCATGCGCCGCATAGAGCGGCAATTGCGCCGGGACATCTGCGGAAATGGCGGTGCAGTTCGAATGCTCCATTCCCCCGCCGCCGTAAACCGAGCCTACATGAAACAGAAATAGATACTCACGAAAAGGAGCGCCGCCCATTAATGAGACCTGGTAATCGACGATGCGCTTGAGTGCATCGCTGAGCCTGGAACGATCGCCGGAATCGCCGTGGACCAGAATGCGGATCGGCCTTTTCCCGGCATCGAGGCGAAATTCTTCGAATGCCCCGAGTTCAACGGGAGCATCCACGAGGTCATCGTAGCTTGCAGCTTCGTATGCGCCAGTGCGGCGACCAGCCGAGGCGCCAACGGCTTCCAACTCCAGGCCGACACGCCAGGTATCCGGCACATCGTCAAATACCAGACGAGTGCCCTCCGCCCGGCGGTCCGGAACGTACAGCAGTATCATGGCCAGATTCATAAATGCATGATCGGGGTTAATTTGCGACGCGAACGGCCCGGGCTCATCCCAGTAGATAGGGTAAGTTACGGTCAAGGTCCCCGTGCCCGCCACTTGCCATGTTTGCTTATCGAGCTTTGCAACGGAGAGCGCATTCCCATTTTCGTCCTTCGCCGCAACCTGCATCATGTGCGAGGCGAAATCACGAATCTGATACAGCGCATTCCAGGCAGGCATTTTCAGGAGGACATTCTCGTGCACGTTCGGAACGCGCATCGTCACGCCAAATGTATGTCTTTCCGGGTGCGCAACAGAAACGGCGTAGGAAATTGTTGCGCGAGCGGGCGGCGCGATAAAGAGCAGCGTGGAAAGGACGACAGTCCAGGCCCAACTGCGCGCCGCGCAAATCATCCCCGGCTCTTCCCTGCCGGCGCGCCGCGTTCATTCAATTTGCAAAGCAGCTTTCCGCAGAGGCCGTCGAAACTGCCGTTGGACATGACCAGAACCAGATCGCCAGGTTGCGTTTCGCGATCGAGGTATTCTGCGATCTCATCGGAAGAATCGAATCCTTCGGCCTTTCGGCCAGCCGAGCGAACCGATTCGATCACCCGCATCGGCGACAGGCGTTCCGCGTCAGCCAAAAGGTTGGCGCGATTGACCGCGCCCAAAACCGTCGCATCTGCCGTTTGCAGCGCGGAAATCAGGTCCTGTTCGAACACCTTTCGCCGCATGGTATTCGAACGTGGCTCGAACACGGCCCAGATTTGCCTGCCGGGCCATTTGTTGCGAGCAGCCTCGATCGTCATGCGAATCGCGGTAGGGTGATGCGCGAAATCGTCCACCACGAGCACGCCACCGGATTCGCCTTTCACTTCGAGACGGCGAAGCACTCCGCGAAAGCTTGCCATGGCCTGTTCGATTGCTGCGCCGCTGACGCCCCGCCCATGCGCGATGGCAATCGCGGCCAGCGCATTGAGCACGTTATGCCGTCCGGCCAGCGGCATCTGGACCCGCGCAACTTCCGCGCCGCGATGAGAGACACGGAAGTGTGTGGCCTCCTCTGAAAATTCCACATCGCCGGCCAGCCAATCGACGCCCTCGCTGAATCCATACGTTTCCACCGGGCAGAAGGCCTTCTGGACAACGCCGCGAACATTCTCGCTCTCGCCCCACGCAACAATTCGCCCGCGACGCGGCACCAGATTCACCATGCGGCGAAATTGCAGTTCGATGGCCGCCAGGTCCGCATAAATGTCCGCATGATCGAATTCCAGCGACGTGATGATGACCTCATCAGGATGGTAGTGCAAAAATTTTGGGGCCTTATCGAAGAAAGCCGAATCGTACTCGTCGCCTTCAAGGACAATCTCTCTTCCGCCGCCCAGACCGAAGCTACGGCCAAAATTCTCAGCAACGCCGCCGATCAGGAAATTAGGCTTTCGGCCTGCCACAGAAAGAATCCACGAGAGCATCGAGGTCGTCGTGGTTTTTCCGTGAGTTCCGGTGACCACCAGTGATTCATGCCCTGGCAGAAAATAGTCTTCCAGAACCTGCGGGAGCGATCTATACGGAATCTTGCGGTCCAGCACAGCTTCGACTTCCGGATTGCCGCGTGACAATGCATTTCCAATGACAACGATGTCCGGCGCGGGATCAAGATTGGCTTCAGAGAAACCATTGGACCACTTAATTCCCAGACCTTCAAGCAGTGTGGAAGCAGGAGGATAGACGCCGGCGTCCGAGCCGCTAACGCGGTAACCGCGTTCTGAAAGCATTCCAGCAAGCGGCGCCATTGCCGCTCCGCCGATTCCAGAAAGATGAAAATGGAATGGCCGTGTCATGCGCTCACCGCCGGCTCCAGAATATCAAGATGTCCCTCGCTCGTTGCGTGCAGCCGCGCGCTGACTCCCAGCGGTAATGTCAGCATCGGTCGCGGCGTGTGTCCTACAGGCGCGCCATACACGATCGGTATTCGCAAGGGGCCGAGGATGCGCTGACAGATGTCCCGGACCGTCACTGTGCTCCCTTCAGGCGGCTCGCATTCCGGAAATTCGCCCAACACGATACCTCGCACACCCTTAAATTTCTCCGCCTGCTTCAGATGCAACAGCATCCGGTCAAGCTGATAAGGTTTCACTAGCACATCTTCCAACAGCAAAATTGCGCCACGCGTGTCGAGTTCCCACGGCGTTCCAAGAGACGTTTCGATCAGCGTGATACATCCGCCCAGCAGGGTGCCTCTGGCCGTGCCGCGAACCAGCGTCTCGCCCCGCAGCGGAGTGGACCACGAACTATGTGTAGCCGTCATCGAACACATGAACGAATCGGGATCGTATCCCCCCGTGGCGTTCGCACCGGCATCGAATCCCCCGGCAACCAGCGGCCCGTAAAAAGTGACCCAGCGATATTTTTGCCAGAGGAAAATGTGAACGGAAGTCAGATCGCTAAAACCGCAGAAAATTTTGGGCTCCTTGATCTGCTTGATTTTCAACTGATCGAGCAGTTGCGCGCTGCCATAGCCCCCTCGGGTGCAAAAAATCGCGCCATAACGGGGATGAACCAATGCATCCCGGAATTCTTTCAGGCGCGATGCCAACGGACCGGCGAAATAGCCATCCGGTTCATTTTCCGGAGACATCTCATGCACATGGTAGTCGAGCCGTGCCAGGTTCTCGCAGCCCCGCATAGTGCGTTCCCGCTTCGCCGAACTCGCCGGCGAGACAATGGCAATCGTACTTCCTGGGCCGAGCGCCGGAGGCTTGAGAGGTTTGTACATGAATGCGATGGCCACGCAGGAGTATACAACGCACGCCGCTAACGCGAGAGTATCCAGCTCATTCTTTGTTGCTCTGAGTGCAACGATAATGGCGACGTAACGCTGGTCTAGAGTGCGAACTGCGTCATCTTGGCGAAGTGCCGGGCACGCGCAGTAATCTCGGCACGTTTCAAAGTGCGAAGCCGGTCCAAACCAAATTTTTCAACGGTAAAGCTGCCCATCACCGACCCATACACCATCGCGCGCCGCAGTTCGGCATCGTTGAGCTTGCCGACGCTGGCAAGATAGCCCATGAAGCCGCCCGCGAACGTGTCGCCCGCGCCTGTCGGGTCGTGAACCTGCTCCAGCGGGAACGCCGGAACGTTGAACGTCCGGTTCTGGTGGACCAGCATGGCTCCGTACTCGCCGCGCTTGATGACCAGCGCCTTGGGGCCGAGCTTGAAAATATGCCGCGCCGCGAGCAGCAGGTTATGCTCATTAGATAGCTGGCGCGTTTCCGAGTCGTTGATCACCAGAATATCCGTGTGCTTCAGAGTTTCGCGCAATTCCCTCGGCGTTCGCTCGATCCAGTAATTCATCGTATCGAGCGCGACGATCTTCGGACGCTTCGACACTTGATGCAGCACCGAACTCTGCAATTCCGGATGGATATTGGCGAGGAAAATATTTTGCGAAGACAGGTAGGGCTCGGGAAGTTTCGGCTTGAAATCGGCGAACACGTTCAAGTCCGTCACCAGCGTCGTCCGCTCGTTCATATTCTCGCTGTACTTCCCAGCCCAGAAGAATGTCTTTCCGTCAGCCCGCTCCAGCCCCAGCGTATCGATCTTGCGACCTTTGAAGATCGATGCGTCTTTTTCAGTGAAATCCGTGCCCACAATTCCCACCAGATTCACGTGCGTAAAGAAACTCGCGGCCACGGCAAAATAAGTGGCAGCTCCGCCGAGCATGCGGTCCACTTTCCCGTGCGGAGTTTCCACGGCATCGAACGCAACCGAACCTACGACGAGTAATGACATGATTAGCGAACTCCCTTATTGAGATATTTTCCGGCAATCACGCTCAGGCGTTTGCGCGCGACCGCTGAAATTGTCGAAGGATCGGTGATGATCGCGTAAGCCAGTGCCGAGCCGCACTTGCAGGCCCGCTCGGCAGGCATCTCGCGAACAGCTTCGCGCAAAACGTTCTGCGCGTTTTCGGCGTTCTTATTCAAATTGGAAATAATTTCTTCGAGCGTCACTGAAGCGTGTTCGGGGTGCCAGCAGTCGTAGTCTGTAATCATCGCGACCGTGGCGTAACAGATTTCCGCCTCACGCGCGAGCTTCGCCTCGGTGACGTTGGTCATTCCAATCACTTCAAAGCGCAACTGGCGATGGACATGCGCCTCGGCCAGCGTCGAAAATTGCGGCCCCTCCATGCAGATATACGTGCCGCCGCGATGCACGCGAACTTTGGCGCGGTCGCACGCATCGCCGAGAGCGCCGGTCAACTGTCCGCAAACCGGATGCGCAAAGCCCACGTGCGCGACGACGCCGTCGCCAAAAAACGTCGAGACGCGATGCTTCGTGCGATCGTAAAACTGATCCGGGATCAAAAAATCCAGCGGCTTCAGGTCCTCTTGCAGCGATCCGACCGCGCTGACGGAAATAATTCTCTCGACGCCGAGCTGCTTCATGGCATGGATGTTCGCGCGATAGTTGATTTCCGAAGGGCTAAACCGATGCCCGCGCGCATGCCGAGCGAGAAACGCGACGCGCTTCCCTTCCAGCGTCCCAACAATCAGCGCATCGGAGGGATCGCCGAAAGGCGTCTTGACCTTCACTTCCCGGGTGTCTTCCAGGCCAGCCATGTTGTACAACCCGCTGCCGCCGATAATTCCAATCCTGATGGGAACAGACCCGGTGCTTCGCGGTTTCGGTGCAGACTTCGCCTTGAGCTTCGGTTTCGCCATCTAGGATTCCTTTGTCTAGTTAGTTTATGAATCGAGATCGATTGGTTCCAGAAGGTATTTTCCGTCGTGTTCCCGCAAGGTACCTGCCGGGGTGTGCGCCTCATGTCCGAATATCAGAATCCACCCTTCGCGCGCGGCCTGCGGAATCCACTTTTTCTTATTCTCCAGCGTCGTCAAAGGGTACAGATCGTAGCCCATGATCCACGGATATGGCAGGTGGGCAGCCGTGGGAATCAGATCGGCAGTGAAAAACACCGTCTTCCCACCGCCGGTCAGGCGCACGCACATCATGTCGCCATTGTGCCCAGGCACGCGAATCAGCTTGATTCCGGGAACCACTTCCGCGTCCGTTTCGAGCAGCGACCATTGCCCCGATTTCTCCATCGGAGCAAAATTTTCCGGAAAATAACTGGCACGGTCACGATCGCTGGGATTTTTGGCGTGTTCCAGTTCGCCGCGCTGCACAATGTATTGCGCGTTGGCAAACAGGGGCATGGCTTGTCCATCCACGATGCGCGTGTTCCAGCCGCAATGATCGAAATGAAGATGCGTGTTGATCACGATATCGATTTTTTCCGGCGGCACGCCGCGCGCGGTCAGTTTGTCCGGAAGCCGTGGCGGCGTCTCAAAGGAATAAATATCGGTGCGCTTGGCGTCCCACTTGTCGCCTGCCCCGGTCTCGATCAGAATCCACTTTCCTGCTGTGTGGATCAGCAGCGAATTCATGGCCATCAGAATGCGATTACGGGCGTCCGCAGGAGCGACGCGTTCCCACATGGGCTTGGGAATCACGCCAAACATCGCCCCACCGTCGAGGCGGAATGTTCCGTCCGTAATCAGCCAGAATTCGAGGTCGCCCAGTTTCATCCGTTAGTCCTGACGCTTTTTTTTCGAAAGCCCTGCAACCGAAAGCAGCTCATTGACCGCCGCGTAAGGGTCCTTCTTTCGTTCTGCCACTTCCACAGCCAATCTATCCAGCGAAGCCTGCGCCCGTGGGCCAGATGCAAGTTGCTCCAGAGCGATCTCTTCCGCGAGGCGAATCAGGCGGCGCTTCCAGTGCTCCACTTTCCTTGCCTGGCGCTGTGTAGTCCCGTCGAAATGTTTGTGATACTCGGCAATCGTGACCGCTAATTCCTCCACGCCTTTATTTTCACTAGCCACCGTGCGGACAATTTTCGGCTTCCAACCGTCTCGCTCCGGCGCAAGCTCCAGCATCGCTTCGAGCTGCGATTCCACCCGGTCCACTCCTTCGCGATCGGATTTATTCAGCACGAAAATGTCCGCAATCTCCATCAGCCCGGCCTTCATATTCTGAATGTCGTCGCCCATCCCTGGCACCAGCAGCACCAGCGTGCAATCCGCCAGCCGCACAATATCCACCTCATCCTGGCCAACGCCGACGGTTTCGATCAGCACATGCTGCTTGCCTGCCGCATCCAGTATTAGCGCAACATCGCCCGCAGCCCGCGACAGCCCGCCCAGAAATCCGCGCGTCGCCATCGAACGGATAAAAATCCCGGCATCGCTCGCAAGTCCCTGCATCCGAATTCGATCGCCCAAAATCGCCCCGCCGGTGTACGGGCTAGTGGGATCGACGGCGATAATTCCAACTTCTTCCCCCGCGCGTCGGTAATGTGCCGCCAGCCGATCCACCAGCGTGCTCTTGCCCGTCCCAGGCGCGCCCGTGATGCCCACGACCTGTGCCCGTCCGGTCGAAACAAATACCCGCCGCAACAACTCTTCGGCCACAGGATCGCGGTTTTCAATCGCAGTGATGGCTCGCGCAACAGCGCGGACATCCCCAGCGCGAATCTGACCGGCCCATCTGTCAGCAGTTTCAGACATAGTTGCAACAAAAATGACCGACACAAAGTAGCATGTTTTGAGGATCGACACGAGAAACCATGCGATAGGTGGTCGGGTTTAACCTGGGAACGCCAATCTCCCGATTGGCGTTTTGCGTCCTCTTACACACGCCAATCGGGAGATTGGCGTTCCCAGGCCAGACTCCAAATTCGCAAACCACTCGATCACGATGGGACTGGCCTTTCGAATCAAGTCGGTAGTATATTCGTATCCATACTCCAATGGCCGACGCGCTGATTGCAAATCATCTGCCTGCGATAATTCCCAGGCGCGGGCAATTATCGCCTGGAGCAGATCCACGTATCGCAATTTCTCCCGGGGTGGGACGATGACTAAAAAACTTTGGGTCTTGTTCGGCATTGCCGCAAGCCTCCTCCTGATTTCATATCCAGTCTTCGCGCATCACGGTTCCGCCGCCTATGATCGCGAGCAAATGATCACGATCAAAGGCACTGTCGTCGACTATCTCTTGGTCAATCCGCATGTCATGATTACCGTCAGGGTGACCAAGGACGGCAGCGAACCCGTTGACTGGGTCGTCGAAGGCGTGAGCCTGAACATGATGGTGCGGGCCGGATTTAAGAAAGACACGTTGAAGGTAGGGGACACGATCACCGCCAACGGCCATCCGGGAAGGAACGGAAAACCCGGCATGCTGATGGTGAGCATCGTGCTCGCCGACGGCACGACTCTTGGAACGCCTTACAATTAGGCGACGGTCTTCGCAATTTTATTGTCGAACCATTATTGAAACGTTGTTGAAACGTAGGAGAACTGGCCGGAATCAGTTCTGATCGTGAATTCTTATGTTCCTCACGGGAGGAAACGTACGATGCGCAAGTCAGCCCCGGTCGGTCAACCAGGATGAACTTGAAAGAATCTTCCGACACCTCCAACGCCCGCCGCGAATTTCTGAAATTTCTGGCGGCCAGCCCTTATGTCGCCGCGCTCGGTGGAGTTTCGGCCTTCCTCGAACGAACTGGGCTGGCGCAAGCCGCCCAGCAGACTTCCGACGTAATTAAAAGTCCAGCCGAAGCCCTGAACGTTCTCGATTTCGAGGAAGCCGCACACCGCAACATCATGCCCGGCCATTGGGCCTACATGTCCAGCGGCGTGGACGACGACGGAACCCTGCACGCCAATCGCGACGGCTACAAACACGTCCAACTGCGCCCAAGACGCCTGCGCGACGCCACCAAAGTGGACATGCGCGTCGAGCTGTTCGGCAAAGTTTATGACAGCCCGATCTTCATATGCCCCACGTCGGGCGGGAAAGCGTTCCACCCGGATGGCGAATTGGCCGTAGCGCGGGCGGCTCGAGCCCGCGGCACGCTGCAGATTCTCTCGACGTCAACCTCCGTCCCGGTCGAAGATATTACCCAGGCGCTGGGCCACCCGGTCTGGCAGCAGCTTTACGCGCCCACTTCCTGGGACGCCTGCCAAAAGATTTTGCGCCGCGTGGAAGCTACCGGCGTCACGGTCATCGCCCTCACCGTGGATAACACCACGGGCCGCAACAGCGAAACTTTCCTGCGCACGCGCCCGAAAGACACAAGCCATTGCTCGGACTGCCACGAAAGCGCAGCAGGTCCCGCTCCGCGGGAGCGCCCGATGTACGACGGCATCGACATGACCGGCATCCGCAACATCGACGCCTCGATGGACTGGACCTTCGTCGACCGCCTGCGCAAATTCTGGAAGGGCAAGTTCATGATCAAGGGAATCGACACACGCGAAGACGCCGCCCTGTGCATCGAGCACGGCATCGACGGCATTGTAGTCTCGAATCACGGAGGACGCTCCACGGAAACCCTGCGCGCAACGATCGCAGCCTTGCCCGAAGTGGTGGCGGAAGTGAAAGGCCGGATTCCGGTGTTCGTCGATGGCGGGGTGCGACGCGGCACAGACGTGTTCAAGGCTCTCGCGCTGGGCGCAAAAGGCGTAGGGATCGGCCGACCATACCTTTGGGGATTGGGAGCCTTCGGCCAGGCCGGCGTCGATCGAGTGCTCGAAATCCTGCAGGGCGAGTTGAAACTGACGATGGGAAATTGCGGCACCAGAACTGTCGCCGACATCACCCGCGCCTACGTGGAAACACCGGATTGGAAGAGCTAGGAAATGGTCGCATCGGCACCGGCAACCTGAAATTAGATGAGTCTCAGGGCGTGCCATTGCTACTCTGTGCCGCACCTACGGTGCTCCCTATTTCTCTGTACGTACCCAGGGCTGTCGCCCTGGGCTATGTTATGTCGCGCCTCCGGCGCTGCGTCTCAACGAATTTCCTAGAGCTCATTGCCTAACCTAGCTGAGTTATTGACTCCATTGGAGCGAAATTGGGTTATGCAACAGCTTCTAGAAGCTGTTGCATAACCTAATACAGGGTCTTGAAAAGAAGGTAGTTGAATT
>CAZUNI010000064.1:0-18138 GCA_964622265.1 uncultured Acidobacteriaceae bacterium | reverse complement strand
ATACAAATCACAACAAAAAAGCGAGTTTATTTAATTTTTAACGGAGGACTAAACCCGCACCCTTCACAAAAACGTGAAGGGTGCGGCACCCTCGAACTTTTTGAGAGTGGCGCACCCTTCAGGTAGTTTTAGTTAATTCCTTTAGCGCGATGCGGTGGTCATTGTTGCGCTGCCATCCGGATCCATTACGCCAATCTTGCCCGTCCACCATTCACCGAACCAGATGCGGCCATACTTATCTAGATCGATGAAGCGGGGGATCGCGCCGCGCGTCGGGATTGGATACTCGGCGAATTGTTCAGTCTTCGGATCGAAGCGTGTGATGTAGTTTCCGATCTGGTCGCCATACCAGATATAACCGGTCTTCGGATCGGCGACCACCCCGTAGGCGCCAGCACCGCGGGTGGGCGGAGTATAAAATTTAAATTGCCCGGTTTTCTGATCCAGCATGCCCAGGCGATGGTAGTAAAAATCGGAGAACCAGATGTTATCGTGCGCATCCACGGCCATTCCGCGCATTCCGGCAACGCCCGGCGGGAAATACTCTTTCGTCTCGCCGGTCTTGGGATCGAGCCGGGAGATCATGCCGACCTCAAGAGAGCTGGTCCAGAGGATGCCTTTGGAATCGAACCCTATGTGGTAGGTCCCGATACGGACGAAACCGTCCTTCGCATAATGTTCCCATTTGCCCTTCGAATCGTCGGGATATTCAGCCGGACCGGGAATCTTGTAGGCCTTGAACTTTTCGGTCTTCACGTCAAACATCCACACCTGAGCGTACGCGGAATCGGTTCCGTGACCGGAAATCCACAGGTTCCCATCCTTGTCCATCACCATCGTGTGGCTGGTGCCCTTGTCTTCCGGATTTGTGTACAGCGTGATCTTGTTCGTTTCGGGATCGATTGAAACGATCTTAAGCCCCGCTGTGGATAGCGTGATCCAAGCGCGTCCATCCTTGCCGACTACGCCGCTGTGCGGATCGGACTGTGCCACCGGAGAAGGAAACTCCTGGAACTTTTCGGTGGCGATATCGAATCGCGCCAGTTTATTCGCGCGAAGTCCGATTTCGCTGAACCACGCCGTCTTTGCATCTTGATCGAGGAAAATCGTGTGCGGTACGGCCTGCACTCCCGTGGGGATCGAATACTCGCGGAAGGTAGCCTTCAACACGGCCGGCGCGACGGCAGGGTGGTTGATCTGTTCCTGCGTAGGCGGGTCCTGATCGGGCCCGAAATATTTGGATTGTGGCCCGAAATATTTCTCGAGAGCCGCGCCGAGGTCCGCCGATTCCTGTGGACTATAATTGCGCGCCGCGCGCCTGCCGCCGGGCATGTTCGGCAGGAAGCTCTGCCATTCATCGGACGTCATTCCGCGCCGGCGAATCACGACGCTGAAATCATGGCATTCGAGGCACACGGCTCTGAGCAGGTTCCCCTGCTTGTCCGTGGGGATCAGCGGCGTGATGTCCGCGCCGGTGAGGCGCGTCACGTCCCACTTCGGCGTCAGCGAAAAGTTGGTGTCTCCGGCCTCGGCGGTATCTTTGGTCAGGAATTTCACGCCGTAGCCGTAGGCATCTACAGCCATCTCATAGGTGCCCGCCGCTACCGGAATTTCGTACCGGCCATCCTGCTGCGTGAACCGGCTCGTGCTTTTCGGCCCCAGCGTCGCCTTGACGATCGCTCCCCGCACCGGTTTTCCGGTTGTATCCGTCACCACGCCATGGATCGTCACGTTCGCTGCGAACATGCTGACGGCCAGGAATGGAACTGCCACCAAGCCCAGGAAGAACGTTCTCATCGATGTCTTCATTTTCTGCCTCGATTCGTATTCATTCTTGATCGCTACGGGGACACTCTAAGTGCCTGAAAAATTTGGGGTGAGCGACGGGGTTTGAACCCGCGACCCTCGGTGCCACAGACCGATGCTCTACCGGCTGAGCTACGCTCACCATCATTCGATGATACAGTTTAGGCCACATTCCGCTTCCAGTAAAGTGGGGTTAACCGGATATGTGGAGTTCCAACTAATTTTGGCGGGGTTGGACTGTTCGCAATTACATACTCTTGCCGTACCAAACTCGAACCTGCTGTATTTACCCTTCCGAAATCTAATCGATAACCGCATCGATTCGAATCCCTGAGGCGGGTATCATCTAAATTATAGGAAGCCCCTTTACATCTGCGGATGCATGGAACTGGAGGTCGTTTTGAAGCCGATTCACCGGATAGGGCTATCAGTGCTCCTGAGCGTTTCTTTCGTCCCAGCTCTTTTGACTCAGGACACCACGCCATCACTGGGAGACCTGGCCAGGCAGGAACGCGAGCGCAAACAACAGCAAGCAGCGAGCGCCACGCAAACCAATGCCGATGCCGCCGAACTCAGCGGTCTGACCGAGGCGAATTTCAAAGCCAATATCCTGATCACCGAATCCAAGGCCGCCGCCGAAAAATGGGTCTTGATGCCCGCTGCCGATCGGCCGGGCGCAGGGCGGATGCGCCAGGTGACTCAGGGCAAGAAGTACTACTTGCCATTCGTTGTTACGGACTATCCTTGGCCGGCATCCGAAAAGATGAATTTGACCACCCATGTGCGCTTTATGTCACCAGCCGGCAAGACTTTGTTTGCTGCCGCGAAGTTCTCCGAGACCATCGGTCCCGACCCGAGATCCCCCAGCGTGATTGTCCTCAATCCCGTCATGGATATTACTTTCGATCCCGATGATCCGCCGGGCACCTACACCATCCGCGTGACGATCAAAGATAATGTTCACTCCGTTTATGCGAAGGCGGAGGAACAATTCCAGCTAGTCCAGGGAGCAAGTGGAGAAGCAAAACCGGTGAAATAACCCCCCTCTAACTACCTGATTAGAATGGGCAATCGTCAAACCATGCCCGGCAATATTTCCAGGTACTCCACTCGTCCACATACCCGTCGCGAATCCGTTCGAGCGACCAGCGCGTGCTACATGGCACATTATAAGCGCAGGCGTCGGAGACTTCGGGATGCCATTCCTTATTGATCTGCCAGAGGCCCCGGCTTTCGCCGCCGTCCCCGGTGGCGTCGGGGTGATGCCGCGACTCGTGCGAAACAATCCATTCCGCCACTCGAGGATCCACCCCCGCATCTCGTGCCTTCTTCTGTACGTACTGCTGAACCGTCAGGCGTCCATGCAACAAGGGCATCGGCTCTACTGTAATCGGTGCCACCGACGCGGGAGCAGGGCTCGCTGCCGCCGCATATTCGTTGGCATGAACCAGCGTCGTCCAGGCAATGCCAAGGACGTAAACGCAGAGCATTAAGGTGCGAAACCAGTGAGACTTCTGTCTCGATCCAGCATGCTTTCCCAGGCCAGTCCTCTTGCGAGGAGGGCGGGGACGTGAAGTGATGGTCACTTTCATGGGAGGCATTATACATGAAAGCGAACAAAAAGCGAAATTAAATCTTAATGCCCGCCCGATTGGATACCTGGGTGTGACGAGCATGGAGCATATCTTCTCCGCCCGTCGGTGGAGACGTGCAACAAATGGAAAAAGGGGCCGAGTCTGGTCGAGTCGGCCCCCATGGGATATTCGTCTAAAACTGGTGACTATTTTCGGAAGTAAATGCCAATATCGAACCGGTCGTGATCCCAGTCAGACTTGTGATCGCGGCACCAATTGCGGTCGCCGTCCATGCGTCTGACGTCACTGTCCACCTGTTTGCTGTGTTCGCCGTGCCGGGCCGCGTCCTTATCGATTCTGGCCCGATCTGCTTCGAGCTTCCTCTGGCAATCTGAACGCCAGTCCCGGTCCGCCCTGGCTGGAGCGCCCGCAACCAGCAGCAACCCTCCGGCCAGCGCAGTGGTCAGCGCCATTCGAGTCCATAGATTCCTCATGATCAGCCTCTCCCGGTAAACCCGCGCTAGCGAATATCGTTCCCGGCGCGGCGCCTACCTCTAGTAAATTTCAATCCATCCTTCGCTTACAAGATGACATTTTGGTGGGGAAATGCAGTTCAGTTTTGAACATGGCGTCCGTATTGCCTTATCCCCTTGAGTTTTGGTAGTGCATACGAAACTTCGCGTCTATGACAACAGCACGGAAGGCGATCCGCAGGAGGGCATCGCTCCACAGCCAAGACTGCTGCTTCACACGAAGGGTGGAAAGATCGTGGATTCTTGCGACCTGGCCATGACGCCGGATTGGGCCAAGCCGATTCTGGCGACGGCAATCAAACTCTCGGGACTGAGTTGACGAGTTATCGATCCAGTTCTACTCGAATATATTTACCGTGCTGGACCCATCGATAGGGCAACCACTATCATCGTCTCAATGAAGATCGCCGCAATGAGCACAGCCCCCTGGTATGTGACGATTTTCCAGATGCGGACCCGTATGCGGCACTGCGTCTTGTTTCTATTCATGGCCATGTTGCTTTGCCATTCGCGCGGCTATGCGCAGGCAACACCGCAGACAACACCGCAGCCGCCTTGCGGAAATGAACCCGTCCCCGCCTATCCCGGCCTCGATGAATCCGCGATCGTGAAGTCCTGGAGCAGGTCTGAAATCGGCCGCGACTGGAAACCGCCCGCATGCGTCGGCTGGACGTCCGTGGGCTTTACGACCCTGGTGACGACAGTTGCGCGATTTCGGTACACGTTGGCAGCCGAGGGCTTGCTTCGCCACATCGGCGCGATTTCAGAACTCGCGGGCGTACGCTACTGGTCAACGACGCACCAGAAGTGGCAAACGCTGATCGTGGATGCCTACGCTCTGGCCGGCTCGCATCCCGGCCAGCGCCGTGGAGACTTCACGCCCGATGAGATGACGCAGGGCACGGTACTCTACTTCGAACAGGCCGATAACCTTGCAGGCAAGGCCGTCTACCGAATGCATATCGCGGAATCTTCGGCGGATCGGATCGTCTTCGATGTCGAGAACGTCACCGCGATGCACTATCTGTTCCTGAATGTCTTCCACCCGGGCGAGATACAGTCGATTTACTTTCTGGATCGCGAATCGGAAAACGTGTGGCGCTATTACAGCATCGTCCGCACAGGAACCAACGCGAACAAGGTGCTCACAGGAAATGAGTCTTCGTCGATGAACCGGGCCGCTGCGTTTTATCGGCACATGGTCGGCATCCCCACCGGGCAGGAGCCTCCCGTCGCGCGATGAAGTGGAAATGACGCTAATTGGAAGTGCAGGACGGGCGCACGGACGCGGCTTTGTACATGGCACTTCTAGATCGACCATAAGTGAGCCAGAATAGAGCCTTGAAGGTCACAGTGGATATTCCGGACCGTGTGTACCGCCGCCTCAAAGCGCGTGCTGCCAGCGAAGGCAGTTCCGTGAGGGAATTAATACTGCGCGGAGTGGAACACGTCCTGAAGGAGAGCCACCCCGCGTCCCGAAAAAGATAAAGCTTTGAATTCTTGACCTTATATCCTACAACTGGGATAATTATATGGCAAGACCGACAAGGATTTCCGGCGAAAAGCCGCTGTTTTGGGTTGGCTCCAGCAAGGACGATTTGCTGGCATTCCCGGAGGCGGTGATTGACGAGATCGGAACCGCTCTCAGCGTGGTGCAATTCGGTGGAAAGCATCCGAAGGCCAAACCCTGGAAAGGGCAGGGAACGGGAGTCTTCGAGATCGTGGAAGACCACCGCGGCGACACTTATAGGACGGTTTACACCGTCAGGTTTGAAAATGCCGCTTATGTGCTACATGCTTTCCAGAAGAAGTCGCCTAGCGGAATAAAGACGGCGAAAAGGGATGTGGAACTAATCGGCAGGCGGCTCAACGAAGCGAGGATCGACTATGAACATCGATACGGCAACGCGGCGAGGTAGGCCGCGCATAGTACCCAGCTCCGGCAATGTCTTTGCCGATCTCGGCCTGCCCAACGCGGAAGAGAAACAGACGAAGGTCCGGCTTGCGGCTACGATCAATCGGATTGTTAAGGGTCGAAAACTTTCGCAAATCGCGGCGGCGCGCTGCCTGAAGGTCAATCAGCCAAAGATATCAGCCCTGGCGAATTACCAATTGGATGGCTTTTCCGTCGAACGGCTCATGAACCTTCTGACAGCCCTCGACCGTGACGTGGATATCGTGATTCGGCGCAAGCCGAGATCGCGCAAGGCTGGGCGGATTGCGGTGAGAGCGGCTTAGGGGTAGCCGATAAATAAGCGCCTATTACACGCGATTAGTTTCGTCAACGAGCTATTATTCGTTCCTTGGCGCACGGTTGAGGTCTGTGCCGCTATGGTCTTCTTCCGACCTCATTAATTCGGAAAGCCTCTCGAGCTCGTGAGCCGCAGCGGCAATGCTTTTTCTTGTTGCATATGTGGTGTATGTGGCCCCGATAGCTACAAACGAGCCCAGAAGTCCAATTAGAAGTCCGATTACGCCACTACCAACTCCCCGATATTTCGCGGTTTCCGCAACAATCGAATTGACCCTTCTTCCTGCTCCGTGGGCGTCCGAGACTCCAACATCAGGTCCATAGCTCGCGCCCTTATACCAGGCTAGGATTCTTATCGGATAGTTGCCTGAGGCGAGACGCGGGCAATTGAACTGGACCTGGAGCCCATTCCGTGAATGAGATACCTGTCCGAACGCCGGATTTGTGCCCTGCACCTGATACTCGATTAGATTTCCGCCAACAGTGATGCTTCCCTGGAGGTCCGTGCTCGGCTGATGTCCGACATTCTGCATTGTCACAATCACAAGAGTATCTGGGAGTTGCCCTGGCAAATCCTTTGGCAAGGGAATGTTTTCGATCAGTGTTTCGTAGACGAGATCCGGCTTATCATAGAAAACCAAATATACAGGAACGATCCCGAGGATCGTTGTGAGGAGAGTGCCACAGCTTATCCATAGGGCTGTCCTGCTCACTCGCACATTACCCCCTCATCTTCAATGAAAGGAGCTTGCCGCATTATTAAAGTCGAGGCTCGTTTTCTTGATGTGCGTAGTGAACTCAGCCTCACCCTTCGTAAGGCGGTCGGTCCAGTAATGTCCATCAAGACGCTCAACGCGTTCCCCACGCACCTGCAGCCGCATTCCACCATAGTGGATCGGACTCTTTTCAAGCAGGAGACCTCTTGGCTCGTTTCGGTATACAACAAACAATGTGTGAAGCTCTGGTGCTGTATTTAGTATGTTGGCTGAGAGGCTGATTGATTCTGATTCTAGCGAGAACAACCGTACATCTATCGAAGAGAAGGTCTGTCGAATAACGAGATAAACCTCAATTGGGCCGCTGCTAACCCACGCTTCAGGGTTGGGGTAATTGCTGCGCAGTTCTCCCTTCCAAGTCCCTAAAAGTATGGGGCGCATGGTGAGCCATGGCCGAAATATGCGACTCCGCCAGAGCCATCGGTCGAACAAAAGCAAAACAAAAGAAGTTCCGGTAACCACGTATGAAAGAGATGCAAACACATGCTGTGGGCGCGATTCTCCCTGAACCACTGAGACTGCGACCCATAAGACAAGTACGACGATTACGAGCGCCGTTACCTGATTTTTCGTTAGCATCTATGAGAATCCACAGTATCGCCATACCGCCAGCGTGAAATCATTGGTTTGCTCTCGAGTCCAAGGCTGCGAGGGGTGGAAGAGATATTTGATTCCGTTAATTTCTAGCCAGTTCTGGCAATCGCCTTCCGGACAGACTGCTGCGTAGATCGCTGCGATGCAGTCTCGGACGTTCTTTGAATATGAATCTCCCTGGAACATGTAATCCGGAACGTTGTAAACGATGCATTCAACTAAATAGGAGGCCATAGGCTTGGCCTCCGCGATTCCTTTTTCCTCCATCTCATACTTCAAGCTCTTGAGAGCGCGCGCTATGGCCTTAAATCTGCTTCCAGTACGGGCATTCTTCGCGACACCATTGGAATAGTGCTGTTCCGGCCAGTTAATAACCTCACGGCCAGAATCTGCGTAGAATTTTGTTCCTGGTGGAATAACGTGGTCGATCACGTAATTGCCAAGAAGTGCGTTAAACACCCGCTTTTTGTAGAGTCTGTACTCAAATGCCGCGACAACATCGGCGTCCACGCGAGACGTATTCTCGTGAATGTCAAATGCCTTGTCGCCCCGTGACACTCCCTGCCGTCCGAATTTCACTTCCAATGCGGCTTGCACGTCGTTCTTGAACTGTGCATATGAATATGTGGCGTCAATGATGTCAGCGTCGGATTTTCCATAGTCGGCAAAGCCAAAATCATAAAAAAAGTGTCAGCGCAGCATATACAGATATCGACATCACTTTCCTGCCGCACATTCGTGTTGTTCCGGTACGAACCCTGCGTGATGACATTTATGTTGTGTGCTCGTAAAGGGGCGTACTCGCGAACGGCCTGCCCGACCATCCGCTCAGCTCTGGCCTGCTTCTGGCTTTCCGTGTCGCTTGCGGGCTTGCTCCACGCTCTAAATCTATCTTCCCAATACTGGGTCAAAGAACATCTCCCCGAAAACTCAACTGAATATAGCAGTATTACAAAGCTAAGGCGAGATGATTGATAGCGGATACGGTAAGTCCATGTTTCGGTAGATTTGCGGCGCAATCATTGGTATAGCCGAATCAACATCAAAGGCCACGGTGACTCACCCCACCCGCGCCCGCCTCATCACCACCTCCGCCTTCTCCCGAATCTCCCGGGCAACCTCGTACGGATCGCCCTGCTGGAATTGCGGCAGGAACAGCTCGACCGACAGCGGTCCGGCATAGCCCTTTTCCTTCAGCTTGCCGAGGATGCGCGTCAGTGGACTGATGCCGTCTCCGGGGATGAGCCGGTTGGAGTTGCCCAATAGTTCCCTCGGGATGTCGGCGACATCCTGAAAGTGCACGTGAGCAATTTCTCCGTGCTGGAGCATGTCGAGGTCCTCGAATTTATTGTTGCCGGACCAGAAGTGGTAGCAGTCGAGCATGGGCGCGATGTTGGGGTGGGCGGCGGCGCGGGTCAGTTTGAGCAGCGTGGGCAGGGTGGCGATAAAGATCGAGCTGCGGAGGAATTCGATGTGCAACGATTGTTTAAACTGCTTCGCGACGTCGCCCGCTTCGCGGATGTTGTCCACGGCGGATTTGTAATCGTCGGGCGTGATGGCTCGCTGCGACGCGGTGCCGGTGGGGGAATAGACTTTGTCGATGCCCAGGCCCGCAAACATTTCGCAGCGTTTTTTCAGCGTCTCCAGCGAGGCGGCGCGATTGGGATTGGTCTCCCAGAGTCCTGAGACATTGGCCGCGCCGTGAACGGGCGTCAGGCCTAGATCGTCGAGTATCCGGCGCGCTGCCTGCATCGTGTCGGTCTTCAGAAATTCTTCCAGCAGCGTGTTGACAATTTCCACGTACTTGATCCCCGCGCGCGCCCAGCCTTCGAGCGATTTGCGGTAGCCCGCGCCGATGTTCGTGGCCTGGTGCATGCACAGCGTCATCTTTTTCCCGGCGGCGGCGCTGGGGACGGCGCTCGCGGCGGCCAGCGCCACGGGAGTCAGCAAAATTTCTCTTCTGGAAAGCTTGGTCATGGAAGGCTCATTTCTTCGCAGGATGTGGCCGCACGGACGGGTAGTGGCCCATTTTGATTAAAGAGCGTGCCCTCTCCGTCCCTGAGAAACGGGACGGAGAGGCCTCTACAAAAGCGTTCTTCCGTCCGGTATTGGCACTTGTCGAGGCCGCCCGGTTTTAGGGCGGGCAGCTTCTCGTCCTATCGACACCAAAGTGAGTCGCTACCGCCGCCACCCAAAGATCGCGCCCGTAATCATATCTGAGCTAAGATGGAAATGGACCGCCAACATGACAAAGCCGCACCTCACCGGAGGAAGACCTGGGTTCACAAGACTCTGCGCCTTCGCGCTGGCGTTTTTCCTGCTTGCCGCGTGGCCCATCGAAACCTTCGCCTATTCGGTCCTTTCGCATGAAGCCATCATCGACAGCGTTTGGGACACCGACATACGCCCGTTAATACTGAAACGTTTCCCTGACGCCACAAGAGAACAGCTCAAGGAAGCGCACGGCTATGCCTATGGCGGCGTGATTATTCAGGACATGGGCTATTACCCGCACGGAAGCCATTTTTTCAGCGACTTGACGCACTACGTGCGCAGCGGAGATTTTGTGCTGGCTCTGCTGCGTGATGCGAAGGACCCGGACGGCTACGCATTTGCGCTCGGCGCGCTCGCGCACTATGCGGCGGACAACGATGGTCATCGCATCGGCACAAATCGCGCGGTTCCCATCCTGTATCCCAAGCTGAAAAAGAAATACGGCGACACGGTTACCTACGAAGATGACCCGCTGGCGCATGTAAAAACGGAATTCGGTTTCGACGTGATTGAGGTGGCGCAGAGCCGCTACGCCCCCGACGCATACCATGATTTTATCGGTTTTGCGGTTTCCGTTCCGCTGCTGGAGCAGGCGTTTCAGGAAACGTACGGGTTGGATCTTAAGAGCGTTCTCTCCGACGAAGAAAAAGTCCTGGAATCTTACCGTTATGACGTCAGCCGGCTGCTCCCCAAAGCGACGCGCATTGCCTGGAGCCTGAAAAAAGACGAGATCGTGAAAGACCAGCCCAGCATGACCAAGAAGAAATTCCTCTTTAACCTTTCGCGCGCCAGTTATAAAAAGAACTGGGGAAATAAATATCAGCCACCCACATTTTGGGACAACTTTCTCGCCTTTCTCACCAAGCTGATACCGAAGGTCGGCCCGCTAAAAGTCCTGCAGCTCCGGGCGCCGACACCTGAGACTGAACGCATGTTCGAAGCCAGCTTTAACGTGACTCTGGATCACTACCGCAAGCTGCTGGAGCAAAAAGACTCCGGCCTGCTGGATTTGCCAAACGATAATTTCGATACCGGCGAAGTAACCGGGCCGGGAGTGTATCGGCTCAACGATGAGACGTATGCGATGCTGCTTGACGCGCTCGCAAGGCAGAATTTCAATGGAGCTTCGCCGGAGCTTCGGGCTGAGCTGCTGAGTTTTTACGGGAATCCTGACGCCTCGTATACGACGAAGAAAAAACCCAAAGACTGGATGAAAGTTCAGACTCAGCTGGAACAGTTGAGGAAGGCGCCATTGCAAGTCACCGAGCAGGTAGGTAAGCCCTCGATTTCAGCGCCGTCTCCTGAGTAATCTGCGCGATTGCTTTATCCGCCTGCGATAGCCCCAATGATTAGAAACGGCTCTTTGCCCGAGGCGATGGCTTCCGGCAGTGGAGTATCGGCAGGTTGGAAGGACCAATCCTCCGAGCACACGAAAAAGCGCAGAAACGCGCGGCGATTGTCCGTGCCGTGATCGCGAATCGTGCCGCAGAGCATTGGATATTTTTCTTCGAGCGCGTCGAGAATCGAGCGCGTCGTGACGCGACCCTGGGCGTCGAGTTTGGCGGAGACGGTCACTTCGCTGCCTACGCGCGCCAGCGTCCGCAAATGTGCCGGAAGTTCGACGCGGATCTCCGCCATTGTTGCCGCGCCGCTCACGGCAGCGTCTGGACTTCCACCGAAATGACCGGCGGCAGATCGTGAACGATTGCCGACCATGAATCCCCTGCGTCCGCCGAGCAATACACCTGCCCGCCCGTGGTGCCGAAATACACGCCGCATTGATCGAGAGAATCCACGGCCATCGCATCGCGCAGCACGTTGACGTAGCAGTCGCGTTCCGGCAGGCCTTTGGCGAGTTCCTGCCACTCATTTCCGCCCGAGCGGCTCCGGTACACGCGCAGTTTTCCGTCGAGAGGGAAGTGCTCCGAGTCGCTCTTGATTGGGACGACGTAGATCGTCTCCGGTTCGTGCGCGTGGACATCGATCACGAAACCAAAATCGGTGGGCAGGTTCCCGCTGATCTTCTGCCAGGAGTCGCCGGCGTTTTCGGTGCGCATCACGTCCCAGTGCTTTTGCATGAACAGGACGTTCGGGCGGGTGGGGTGCATGGCGATACGGTGAACGCAGTGGCCGACTTCAGCGTTGGGATCGGGAAGAAATTTCGAATGCAATCCTTTGTTGACCGGCTTCCAGGTTTGCCCGGCGTCGTCGGTGCGGAATACCCCTGCCGCGGAGATGGCAATGAACATCCGTTGCGCGTTGGTCGGGTCCTGCAAGATAGTGTGCAGACACATTCCGCCGGCGCCGGGCATCCAGCGCGGGCCTGTGTCGCTGTTGCGCAGGCCGGAGAGTTCCACCCAGTTCTGTCCCGCGTCGGTCGATTTGAAAAGGGCTGCGTCTTCGATTCCGGCGTACACCGTGTCGAGTTCGGTGAGCGATGGTTCGAAATGCCACACGCGCTTGAATTCCCACGGATGCGGAGTGCCGTCATACCACTGGTGGGTGCCGGGGACGCCGTCGTAGGCGAATTTATTTCCGACCGGCTCCCAGGTCTTGCCGGCGTCGTTCGAACGCTGGACCACTTGTCCGAACCAACTGCTGGATTGCGACGCGTACAGGCGATTCTGGTCCACGGGGGAGCCCTTCATGTGGTAAATCTCCCAGCCGCCGAAGTGCGGGCCGCTGATGTCCCACTTTTCGCGCTTACCGTCCGCCGTCAGGATGAATGCGCCCTTGCGTGTGCCAACCAGTAGCCGTACTCCGCTCATCGCCTCTCCTCCTTGTATCACCCCTACGGGGTTTTCTCGCAATTGCGAATTGGTTTCCCACCGCTTTCGCGGTGGGCTACGATCTGTCGCCCCTTCGGGGCTTTCTACCGTTCCCGCCGCCGAGTTAATCGCCGTTGTATGCCCGTTCCAGCCCTGCAATGTCAATTTTAACCATTTGCAGCATGGCCTGCATGACCCTCTTCGATTTCTCGGGGTTTTTGTCCTGCAACAACTTCGGCAAAATGATGGGAACGATTTGCCACGACAGGCCGAACTTGTCCGTCAGCCAGCCGCATTGGACCTCTTTTCCGCCGGATGAGAGCTTTTCCCAGAAATCGTCCACCTCCTGCTGCGTCTCGCAATTCACGACGAACGAAACGGCCGGAGTAAACGCGAATCGTGGGCCGCCGTTGAGCGCCATAAATTCCTGACCCTCAATTTCGAATTTTCCGACCACGACGCTTCCCTTGGGCCCTGGTCCCGCATCTCCGTAACGACTGACGCTTAAAACTTTCGAATTCTTGAAAATGGAAGTATAAAAACTAATCGCTTCTTCGGCTTTATCGTTGAACCACAAGAATGGCGTTATTTTTTGCATCTGGTTCTCCATTCCGCAATCGGACAGTGGCGGACTTTTCTTCTCCCCGCTATTTTTCGGCGACGGCTTTCAAATTCGCGAGGCCCGTCTCGAATTGTTTGCCAATCATCTTATCCATGCTCATGAAGACCTGCATCATCTTCGACATGAAATTGGCCGGCCCATGCATCGCCCAGGTAACGGTCGTGGCGTCTCCATTTGGCGTCAGCGAGAACTTGGCGATGTTGTGGCCCTCCATCGGCTTTTCAAAATCCAATTTGATTGTCACGGCGGAATTCGGAATCACTTCCGTAATTTCCATTCGCCCCTTGCCAACCGCCATATTTCCCTCCCACTCATACACCGCGCCTTTGCCGGCTGCCGCGCCGGTGTAGGTCTTCTTCATGTTGGGGTCGACGTTTTCCCACGGCGACCAGGAAGCCCAGGAATGGAAATCCTCGATGAGCGGTAGGATTTTCTCAGGAGGAGCTTTAATCGCGACCGTCCGTTGAACACTGAAATTATCGGGCTTGGTCAAGGCCAGGATGAGAATCGCAGCGACCAAAATAATGACAATGCCAACGACAACTAAAAGGAACATGGATCTCTCCTAAGTACAGCTGCAAAAAATCAGGCGGCCGGCTCGCACATGATCATCCACGGGATCCCGAACTGATCGACGAACATGCCGAAACGGGGAGACCAAAATGTTTTCTGAATCGGCATGGTCACCTTCCCGTTTTCGGACAATGCGCCAAACAGACGATCGGCCTCCTCCGTGGTTGTTACTGTCACGGAGACCGAAAAACCCTGCGGTTGCTGAAAATGGCTGGGAGGAGCGTCAGACCCCATCAACACCATACCCGTCGCCACTAGCCGCGCGTGAATAATTTTTTTAAGCCACTCGGGCGGAACACTTTTCTCCATGGGCGTGCCTTCATGAGGCATCATCGCGGTGATTTTGCCGCCCAGGCATTTTTCATAGAACTTGAATGCTGCTTCGCAATTGCCGTTGAATAGCAGATACGGATTTATTTGCATGGCGAACTCCTTCGTAAGCCTGGAAATCTAATTTTGTTTTGCCCCCCGGTAGTAAAATACCAAGCCCAGAGACACCGACAGGAATGTACCGCCTACCAGTTTGCTTTCAAATAGAAATTTGCTGGTGGTATCGCCAGGCGGAACGAAAGATAGAACAATCCCCAAAGTGACGACCAGCAGCCCAAGCCCGGCGGCCAGAATCACTCCGAGCCTTCCGCCCGGAACCACTACTGCCGCCCGATTTTCGCGTCTGTCCGGACGCGCATAGAGTTTAATCGCCGCCGCATACATATAGACGAAGGGAATGAAGTAGAGAATCGTGGCGGCATCCACGAGGACTTGGTACGCGCCTCGAGTGCTCTCACTAATCTGCGCGACCAGCAAAATGACGCCCGAAATGCCCGCCTGCACCAGGATCGAAACGTAAGGCGTCTTCCATCGTGGATGAATTTTTCCGAACGCCGCAGGCATATGGCGGTCAATCCCTACGATAAACGGAATTCGCGAGACTCCCGCGACTGTTGTGCCCACGCCTCCCGCATTTCCCACCGTCACCAGCAGCGCGGCAATCACGCCGACCGCGGCCATTCGTAAAGCAGCCGATCCATACGTCATCGCCTGAAACACGCCGCTCTTCGGATCGACCGTCTCGCTCGGCAGCATCATCAACACGGCAACCGTGCCGACGATGTACATCAGCGCGATCAACGCGCCCGATGCGAAAATCGCTCGCGGGAATGTTCGTTGAGGATTCCGCACTTCCTCGCTCATCGCGGAAACAAGTTCCAGTCCCCCGAAAGCGAATGCCAGTTGCGGCCAGAAATTTACGGTGTCCCAGTTCCAGTGCGGCATCATTGCGGCAGCGGTGAAATGTGTTACTGATCCGTGCCGGGTCCATAACAGCAGCGCTACGGCCACGATCATCGTCAGCGGCACGTAGGTGCCAACGCCGCCTGCGTTTTGCAGCCACTTGCCGATGTGCAGGCCGATGATGTTCAGGAAAACGGCGACAAACAGCATGACGAACGATCCCACCAGCAGAAATGTGCGATTCTCCGCCAGCCAGGCCGTTTGCGCGCCGCCGACGTAAGCCGCCATTGCCGTGCTGGCGAGCAGCAATCCCGGAAAATAGAAAACGGTATAAATCCAGTAGGTCCATCCGGCGACGAACCCGTGAAAATCGCCAAAGGCCAGCTTCGTCCAGACGTACAGGCCGCCCTCTTCCGGAAAGCGTGTGGAAAGCTCGACGATTACAAACGCCGTTGGCACAAAAAACAGAATCGCGGCGAGAATCCACAAGCTGATCGAGGATTGTCCGTTACGCGCAGCGGCGGCGATCCAGCGCGGTCCCAGCACCGAGGCAACACAGAATAATAAGACATCCCAGAAGCCCATCACGCGGCGAAGGTGGTGCTTTGTATCGGGGGAAGGTTGTGCTTCCTCGCTCAAGAAGTCACATCCAACTCGGGAATTAGTTCGTCCTGCCGGAGGAAATTGCGGAGGAACGGCTCGGGAGCGGCCTCGAATCCGGCCCAGGGCCCGAAGTACGCGACGCGGCCTTCATGAAGGAACACAACACTGTCAGCCAGTTTTTTCGCCAGATGCGTATCGTGCGTGACGACGACCGAGGTCTTGTGAAATTTATCCTTGAGCCGCAGGATCAGGTTGCCGGTGTGGTCGGCCATGAGTGGATCGACCATGGTGGTCGGCTCGTCGTACAGAATCGCATCGGGATCCTGCGCAAGCGCGCGCGCGATTGCGACTGCGCGCTTCATGCCGGTGCTCAGTTCGGACGGGATCTTGTCAATGACTTCAGAAACCTCAAGCATTTCGGCCAGCTCGGCGACTCGCGCGGTCTTTTGCTCATAGGTCATGTCCGTGCGCTTTTCCAGGGGAAATGCGATGTTTTCCCCCACGGTAAGCGAATCGAACAAAGCTCCCGACTGGAAGACCATCGTTACGTGGCGGCGAATCTCGGTTAGCTGCTTTTCGGTCCAGTCGGTGATGTCATTGCCATCGACGAGCACCCGGCCGGAGTCAGGCTCCAGAAATCCCAGGATGTGCTTCAGAGTGACCGATTTTCCCACCCCGCTGCGCCCCATGATGACGCAAGTCTCCCCGCGGTTCACGTAAAAGCTGACGTTATCAAGGACGGCATGATCGCCGAAGGCCTTGCAGACGTTGCGAAACTCGATGTAGTGTTCGCTGGGCATGATCGCTTGGGAGCCGGGTGCGGGCTGTACTTGCAGCCCGCCGGAATATTGTTGAACGAGGGCCGTCTTGGAATCAAACCATTTCGCAATGACAACAAAATTCGTGAGGTCTTAAGTGGCCTACACTTTAGTGTGGGTGGGTTTGGTTTAAATGCTGCAAATCGCAAAACCAAATGCACGCACACTAAAGTGTGCTCCACTGGAGCCTCCCCCAATCTACGCATGGCATTGAAAATAATGCAGTTATGTAGGCCGGAAGCCCAGATTGTCACAATTGAGTCACATGAACTTAACTTGACACATACCCCTCGCGTGATATATTAGCACTCGCCTGAGAGGAGTGCTAACGATCCACCACGTGCTTCCTCGGCAATTATCCCTAACAGGGTACGGACTCCCACCGGAGTCCTCCACGAATAAATCGAACGGAGGCAAGAAACGATGTCAGTCAATGTAACTCCTCTGCATGATCGCGTTTTGATCAAGCGGATTGAAGAGAAGGAATCAGTCAAGGGCGGAATCATCATCCCCGACACGGCAAAAGAGAAGCCGCAAGAGGGTGAAGTGATCGCTGCCGGCGCAGGCAAAATCGAAAAGGGCGAACGCATTCCCCTGGACGTAAAAGTGGGCGACCGCGTGCTGTTCGGCAAGTACAGCGGCACCGAAATCAAAGTCGAGGATGAGGATTACCTGATTCTTCGCGAAGACGAAATTTTGGCAAAGCTCTCCGGCGCGGCTAAGGCTGCGGGCGGCAAGAAGTAACTATTCTCCCTCCGCAAAGCGGTGGGAGCCGCAATTTTGGAAGTGGATCCAGAAAATATTCTGAGGAGGAAATAGTCTTATGGCAAAGCAAATTGTGACTGGAGAGAATTCTCGCCAGTCGATTCTACGCGGCGTCAACGCTTTGGCTGACGCAGTGAAGATCACCCTCGGCCCCAAGGGCCGGAACGCGGTGATCGAAAAGAAGTTCGGCGCGCCGATCATCACCAAGGACGGCGTAACGGTAGCGAAGGAAATCGAGCTGCAGGACCCGCTCGAAAACATGGGCGCACAGATGGTGCGCGAGGTTGCTTCGAAGACCTCTGACGTTGCAGGCGACGGCACCACCACGGCAACGGTTCTGGCCCAGGCCATCTTCCGCGAAGGCGTGAAGACGGTAGCGGCCGGCGCCAGCCCCACCGCCCTCAAGCGCGGCATCGAGCGCGCCGTCGAGGCGTGTGTGGAAGAAATTAAGAAGCTACACCGTGACGTCAAGGGTGACATGATCGCCCAGGTCGGCACAATTTCCGCCAACAACGACAAGCAGATCGGCAGCATCATTGCCGAAGCGATGAAGAAGGTCGGCAAAGACGGCGTCATCACTGTCGAGGAATCCCGCACGATGGAAACGACGCTCGAAGTGGTCGAAGGCATGCAGTTCGACCGCGGCTACCTCTCGCCCTATTTCGTCACCGATCCCGAGCGCATGGAGTGCGTACTCGAGGACGTGCGCATCCTGATCCACGAAAAAAAGATCAGCTCGATGAAGGACCTGCTCCCCCTTCTCGAACAGATCGCCAAGCTCGGCAAGCCGCTGCTGATCATTGCTGAGGACGTCGAGGGCGAAGCCCTGGCGACCCTGGTGGTGAACAAGCTCCGCGGCACATTGCAGTGCTCCGCCGTAAAGGCGCCCGGCTTCGGAGATCGCCGCAAGGCCATGCTCGAAGACATCGCCACGCTGACCGGCGGCAA
>CAZUNI010000063.1:0-18222 GCA_964622265.1 uncultured Acidobacteriaceae bacterium | reverse complement strand
CGCATAACTCGCAAGCTCGGAAAGACTTAAATGTGTTTATGAGATAACTTCTATTAACTACGGCCCCGCACAATGTTCGGCCCTAGTGTCTTACATCGAGAGCCCATGCGGAATGATTTGGATGATTGAATTTTCGAATTTGTTGGACTCTATTAATTAGCGATCAGCCACCATGAAATAAAGGACCGTAAGTCCGATTTTCCCTTCGCGAGAGGTACCATTACATCTTATGCTGGGTGAATTGCAGCCAGCCCGGGCTTACACATGCGCAACCGGCGTAGGAACCTCCGGCTCCACCCCGCGCCACCCGACCGATTTTCCCTGCACCGCGCCCATCACCGCGCGGAACAGCACGACGTACATCATCTGCCGATAGTAAAACCGTTGCAGCAACAAGGGCCACAGCAGCGACCAGTCTTCGCTTTTCTCCAGCGTGAAGGCGACGACGCAGGTGAGGAAATCAATCAGCATGAAGCCGATGAAGAAGACCAGGGAACGCTGCACATCGGCGGCGGTATAGAACTGCGGCAGGTGCAGGAAATGGATTTGCGATAGCCCCCACAACGCCAGCGAGCCGAGGAACAGCAGATCGATCACTGGAGAGAACAGCGGCAGCAGCAATTGAAACAGGAATACGTTGGGCAGGGCGATCCAGCCGAGCGTGCCGTACTTTGTTCGTCCCAGCGTGTCGCGATGCTTCCAGAAAGCTTGCAGCGTGCCGAACGTCCAGCGGAAACGCTGGCGGACCAGCGCGGACGCGGTTTCGGGCGCGTCGGTCCAGCCGATGGACTCTTCTTCATAATAGATTTTCCAGCCGGCGCGGCGAATGGTGATGGTCAAGTCCGTATCTTCGGCCACCGTATCGGCGCTGAAGCCGCCGCACTCGTTGATCGCTTCGGCGCGCCAGGCGCTGAGCGCGCCGGGAACCACGGGAATGCAATTCAACAGGTCGAAGGCGCGCTTTTCCAGATTCTGGCTGGTGACATATTCGAGCGCCTGCCAGCGCGTGAGCCAGCTAATGCGATTTCCGACTTTCACGTTCCCGGCCACCGCGCCGACCCGGGGATTGACGAAGTGCCGCACCAATTTGCTCACCGCGTCCGGCTCGATGGCGGTGTCCGCGTCGATGGTGACCAGAATGCCGCTGGAGGCCTCGGCGAGCCCATGCGAGAGCGCTGCGGACTTCCCGCTATTCGGCTGATGAATGATGCGCACCGCGGGATTGCGTCCGAACTGTTGATCGAGCAGCTCCCCGGTGCCGTCGGTCGAGCCGTCGTCGATCACCAGGACTTCCAGTTTCGGGTAGTCGGATTCAAGCACCGAGTTCACGGTGTAAGCGATGATCGATTCCTCGTTGTACGCAGGTATCAGGACGCTGACCAGCGGCTGGAAATCGGGATGGTCGAGCGGCGCGGGACGGAATTTTTCAATAATCGCAAGCAGGCCGACAATGATCGCGCGTCCGCTTACCAAACCGATTCCCAAAACAAAGATGAACGCGACGCTCAGCCGCGACCATTCGTACGCCGTGAAGATCAAGCCGTCCGCGTGAGCCACGAGGCGTTCACGGAACGATAAGGTCGGCATCAGTTGCGCCCGTGTCTGTCCAACCAGATCCGAGACGGGAACGATCGTAAATCCCGCGGCGCGCAGGCCGTCGATAATTTTTGGCAGCGCCAGCACGGTCTGTGTCCGGTCGCCGCCACCGTCATGCAGGAGCACGATGTTTCCGGCGCTGCCATGAGCCTGGTCCAGCACACGTTGCGTAATCACTTGTGCGGACGCCGGCGCAATTCCGCCCGGCTCGCCCCAATCGTGCGGATCGATTCGCGCGCCCACAATCAGATAGCCCATGCCCTGCGCGATGGGCAGCTGCGCGACTTCGTCCGCGGTTTCGGGCTGATGGTCGATGCCATACGGCGGGCGGAACAATAACGACTTGACGCCGAGGGTGCTGCTCAGCAGGCGTTCGGTCACGTTCAGTTCGACGTCGATCTGCCTCCTGGAAATTTCATTCCACCGCGGATGCGTGTAGGTGTGGTTCCCGATCTCATGCCCTTCCGCATATTCGCGATGAAGCAGCCCGAGCGCGTCGTTGGCCACGCTTCCGATCACGAAGAAAGTTGCCGGTGCTTTTTTCTGCTTCAGTATGTCCAGAATTTTCGGAGTGAACTCGCGGTCCGGACCGTCGTCAAAACTGAGCGCGATCTTTTTAGGCGCGGCGCCCATCTGAAAGATTCGGTAGGAAGAAGGCAATGCCTCATATTCATCTTCGACAATCGTGTTCATCGCCGGATCGAAGCGGATCGTCCGCCGGCCATTATGAGGCGTATCGGCAAATTTCCAGATGTCGCCGTCGCCTTCGAGGATCAGGTCATAGCCGGGCGGCATGTCTTCGAGCTTCGCGCGCGCGGCGTCATCGGGCCGGATAACGTCCCATATCGGCCAAATCGACGGGTCTTCCGAGCCAAGCCGCCACAGCGCGGTGCCCTGCACGCCGACGTGCTCGGCGGCGCGCAGTTCGTTGTAAGCCGTCACGCCATCGAGCATCCACACGCGATGCACGTGATCGTGTTCATCCGAGTAGGAATAATTCGGGTTGAGCGAATCGTCATCGAATTCGATATCGGCTTCCGATTCGGTTGCCGTGACCAGCGCTTCCTGAAAACTTTCGACTTTAGCCTGCTCTCGCGCTTTTTTTCCGGCCTTGTCCGGCCAGTCATACGCGTAATTCGCAATGCCCATCACCAGCTTTTGCGGCGGCACCAGCTTCAGAATCGCATCGATATTTCGAACGAACCAATCTTGCCCGGCGATCGGTCCCGACGCGGACGTCCGCCAGTGCTGGTCGTAGTTCATCAGGATCACGGCGTCGGTCGATTTTCCGATGCCTGCGTAGTCGTAATCCCAATCGGCTGCAGGCAGGCACACCATCAGCTTGAGGTTATTCTTGTGCAGAACGGCCGCGAGTTCGCCGATAAATTGCGTAAAATCCTTCTGGCTGTGTTTGGGAATTTCTTCGAAATCGACGACCAATCCGGAAAAGCGATTTTGCTGGACGTACTGCACTGTTTGTTCCGCCAGATGCTGGCGCGCCGCGCTGTTCTTCATCATGGCGGCCATATTGTCGGTGAGCCAATTGGTGCCGTCGGAATTGTTTAGCAGCGGCATCGTCGGGATTTCAATCCCGGTCGTTTGTTGCAGCGTCTGTTCCCAGGCCGCCAGCTTCGGATCGGCTTCCACGTCAAGTCGCCCATCTGTCGTAATTGAATGCAGGCGTTCGGGGATGAGGACGTCAATATCGCGGTAATGCTGTTGGAGCGCGGCAAGCGATGTTGGGTCCCAACTTACATAAAAAGCCGCGCGGAGCGGGTCATAGGTCGGCGGCACCTGGCTTGGCGGCGCCTGCCCGAGTGCCGCAATGCGGCGACGACGCCCGGTTCGCCTCAGGGGGGTTTTCAAACGCGCTTTTTCAATCACCGGGTGAAGCGCATTCCGGTTGGTTGGCAGCAGAGGTTCAGGCAAACTAGGACTGACGAGAACGCTGATGAAGAATGTGATCAGCAGAAGAGTAAGAACGGCGCCGGTGATTTCAATCACCCGGCTCGTGCGACGCCACCTTCGGCGCCGCTCATCGTAGAATATGGGCTTGCGTGGCTTCATTCCATTCGTCCAGGCCGGCCGCCCAGCGGATGCCTGTCAATGATCCCCAGTCAGGATGCCCCTGCGCGTCAGATAATACCTGTGTCTTGCGGTGGCGTCACGACTCTTTGCATTCACGCGTTCCTGGCGGCAATTGCCGGTCTCGTGTTGCGTCTGTTCTTCGCGTTGCGCCTCCCATTTTCGTTGGGCGACGGTGAAACCTACGTTCAACTTGCGCGAAACTGGGCGGACCATCATGTCTATGGTTTATGGCAAAACGGGCAATTGATCCCGACCGACCTCCGCTTGCCGGGCTATCCGGCATTTCTGGCCGCGGTAGCTATACCATTTGGACGCACGATCCGAGCAATAGTGTTGTCACAGAGTGTACTCGATCTGTGCACCTGTTTCCTGGGGGCAGCACTGGCTGCGGCACTGGCTCCCAAAGCAAGCCGCCGCCGAGCCGCGATTGCCAGCCTGTGGCTCGCCGCAACCTGCCCATTCCTGGCGAGTTACGCTGCCGCCGTCTTAACAGAAGTGCTCGTCGCTTTCTTTGCGACGGCTGCTTTGGTCTTTTTCGCAATGAGCCTCAGGCAGGAGCCGAACGGTTTTTTCCTGAATCTCCTGCGGCTGCGTGTCACGCCATTTAATGCTGCTTGCATCGGTGCGTTCCTGACTGGCCTTGCGAGCCTGATCCGCCCTGAAATGCCGCTCCTGCTTGCCGTGGCGAGCGTGGTGTTCGTTTTCCGCTGGTACGGTTCGTTCGGCTGGCGGAAAATCCTGCTGACCGGCATGGCGATGGCCGTCGCCTTCCTGCTGCCATTGCTTCCGTGGGCGGCGCGCAACTTCATTAGTTTGCGTAAGATACAAATCAGCGCCCCGCGATACGTCACACTGCCCGGGGAATACGCGACGGTCGGCTACTTCGCCTGGACCAATACCTGGCTGGAAAGATATCGCGACGTATATCTATCCGTCTGGAAAATCGGGGAAGAGCCCGTGGAGGTCGAAGACCTTCCAGCAACCGCTTTCGATTCTCCGGAGGAAAAGCAGACCATTGCAACCCTCTTCAATGAATACAACGCCAGCCCGGATCTGGACATCACGCCCGAACAGGATCGCGTATTTGCCCGGATCGCTCGCGAACACGTCCGGCGACATCCATTCCGAACGCGCATCTGGGTGCCATTCCAGCGGGCACTCACCGTCTGGTTCACGCCGCGAACCGAGCTCCTACCCATCGACGGCAAATTCTGGCCTGTTGGGCAGAATTGGCAGGATTCGCCCGCATACGTTCTCACGACGGGCGGATTCGCCGCGCTCGGTTATTTGTACGTTGCCCTCGCGCTTGGGGGAGTTTGGGTCGCCTGGCGTGCAAGGGTAGCTATCGACGCGCCAAATCTTTGGGGTATCGCGCTGATCGTGGCGTACATGATTGTGCGAACAACGTTTCTCACCACCGTCGAAGCCCCAGAGCCGCGCTACGTGGTCACATGCTATCCGGCTGTGATGGCGCTGATCACGCTGCTTTGGAGCGCCAATCAGAAGCAAAACGAGGGCATTTAAATTCCAGTAGGACTTACCTTCAGACATCCGCCGACGTCATGCTTGGTCTTGTCGCTTCTCGCTGGCTACTGCAATTCCCCTTCCTCTAAAGCTATAATTGAGCGGGAGAAGTAGATTTTTGTAGCACAGACTTCAGTCTGTGCGCTTTTGGTTGTGAGTTCACTCAATCTAAAACCAACCCCGCACAGACTGAAGTCTGTGCTACTTAGGACAGATCGCCCGGATCTCATTACCGCAGTGCAGCTGCGCTCTGCATGCGGATGTAGTTGTCGGGATCGTTTCACAGCCTTTCAGAACCGGATTCAACGTTCCTCGACCGGCTCGGGGTGAATGGTCACCCGCGACACCTGCGGAAATTGTTTCTTCACGCGATCTTCCAGCGCGGCAGTCACGTCGTGAATCTGCGTGATCGGTAAATCGCCATTCATCGCGCAGTGGCAGGACGCCAGCGTCTTATGTTCCAACTGCCGGACGTGCACTTCATGGCAATCCACAAGCTCATGGAATTCGCCGGGCAGGCCGTTGATGTATTCCTCGATCGCCCGTCCAAGCTCCCTCATTTCGTCGCGCTGGTTGTCCAGTGAAGCGATGTTCGTTCCGAACGGCTCGATGTGGATATTCACGCTCGGAGCGGCTCCCGTCACCGGGGCGGTCACGTCGTCGAGCATGCGGATTTCTTCTTCCAGGTCCGTAGCGCGCTGGTGAGCCTCGCGCAGGCTCAGTTGTTCCGGCACCTCCAGGTGCATCTCGATGAACAGGCGTCCATCCAATTGATGCGCGGAAAGCTCGTGAATGGAAAGCCCGCGCCGCGCGGCAATGACGCGAATCCTGTCAAATAGATGCTCTCCCGCAATGGCGCGAGGCTCCATGTGAACCATCACATCCGCGGGAATAATTTCGGCGACGCGATGTTCCACGGCATCCGAAATCGCGTGGACCTGCTCGAAACTGGCCGAGCGCGGCACGCTGATGGTGACGTCCACGAAGTGCTGATTTCCCGCGCGGCGCACGCGCACGCGCTCGGTCGATAGCACTCCATCCAGTCCCTGCACAGCCGCGGCGACGCGCTGCTGCAAGCCTTCGGGCGCGGCGTCCAGCAACGCATCAAGAGTCCGCTTTCCCAGCATCGAGCCCACCCAGATCACAATCGCGGCGACTACCAGCGCGGCGATGGGATCGGCGCTTTGCAGCCACACGATCCCGGTCTTCTGCCCCGCCCACACCGCGGCCATCCCAATGATGACGACAAAAGTGCTCCACACATCGGTGGAAAAATGCAGCGCGTCGGCTTCCAGCGCTTCGCTGGGATACTCGCGAGCCACGCGCGAAAGCGCCCGCGCCCGCACCAGATCGACTCCCATACCCAGGGAGAGAATCACCAGAACCAGCAGGCTCGGCTGCACGTGGACCTGCTTGTACAACAGCCGAATCATCGCTTCAAAAATGATATAGACGGCGGTGGCGAGCAGAAGTCCGGTTTCGACAAACGCGGAAAAGCTTTCGAACTTCCCGTGACCGTAGGTATGTCCCGAGTCGGCTGGACGGTCGGAGACACGGAGCGAAAGCCATGTCAGGATTGCGGCAATCAGATCCAAGCTGGAATGCAGCGCTTCGGAGAGCACCCCGAGGCTGCCGGTAACGCTGGCAAGAAATACCTTCAGCGTCACAAGGACCAGCGCCGAGCCGATCGACCCGAGCGCCGCCATCTGCTTCACCGAACTGGGAGAGCGCGTGATGGAGGAATCCTCGCAGGGATTATACGATGCCGCCGGAAGGAAAGCGCGTAAACCGGATTTCTCGACTCCCGTAGATCGTTATAAAAATGCCCGTCGCGCAGGAGAGAATTAAAGTCTGCGGCGGGGTTTCTCCTCGACAACAAAAGCGGTTGATGTGTATGGCATAACCATACATATTTCGCGCGTGTTCGGATACGCGGCAGTGCCGGTCGCGCGAAAGGTGTGGTTCCCGATCCCAGGCTTGACGTCGGCTGCGTCCGCTTGTAGGTCGCAATGGGCGAACTACAATTTTCCTATCTCAGGCCCGGACTTCCTCGACCGGCTTTACAGGCACGATCCGCGCCACGCGTTGCATGACCTTCTTGTTCTGTTCAGCCTTCTTCAGGTCGTAGGAGGCCTGCAACCGCATCCAGAATTCAGGCGAGCTGCCGAACAGGCGGGATACCTTCAGACACATGACGGCTGACAGGGGCCTGCGCTCCGCCAGAATGGCGTGCAGCATCTGGCGGGATACGCCAAGGGCTTTCGCTGCGGCCGTCACGGACAGGCCTGAAGCCGGCAGGATGTCTTCCCTCATAATCTCGCCCGGATGGACGGGCGGCAGTCCGTTCTTTGGCTTCATAACTTTCTCCCTAATGGTAGTCTTCAAAATCCACATCCAAGGCGTATTCGCCTGACCAGCCGAATGTGATCCGGTAATTCCCGGTCACGCGCACCGACCATCGCTGCGGGTTGCCTTTCAGGCCATGGAAGCGAAACCCGGCGATGTCCATGTCCACAGGTTGCGCCGCTACCTCCAGCATTTGGAGGATGCGCACGCACTTCCTGACATATTCGGCGCCAACCCGGCGTGTCTTGCCGGTAAGGTGAATCTCTTCAAGACCTTTATGCCGGAAGCCGCCGATCATTCCTTCAGTGTAAGAGCTTTGGTTTACTGTGTCAACTGAACAGTTTACAGTTTTGGGGAATGCGGCCCACTCGCCCGTAACGTGTTGACCTGGGCGGTGAGGAATTCGAGGATGCGCCTGGCGGCCTTCGGCGTCGGCGTGAAAAGCGGCGCGGTCTGAAGCTCCGGGGCGGGGGAGAGGATGATTTCAGTTCCGAGCATGAGGTCCGCCATAGAGTGTTATAAAGGACGTTATCACACTCTATCGGAGGAAAGAAGAGCCGATTTTCTGACGCGGACATTTGACACACATCAACCCCGCGAGGGTCTCTCGGCTGGTGTAGTTTGGTCTTGTATCGTCGTGCTGAGGAGGCCGAATGGTTAAATCTTGGCGAAAACGTGTTACTGGGAACACTGGGCTGGTGGTTGCGATTGCAGCGGCCACAATCGCGCTATGGTCCGCAAAAATACAGCGTGACGCACTGCAGCTGGACGAAAGACCGTATCTCAAGGTTTCGTTTGAACGCATCGAGCCAACACGAGATCCGCGTCTTCCCACCTCTTCGTGGAGCGGGTACGACGCACACGTGGCCGTTGAAGTCTCAGGGAAAACGCCAGCCTTTAACGTCGCCGCACGTGGGAGTTGCGTGCCAGAACACCTTTTAGACAAACAAGGAACGGATAATGGCTTGACCTGGCGACTTTGGCCGTTTCTGTTTAATGAAAAACAAACGCTCAGCTGTCACGTTGAACACGACTTGCCAAACGGAGACCTGCCTCCGAATGTTCCGTTTAATTTGACCATCCAATATGACGACATCTTCAAACATCATCACTTAACAACGTTCTGCGAAGTCATCATCACATCGAGGGGAGAGGGACCGAGGGGAGAGGAACTGCCCCGCCCAGACGCCATCGGAACCATTGAATGCGACAACTTCAAGTTCCAAATGAATTGTTGGAACCGCCAATTGCACACTGGAATGGGTTCAGCGAGTAGCATTCTGGCCGCGAAGTAAGTTTGAAGCGGTTGCGGTTCCGTTGGAGTAGCAGGGAAGGCGCTTGGGTTTGGCTGCTGCTGTGCGCAGAAGTTGACGTAGAATGGGGCGACGGCGAAGCTGAAGGGGAAGGGGAAGGAAAAAATATGGTGGTGTCGAAAGCCCTGGGCTGGCTATGCGAAGAGCCGGAACACTCCTTCACCCTCAACAAGATTTTTAGGCGAGGCTGGCCGGGCCTCGCCGATTTGTTTTTATTGCCCAAGCAGCTTGAACTAGGCCGCGCGGCGCGAACGCTTGAAAGGTGTCTGTTTTTAGGAGGCCTGGCCGCGTTCGTGGTAGTCGGCGGCCGTTAGCGACAGATGAAATAGGCTGCGGAAAAAGGCCGAAAATTGTCATTCTGAGCGCCGTTTTTGCGCGAAGAATCCCTCTTAGTTTTTTGTATTCAAGCAGGAGAGATTCTTCGCTTCGCTCAGAATGACAACAAGAAGAGTTTTTCCGCAAGCTGGTTAACGGCAAAAGAAAGCCAACGCTTAGAGCATCCAAACGAATCACGATTCACTAATCACCCTTTAGTCCTACTCATGGCAGCCCGTAACCAGCCAGCGTTTCAATTCATCGGCGGCGGAGGAACCAGCGGCAGCCTCTGCGGTTCGCCCCGCGCGCCGCGAACTTCGACGTCCTCGAACAGCAGCGACGGCGCAATCACCGTAGCGGGGACGCCGGAGTCGGCTGAGCCAAACGCGGCCAGCGCGGTTCCGGAGAAGCCGGTCTGCTGGCTTTGCGCAAAGTTGAATGCCGTCTGATCGTTTCCGATGCCTTCGATATTTCGAATTGCGCGCAAAGTGAGTCCTGTCAGACGCGCGCCGCGGACCAGCGATTCAGTTCCGTCGTCCACGTTGACTCGATAGACGAGCAACGGCAGGCGATCGCCCGTGGCGGCTCCCGACGCTGCACCCATCACCAGTTCGGAAAGATCCTCCTGTTCGCGCACGCCCAACACGGGGTTGTCCATCTCTCGAACGATCAGGCACCATTTATTTCCATTCTGTTTGCAGGCGCTCATGAATTGCTTTTTCAATTGATCGGGAGCAACGGCGGCCGACGATGTGAAAAATAGATTGCTGATCAGCGGACGCGGCTCGCCCAGGTAGGCGGCTCGCCCATGTCCGTTCGAACGGTCGAGGTCGGGACCGGGGCGGCGGGACATAAGAAAGTTGAGCAGAAGCCCGTTCTCAACAACTTGTACGCGATCCGCCTTCACACCCTCTTCGTCCACGGCGTAGGTGCCCAGCAGATCCTGACCGGCAAATTGTTTTGCGGTCGGGTCGTCCACCAGGGAAACCGTTCCGGGCAGGACGCGCGAGCCCAGTTTGCCGGTCCATTCGCTGTGTCCGCCAAGGCGGTCCATCAATTGATCGAAGCTCGACTGCATCGCCAGCGGGCCGCGCGCTCCCGATAGAGACGGCCCGAGCATCTGCGCCAGCAACGAGCCCGATGCCTGCGGTTCGAAAAGCACGGGACCGTCATAATCGGAAGCGGGAGGAGAGACGCGCAGCGTGATCAAATCCTCTCCAGCCTTTTCCAGTTCCTTTCGAACGGCGTCGGTTCCCGGCAGATCGCCCGGTTTGCTGCGATAGACGGCGTAGAAATTATGCAGCGGCATCCCGTCATCGGATTCCGTTTCCATGCTCGCTTCGATTGCCGCGAGGCTGCGGTTGGCGCGAATTTTTGTTCCTTCGCTGTTCAGCAGATAGCTGGTGGTGTAAATCAAATGGTAGGTGACGCGCGAACTATGCAGTTGCGGAAACGCGCGCATCGCAGCGGAAACGGCCCGAGCTTCCTGCTCCCAATTGCGTGTGGTCCAGTCCGAATCGCGGAGCGGTTCCACGTTCACCGTAGGCGTGGCGGTGGAGAAATCGGCAATGCTGGGTGGCCGGGTCAGCCGCGAAACGAAGGCCTGTTTCTTCGAAAGATTTTCCACCGCCGCCTTGAACGATTGATCGGTGGCCAGCCAAAGGTCCTGGCGCAGCGAGTCATAATCATGGTCGATGCCCACCGTACCCGTCGAGCCCAGAAATCCGCTGAAGCCCTCATCGGCGATGAAGTTCGAACTGTCCAGATTGTAGTTTCCCACGCGGACGTCCACGCTCATGATGCGGTTGCGCCCGGAGGTCGATGAAACCAACGCTCCGAATTCAGCGATGATTGTTCGAACGTCCAAATCGAGTACCCGATACTGGATGTAGTACGGGCGAACCGGCTGGTCGGTGTCCGGAATTTTGAGTTCGAGGCGGTGCTGCGCGCGGTCCAGTTCATCCTGCATCGCGGCGAGCGTCTTGTCTGAATCAGCCGCAGGTTGCTGCGGCGCGGTAGGCACGGCAGTCGCGTGTTTTGCAGGAGCGGCGAGGGCTGGCTTACCCGAAACCGACACGAGCGCAAGCACGGAAAAGAAAACAATCGCTAACGCGACCTTCGACGAAAACTTTTTCATGTGGTTGTCCGTGACATAGGCTTTGGCGAAGCAGTTCACTGGCGCGCCCCTTTCGGATCGTGCGCAGGAGGCGGCAGAATCGGCGGTTTGTCCGTCGAAGTTTCCTTCTTCTCGACTTCCATTTCGGAAACCAGCATCGCCGGGGCCGCGGCGGAGACGGGCACGGAGCCGGATTCGGCTCCGCAATATCCATTGAAGACTTCCATGGTGTCGCCGGTCGCCAGGATTTTGTTGAGCGAAATCAGCGGCGTTCCCCCGATATTCACGCCGCGGACCAGTTCGTCGGGACGTCCATCCGGATACACTTTGTAAACGACCAGAGGTTCTTCATGGAATGCCTGCGGCTGGCCCCGCCCGGTAAACGTGAATCCTCCGGCGATATCGTCAATTTCCAGCCCGAAGGGCTTGCCCTGCCGCTTGATTTCCTCGACGAGTTTTTTGTGCAGTTCGGCGTTGGTCACTTTGAGGCTGCTTTCGATGATCAGGTTTCCCTGGCGGGACACCGGCTGGGCGCCGATCTGGCGTCGCCCGTGGCCGTTCGAATGGGGAAATGCCGCGAGCGCCTGGCGGGACATCTCGAAATTTTTCAGGATTCCGTGGTCCACCAGCGTGACTCGCTCGGACGGAATTCCCTCGTCATCGAACGGGTAGTAGCCCAGCAACATCTCGTTGTCCAGTTTCTTCATCGTCGGGTCGTCGTAAATCGACAGGAACTTCGGGACGATTTGCTCGCCAACTTTCTTAGCAAACGTCTGCCCTTCGTTGACGTCCTTCTGGCGGAAACCTTCGGACCTGTGCCCGAACACTTCGTGGAAGAAAACGGCCGTCGCGCGGCCGGTCAGAAGAGCCGGTCCCGCATACGGTTCGACCAGCGGCGCGGCAACCAAAGCTTCCAGTTCCTTGCGCAGCACGGCTCCTTGGGCGAGCACGGTCTTGTCGTCGGGAGCTTCCGCCGGGTTGTTCCAGTCAAAATTGTAATAGCGATTGATGTCCATGCCATCCGGGGCCTTGCCTTGGATGAACAGTTCCAGCCGGTAATGAATCTGGCCGAACTGCAGGCGCGTGCCCTCGCTGTTGGCCTCGTACTGATTTTCGCCCAGCGCGCTGAAGGTAACGATCGAATTCAATATTTGCGGCGATGCGCGAAACGCCCGCGTGTATATGCGGACCTTTTCCTCCCACGGCTTGCGGTCCGGATGAACGGTAACCTCGGGGCCATAGAAAACATGCTGTTTCTCGCGGGAAAAATCCGGGGCGTGCTCTTCCGCAGTCTGGGCCTGCACTTCCTTGCTTGTGGTGACTTTGATCAGAGCTTGCGTGGCGGCATTGAATTGTTTTTCTGTCTCCAGCCACATGATGCGGCGCAGCACTCCGGGATCGTCGTCCACCGGCACGGAGGTTCCGTATCCGCCCCCGCCCTGCTGCGAGTTGCCAACTTTGTGCGTGTTATCCAGATCGTAGCTGCCGATGCGAACCTGCGTCTCGAGCCACCGCGAATGGCTTTCCTCGCTGGAAAGCAATGCTCCATTCGAACCGACGACCTCAGCCCGCTGCGACGACGTCAACGTGTAGTTGATGAAGTACGCGGGAGGGGTCGCCTTCGAAAGGATGGGCATCTCGCGATCGAGCTCCTGTCCCATCGTCACCAGAGCGGGCGCGGGAGCAACCGGCGCCGTTTGTTCCGGCGCGGGTGCGGGTTCAGGGTGGCGAGCCGGTTTGGTGGCAGCCACCGTGTTCAAAGAGAAAAGCGTTACGAGAGTTCCGAGAATGAGTGTTTTCACGAAGATGCTCCAGACTAGCAATTCATCGGTCGCACGAGCATTAGAGTCTATGCCTATGCGCCGCCAATCTCAAACGCGCGCCTGCGGAAGTTGCCATAGCGACAGGCGAAGTGCATGGGAATCATTGGATGCGCCCAGGCAGCTGAATGTCGCCAGGCACTTACGATTATTAGACGCCCGGGAGATGCTCCTGGTGTCTGAATAATGAAATTCAGGGGCGAAAAACAACCGTCCGGAGTAGGCTTACGCCCCAGCTTGAAAGGATTAGCAGTCTTTTCTAGGGTCCGTTTCCAGGCACTGCCGTGACTCCGGTTCCTTTGCCGGAAGGATTCGTCTGGCCGCCGCGTCTGACAACCGGTATGACAATCGCCGGCACAACCACCACCGCGGTCAGGCCGATGATCGTCCAGATCCCGATATGATGGACCGGCGGCACGACAATCGCCGTCCCAACGGAAGTCGCAACCGTCGCCTCAGTCAATTCCGATGGCGTTGCTGTAGACGGCTGGTCCGGGGCCTGATGGCCATCGCGAATCGTGGCAATCTGTCCCGCAAGGACGTCCACGCACGCGCCGTCCAAATTGCAGAACTTCACGTGGCCTTCGAACACAATCAATTGGAATATGCCATTCAGGTAGCCCAGAAAGAAATCCGTGCCCACTACGCCTGCCACGCCAACCGGCGTGTGAACCTCAAACTTGGCATTCGGCTTGGACTGCTTCACGACCTCCGAGCGCATGCGCCCGTATTCCAGTTCGATCTGCGTTTGCTGCGCGGCGGCGTTGTGTTGCGTTACGGTCAGGCTGGAGCTTGACCCGACGTTGAGCAAGGAGCCATCGTCCAGCGCCACCCGCGCCCGCCCGCCGTCCCCGGTTTTCACCACGTCTCCCCAATCGACCAGGGTTTTCACCGGCGCATCGAGTGTCTGAGTCCCGCGTGCGATTCCCACGACTGGAATGGCGCGCGAAATCTGTCCGGCCTTCTGCCCGGCCTGTGCGGCGATGTCCGGCGGAATCACGATGGAAATGGACACGAGGATTGCCAGGGCCATCAAGAAAGGGGACTTGGTTTTCATAGAACTTCTCCTGAGAGGCAGCTTATGCAATACGGGCATCATCCTTTGTTACTGGATGGCTCAACCAGTGTCAACGACGAGAACAAGACACGTCCCGTAACTGCTAACGGGAGGTTTTCAGAGGGTGGGAACTGCATTGTAACTCAGAGCGGCACTCCAACGGAAAAACAAGAAAAGACCTTACAGAGGCGTCATCGATGGATTGTTTACGCGCCGAGAAATCCAGTACCGTCGCAGGTCGCCGACTAAATAGAGCGATCCGGTTACGAAAATGACGTCCTCGGGAGAAGCCAGCTCCAGGGCGCGTTCGAACGCCAGAACCGGATCATCGATGATTTCCGTCCGTTGAGCGAGGTGCCCGGTCATTTCCGCCAGTACGGGAGCGGAGATGGCGCGAGGCTGGGCGGGCGATGTAAGAATCACCACCGAAGCGCGCGGGAAGAGCAGGCCTGCGATTTCATCCACGGCCTTGTCGCGCAGCGCGCCGTAAACCATGTAAATATTTCGCCCCGGCAAATACGTTTCCCAGAACGCGGCAATTTCGCGCGCCCCGGCCGGATTGTGCGTTCCGTCCAGATAGATTTCAGGTTGTTCGGAGATGCGCTCCAGCCGTCCCGGCCACACAGTGGAGGCAATCCCGCGTGCGATGGAATCGTCGCTAATCGGCGCGCCGCGCTCGGCCAGCATTCGCGCCGCTGCCACCGCCGTGAGCGCGTTGCGAACCTGAAAGCGTCCCGGAAACGGCAACGCGATCGGAATCCCGACTCCTGTGTCGTTGGCGACGGCAGTGAACGACAGGCGGCCGCTCTGCGAAGTAACGTTCTCGATGCGAAATTCGTTTTCGATTTCGACCAGAAACGCGGATTGCTCCGCGGCGCGGCAGCGAATTACCACGCGCGCGACCAGGTGCTCGGCGGCGCTGACGACTCTTGCGCCGGACTTGATGATGCCGGCTTTTTCCCCGGCGATTTCCTCGATCGAATGGCCGAGATAATTTTCGTGGTCGAAATCGATCTGCGTGATGACGGCGACCTCGGGCACCAGTATGTTGGTGGCGTCCAGGCGGCCTCCCATGCCCACTTCGCAAACGGCAAACTGCGCGCCCGCGCTGGCGAAATATTCAAACGCCATCGCCGTAATACACTCGAAAAACGTCGGGTGAGCTGCCAGCTTTCCCGCGGCCAGCAATTCTTCGATGATCGCATGCAGTCGGGTGAACGTGGCGGCGAAATCGGTGTCGGAAATATCTTTTCCGTCGAGGCGGATGCGTTCATTGATGCGTTCGAGGTGCGGCGAAGTGTAGAGGCCCGTACGCAAACCCGCTGCTCGCAAGATCGAGTCGAGCATTGCCGCAGTCGAACCCTTGCCGTTAGTGCCTGCGATGTGCACGGACTCAAATTTAGTTTGCGGCTGGCCGAGACGCTCGCATAGCACAGTGATATTGAGCAGGTCGAACTTCGCGACGCGGGCCTGCTGCGGGGATGCCAGCTCCCGTCCCAGTGTCAGCAGATAGCGAAGCGATTCCTCGTAAGTCATGCGCCTAGTTTAGGAAAAAATTCAGTGCGGACGAAATGTAGGTTTTCAGGTCCTTGCGATGCACGATCGCATCCAGGAATCCATGCTCCAGAAGAAACTCAGATTTCTGAAAACCGTCGGGAAGTTTCTGTCGCATGGTCTGCTCGATCACGCGCGGCCCGGCAAACCCAATCAGCGCGCCTGGTTCGGCGATGTTGATGTCGCCCAGCATGGCGTAGCTCGCGGTGACGCCGCCAGTAGTCGGGTCGGTGAGGACGGAAATGAACGGCAGATGGACCTCGTCGAGGCGCGCGAGCGCGGCGGATACTTTCGCGAGCTGCATCAGGCTGATCGTGCCCTCCATCATGCGCGCTCCGCCGGAGCAGGAAACGATCACCAGTGGAAGTCTTTTCTCGATGGCGCGTTCAATCGCGCGCGTGACTTTTTCCCCAACCACCGCGCCCATCGAACCGCCGATGAATCCGAACTCCATCGAGCAGCACATAACCGTGCGGCCGCCCAGCAGGCCCTCGGCGGTGATAATTGCGTCGGCCATGCCGAGCTTTTTGCGCGCGTCCTTCAAGCGGGCCGCGTAGGGTTTGGTGTCTGTGAAATGCAGCGGATCGTTGGAAGACAGAGACGCGTCATGCTCGACCCATCGTGAATCGAGCAGTAGCTCGAGTCTTTTCGTCGCATGCAGCCGAAAATGGTGCTGGCATTTTGGGCAGACCCGCCAGTTGGCTTCGAGGTCCTTTTTCCAGACCGTAGCGCGACAGTTCTCGCACTTGGTCCACAGGCCTTCCGTCTTGACGCGGCGCTCGTCGGGCGGCGTAGCCTGATCGATCCGTTTTTTTTCGCGCTTAAACCAGGCCATGCAAGCCTCAGTAATCGATCCCGCGTTGGGCGAGAATCCCTTTCGTGTACGGATGCTTCACTTCGCGCATCTCGGTCACCAGATCGGCAGCTTCCACCAGCGCCGGATGCGCGTTGCGTCCGGTGCAGATCACGTGCACGCGCTCGGGGCGCGCCGCCAGCGCTGCGACTACTTTCGTTGCATCGAGCATATGATAGCTGATCACGTAGTTGATCTCATCGAGGACCACCAGATCGTACTGCTCACTCTGGATTTTGGTTAATGCGAAGGACCACGCCTCCTCGCAGAGGCGGATATCCTCGGGATCGGTATCCGCGCCGCCAACCTTTACAAAACCGCGGCCCATCATCAGAATTTCCATCTTGTCGTCGCCCAGCATCTTGGCCGCGTCCAGCTCGCCGTAATGCCAGGAACCTTTTATGAACTGCACCATCAGCACACGCAGCCCCTGCCCGACCGCGCGAAACGCGGTGCCCAGCGCGCAGGTAGTCTTGCCCTTGCCGGGGCCGGTGTAAACAATGAGGAGGCCCTTATCTTGAGACATGCGTTCGAATCCCGGGCGTTCGCTGCGACTCAGGAAATGCTTGCAATAATGCGCGCATATTTCAAAATAGCATATTGATGGTCCGCCCTTGAAACGTCAAGCTGAGCCGAAATGCAACAGTTGAAAGTTCACAGACACTCCCGCGAAGGAATGGGCATTTCACTTTCAGCTTTCGACTATCAACTCCCAACTCTCAACTGTTTTTACACAAGCATTTCGTCCGTAGCCTGAAACCCTTTCAGGTTGCCGAGCACGGTTAGATTCACCCGCCCCGGCGCGAAAAGATCGCGGGCGATGGAGAACACTTCTTCCTGCGTGACGATTTCAATCGATGCCAGCATTTCGTCGAGCGAGACGAAGCGGTTGAAATACAAGGCCTGCCGCGCCAGATTGGACATCCGCGCGGTGGTCGATTCCAGCGAAAGCATCATCGAGCCTTTGAGATGGTCCTTGGCGCGCCGCAGCTCCTCGACGGTCACCGGCTCCTCCCGGATGCGGCGAAATTCCTCGACGACCGAACGAATCAACTGCCCCGCCGATTCACGCGACGTTCCGGCGTAAACCGACAGCACACCCGAATCCGTGTAAGGAGACAGGTCGCTGCCGATTGCGTAGGCCAGTCCCTGCCGTTCGCGGATATTCTGAAACAGCCGGGACGACATCCCGCCGCCGAGAATAATATTCAGCAGCGCCGCCGCGTATCGCCGTTCGTGCGCCAGAGGATACGACGGCACGCCAAGCACGATGTGAACCTGCTCGAGTTCCTTCTTGTGACGTTGCTCCACCGCGGCGTGCGTTCGCGGCGCCGTTCGCGCCGGGGAGGCGCCTGCCCGCGCCACGCCTCCGAATTCGCGCGCGACCAGATCGATAAGGCGCGCGTGCTCCAGATTTCCCGCCGCTGTGATCACGATATTGTTAGGCGCGTACGAGGACCGGAAGAAATCCAGCACTGCGTCGCGCGAAAATTGCGGCACCGTTTCCGGAGTACCCAGAATGGGCAGCCCCAGCGAGTGTCCGCGCCAGAAACTTTGCGTGAACATTTCGTGGATCACGCTTTCCGGATTGTCCTCGTCCATCTTGATTTCCTCGAGGACCACCTGTTTTTCCTTTGCGA
>CAZUNI010000062.1:0-18852 GCA_964622265.1 uncultured Acidobacteriaceae bacterium | reverse complement strand
TTTCATATCGCTTGCTTCATGATCGTCTTGCGGAGGGTTGTGCAATAGCTTCTAATATTGTTGGGAGCTTGCTCTCCGGAGCAAGCTCCCAACACTTGTTTTGAACCCATTTACAGAAGTGTGCCCGTTCTGAATTTAATTTCGACTGTATAATGTCTCGCTGCGCACATCCGTATGTCCAAGTATCCGATTGGACTGACGGTCTCGCCAGTCGAAGATTCCAATCCGTTCGGCGTACAAAACGCCATCACCACGCCGAAGTTCAATAAGGAAAGACTTCTCCATCTATTTATCTGCTTGCCATCATTGAGCGGATTAGAAGGTGGGGAGTTCGAATCTCTCCGGACCGGACGTGACCGGGTCTTTTTACACGGGCGACGTGAGAGAAAATTCACGACCAAGCAGCCTGCACGCCGCGGCTTTGCAACTTTAGCGGTTTCAATAAAAATGGATTTGTTAATCGGGACCGGTCGTATTTTATATGCTGGCAAGTTTTGGCTTGACAGAATAAAACAAATGTTTTAAACATATGTTTTACATGAAGCGTCGCCTTATTCCCCGAATTTCCTCTTCCGTCCGCAGGCGCGCCACGCGCAAGACCTCGGATGTGACGCGCGACAAGTTGCTTGAGGCAGCCGGTTTTGTGTTTGCCGAACGCGGGTTTCATGCCGCTACGATTCGAGAAATTTGCCGCCGCGCGAACGCCAACGTCGCTGCGGTAAATTACACCTTCGGCGACAAGCTGGGCCTCTATACCGAGGTGCTGCGGCAGTCCGTTCGCTCGGCCCAGTCGGCGGCGATGAAAGCTGCCCTGGAATCCGACCTTACTCCTGAAGACACGATTCGCGGGGTGATTCGAGCGCGGCTGATGGCCTTGTGCCAGGAAACGCGGCCCGACTGGCACATTCGTCTGGTGCTGCACGAACTCGCGCAGCCCACGCCCGCTATGGGACGAGTTGTGGATGAAGGAATGCGTCCTATCTATGAACGGTTATGCAAAGCCGTCGGCGCGATCATCGGCTTACCGCCCGAACACGAAACCACGAAACTCTCGGTGAACAGCATTGTTGGGCAAATCCTTTTCTATATGTTTTCCCGGCCCGTGCTCGCGCGCTTGCAGCCGGAGCTGAAGCTCACTGCGGGCCAACTAGACCGCATCGCGGAGCATATCGCGGGATTCTCGCTCGTATATTTGAAGGAAGTGGGGGCACGGACACGCCATGGATGAAATGAAAACCACCACACTGATTCAATCGCCTGCTCAATCTCCTAGTGAACCGCCGTCGGTGGCTGAGCAGCGATCTTCGCAACCTCCAGCGTCCGGGGCGCCACCAGCGGAAGGCAAAGCGCCGCGCTCACGCGTCAAGATGATCCTACTCGGCGTAGGGGCGGTTGTCGCCGCCATTGTTATATGGAAATTATTTTTTTCCGCGCCGAAGCTGCCCGACAGCATCGTCGCCCTGAGCGGGCGTGTGGAAGGCGACGATTCGGCGGTTTCGCCGAAAACCAGCGGCAAGATACTTGAAGTCACCGTTCGCGAGGGGGACACTGTTGCGGCGGGCCAGGTGATCGCCCGGCTGGACGACGCCCAGGTTCGCGCGAGAGAAGACCAGGCGCGGGCCGCACTCGCCGATGCGCAGGCAAAATCGCAAGCCGCGCGCGGCCAAATTTCCATATTGCAGGATCAATTGCGCCAGAATCAATTGCAGAAGACCCAATCGACAACGGATGCGGCGGGGCGTGTCCAGCAGGCTCAGGCAGACCTTACCGTCGCCGAGGCGGAGCTCGCACAGCAGCAGGCCGCGCTTCGTCTGGCTGAGTTCAACCGCGATGCTTACACGCGGCTTGCCAAAACCGGTGCCGTTTCCCAACAGCAAGGGCTTCAGGCCGAGGTACAAGCCGACCAGCAAGCCGCGGTGGTGGCGGCCTCGCAGCGGAAGGTGGAATCGTCCCGTGGCGCGCTGACCACCGCGCAGGCAAATTTGGAAAATCCAAAAATCCGCGTCGAGCAAGTATCTGGCACCGAGGCCCAGATCGCGCAGCAGCGTTCGACAGTCGCGGCCACGATGGCGGAAACCGCACAGGCTCAGGCCCAACTCGCGCAGGCACAAGCGGATCGAGCCGATTTGACCGTGCTCGCGCCCTTTGCAGGCACGGTTCTAACTCGCGCCGCTGAACCCGGTGAGGTGGTCCAGGCGGGTACAGCCATTATAACGCTCCTCGATCTTTCCAAAGTCTATTTGCGCGGGTTTATTCCCGAGGGCAAAATCGGCAAAGTGAAAGTCGGCCAGCCTGCGCACGTATTTTTGGATTCCAATCCGAACCAGGCGCTTGATGGGTACGTTCTGCGAATCGATCCACAGGCGACATTCACTCCCGAAAACACGTACTTTCGCGACGACCGCGTTAAGCAGGTCGTGGGTGTGAAGCTGCAATTGACTCAAGGAATCGGCTTCGCAAAACCGGGTATGCCTGCGGACGGAGAAATCCTGACCAACGGCACTACCTGGCCACCGCACAAACGAGCGGCACAATGAGCACGGCAGCCACGGATCGTGAAACTGTTTCCGCGCGCGATAGTGCGTCAAACAGAACCGCCATCGATGTCCGCGACCTGAAGAAACGCTATGGCGCGCTCGAAGCCGTCCGCGGAATTTCCTTTGAAGTCCAGCGCGGCGAAATCTTCGGTTTGATCGGCGCCGACGGCGCGGGCAAGACCACCACATTTCAAATTCTGGCAGGAGTGATGGAGGCGACCAGCGGCACGGCGACAATTTTCGGGAAACCGGCTCGCGACGCGCGTGCGCGAACCGGATATCTCACCCAGACATTCAGCCTCTATCCCGATCTGAGCGTGAGGGAAAACATCCGCTATATCGGCGACTTACGGCGAGTTCCTCCACAGGAAATTATCGACCGCGGCGGGCGATATTTGAAAATGTTCGACATGGACCGCTTCTCCGACCGGCTGGCGGCGCAGTTGAGCGGCGGTATGAAACAGAAACTGGCACTGGTGTGCGCCCTGGTTTCCGAGCCGGATATTTTGTTGTTGGATGAACCGACCACAGGCGTCGATCCTGTATCCCGGCGAGAATTCTGGGACACGCTTGCACACCTGGCCGGGCAGGGTCTCACCGTGCTCGTGGCCACTCCATATCTGGATGAAGCAGAGCGCTGCCATCGCATTGCAATGATTCACCTGGGCGAAATCCAGCAAATCGGCACGCCGGATGAATTTCGCGAGAGTTTACACGCGAAGCGCATCGAATTGCGCGCTCCGGACCTCCGCAAAGCACTGTTTGCGCTGCAGAAGACAGTTGGCCGCGAGGCTGACATTTTCGACGTGCAACGCTTTGGGGACCGCCTGGATTTATTGTCGCGTTCCCCGGAAGCTGCGCAACGAAAAATGGAAGAAGTCATGCGCGCGGAAGGTATCCGCATCGACAATGTGCGGGTGGACGAACCCACGTTGGAAAACACGTTTGTCTCGAAACTCCTTTCACTCCGTCAGGAAATGAAGGACACGCCTTTCCCCGCCCGCCACGACCACCGGGAAAAGCGCGGACAGGTTGCGATCGGAGCGGAGCATATTACGAAAAAATTCGGTGACTTCACCGCGGTCCACGACGTGAGCTTGCAAGTGCGCTACGGCGAAATCTATGGACTGCTGGGAGCCAACGGCGCCGGGAAAACCACGACTATCAAAATGCTGTGCGGTTTGTTGGAATCCAGCACGGGAAATATGCAACTCGCCGGCGAACGGGGCGGCTTTCGCTCGACCGAAATCCGGCAACAGATCGGCTACATGTCGCAGAAGTTTTCTCTCTACGACGATCTGACGATCGCCGAGAATTTGGATTTCTTCGGGGGAGTTTATGGCGTCCCTGCGGAAGAGCTCAGAGTGAAGGAGCGCTGGGTGCTCGATTTCTCCGGGCTCGAGGGCAAGGAACAACAGATCACCGGGAGTTTGCCGGGCGGGTGGAAACAACGCGTCGCGTTTGGCAGCGCCATTATGCACGAGCCGGGAATCGTGTTTCTCGATGAGCCCACTTCGGGCGTCGATCCTTTGGCCCGCCGCGCTTTTTGGACGATGATCAATCATCTCGCCGATGCAGGGACAGCCGTGCTGGTGACCACGCACTATCTCGAGGAAGCCGAACAGTGCAACCGTCTCGGCTTCATGGTCGCAGGGGAACTTCTTGTGGAAGGAACGCCGAGCGAAATCAAGGCCCAGCAGAAAGGGCATCTGCTGGAATTTCGCGTGGACCAACCTCAGCGCGCGGCCGATCTACTGAAGTCTGAAACGCAGCACTGGCGGGTCGCGTTGTTCGGCACCCGGCTTCACATCATCACGGACGGCGACGTGGAAGCTGGCATTCGCGAGAATACCCAGAAGCTCGAAGCAGGGGGCGTCCACGTCCTCGGCACGCGCGAGGGACGTTTCTCGCTCGAAGATGTGTTTATCAGCATTGTCGAGCAAGCCCGTGAGCGCGGCAAGATTGGCTCGGAGGATTAAAAACAGTATATGCGGCGAATCTTCGCGCAGGCCCAAAAAGAATTGACGCAACTTATGCGCGACCGCCTCGCCGTTACGCTCGCGCTCGTGCTTCCCGTGGTCTTGCTGCTGCTGCAAACCACGGCCATCTCCCTGACGGTGAAGGATCTTCCCATTATCGTGCAGGATCTTGACCAGTCCCAGGCTTCCCTGAAATTGGTGGACGCGTTTCGCCAGTCGCTCAGTTTTCATGTGGCGTCATGGCCTGCGGACAAGCAGCCTGAGGTGGCCTTTGCTTCCAATAAAGCGCGGGGCGCGTTGATCATCCCGGAAGAATACGGACGTCAAGTCGCGCGCGGCCAAAACGCGACAGTCCAGATGCTGATCGACGCTTCTGACGAGAATACGGCGCAAATTATCTCGGGCGATGCGGCGCAAGTTGTCAGCGCGTACAATGCCGAAAACGCGGGAGCGGCTCGTCCGCAGCCAGTCACGGCCGCGATCCGGCTATGGTACAACCCGAGCCGTTCCTCGCAGAAATTTTACGGTCCCGGAATCTACGTGCTGGCCATGTCCCTCTTTCCTCCACTGCTGGCCACGCTGGCGATGTCCAAGGAAGGCGAACAAAAAACAATCCTTCAGGTCTACGTGTCCAACATATCAGCTCATGAATTCCTGCTGGGAAAGATTGCCGCCTTCATGGTGGTGGCCAGCGCGGAAGCAATCGTCATGATGATGATTTTATTCATGGGCTTCGGACTGCGCTTTGCGGGAGATCCCACGCCATTTATCGTGGCCACGATTCTGTACATGTTCACCGTGACGGCATTCGGAAATATGCTCGGGGCGGCGATTCCCAGTCAGGTGGCCGCGATGCAAGCGGTAGCGCTTACCGGATTCCTGTTTGTGTATATGCTCTCCGGTTTGTTGTTCCCTGTTCAGAATATTCCCGTGGGCATTCGCTGGATTTCCAACTTTGTGTGGGGCCGGTATTACATCGAAGTGGTACGCGACGCCTTGCTGGCGGGCGGAGGCTGGCCCTCGGTGTGGCTTAAGGTACTGGTTATCGGATTCATTGGGTCCATTTTTTACACTATTGCCTGGCGTAATCTGCGGCGCATGCAGTTGAAGGACTAGCCATGAATACGATTCGGGCATTTATCGGCTTCCGTATGATGGCGTTGATCCGCAAGGAATTTCGACAGATTCTGCGCGATCGGCGTCTGGCCATGTCCTTGATCTTACCTCCCACGTTGCAATTGCTTCTTTTCGGATTTGCCCTCAACGCGACCGTCAGCAACCTGAAGCTCGGCGTTGTGGACGACAGCCGAACTCCCGAGAGCCGGGAACTAGTCGCGACCATGACCGAAAGCAAGAGTTTCCAGGGCGCCGAGACATTTTTCGACATAAACGAAATGAGCCAGAAGATTGCGAATGGCGATCTGGATGCCGGACTCGTGGTTCCTTACGACTATGCGCGCAATCTACAGCGTGGCGTACCTGTCACAGTTCAAGTCCTATTGAACGCCATGAATTCCAATACGGCCACCATCGGCCAAGGATACGCGCAGGGCGTGATTGCTTCATACAACCAGACGCTCGCCGGGGAAGGAATTCACGCGCGATTCCAGCGGATTGCATCGCCGGACGTAAGCCGGCCGGGCATAGTTCTGCTGAATCCGGCGTATCTATATAATCCCGGACTCGAGCCTACCTGGTTTATCGTTACCGGTATCCTCGGCGTGCTCCTGATCCTGAACGGCTCGTTGATTTCGGCTGCGGCAATCGTGAAGGAACGCGAAGCCGGGACGCTGGAGCAACTGTTGATGTCCCCAGCTTCCACGACGCAGATCATCGTGGCAAAGCTTTTTCCGCTTTTCGTGCTTCTCTGCATGATGGGCATCATGGCGGTGGGCATTATGCGCGTGGTGTTTGGAATCCCGTTTCGGGGTAACACTTTCTTGGTCATCTCGGCCGCGGCCCTTTGCCTATTGTGCGGAATTGGCATCGGCACGTTTATCGCTACGTTTACAAAATCAGCGCGGCAGGCGCAGCTGACGCTTTTTTTCGTAAATCCGCCATTGACGTCACTTTCCGGGGCGTTCACTCCAGTGGAAGCGATGCCGAAGTGGCTCCAGCCTGTGGCACAATTCAATCCCATCCAACACTTTGGTGTGATCTCACGTGGAGCGATGCTAAAAGGTAGCGGGATCGACACGCTATGGCCCAATTTCCTCGCGCTGCTGGCATTCACCGTGGTGCTCGTTTCCCTTAGTATCTGGCGATTTAGAAAACAACTCAGCTAAAGCCGGTGTAGAGGTCTCTTATGCATGGAAAATCAGAAGGTCGGTTCTTCTCAAGTCATTACACGAATCTCGGAGGCAAGCGTGCGAGCCGCCGATTGTTGCTGCTTATGGCAGGGATGATTTTCGCCGGTCCAGTGTTCGCACAGCTTGGCCCTCCACTCGGACAGTCGCAGGGCACGCAGGCGGTGCTACTTCCGCTCTCGGGGCGTAGCGCCCAAGCGAGCGGTTCGGTGAAAACATCGGAGAAGCCCGCCCCTAGCACCACTTCTACGGTCAACACGCTGAGCCCGGATGTGCAAGTGCAAGGCGCTTACGCGGGAAGCACGCCGGGTGTGGCGAACATGCCGTTCAATGGAAAGCTTGGATTTCGGGAGGCGATTCAGCGTGGGTTGGCGTATAACCTCGGCCAAACCGGCGCGACACAAGCCTTGCGACAAGCGCAAGGACAGACCAAGGTAGCGCTCAGCTCCTTGCTGCCAAATATCAACGGCACGGTAACCGAGGACGTTCAAACCACCGATCTCCGCGCGCAAGGTTTCCGGTTTACCTTTCCGGGGTTCTCGATTCCTCCTGTTATCGGTCCTTTTAACTATATGGACCTCCGCGCCCATCTTTCGCAGAGCGTTTTCGATTTGACCGCGATCAATAATTATCGCGCCACGAGCAACGTAGCCATGGCGAATCGGTATTTGGCCCAGGATGCGCGGGAGTTGATCGTGCTCGCTGTCGGCGGGGCGTACCTCCAAGCGATTGCCGCAAAAGCGCGGGTGGCCTCGGAGCAAGCACAGTTGCAAAGCGCGAACGCCGTGTTCGACCAAAGCACGCAGCAATTTCAGCAGGGGCTGGTCGCAAAAGTGGATGCCGACCGCAACGAGGTGCAATCGTTGACGCACAAACAACGTTTGCTGTCCCTCCAAAACGATCTGGCCAAGCAAAAAATCAATCTCGCGCGAATGATTGGGCTGCCGGCAAACGACGGATACGATCTCACCGATGAAGTGCCCTTCTCCCCCGCAGCCCCATTAACCATGGAGGACGCGCTCGGACAAGCATTCAAGCAGCGCGCCGATTTGAAAGCTGCCGACGCCCAGGTGCATGCCGCTGAGCGCGCACATGCTGCCGCGCGCGCCGAACGTTACCCGTCTCTCGGCGTCACCGCCGACTACGGCGGCATTGGTGTCAATCCCAGCCAATTAGAAACGACGTACACGGCCACTGCCAGCTTGAAAATTCCCATCTGGCAGGGAGGACGCGCCGAGGGAGATATTCAGCAATCCGACGCCACGCTGGCCCAGCGGCGCGCCGAGTACGAAGATTTAAAAGGGCAGATTGAAAGCGATGTCCGCAGCGCTTACCTGGATTTGCAAGCTGCCGCCAGCCAGGTGGAGGTTGCGCAGCGCAATGCGCAGGTCACCCGGGAAGCGCTGGAACTCACGCGGCAAAAAGTGGAGGCGGGAGTGGTCGACAACGTCACGTTCGTACAAGCGCAGGAGCAAGTGACCAGCGCCGATTTCGATCTCATCAACGGCGTGTTTGCCTTCAATATCGCCAAGCTGAGTCTGGCGCGCGCGATGGGCCGAGCGTCGGATGCTTTGCCCGGATTATTTAAAGCGCCGTGAGTAAATAGTCGCTAAACACATCTGGGGCACCCGGACGGCATAGACGCCGCACGACTCGGATCGAATGACCGTTGAGTTCTCCGCGGTTGTACGGGAAAAGTTTGGCAGGTCATTACACTTCAATCCGGTCCGGAGAGAATTGTGTCGATTGGCTCCCAATTACCTCTGAGAGAAAATATCGTCAAGTTCGCAGAAGCAAAATATCCGCATTATGGTCCACAAAATCGAAGTTTCAAGAACAAAGTACAGAGCTAGATGCGTAACGACTTGATGGCGGAGATGGGGGATACTTTCCACTTAGATCGGCATATTTGTGGAGTCAGGACAGATAACAAGCAAATGCATAATGACAATAAACTTAGCTTCCATCTCTCAGGTCTTAATGATCCCATTAAGTCTCTCTGGTACCCTCCAGAAACAGAGACCAAACTGGCGATCCTTTTCACTAGAAGAAAGGTTTGAACCTATGGTCCTTTACTGGTCAATTGCTTTGGCGACGGGAGCTGTGACGTGTCCCAGCCACCGCCGAGAGCATTGATTAACCCTCCGCTAGCAGTCATCTGCTGAATTCGCAGGTTGACCGCGGTTTCCTGGTTGGATAGCAGCGCGGTTTGCGCAGTGATTACATTCAGGTAGGGATCGATTCCCAAATTGTAGCGGTCCGTGGCGAGCGCGAGGCTTTTTTCCGCCGACTTGACCGCGCTATCTTGAAATTGAATCTCCTCAGACAGGATTCGCAGCGACGCGAGGTTGTCTTCCACCTGCTGAAAAGCAGTTAGAACTGCCTGCCGGTAATTGGCCACCGTCTCATCGTATTGCGCTTTGTATTGCACGACGGTGGCGTGGCGCAATCCCGCGTCAAAAATGGTTTCCGCGCCCGTCGCGCCGACCGAGAAAAAACGGCTCGGCCACGCAAACCAGGTGGCGATCGATGAGCTCTGAAATCCTGCCAGCGCGCTCAGTGTAACCGTCGGGAAGTAGGCAGCTCTGGCAATGCCGATTTGCGCGTTGGCCTGAGCCACCAGGCGTTCTGCTGAAGCGATATCCGGACGCCTCTCCAGCAGTAGGGACGGAACGCCAAATGGAATCGCCGGGGGAGTCGATGTAAGCGGCGCTACCGGAATCGAAAAGCTCGATGCAGGCTGACCGGTCAACATGGCTATGGCATGTTCAAATTCCGCCCGTTGGATTCCCAGAGCGACATCCTGGGCTTGCGTGGACTCGAGTTGAGTCTCGGCTTGTGTCACGGCTTCTTCCGTGCCGATGCCTGTTTCATAGAGAGCCTTCGTCAGATCGAGTGATTTCTCATAGGCGACCACCGTGGAATCCAATAACTGCTTCAGCGCGTCCTGCCCGCGTAGTTGAAAGTAATCCATCGCAACGTCGGCTTGCATGGTGAGGCGCGTATTCTCGAGATCCGCTGCGCTGGCCTGTGCTCCGTAAGCAGCGGCATTGATTGTGCTCCGGATACGGCCGAACAAATCGGGCTGCCAGGTCGCATCGAACGGGAGAGAAAAGTCGGAAAAAGTACCCGCCGAGGAGGATGTGGTCCCTGTCCCCGAGCCGGAAGCAGAGCTTGTGGTGCCTCCCGCTTTATTATTGGACGACGATCGTTGCGAAGTAATGGATGGATTGACGCTCACCGTTGGAAAGAGCTGCGATCGGGCTTCGCGCACCATGGCGCGGGCCGCAAAAAAATTTGCCGCGGCAGCCGCGATGCTTTGATTTGAGACGTTGACCTTGTCCTCCAGCGCATTCAGCTGCGGATCGTTGAAAATCTCCCACCATTTGCCGCGGAGGGCGTCATCTTTAGGCTGCGCCACTTTCCAGCCATCCGTATTTGGGAAACCGGCCGGTGTGAGTTCCTTGTATACCGCGGGATTGTCCGTTGACGGAGTGTGATATTTTGGGCCAACCGAGCATCCACCCAGCAAACACAATATAGCCGGAAAATAGATGGCGGCCCTCCGACTGGTGGATTTCACAATGCGATGCATCCCGTAATCCCTCCAATTAATCCGCGGCGCTGGGGGCCGGTCCGGTCCCATGTCCAGGAGCGTCATGCGGCTTTCCTTGCACCCGCAGCCGCAGCCGGTCGAACGCCAGATAGACGACCGGAGTCGTATAGAGCGTCAGCATCTGGCTGAGAATCAGTCCCCCGACAATCGTGATCCCCAAGGGGCGACGGAGTTCATATCCCGTGCCTGTACCCAGGGCGAGCGGCAGAGCGCCCAGCAATGCCGCCATGGTGGTCATCAGGATGGGGCGGAAGCGCAACATGCACGCTTCAAAAATAGCGTCGTACGTGCTCTTTCCATCCTGCCGCTCTGCCTGGAGAGCGAAATCGATCATCATAATGGCGTTCTTTTTGACGATACCGATCAACAGCACAATGCCGATGATGGAGATAATATTTAGATCTACCTTGAAGAGCATTAAGGCGAGTATCGCACCCACGCTGGCAGACGGTAGCGAGGAAATGATGGCCAAGGGATGGACCAGGCTTTCATACAAGATACCGAGAACGATATAGACCGCAACCAACGCCGCAAGAATCAGCACAGGTTCGGTGCCGAGCGACTGCTGGTAGGCCAGGAGCGTGCCGGCATAGAAGCCTTGCAGCGTGGAAGGCGTGCCGAGGCGCTTTTGCATCTGGTCGATGCTTGCCGTGGCGTCGCTTAGAGATTTATCCGCCGCGAGGTTAAAGGATAAGGTGACAGAGGGGAACAAGCCCGTATGGTTGATGGCCAGCGGAGTCGTATTGGCCTGTGCATTGGTTACGGTAAGCAGCGGAATATTGCTGGCGGAATTCGCCGTGTGCAGGTAAATATCCTTCAATCCCTGCGGGCCTTGCAAATACTGGGGAGCAACCTCCAGCACTACATAGTACTGATTGAGCTGCGTATAGATAATGGAGACTTCCGATTGGCCGAAGGCGCTGTATAACGTCGAGTCCAGCGACTGCGCGGTAAAACCGAGTTTCGCGGCAGTCACGCGATCGTAAGTCATCAGCTCATCCAGGCCGCCATTCTGCTGGTCGGAACTCACGTCCTGCATGCCGGGCAGGCGCTTCATTTCATTTAGTAGAATCGGTCCCCACTTGGTCAAATCCCGCACATTGTCGGACTGAATCGTATATTGGTACATGGCATTGCTAGACCGGCCGCCAATGCGCAAGTCTTGCACAGGTTGCAGAAACGCGGAAGCAATCGGAAGCCGGTTCAATTGCGGGCGCAGCCGGTCGAGGATCTGCGTCGCGTTGACGCTGCGATTTGCCAACGGCTTCAGGGCAACGAAAAAAGAACCGGTGTTAGTAGCCCCGCTGCCGCCGCTAAACGCAACCACATTCTCGACGGCGGGATCTTTCTTGATGACGGCGGCGATTTGCTGAATGGAACTATCTATCGCCGGAAAGGAAGAATCCTGCGGCCCTCGGACAGAGCCATTGATCACTCCCGTGTCTTCCACTGGGAAAAAACCCTTGGGGATTTTGACGATCAGCACCACGTTGAGCGCTATAGTGAGGAAGAGTACCAGCAGGGTAAGGATTGGATTGTCCAGGACCCAGCGCAGGCTCCCGCGATACAAGGAAAGCACCCAGTCAAAAAACCTTTCGGTGGCCTTATAGATGCGGCCATGTTTTTCCGCACGCTCGTTCCGCAACAGGTAAGCGCACATCATGGGCGTAGTGGTCAGCGAAATGGCCATGGATACGACGATAGACGTCGAGAGCGTGACCGCAAATTCACGGAAGAGACGTCCGACGATTCCGCCCATCAATAGCAGCGGAATAAAAACCGCAATCAGCGAAATGCTGATGGTAAAGACGGTGAAACCGATTTCTTCCGCGCCCTTCAGGGCCGCTGCAAAGGGCTTCATTCCGTTCTCCAGGTGGCGCGAGATATTTTCCATCACCACGATGGCGTCATCGACCACAAATCCAGTGGAAATGGTCATGGCCATCAGCGAGAGGTTGTCGAGGCTGTACCCGAGCAGATACATCACCGCGAACGTGCCCACCAGTGAGACCGGCACGGCAACGCCAGGTATGAGTGTCGCGCGGCCGTTGCGCAGGAAGACAAACACCACCACAATCACGAGGCCGATGGAAATCAGCAGGGTCCTTTCGACGTCACTGACGGCGGCCCGAATGGTGATCGTGCGATCGAGAATGATGGAGGTATCGATCCCCTTTGGAATGGACGCGCCGATAGACGGAAGCTGAGCGCGGATGCGATCCACGGTTTGAATAATGTTGGCACCGGGCTGGCGGAAAATGATGACCGGAATCGCGCGTTTGCTGTTTAGATATCCCGCTGCGCGGACATTCTGCACCGAGTCGGTTACCTGGGCGACATCGGACAATCGAATGGCCGCTCCGTGGCTGTACCCTACAACGAGCGGTTTGTAATCCACCGCGTGCGAAATTTGGTCGTTAGCCAGGATATCCGCGGTCACTGTGCCATCGGTAATTTGTCCTTTGGCCAGATCGGCGTTCTGCAGGCTCAGTGTGGACTGCAAGTTCGCCATCGTTAAACCGTAGCTCGCCAGTTGCGTGGGATTCGCGTCCACGCGCACGGACGGCAGCGCGCCGCCTCCGACACTGACCTGTCCCACGCCCTGTATTTGTGAAAGCTTTTGCGCCAGGATCGTGGAGGCTTCGTCATAGATTTTATCGGGACCGTACTTGTCCGAGGTAAGGCAGAGAACCATGATGGGCGAATCGGCGGGATTGACCTTGCGGTAGGTCGGATTGCCCGGCAAATTGGCCGGGAGATAAGTGCGCGCCGCATTGATGGCGGCCTCCACATCGCGGGCCGCACCATCGATGTCGCGGCTGAGGTCGAACTGAATTGTGATCGCGGTGGTTCCCAGGGTGCTTGTGGAGGTCATCTCCGTCACGCCCGCAATATGCCCGAATTGCCGCTCCAGCGGAGTTGCAACGGAGGAGGCCATGATATCGGCGCTGGCTCCCGGCAAACCTGCGCCGACTGAAACCGTCGGAAAATCGACCTCTGGAAGGGGCGCCACGGGAAGTACCCGGTATGCGACCGCTCCGGCTAGGGCAATCGCCACGGTGAGCAAGGTGGTAGCCACAGGCCGTCGAATGAATGGTGCGGAGATATTCATGCCGGTCCCGCCGATTCCGTCTCTCCGGTTTCCACCGCACTCGGATTGTGCTCAAAGCGCCGCGCGAGTTTGTCGAAAAAGATGTAAATAACGGGCGTAGTGTAAAGGGTAAGCGCCTGGCTCAGTATCAATCCGCCCACCATGGCGATGCCCAGCGGCCTGCGCAATTCAGAACCGAAACCGGATCCGAAGGCCAAGGGCAGGCCTCCCAGGAGTGCCGCCATCGTGGTCATCATAATGGGGCGGAATCGAAGTAGGCATGCCTGGTAAATTGCGTCCGTCGAGTTCATCCCATGATTCCTCTCGGCATCCAGCGCGAAGTCCACCATCATGATCCCGTTTTTTTTCACGATACCGATCAGCAGGACAATCCCGATAATGGCCACCACGCTTAAATCCTGATGAAACAAAAGCAACGCCAGAAAAGCGCCGACGCCGGCGGAGGGCAGCGTTGATAAAATCGTGACCGGGTGGACAAAACTCTCATATAAGACGCCGAGAACGATGTACACAGTGACCAAGGCAGCGAGAATAAGCAAAGGCTCACTCGATAGAGAATCGCGGAATGACGCCGCTGTGCCCTGAAAGTCCGATTGAAGACTAGCCGGCATGTGCATGTCATTCTTTAGTTTATCGACATCCGTAATAGCATTGCCCAGGGCGCCATTCGGCGCGAGATTGAAGGACACAGTGATGGCCGGAAATTGGCCTTGATGGTTAATGGTGAGTGCCTCGGTTGTGTTCTCAAAATGCGCGAACGCGCTGAGCGGCACGGCATTGTTTGCAGCCGAACTCGTAATCCCTGCGGAGTTGGCTCCCCGGCTGGAATTCGCCGCGCTGGCGCTAGCCGTAAGCGCGCTACGCGGCGGAGCCAGGGTGCTTGCCGCCGGAGTGTAAAGCACGGAAGTCGTCAGCGCGTTGGATCCGGCGGCAGTGGCTCCGGAGGACGCAAAGGAAGAGGTTGCGCCTGTACCGGTTGCGCCTGAGGAGGCATTGGACTGGATGAATAGATGATTCAGTTTGTTGGGATCCAACTGAAACTGCGGCTGACTTTCGAGAACAACGTGGTACTGGTTCACCTGCGTGTACATCGTATTGATCTGCCGCTGCCCGAAGGCGTCATACAATGTGTTGTCAATCGTTGACGGGGCGATGCCAAATCGCGAGGCGGTGACCCGGTCGATCACCAAAGAAACAGCCAGCCCTCCCGTTTGTTGATCGGTGGCAATATCCTCCAACTCCGTCAGCTTTTTTAGCCGCTCGACGAAACGGTTGGTCCAGTCATTCAGTTCGTTCGCGTCGGGGTCCTCCAAGGTGTACTGGTATTGCGTGCGGCTCACTCGATCGTCCACGGTAATGTTCTGCACCGGCTGCATGAATAGCTGTATACCCTGCACCTGATCCAGTTTGGACTTGAGCCTGCGAATCACGTCGGACGCGCTAATACTGCGTTTGTCGAGCGGCTTCAGGTTGATAGACAATCTTCCGCTATTCAACGTTGTATTCGTTCCATCGGCGCCGATGAACGACGAAAGGCTTTCGACAGCGGGGTCGTCCAACACAATCTTTGCCAGCTCCTTCTGTTTTTCCGCCATGGCTTTTGAGCCAATCGTCGGCGGCGCCTGCGATATTCCTTGGATGACGCCCGTGTCCTGCACCGGGAAAAACCCCTTTGGGATCACAATGTAAAGAAAAATCGTAAGCATGAGCGTAGCCGCGGCGACCAGCAATGTGATCGTCTGGTATTGAAGGACAAATTTTAACGTCCGGCCATAGAAAGCGATCGTCCGGTCGAAGACGCGCTCGGAGGCTTGATAAAAACGGCCCTGTTTTTCCTTTGGAACGTGCCGCAGGATGCGCGAGCTCATCATGGGAGTGAGCGTGAGCGAAACCACCGCCGAAAGGACGATCGTAACGGCCAGCGTGACGGCAAATTCGCGAAACAGACGCCCAACCACATCCCCCATGAATAACAAGGGAATCAGCACGGCGATCAGCGAGACGGTCAGGGAGAGAATCGTAAAACCGATTTGCTCCGCCCCTTTGAGCGCAGCCTCCATCGGCGGATCGCCGGCTTCGATGTATCGCGAGATATTCTCAATCATTACGATGGCATCATCCACGACGAATCCGGTGGAGATGGCTAACGCCATCAATGACAAATTATCCAGGCTGTATCCGAGAGCGTACATGACCGCGAAGGTGCCAATCAGAGACAATGGAACAGCCACGCTCGGAATGATCGTGGCGTAAAGATTCCTTAGAAAAAGAAAGATGACCAGAACCACGAGTCCCACGGTCAGCATCAATTCAAACTCCACATCGGATACGGAGGCTTGAATCGAAGTCGTGAGATCGGTGAGCGTGGTCACCTGAATGCCTGTGGGTAGATTGGCCTCCAGCTGGGGCAGGAGTTGCTTGATGCCCTTGACGACATTGATGGTGTTGGCTCCGGGTTGCCGCTGCACGTTCAGGATTACGGCGGGAGTCTGATTCATCCACGCGGCCTGGTTGTTGTTTTCGATGCCGTTTACGATATTCGCCACGTCAGTCAGCATCACCGGAGCGCCGTTGCGGTAGGCAACTACGACCTTCCGATAATCGTCGCTGGTGATCAATTGATCGTTGGCATCGATCTGGTAATCCTGGCGGGGCCCGTCGAAATTCCCTTTGGCGGCATTCACACTGGCCTGAGTCAGCGCAGTGCGCAGGTCTTCCATGTTTAGGCCATAGGATGATAGGGCTGTGGGGTTTGCTTGAATGCGCACCGCTGGTTTTTGGCCGCCACTGATGCTTACGAGGCCAACCCCATTGAGCTGGGAAATCTTTGGCGCCAGGCGAGTGTCCACCAGGTCCTCCACCAGAGACAGTGGAATCGATTGCGACGTAATCGCGAGGGTGAGCACGGGAGCGTCAGCCGGATTTGTCTTACTGTAAGTCGGGGGTGCCGGCAGTATGGACGGCAAGAAGCTCTGCGACGCGTTGATAGCCGACTGCACTTCCTGCTCGGCTACATCGATCGCCAAACTGAGATTAAACTGCAGAACGATGACGGAAGTGCCTCCGGAGCTGCTGGAAGTCATCTGACTCAGACCTTGGAGCTGGCCGAATTGCCGCTCCAGCGGCGCAGTCACCGTGGTTGCCATCACAGTCGGGCTTGCGCCGGGATAAAACGTGAGCACCTGAATGGTGGGATAATCGACTTCGGGCAACGCGGAAACCGGGAGTTGTGTATATCCGACAATGCCGACCAGAAGGATTGCAGCCATGAGCAAGGCGGTGGCGACTGGACGCAGAATGAATGGACGAGAGGGACTCACGGAGCGCTGCTCCCGCTCGCCGCAGCCGGGACAGCCTGTTTCGAAATGACGACCGCAGCGTTGTCCTGCAATTTATCAAAGCTGCTGTTAGCGACCACATCCCCGGGATTAATGCCATCGACCTGCGTCACCCCCCCATCGGTAACCCCCGGCTTTATGCTGCGTAAATGAGCGATGTTGTTTTGAATCACATACACGAACGATGCCTGCCCGTTTTGTTGAATGGCCGATGACGGGATCAGCGTCACTCCCATCAACGTATTCACCAGCAGACGGGTGTTCACAAATTGGTTCGGAAAGAGGGGATCGTTCTTATTGGCGAACAACGATCGTCCTTTTACCGTCCCCGTCGTGGTATCGATCTGATTGTCCAGAGTAAGCAACTGCCCGCTGGCAATCTTCGTCTGCGCCGTACGATCGAAGGCATCGACAGCGAGCTTGGCGTTCTTTCGCAGGCGCGCTACGACCTGGCCCAGACTGTCTTCAGGTATGGTGAAAATTACGGTGATGGGCTCGATCTGGGTAATCACTGCAAGAGTTGTGGTTCCATTCGACTGGACCACGTTGCCCGGATCTACTAGCCGTAAACCCACCTGCCCGTCGATAGGAGCAGTAATATGGCAGTAGTCGACTTGAATCTGATCGTATTGGACAGTCCCCTGGTCGTTCTTTACGACGCCCTCGTCCTGTAGCACAAGCTTTTCCTGGTCGTCCATGACTTGCTTGGCTATGGCATTGCGCGCCCACGCCGCTTGATAGCGCTCCAGGTCCATCCGTGCCTGGGCGAGTAAGTTCTCGTCTTTCTGCAGCGTCCCTTGTGCTTGTAAAAGCGTCGCCCGGTAAGGACGCGGATCGATGTCGATTAAAGGATCGCCCTTGTGTACGCGTTGCCCCTCCTTAAACTGAACCGAGATAACCAGCCCATTCACCTGGCTGGTAATCGAATCGGTATAGACAGGAGTGACCGTTCCGATAGAGTCCAGGTAAATGCCGATGTTTCCTTTTTGAGCCGTCGCGGTGGTAATGGCAGTCCCCGGCGCCGGGCGCGCCGAAGCGGCCGCGTTCTTGGCATCTTCGTAATGACGCCAGAGAAGGATGAACGCAATGGCAATGACCAGTAGCACCACACTCCATACGACAATCCGTATAACCTTATTGCGGGGACGGACCGGAAAATGGGCTGGGATTTGATGGTCAGGGTTGATGGGTGAATGCTCGCTGGCGTCAGCTGTCAATCAGAGTCTCCTTTCCCGTACTGGCGTCCTTGCCGTACATTCGGAAACATCCGATTCCAAGTTTATATGATGCACGTTACACGGTTGTACTGTAATGGACAATGTAAGAAATCCTGTATTCTCTCCCGTTAGGCGGTAAGAGCTTTCGATGGAATAAAATGGAAGGGAGGAGCAACTCCATAGTGTGCCCAGTTTCGCGACAATCTGCCTGGATTAAGTTACCAGCAGTAAACGAACGACTGCTGTAGCTTAGATTTCCCTCGCCAGTAACGTTCGTATTTTGAAGCTCAACCATGCGACTTGGCCGCGGAGCGGATCGGGCCAATTGGCTTCCCGTTGCATGGAAGAAAAAATATCATCCAGTTTCGGATGCAAAATACCGCATTTTGGGCCGCAAAATCGACATTTCGTGAGTGGCAGGATAGGGATGGATACGTAACGATTTGATGGCGGAGAGGGTGGGATTCGAACCCACGGTTGAGTTTCCCCAACACACGCTTTCCAAGCGTGCTCCTTAAACCGCTCGGACACCTCTCCGTTTCAATTTGAGTCCATTCAGACTAACAGAAACTCGCATCCAGAAAAAGGTGCGCCGGAAATTCAGGTGACGCCATCCTTGTGGCTGCAAACTTCCCTCTTCACGACCCATTGGACGGATTCCGCCACTTACGCTAATCTGTTTAGGCCCTAAACTACTCCGGGGTAGTGCAATTGGTAGCACGCCAGCCTTTGGAGCTGGTTATCCTG
>CAZUNI010000061.1:0-19166 GCA_964622265.1 uncultured Acidobacteriaceae bacterium | reverse complement strand
GCGGCAAGGGCAGCTTCCAAGCGGTCAAACTGCAAAGGCCCGCCCGGACTACCGTGTGCAGTCACTCCACAAGGGACATGGCCGCCATGTTCCATCAATTCCGAATGCCATCATGACTATACCCGGGGAAAAAGTCTGTCTTGTTGTGAACAGTTACGGTCGAACGATGCGGTGGGGCGAGAGATTGCGTGAGAATTGGCCGCCGAAAGTGTGAAGTAGACCGCATCTCCTGGCCAAGTCTGAGAAACGTTATGGGCAACTGGGAAGGTGCTAAATCCCGCATGATGAGAAGACAACTTACCGGGCGCAACGCTGTTTCCAACAGAATGAAGTAACGCTAAAATGCTTGGGCCGAGTCCTGTGGGATAACCGTGAAACCTTTAGACCAGTGGTCTGTTTGGCAACGAGCGGTCTTTACAAATGCTCTTGCTGCGGTTGGCGTCTACATCGGGTTTGCCTCGTCAGGCGTCAAGCTGTCGGTAAATCTTGAGACGCGCATCGCAGTGTTTATTATCGCGTTCATGAATCTGATGCTCCTCGTCGTCCGGCCACGCATCGTTGCGCAGAATATCGCGGGCGGGGCAGCGGCGAATCCATGGCGCGTCGTCTATGAAGTGTTAGCGGAGCGCCCATTTATTACAGCCTTGACTGTTCTTCAGCTCTGGGGGGGCGCGCGAGCCGCTGGGACTACCATCGTATTTGCGCAAACTGCGGCTAGCGACTACGTCCGAAGCCAACCGAACGCCGCATCAATGTCTCAGCGATTAGTCTGGTCATCGGTGCTGTTGGGGGCCGTTGCTTTCTTGTGGCTACTCAGTGCAATTGGTGTTTGGCAAAGACGATTGTGGGCGTGGTGGGTCGCGCTAGGGCTAGATGGGCTAGCCGCAACGACGACTATCGTTCTACAATTCGCAACGACATTCTTGCATCTCGGTAAGCCCAGTGGTTTCCTTTTGGATTTATCATCCATCACCGCAGTCGTTTTTTTGTTGCTCCCCGGCGTCAGAACAGATTTTCGTAAAAGCTCGGATGAGGCCGCACGCGCCCCGGCAGCATCACTGGGTGGCACATGATTCGAAGTATTGCGCCTGATAGAGGGGACGGAACGTGGCCCACAGAGCAGAAGCAATGACAGCGAGCGGTCCTCAGACACTGCGGTGTTTTTCGGGATCGTCCTATCGGAATGAGAGATTAGGAGCGGGAAAATGAATGTTCAACTTAAAGCAAATGTAGAGAACCAAGATCGCGCCCAGAGTTGACAGTATCAGGCCGGCGGGATGATATCGTTCGTTTGTCGGGCGTGAAAACATGTGAGCAACGCCACCGCCGATGATCGATCCGGTGATGCCGAGCACGATCGTCCAGAAGATCGTCATGTGCACGTGCATCACCGATTTCGCGATAACCCCCGAGATCAGCCCAATGAGAATGTACCAGATTAAGTGGAACATACTTTTTCTCAGTCGTCTTCAGAACGTCGTCGATTATATGCTTCCGCGTAGCACAGACACGCCGTGAGGCAGTGCGTCCGGAGGCACGCTAGTCCGCCATACCTAATGAATTTGATTTCCGTGTCGAGGAAGTGTTCCTGACCCGGTTTGTTATCTATGATCCGGTGGATTGCCCTGGTGACCTACCTGATAGCCAGTCTCGTAATCTTTCTTGTCATCGTCTTTTTTGAAATTCCTGCTCTTGGAGTGGTCACGCTTATGTGCGGCGTCATCGCGCCCGTCGCGCATACCTTGTTGGTAGTTCTTATTTTTCGAGTAATCCTGATCGTGCTGTTCCTGTGGTGACGGAGAAGCAGCGAGTTGTGCCGTACCTCCTGTAATGCCGATACCCAGGGTCATCGCCACAATCCACGCACATTGCTTCAAATTCATTCGCACTCGCATAATGCCCACCATTCCTTTCATCGCTAATACCTTTTTGCATTTCACAAACGTGTTCGCCACGCAATTTTGATTCTAAGACCATGTGACATTTGGCATCTGTTCCCTTTCGGACATATTTCGATTTTGTCCGGAATTTCCGATTCGAATATCGGGCTGATGCGTCGTACGCTTTTTCGCACGTTTTGGGCGGCCATGTCGCGAGAAATGGAATTAGCGGTCTGTGAGGATGGACACGGGCTGGACTTCTCATTCTGAAGAGCGTGTTTTGAAGTTGAATCCCGAAAAGGTCAAGTAGGCGCCGAGAAGAAGCACGAAGGCGGCAAATAGAATCGGATGTTGTTCGTAACCAAGCCCAACAATGAAAACACGAGACTCCGTTTCCGGTGAGAGTACCAACAACAGCATCCCCTTGATAAGGCTTACCCAACCGAAGAGGGTGACGATGATCGGTAGCACACCGCCTGACCACACATTATGTGCGAGTACGATCGCCAGGCCCGCGGTCACTCCCATGAGACCACAGATGAAGAGCAGCGGACGGTCTTGAATGATCGCCTTCATAATCTCTACTGTCGCTTGGGCGCGCGCGAACATAGCTACCGCGATGGCGATCAAGCAGAGACCGAGCAGTTTGGCAAGGAATGCAGTACGCCGTTCCGTAAATTTCCTCCCAGATAAATCAACCCACTAGACTTTTGGATTTAGCACAGATATCCGGTTTGGGCCTCTTACTTGTGGATCGTACGCTGCTCCTGCTCCGGACACAATGAAATTAAAGGTGGTGACCAGTTGAGCTGCCAGGCGTTATCGGAATGTGGCCGGGGAACCAGCGATCCCGCGTATTGAGTATTTCGCCCACCAAATTGACTCCGTTGCGTGGGCCTGTCCATCCAGACGTTAGAATACTGTTGTGCAAATTACGTCCTGGCGTGTCCAGATGAAATTAGTTGCTGTGGGGTATGCCGTTGTGTCGGCAGTTGCGGCAGCTTTGCTCTTTGGGCGTCACCTGCAGGAACTTCGATATCCAGCCGATGCATCCGGTGGCATGTGGGCTTTCGGCGATGCATTGCTGTACATCTTTATAGCAGGTCTCTTTATGGTCCCAACCGGCTTCCTGATCTGGGCCACTGCGCAGTTTGAGGCCTACTTTACGGGCTATTCCATATTCCTTTTGGGCCTTAGCCTGAGTTCGCCCGTTTGTCTTATTGTGCTCTATGCGGGCGAAAAGCATGTGGGGCAGGCCTTAATCAATCTCTGTTTTTGCAGGCTGATGTCGTCGCCTTTTATTCTGGTGGGAATGGGTATCAGTCGGTTGGTGGCCAGGTTCGATCGAACCAGGAGGCTCGTCGGGTATGCGCTGCTCGTCGAGGGGTTGACGCTTATCATTGCTGTCGCGCTGGTCATCCACGCATTGGGCAGACCAGGAAACCATTGATGCAATGGAGGGGGCGGCGGGTACAGAACCGGTTCTTCATTTCGAATTCGAAAAATGAAGATACTGAAACCCTCCGTTATGTTCTTGCAATCCTGTGGGGACTAAGCGCCTAGTAGCACACACTTCAGCGTGCGTTCTTTTGGTTTGATTTCATTTGCCTCTCCTAAACCAAAAGCACACACACTGAAGTGTGTGCTACTAAAACCTTTGCTGCCAAAAAGTTCTTCGCAAGGACGACGCTGACAAGTGGAAGGTTGTTTCGCTATACTCAGGCATTCGGCGCGGTACCCAAGAGGCCTAAGGGAGAGGTCTGCAAAACCTCCATTCGTCGGTTCAAATCCGACCCGCGCCTCCATTCGCTTTTGCCTTAGATCGGCTTCGGCGAATTGGGTGATGAATGTTAATTAAGAACCGCACCCTTGCTTACTTCGCAAGGATGCGGCACCCTACGCACATCAAGTTCAACTATCATGGATGGATTAGGTTTTTGCGCGTGCTTCAAAACGTGATTATAATGAGGCGAACATTTCCATTAACGCATTGATTGGGCTAGCCCGAACGATACGACCTGAGTATCGACTGAAATGCACAACGACGCCTGTCAAAGGTTCGTTTTAGAGGGAAGAACAATTATGAAAGTAAACGTCAGGAGGCGCGTCATGGCAATCGCTGTCGCGCTGGCGTTGCTATTCGTTGTAGGAGGGGGGAGCGTTTCCGCGCGTCAGGCGGCGGGCGGGCGCGTGGATCCTTCGATACACCTGGACTCCACTTGCGGCCAGTTCCCTCCTGGCGGCGTTTGCATGCGGCTGGAAAACGGGAAAGTGGAGCTGCTGCACGTTCAGGGGAATGTTTATATGATCGCCGGGGCCGGCGGGAACATCGCGGTGCAGGTCGGAGATCAATCCGTGATGGTCGTCAATACAGGCGTTGCGCGGATGAGCGACACGGTGATTTCCGCGATCCACGCTCTCACGGACAAGCCCATTTTTTATATCGTCGCGACGAATATGGACGAAGACTATACCGGGGGCAACGCGAAGCTTGCGAAAGTCGGATGGACGATGCCGACCGGATCGACCGTTCCGGATGAGCCCGAAGGCGCGGCGATTCTGGCGCACCTGAATGTGCTTAATAGGATGAGCGCGCCCGCCGGCCAGAAAGCTCTGGCTGCGGAGGACACCTGGCCGACCGACACCTACGACAAGGACGACTGGAAGATCTATAACGGTGAGTCCGTCTACCTTATTCATGTGCCAGCCGCGCACACCGATGGAGACAGCGTCGTGCTGTTTCGCGGTTCGGACGTGGTGAGTACCGGAGACCTGTTCAATCCGATGGTCAGCTATCCGGTGATTGACGATAAAAAAGGCGGCAGCATAGACGGCTTCGTCAAAGGGCTGAATCAGTTGATCGATATGCTTGTCGGCAAGGAAAACGAAGAGGCCGGTACCTACGTAATTCCCGGGCATGGGGCCATCTGCGACAGGAATGACGTCGTAAACTACCGCGATATGGTGACGGTGATTCGCGCGCGCATCGCCAGCATGGTCGAGGAGGGGATGACCCTCGATCAGGTGAAGGCGGCAAAGCCGACACTCGACTACGACGGGTTGGGCACCTATGGCGCCACGAAGGATATGTTTATCGAGGCGGTTTACCGCGATCTGAGCAAGACTCAAATTAAGAAGGCTAAGAAGCCTGCGGGAGCGGGAAGTCGATGAGCGCCCAAATCAGGAGTAGCACGACTGGGATGATGACAGGGAAGAATATCCTCGGTGAATTTTTTTCGAAGCGCTTGGCCGGACAATTTGCTGCCGTTGTTTTCCTACTGTTTGGGCTTGGAATTTTTAGCGCGGCGCGCGCTCAGGGGCGTGCGGCGGCTGGCGCTGTGCCCGTCACGCCGAAAGATAACGCTGCTTTCGATATGACCGGCTATTGGGTGTCCGTTGTGGACGAAGACTGGCGCTGGCGGATGCTCACTCCCGCGAAGGGCGACTACATCAGCGTTCCGCTAAACGACGCGGGCCTAAAAATTGCGGAAGCGTGGGATCCGAAGAAGGACGAGGCCGACGGGAATCAGTGCAAGGCCTACGGCGCTGGCAACATCATGCGCATACCGGAACGGCTGCACATCACTTGGGAGAATGCCTCCACCATGCGCATGGATACCGACGCGGGAATGCAATCGCGCCTGTTTCATTTCGATGGATCGAAGTGGCAGCAGGGCGCGACTCCGGACTGGCAGGGCGATTCCGTCGCGACCTGGGAAAAACGGCGCGGCGTAAAGGGTGGGGACTTGGCCGTGGTCACCCGGCACATGCGCGCCGGCTACTTGCGAAAAAACGGCGTGCCGTACAGCGAGAACATGATCTTGACCGAATATTACAGCCGCTTCGAAATCGATGGGCAATCTTACATGACTGTGACGTCCGTCGTGGAAGAGCCGTTGTACCTGCGGGATCGGTTTATCACGTCGGGCCAGTTCAAGCTTGAGGCCGACGGGTCGAAGTGGAATCCGACGCCGTGCCGGCCGTTGTGGCCGCGGGCGCCGATGGCGGTTGCGCCCAAGCAGTATCGGTAGTTCGTAGAGCGGTTCGTGTTGCAGTGTAGAGATCGAGTGAGTTGCCATTTGGAGGGAATTATGCCGAAGATTCGCCGTATTTTCGTATTCGCGGTATTCACGCTGCTTGCAGCAATTCTGGCGACGCGTCCCGCGCTTGCTCAGGTCGATCTCTCCGGAGGATGGCTCACAAAAATACACGAGGATGAGAACGACCGGTCCGGCGGCCCGGACATCGGCGACTACACCGGTCTGCCGCTCAATGACGCCGCGCGGCTCAAAGCCGATACATGGGACGCGGAGGAATCGGAAATGCTGGACCATCGATGCCAGCAGCCTCCTGCGGACTACGCCGCTCGTGGGCAGGCGGACATGCGGATGTGGAGCGAAATGGATCCGCTCACGAAAGTCACTTCGTCCTGGAACATGCTGTACGCGTACATGCTCACGCAACGAACGATCTATATGGATGGACGTCCGCACCCTTCGGCAAACGCGCCGCACACCTGGGAAGGATTCTCCACGGGCGAATGGGAAGGGCAGACGCTGAAGGTAACGACCACGCATTTGAAGGAAGGCCGCATCCGCAAGAACGGGGTCGCTCGCAGCGCGCAGGCTACGGTGATCGAATACTACACGCGATATCACAACGTCCTCACGCTCACGACCGTCATCAAGGACCCTGTGTATATGACCGAACCGCTGGTTCGAACGACAAGCTGGGTTGTGGACGATGGCTTTGACCTGAAGCCGAAACATGACCACTGCCTGCCGACCGAGTCGGTTCCGCACCCGGACGGGTATGTCGCGTTCCATTTGCCGGGAAAGAATCCGTGGCTTTCGGAGTTTGCTTCGAAGTGGCAGGTTCCGTTTGCGGCTACGCGCGGCGGGGCTGAGACTATGTATCCGGAGTATCAGATGAAATTGGAAACTATGCCTGCTCCGCCTATGCTGCCTGCGGAGAAATAGTTTTGTTTTGGGTTCGAAGCTTAGCCTCGCTTCTGTTTGCCTTCATCATTTTTTGTCTGACCTGAAATATTGCTTTGGACTTGAATTAAGAACCGCACCCTTGCTAAAAGCGCAAGGGTGCGGCACCCTTTGCTCCTTAACATTTCTGCTTGAGTTAGGTTGGGTTTGGCTCGCCTAGGATGCAGCGGACTGTGTCTCTTGCGATCAGGAGTTCTTCGTCTGTGGGAATTACGTAGGCGGCCAGGCGGGAGCCTTCCGTGCTTATCGCGGCTTCCTTTCCCATTGTTGTCTTGTTCTTTTCGCTGTCTAGAGACAGACCGGCCCATTCGAGTCCCTCGCATATTCTCTCCCGAATTTCGGATGAGTTCTCACCGATTCCTCCTGTGAATACGATTGCGTCGGCTCCGCCCATGGCTGCCAGGAATGCGCCGATGTATTTGCGGACGCGGTAACAGAAAATTTCAATGGCCAGGCGCGCGCGGCGGTCGTCATGCTCTTCGAGTTCGCTCTGCAGAACGCGCATATCGTTGGTGAGGCCGGAAATTCCCAGCAGGCCGGACTGCTTGTTGAGCAGGCTTTCGACCTCGTCGAAGGACATGCCTTCCTTGATTGCGATAAGGCCCAGGATCGAGGGATCGATGTCGCCTGAGCGGGTTCCCATCATTAAGCCCTCGAGTGGTGTCATGCCCATGGAGGTGTCGACGGAATTTCCGCCATGAATCGCGGCCGCCGAACAGCCGTTGCCGAGGTGCAGCGTGACGATATTGGTTTGCTGTCGCGTCAGATTGCGGATGGTGCGATAGCGATACGAGACGTACCGGTGCGATGTGCCGTGAAAACCGTAGCGGCGGATGCGGTGGCGCAGATAGTAATGATAGGGGATCGCGTACAAGTAGGCATGCTCCGGGAGGGCGTGGTGGAACGCCGTGTCAAAGACAGCTACCTGGGGCATCTCGCGGCCAAAGAGTCCTCGCGCGGCAAGAATTCCTTTGATGCTGTTTGGATTGTGCAGGGGAGCCAAGTCGATGCACTCTTCGATTTCTTTTAGGACATCCTCGGTGATGATCGCGGATTCTTTAAAGCGCTCTCCGCCGTGGACCACGCGGTGTCCGACCGCGTGAATGTCGCTCACGCTTTTAATTTCCTCGATGCCGGATTGGTCGGAGGCGGTCCAGCGAATTACGAAATCGAGCGCTGCGGAAATGTCACGCAGGGAGGCGGTGATCGTTTGTTTGGAGCCGTCACTCTTGCGAATGGTGACGATCGCTTCTCCGCCGATTCGTTCGACTTCGCCGCGCAACACGCGTTTATCGGTGTCCTGGCGGATGCGGTCGAGGTCGGTGGCGAGAATTTGAAATTTCAGATTTGAGCTGCCGGAATTCAGTACGAGGATATTCATGTTGTGAGCTCCTGCCGTGTGCGCCCCAGATCAGCAGCGAGTATTATCCGACGAAATGCTTGTGGAGTCTCCGTGTTCTCTCCGTGCTCCTTGTTGAAATCCTAAAACGGAACAAAGGTCATGAGCGGGTGCGGGCTCTACTTGGAGCCCACTGGCGTGAGGATTACCACGAGGCGCAGAGAGGCACTGCCCGGCGTAGGACTAGAAGATTTAGTATGGCCACTTCCAATTCTTGATTTCCGGCATGTCGTCGCCGTACTCCATGATGTATTGCTTGTGATCGGTCAGCTTGTCGCGGAGGAATTGCTTGAAGTGCGCGCCCACTTTTTGCAGGCGCGGCACACGATCCACCAAATCCGCGGCAAGATGGAAACGGTCGAGATCGTTCAAGACGGTCATATCGAATGGCGTGGTGGTGGTTCCTTCTTCCTTATAGCCGCGGACGTGCAGGTTATCGTGATTCGCGCGGCGATAGGTCAAACGGTGGACCAGCCACGGATATCCGTGGAACGCGAAAATAATTGGTTTGTCGAGAGTGAACATGGAATCGAAATCGGTATCGGGGAGGCCGTGCGGATGCTCGCTAGGCGGTTGCAGCGTCATCAGGTCCACTACATTGATGAAGCGGATTCGCAGATCGGAAAAATGCTGGCGCAGCAGGTCCACCGCGGCGAGGGCTTCCAGCGTGGGAACATCTCCGGCGCAGGCCATGACGGCGTCGGGCTCGGTACCCTGATCGTTGCTGGCCCAGTCCCAGATGCCGATTCCCGCGGTGCAATGTTTGATGGCTGAATTCATATCCAGATATTGCAGCGCGGGCTGTTTGCCGGCAACGATCACGTTCACGTAGTGGCGGCTGCGCAGGCAATGGTCGGCGACGGAGAGAAGCGTGTTGGCATCCGGCGGCAGATAGACGCGAACTACGTCGGCTTTCTTGTTCACTACGAGGTCGATAAAGCCCGGGTCCTGGTGCGTGAAGCCGTTGTGGTCCTGCCGCCAGACGTGCGATGTGAGCAGGTAATTCAGGGAAGCAATCGGGCGGCGCCACGGAATGCAGCTGGTGACCTTCAGCCATTTGGCGTGCTGGTTGAACATCGAGTCCACGATGTGGATGAACGCCTCGTAGCAGGAGAAAAAGCCGTGCCTGCCGGTGAGCAGATAGCCCTCGAGCCAGCCCTGGCACATGTGTTCGCTCAGGACCTCCATCACGCGGCCCTTGGTGGAAAGATTTTCGTCGGTGGAGAGCAGCGGCTCCATCAGGATTTTATCCGAGGCTGCGTAAATCGCATCGAGGCGGTTCGAGGCGGTCTCATCCGGGCCAAAGACGCGGAAATTGCACGCCTCGGCGTTGCGGCTCATCACATCGCGCAGGAATTTGCCGAGTTCGCGGGTTGCCTCTGACTCCGTGGTCCCAGGCTTCATCACCTTTATCTGGTAATCGCGAAAATCGGGCATCGCCAGATCTTTTAATAGGATGCCTCCGTTGGCGATTGGATTGGCGCCCATTCGGCGAGTTCCCGAGGGCGCAAGTTCGGCAAGTTCCGGAATCAGCCTGCCCGTGGCGTCAAATAATTCCTCGGGTTTGTAGCTCTTCATCCATTCTTCGAGCAGCTTGATGTGGCCGGGTTTGGTGGCCAGCTCGGACAAAGGAACCTGGTGGGAACGCCATGTGTCTTCCACGGGCTTGCCGTCCACAACGCGCGGGCCGGTCCAGCCCTTTGGCGAACGGAGAATAATCAAGGGCCACGTTGGGCGATCGGTCTCTCCATCGACGCGCGCTTTGCGCTGGATTTCGTGAATCTCGGCGACTACGGCATCGAGCGTCGCCGCCATGAGCGGATGCATGACGTCCGGTTCATGGCCTTCCACGAAGTGAGCCTTGTAACCGTATCCGGCGAAAAGTTGCGTGAGTTCCGCGTCGCTCATGCGGGCCAAAATCGTTGGGTTGGCGATCTTGTAGCCATTCAGGTGCAGAATTGGCAGGACCGCGCCGTCGCGCGCGGGATTCAGGAATTTGTTGGAGTGCCAGCTTGCGGCCAGCGCTCCGGTTTCAGCCTCGCCGTCGCCGACGACGCAGCACACTACCAAATCCGGATTGTCGAACGCTGCGCCATACGCATGCGCGACGGAATAGCCCAGCTCGCCGCCTTCGTGGATCGAGCCCGGCGTTTCGGGCGCGACGTGGCTGGGAATTCCTCCCGGGAAAGAAAATTGCTTGAACAGGCGCTTCATTCCTTCTTCGCTTTGCTGAATATTGGGATAGAACTCGGTGTAGCTGCCCTCGAGATATGTGTTGGCCACCAGGCCGGGGCCGCCGTGGCCGGGTCCGGCAATGTAAATCATGTTCAGGTCCAGCTTTTTAATCAGCCTGTTCAAGTGGACGTAAATAAAATTCAATCCCGGCGTGGTGCCCCAATGCCCCAGCAGGCGCGGCTTGATGTGTTCCAGCTTCAGCGGCTCCTTCAGCAGCGGATTGGCGAAGAGGTAGATTTGTCCGACGGACAGATAGTTCGCCGCGCGCCAGTAGGCGTCCATCTTTCGCTGCTCGTCGCTGGAGAGGGGATTATTCGAAGCGGTGACTCGGGCGGAATTTAAAGTGCGCACGTCGGACATTGGAAAATTCCTTTCCGGGCCGGGGAGGCGGCCCCTCGCGTATGAAAATTGTTGAATCTATACGCTTCGTCCGGGAAGCAAATCAATCGGGGAAAGTTTTAGCGACTACGTGGTATCTGTGTAGCGCCAGCGTCGAAGCAAGCGCTTTTGTCTAGTTAATGCGAAAAGAACTGACGGGTTGGATTCTATCACGGCATGAGCAATGCCTGCTTATCTTGGCAATAATATTTTGCTCCAACCGTCGAAAATGCGTGGAGTTGACTTGTTTACTGGCAAGCATTCACTTGTAGCGGATCTTTAGGACTAAAATCGAAAGCGAAAGCAGAAACGTGATTCCATTTGCAAGCATGAGGGGCCAATTGTGCAGAAGCAATCCATAGGCCAGCCACAGCGCGACACCGATGGTGAACACGAACTGAGTAAGTAGGGAAAGCCCTTCGGTCCGTTTCTCGCGTAGAATCTTTATAGCCTGCGGAATCCAGCAAGCCGTAGTGCTGAAGGCTGCGACACTGCCAATCGTTTCGATCCAGATAGTCATTCCGTCGATCAAGACCTGCGGAAATCAGCTTACCCCCAAAAAGAACACCCTGCCCGGGTGCTGGATGGCCGTCGGCATTTCCCGAAACCAGTATGTTCCGTTCTGATACTTACCCGCAAGCGGAATTGGCCTTGATTTTCTGACGTTCCGGCAACACGCCTCCCAAAAAAAATACAGTTTTTTGGCGTTAGCGCCGATATGTCACCACAGAACGGGGCTGCTACGCGTTTGGGGCCAGATGGGCATGTGTGGTTTTCGTTCTGCGAAACGAAAGCTGTTCAAACTTGGCTGGGGGGGGATCCTTTGTTTCTGACAACAAAAAAGTTACAGGTGTTTGTGGTTTCGGTTTTCGTGCTTCTACCGTTTTCCTCGATGGTGTCGGCTCAGACCGCCGCTCCCCCGAAAGATCAGAGTGTGGTGGTCCAGGATCTGACTTCGATCGATATCGAAGAACTTCAGAACCTCAAGGTGACCACGGCATCTCTGTTTACCGACAAGCTGTCCAACGCGCCGGGCATCATGTCCGTGGTGACCAGCGATGAGTTGCGGCGCTTTGGCGGAATGACGCTGAACGAAATTCTGCAACGAGTGCCCGGCTTGACGGGTACGAGCCAATACTTTACCGACCGCAGCATGGTCGCCGCGCGCGGCGACCAGACCAAGACCGCTGGCGGGCACATCCTGTTTCTGATCAATGGACGCCCGACACGGGAAGTGATGGAAGGCGGAATTATTTCCGATCTTCTCGAATCGTTCCCCGTGGACATTCTCGAGCGAATTGAAATCATCAAGGGGCCCGGCTCGGTCCTTTATGGGTCGAACGCTTTTTCGGCGGTGGTGAATTTGATCACCAAGAAGGCCGAGAGCAACCAGGTTGACGTCAAGGGTCTGGGCGGAGTGGACGGCGCTGTGGCTGCCTCCGGGCATTTCCTTTACAAGAGCGACGACTTTAGCATGACCGGCGCCTCCCAGCTTCGTGAGGCCCCCAATTGGCCCGTTTCCTACACCATTCCGCCTTCATTGGTAAACTCCCCGGGCGCTCCGGCCGTGCCGACCACCCAGAATGTGTCCGTAGTGGACCGGGGGACCGGCGATTATCTGGGCATGAACTACAAGGGGCTGAGTCTCATTTCGTCGTTCACGGAATGGCAGTCCACGGCATTTGTTAAGGGCAGCGTGGGCGAAACCCGCCTGACCAGAGATTTTGCGAATATCGGATACGACCACAAAGCCACACAAAACTGGGACATGAACTTCAACGTGGGGTTCACGCGCACCACTTTTGCGGAAAAATATCCGTATCCCAATACCACCAGGGATTCGCGCGAACTTGTTGCAGAGTGGACCAACCTGATTACCCTCACGTCCAAGGACAGGTTGACGCTTGGCGCCCTGTTCAATCGCGCTGCCGGCACGGAGAAAGATGTCATTCTTCCAAATCAAATCAGCGCTACAGGCACCCTGCCCGGCGGGGCATTTTACGGCCAGATCGATCATCAATTGCGTCACGATGTGAAACTGATCGCCGGTTTCCAGACCATCAAGATCGGCAGCATCCCGATCGATGCTGTACCCCGAGTCGGAGCGATCTGGACTCCCTCGTCCTGGGCCAGCATCAAGGCGCTCTATAGCGGGGCATTTCGCGCGCCCGCTCTGGATGAACTTCTGCTGAACCGCCCAGGAATCGTGGGCAGTCCCAGTTTGAAACCGGAAAAGGTCAAGACGTTTGACCTCGGCGTCGCTTTTCAGGGGAAACGCGTCGAGGTGGGCGGCGACTTTTTTCACAGCGAGCAAACCGACAGCATTGTCACCGTGGCGGGCAAACCCATCCAATACGTCAACCTCGGTGAAGTCAAATTTAATGGCGGTGAATTCGAAGGAAAATATTATTTCCAAAAAGAATTCTATCTGCAGGGTTCGATTCTCTATCAAACCAATCAGAACGGGACGGGGATGACGAATGTGACCCCGATTCCCAACTTCGGCTTCAAGGCCGGCGTGAGCTATGAAAACAGGCGCGGCCTGACGCTGAGCCTGTTCGACGTTTCCGATGGGGCCATCGGCGGCTATCAGGGCGCAGTCAATCCCTTGCAGGGTTCGCACAGCGTTCTCAATGCGAATCTGCGGTATGACGTTTCCAGATACCTTCCGTTTGGCGACAGAAATGGAATCGCATTCGTGGTTCACGCAAACAATCTGACGAATAGTCCGATCTGGCTCCCCGGCTGGGGATTTACCAGTGTCGATACCATCCCGGTGCAACAGGGAGTGGTCGTCTACTCCGGCTTGGAATTTTCCATTGGCAAAAATTAGAAGTGGCCATATGGGTGAAGCGAAAACAAGGAAGTTGTAATTTCATGTTCTTACTGTGTCAAACAGGAGCACTGACGCCAACCTGAAACGCAGGTGGCGCAAACTCCGGGATACGTAACCTTCCGAAATTTGCGCTCTTTTGAAAACAAAGCGATTGGCAGGTGCCAAACGTCCCGCGGTTGGCTGCGGTTGTGCAATCAATTCCTACGGCGATCGCTTGAGGTGTATTCCGGTTAAATGAAAATCCGGTTCGAGGAGAAAAATATCGTCGGCTGAAAAACCTGCGGGCAGAAGAGGCTTGCATGTGGAGGCGAAATGCACAACGGGAAATACGATCGCGAGAAACAGGCAAAGTGTATACCTAAAACGTTGCGAGCCTCGCGGCTCGGGCCGTTTCTTGCGCTGTTGGTTGTGGCCCACCTTGTGATCACACCACAGATGCAACCGCAGGATTCGCCGTCGGAATATCAGGTAAAAGCCGCCTATCTATTCAATTTTCTCAAATTCGTGGAATGGCCCGAGGAGGCATTCCCGGATCCGCTGGCGCCGATCATGATTGGGATTGCAGGAGACGACCCGTTTGGAAGCGCATTACCGCAGGTGGTGGTCGGCAAGACGGTGCAGGGACGCGACCTGGTGATTCGAAAATACCGCGCGGGGGAGGACTTGCGATCCAGCCATATCCTGTTTATCAGCGCTTCGGAGAAAAAGAAAGTTCCGCAAATTGTGGCGTCCCTGCGCGGATCGAGCGTGCTGACCGTTGCGGACTTCAATGAGTTCTTGGGGGATGGAGGCATGATCCAGTTGTATTCCGAAAATAATCGCATCCGATTTGCGATCAACATGGATGCGACGGGCCGGGCTAAATTGAAAATAAGTTCCAAATTGTTGAGCCTGGCTCGCGTTGTCGGCGGCTTGGGGAAGGAAGGCGGCTCTTGAAATAGGGCTATGCACCCTTGGACAGCTAGTGTGGGGCCATTCTTGCGGTGTCTTCTTCACACAACTCGAAATGTTCGCCGGCGCAACGGCGGGCACGACAGATTGGGAGGTGGGTTGCGTCCTTACTCCTTCTAGCAACAAGCGTTTGCGGATTTCCGGCAGGAACCAGCCGCGCGCAGGAAGCCCCGACCGAATATCAAGTTAAGGCTGCGTATTTGTTTAACTTTTTGAAATTTGTGGAATGGCCGGGCGATCCAGTGGCGAACACCAATGGGCGGTGGGTGATCGGTATTGTCGGTGAGAATCCCTTTGGAAATGATTTGGCGCAGGCGGTATCGGGCAAGAGCGTTCAGGGACACCTGTTAGAAGTTAGGAGTTTCCAATCGGGCGAGGACCTGCGCGCATGTCAAATCCTATATATCGGCGATTCCGAAAAGAAGCGGGTCGCTTCTATTCTTTCCGGTTTGCATGGCGCAAGCGTGCTGACCGTCGCGGACACAGATCGATTTATCGAGTCCGGCGGAATGATTCAGTTCGTGATGGAGGATAAGCGCGTGCGGTTTGGCATAGATGTGGGAGCGGCTAGCCGGGCGCGGCTGAAAATCAGTTCCAAATTGCTGTCTCTCGCCAAGACGGTTACCGGCACCGAACAGGTAGGACTCAACTGAAGTGAAATGGACTCGCTCACTTTCGCTGCGCCGCAAGATCACCTATGTGATCATGATCAATACGGTTGTGGCCCTATGCGTGGCGAGCTTTGCTTTTGCGGAGTACGGCGTTTACCGATTCAAACAACTGCAAATTCAGGACCTGAATGCGCTGGCAGGAGTGCTGGGAACCAACAGCACCGCCGCGCTGACGTTCAAGGATCAAAAATCAGCCGCCGAAGTCCTGCAGGCGCTGGCTGCCAAACCTCACATTCTGGGAGCGACCACTTACGATCAGGACGGCAAGCCGTTCGCTTCCTATCACCGGGCGACATCGAAGACGCCTTATAACCCTCCGCCAGTCGAAAACGACGCCAGCCGGTTTACCTCCGATCGAATGCTGATTTTCCAGACAATCAAACTCGACGGCGAAAAAGTCGGGAATATATTCCTCGAAAGCGATACCGTTGAGTACATTCAACTGCTTGAGGGCTACCTGGTTTTTTTCGGGCTGATCGTGGCTGCCGTGACGATGGGGGCCTATGCATTGGCAGCATGGCTGCAAAAGCCCATTTCCAATCCGATTTTGCAACTGGCCTGGACCACCAAAATGGTTACCGGGAGCAAGGATTATTCCATCCGCGCGCGCAAGGAATCCGAGGATGAGGTAGGAGTCCTGATCGATGGGTTTAACGAAATGCTGGGCCAGATCCAGATACGTGACGGTGAGCTGCGAAGCGCGCGCGACGGCTTGGAACTGAGGGTCGAGGAACGGACCCATGAACTGGAACAGGAGGTCCGTGACCGCAAGCTTGCCCAGGACGCCTTGCATGAGAGCGAAGAAAGAATCCGTCTTCTTCTGGATTCTACGGCCGAAGCTATTTATGGCGTAAGCCTCGACGGAGTCTGCACATTCTGCAACCCCGCTACATCTCGATTGCTCGGGCTTCAGAAGCCGGATGACCTATTGGGGAAAAAAGTGCACTTGGTGATGCACCATTCCCATCCCGACGGCACGCCGTACCCAGAGCGCGACTGTGCCATTCTTGGCGCTCTCGCCAGGGGAGAAGCCATTCATTCGGACCAGGAAGTTTACTGGAAGGCGGATGGCACGAGTTTCTCCGCGGAATATTGGGCGCATCCTATTCGTAGGGATGATGAAGTAGTCGGTGGCGTCGTCACTTTCCTGGACATTACGGAACGCAAGCAGGCGCAGTCTGTTCTATTGGAAGCAAAGGAAGCGGCAGAAGCGGGCAGCCGCGCGAAGAGCGAATTCCTGGCTAACATGAGCCACGAAATTCGCACGCCGATGAACGGAATTATCGGGATGACCGACCTGGCGATGGATACGGAACTTTCCAGCGAGCAGCGCGAATATCTCGGCCTGGTGAAGTCCTCGGCGGACAGCCTGCTGCACCTGATCAATGACATCCTGGACTTCTCAAAGATTGAAGCGGGAAAGCTGGAACTCGAACAGACCGAATTCAAGATTCGCGATCTGATCAGCGATACGCTCAAGACTCTGGCTGTCCGCGCGGACAAGAAACGACTGGAGCTTTCCTCGCGCGTTTCCACCGACGTTCCCTACGCGGTGGTGGGCGATCCCACGCGGTTCCGGCAGTTGATCGTGAATCTGGTTGGCAACGCGATCAAATTCACCGAGCGCGGAAACATTGTAGTGGACACGCGAGTCGAAAGCGAAACGATCGACGGCGTGCGCCTGCACATTCGCGTCTCGGACACCGGAATTGGAATTCCCCTCGACAAGCAGCAGGTGATCTTTGAGTCTTTCTCGCAGGCGGATGGATCCATGACCCGAAAATTCGGAGGGACCGGACTGGGTCTGACGATTTCCCGGAAGTTCGTGGAATTGATGGGCGGAAAAATGTGGGTGGAAAGCGAGGTCGGCCGCGGCAGCGTATTTCACTTCACCGCCGGTTTTAAAGATTCGGCGCGTCCCTCCACGGCTCAGGACACCGGTGGGGAAATGAAATTCCCGGGACTCCCCGTTCTGGTCGTGGACGACAACACCACCAATCGAAACATCCTCGCGGAAATGTTGACCAACTGGCGGATGAATCCAACTGAGGCCGATGGCGGCGTGAGCGCTCTGATCGCCCTGGAGGCGGCGCTGGGCGCGGGCCGTCCTTTCCCGCTGGTCCTGCTCGATTCGCAAATGGCGGGGATGGACGGATTCGACGTGGCGGCCATCGTGCAAAAGAAACCGGCGCTGGCCGGCGCGATCGTCTTGCTGCTTCCCGGCGACCGGCACTTGACCGACGCCGCGCGCTGCCGCGAACTGGGCGTGAATATTTTTCTGACCAAGCCCGTGGGCCAGTCCGAATTGCTGGACGCCATCGTGACCGTCCTCGGTGCGGGCCCCGCGCAAAAGCTCCTGACGCCGGCGCCTCCGCCACTAAAGGAAAGTCCCAAGGGCCGCAATCTCAATATCCTGCTGGCCGAAGACAATCCGGTGAACCAGAAGCTGGCCATGACATTGCTGAAAAAGAAGGGCCATACCGTGACTCTGGCAAATAACGGCAGAGAGGTCATCGAGGCGTTTGACCATGCTTCACCGCAGGGTTTCGATATTGTGCTGATGGACATTCAAATGCCGGAAATGACCGGTATGGAAGCCACCGCAGCCATTCGCGAGCGGGAAAAATCGTCGGGAGGCCATTTGCCGATCGTGGCCATGACGGCGAATGCCATGCGAGGCGACAAAGAAAAATATCTCGAAGGTGGAATGGATGGATACGTCTCGAAGCCGATCCATTCCGCCCGCATGTTCGCGGAAATCGAGAGATGTCTCGGTGGAACGGAAAGGAGCGTAATCATGGCAGAAAATTCTGTGCAGCAGGGAGAGTCCATTGACCGCGCGGCGCTGCTGGAGCGCGTGGAGGGCGATCAGGAACTGCTCGGAGAAATGATTCAACTGTTCGTTGCCGATGCGCCGCAATTGCTCGATGCCATGCGCAGCGCGCTACAGCAGGGAAACCTGGTCCTGCTCGAGCGGTCTGCCCACTCGATGAAAGGCGCGGCCGGCAATCTCTCCGCGCAAGTCACCCAAGACGCAGCCATGCAACTGGAACAAAGCGCGAAAAAAGGGGAGCCCGAACTTTCGAAAAAAAATCTCAAGGCGCTGGAGGGCGCTGTCAAACGCCTGATTCCGCTCCTCGAGAATTTCACCCTGGAGGTTTCGAAGTGAAGATACTGATCGCCGACGACGAACCCGTCTCGCGGAGGATGTTGCAAGGCCTCCTGACGAAGTGGGGCTATGAAGTCGTCGCGGCGGAGGATGGCAAAGTTGCCTGGGAGCGATTGATCACCCCGGATGCCCCTCGCATCGCCCTGCTCGACTGGATGATGCCGGAGCGAAACGGTGTCGACGTGTGCCGGGACATGCGCTTGCAACGGCCCGAACCCTACACCTACATTTTATTGCTCACAGCGAAGGACGCCAAGGAAAGTGTCGTCGAGGGCCTGGAATCCGGAGCGGACGACTACCTGACCAAACCTTTTCACCCGCAGGAATTGAAGGCGCGACTTCGCGTGGGAATTCGTTTGCTCGAACTCGAAGACACGCTGGTACAGGCTCGCGAAGCGATGCGCTTCAAAGCCACTCACGATGCCTTAACCGGAATTTGGAATCGCGGCACGATTCTGGAAACCCTGGAACGCGAAACACTCCGTTCCCGCCGGGAAGGCACTTCCCTCGGCGTGATCATTGGGGACCTCGACCACTTCAAGTCAGTCAACGATACGTACGGCCATCTGATTGGAGACAGAGTGCTCCGGGAAACCGTAGAAGCTGTTGCATAACCTAATACAGGGTCTTGAAAAGAAGGTAGTTGAATT
>CAZUNI010000060.1:14296-20436 GCA_964622265.1 uncultured Acidobacteriaceae bacterium | reverse complement strand
CCACAGCAGCATATCCGCGAGGATTTCGGCACCGCGCGAATCGATCAGATTTTCTCGGACAAGGATTCGCTCGCCGGCGTTTACACCGTGGACGACAGCCAATCCCATTCGCCGACAACCAATCCCTACAGCACCGTCGATGTTTTCCTGCGCGAGCAAGTGGCCAGCCTGAACGAAACTCACATCTTCTCTCCCAACGTTCTCAACAAAGCCACAATCGGTTTTTCCCGCGGCGCATTCCATTTCAATAGCGGAGTCACCGGCCCGGCCACTTCGGTGCCCACGGCGTGGATCGATACGACGGGAGTAGCAGTACCCGGCGCAGTCGTAGTCGGCGGAGGCACCACTCTAAACGGCGCTTCGCAGATCACCAACGGCGGCACCAATGCCGGCAGCAACCTAAATGTCGTCCGCAATCTCTTCACGGCCACCGATCAGGTCAGCATCACCCACGGCAAGCATCTGTTCAATTTCGGCGTGTGGTTTGAGCGCCTGCAATCCAACGACAGTCTGGTGCAGGATCAATACGGACAGATATCGTTCAGCAGCCTGCAAACTTTCCTGGCGGGTACAGTGAGCACCTATACATCACTCGGACCGCCGTCCTCGACGTTCACGCCGTCCTACACCGGCCTCGTCACGCCGTTGTCGTGGCGCTCGCTGGAAGGCGCTTTCTTTGCAGAGGACGCAATCAAGCTCACACCGAGCCTCGAACTTAACCTCGGTTTCCGAGCTGAATTCACCAACGGCTGGAACGAAGCCTACGGCAGAGCCTCCAACTATGCGTTCGATGCCACTGGATTGCTTCAGACACAACCGGTCGTCGGCAACTCCGCTTTTTCCAAAAACAATGCCAAATTGCTTCCTGCGCCGCGCGTGGGAATTGCGTGGTCGCCATTCGGCTGGAAGAAAACCGTGATTCGCGCGGGTGCAGGTTTGTATTACGCGCTGATCGACAACCTCAGCTATCGCCTGGACCAGAATGGTCCCTATAACACCGTGGACGCCGCCAAAGCCGCCGTTCCCCTTGCCACAATTCTCGCCGGCGGCACCGGTCCTGTTACCGGACAAAAAGTCATTCCCAGCGGCGTGCAGCCAGACCTCAAGACGCCGACCGTAATTTCCTACGACTTCAAAATCCAGCAGCAGATTTTCTCAAACACGACTCTTAGCGTAGGTTACGTTGGCTCGCACGGCTATCACGAAATGCTTTCGATCGACGCCAACGTGCCCAGCAACGTCGTGATCTGCCCCGCGTCGCCTTGCCCTGCAAGCTACCCCGCAGGCTTGTATTTTTATTACACCAGCACGGCCGCCCCACTCACCGGGACTCCCGCTCTGGCCAATCCCGCAGTCGCGAACACCACGCACTGGTTCTCACAGGGCGTCAGTTCCTATAACGGCCTCGAAGTGGACGTGAATCACAACTTCAGCCATGGCCTGCAATTCCGTGGCGTCTATACATTCTCAAAAGCGCTCGACGACGGCGATAGCATGAACACCAGCGTCGCGACCAACTCCCCGGCGTTCGCTTCGAACCCGCTGAACCCCCTCCAGGCCGATTACGGCCGAGCTTCGTTCGACATTCGGCATGCGGCAACCATCAACGCAACCTACGACTTGCCGTTCGGGCATAAGAACGCCGCCGGCGACAACTCATGGTTGAATGCGATGATCGGAAACTGGCAAGTCAGCGGCATCGAGACCCTGCTCTCCGGTCTGCCGTTCACACCGCAGCTTTCCTACAATCCATCGAACGACGGCGACACGCGCAATCCGGTTCGCCCGTCGCTAAATCCAAATTTTACAGGGTCCATCATCCAGGGCGGCACGGGCCAGTATTTCAATCCGAACGCCTTCATCGCGCCGCTCGCCAACACCTATGGCAACGCGCCGCGCAACTTCCTGCAAGGACCCGGAATTGCCGAAACCGATCTCTCCTTTGCAAAAAAGTTCCTGCTCACGGAGAAATTCAACCTCCAATTCAAAGCCGAGTTCTTCAACCTTTTCAATCGAACCAATCTGAACAACCCGAACCCGGTCGCCTTCACCTCGGCCACCTCCGGTCCGTCGCCGACGGCAGGCGTCATCACTTCAACCTCCACCAGTTCAAGGCAGGTTCAATTTGGATTGAAGCTGCTGTGGTAGGAAAAACCAGCTGACTTTCCCTTAGGCCGGAAACCCGGCATCGCCGTCCATTCCGGAACTGCGATGCCGGGGTCAGTCTAATAGATTGCTTTCGTCAGAGGCGCGGTCGCCAAGTGGTAAGGCAAAGGTCTGCAAAACCTTTATCGGCGGTTCGATTCCGCCCCGTGCCTCCAAACATCCGCCACCATCCCCTGCAATGGATTTTTGAGCCTTTCGAAACCGAGCCTTTCTTTTTCCAAGAGGCGATGTTCGGCTGCCAGGGAGGCTGCTACTTATTTGGAAAGTTGGTTCTGGTCTTGGCCGCCAATGAAGAACCCTGAAACGGCCTTCTGGTTTGCACATCTCGCGAATTTCATTCCGCGCTCATCGACGAATACCACACCTTGCAACGTCATACGGTCCTAAGCAAATGGCTCAATTTGCCGCAAGCCAGCAAACGCGTCTTCAACTGCTCGATTTGAGTACCCAGTCGTACCCCAAAATTACTTGACGCGATAACGGAACGCTGGTTAATGTACCGTCCATGGAATTTGTTTCGGCTATGACACGTTGTTGTCCGCCTCCACAGACCGCTGGTTGAGCAGAGGCGAGCGAAATCGATTGAATTCATAGCCGCCAAAACTTTCGTAGGAATTGCGAAGGGCTCGCTCACCGGATGATCTGGTAAGCGGGCCTTTTCTTTTCGAGCGGTACCCTTCCTAGGATCCCCTCAAGTAGAGAAATGCGGTTAAGTCCACCGGCTTGATTGGCAAAGCTCTGCTTTTGGATTACGGCAAGCTCCAGGTGCGGGCAATGCGAATCTGCGCATGTATCAGGACTCCATCGGAATCAGCTTTGGCTGGGACAAAAACAGAAAGTAGCGCCCGGAAAGGAGTGTCGAATTGCTGGCTGAACAGTTAAAGCTTGGAGCATGCGTGTTGCAGCGTGTCGAGAGCACGCCGCTGCTCTGCATGGATCGAGTCGGGCGCGAATATCCCGACGTCGGATTCTACGGCAAGGCGGAATGGAGCAATCCCGGCGGTTCGGTAAAAGGATCTCGCCGCGCTAAACTTCCAACGTTCGAATTAATGCATCCTTACTCATACGATAACTCTCCCATCAAGCCGCCGATTTTCCCGAATTTACTTTTTCTTCGCTTGGACCAGTACTCGGGGAGGACTTCTACAAAGCCCGATGATGCTGGTCCAAGCGTTCCCGGTCACATCAATTTAACTTGCGCCGACTGCCGTACCCGTCAGGCTGCCGGTGGCCATCGGTAAAGCTACGGTCCTACGACAGGGGTGCGGAAAGCGACTATCTGAATAATCCACGGCCCAGCTGGAGTGAGGGTCGCCGTGGTGGCACTGTAACTCCCGATGGCGTTCACCGTTCTGTCTTCCACGAGGTCCGCATCGGGCGCCGTGAGCATGCGGGTCGTGAAGCCAGTGCCTGGGCCGGGGGTAGCGGTGCCCACTATGTTGGCGGCGAAGAGTAGATCAGTCGGGTTGGTCGTAGTCACCGTAGGTGAGGTGTCGGTGGCGGTCGCGCCGCTGGCTGCTGCGCCTACATCCACGGGGTTATTCAAGTCCGCACCACTGTATTCCAGAATTCGAATGTCAGCAGATTCCGCAGCCGTCGAGAACGTCACCGTGACGATGTTGGCTCCGGCAGCTGCCGCCTTGATATTCGAGGCGTAGAAAATGGACTGTGACAAATATGGATCCAAGATTGTTGGGCCAACCGCAAGCTTGTACACGTTGCCGCTGTTGTCTACGATGGAAGTAACGGTAGCGGTGTCGTCGTTCCAGCCGACAACGACCACGTTGAGATCGCCAACCGCCTGCGCCGCAGTGTACGGAACGCTTACCGTGGCCTGGGATGATTGCGGCGTCGCGTAATTCCCCTGCACAAAGGTGATCGGCAGCGCAACGGCCGTGCTTATTGTGCCCGCGGCTGTATTCGAGTATGGACTCAAATTACTCGCCGCATCAGTGGCGCGAACGCGATAGGTGTAAGTCGTTCCGGCCAGTAACCCCGTATTGTCATAGCTGGCGGTGGCCGAAGTGGCGACTTGCGCGAAGTTCGTACAGCCCGAGCCCTGGCAACTTTCGATCAGGTATTGGGTAATCGTCCCACCCGTCTCGATCGCCGCAGTCCAGGCAAGGTTGATCTGGGTATTACTAGCGACTGTGGCCGTCAGATTCGATGGATCTGTGAATGTCGGCGCCGTCGTTGTCGCTGAGGCAGTGTTGGAATACGAACTGAGGTTGTTGGAAACGTCGGTGGCGCGAACGCGGTAGCTGTAACTGGTCGAGCCTGTCAAACCGGTGTTGTTGAGCGTCACCGTCGTTGAAGTTGTTACCTGCACGAAGCTGGTGCAGGCGGCCCCGGCGCAGCGCTCAATCAAATAATTGGAGATGGTTCCACCGGTCTCCGTCGCAGCTGTCCAGGAAAGATTGATCTGTGCCGGACCGGAATCCGTGGCCGTCAGGTTCGAAGGGGTCGTGAACGTCGGCGCCGCCGTTGTGGCTGAGGCGGTATTGGAATACCCGCTGAGATTGTTCGAAGCGTCGGTAGCGCGGACGCGGTAGCTATAGCTGGTTGAACCGGTTAGACCGGTATCGCTGTATGTGATGGCCGTCGAGGTTGCTACCTGCACGAAACTGGTACAGGCGGCACCTGCGCAGCGTTCAATCAAGTAGTTGGTGACGGTTCCACCGGGTTCCGCCGCCGCTGTCCAGGAAAGATTGACCTGCGTGTTGCCAGCGGCTGTGCCCGTCAGGTTCGACGGAGCCGTAAAGCTCACCGCCGTCGTGGTCGCTGAGGTCGCATTGGAATACGAACTCAGGTTGTTGGAAACGTCGGTGGCGCGGACGCGGTAGCTGTAACTGGTCGAAGCGGTCAGACCGGTGTCGTTGTACGTGATCGTTGCTGAGGTCGCTACCTGCACGAAGGTGGTGCAGGCCGCCCCTGCGCAACGCTCAATCAAGTAGTTGGTGATGGTTCCACCCGTCTCGGTCGCTGCCGTCCATGCAAGATTGATCTGGCTGTTGCTAGCGACTGTGGCCGTCAGATTCGAGGGGGCCGTGAAGGTCGGCACTGCGGTTGTAGCCGAGGCGGTGTTGGAATACGGACCGAGGTCGTTCGAAGCATCGGTAGCGCGGACGCGGTAGCTGTAACTGGTCGAGCCGGTAAGTCCGGTGTCGTTGTACGTGGTCGTCGCCGAGGTCGCTACCTGCACGAACGTAGTGCAAGCCGCCCCTGCGCAACGCTCAATCAAATAATTGGAGATGGTTCCACCGGTCTCCGTGGCGGCTTTCCAGGAAAGATTGATCTGTGTCGGGCCAGAAGCCTTGGCTGTCAGGGTAGAAGGCGCGGTGATGGTAACGGTTGTCGTCGTGGCTGAGGCAGTATTGGAATACGGACCGAGATTATTGGAAGCGTCGGTGGCGCGGACGCGGTAGCTGTAACTGGTCGCAGCGGTCAGACCGGTGTTGTTATACGTGATCGTTGCTGAGGTCGCTACCTGCACGAAGGTGGTGCAGGCCGCCCCTGAGCACCGCTCAATCAAGTAGTTGGTGATGGTTCCACCGGTCTCCGTGGCGGCTTTCCAGGAGAGATTGATCTGTGTCCCGCCAGAAGCCTTGGCTGTCAGGGTAGAAGGCGCGGTGATGGTGACGGTTGCCGTCGTGGCTGAGGCAGTATTGGAATACGGACCGAGATCATTGGAAGCGTCGGTGGCGCGGACGCGGTAGCTGTAACTGGTCGCAGCGGTCAGACCGGTGTTGTTATACGTGATCGTTGCTGAGGTCGCTACCTGCACGAAGGTGGTGCAGGCCGCCCCTGAGCACCGCTCAATCAAGTAGTTGGTGATGGTTCCACCAGTCTCGGTCGCGGCTGTCCAGGAAAGATTGATCTGGGTGCTGCTAGCGGCTGCGGCCGTCAGGTTGGACGGAGCCGTGAACGTCGGCGCCGCCGTTGTGGCTGAGGCGGTATTGGAATACCCGCTGAGA
>CAZUNI010000060.1:0-14196 GCA_964622265.1 uncultured Acidobacteriaceae bacterium | reverse complement strand
TGCGCAACGCTCAATCAAATAATTGGAGATGGTTCCACCGGTCTCCGTGGCGGCTGTCCAGGAAAGATTGGCCTCCACCGAGCCTACAGCCGTCGCCGTCAGATTGCCGGGTGCGGTTGGTTTGGGGGCTGATGAACCTGCGCTGGCGACAAATTTATTGAGCACGTTCGCGGTTGTCTGTTGGATGCGGGAGTCAACGACGTTGTATCCATGCCCATAAGTGCTCAGTGCCCAGTTCCAATCCATCGTACCGGTTGCGAATACCCAGGCTCCGCTCGGCGCTTGATACACGGAGGAGTTAGAGTACTGATGCGCACCAGTCCCCCAGGGCGATTTTGACAGCAGCGTGTACGTGCCGCTGACTGCTATCGGCGAGGGATACGTGCTATCGTAGAGATCTGCTTCGTACCCGACTAGACCAATCACGCTGTCGCCGTCTTTGAATCCTGTCCCAGCGTACACCCAGTTAGCGCTATTGTTCACCACGTACGTGACGAAGAAGCCTTTGTTATTCTGCGGCGGTGAACTGTAGTCGTTATACCCTAGACCGATTAGCGTCTGCTGTGGACGGTTGAGCGCCGGGTCGGCCCAGTTGACCGTTTTCAGGGTCGGGTCGGTCTCCGGGTCAAGGTTGACATCCCGATAACAAACGATGACACGGTTGGCCACGCCGCTGCTCGAAGGCTCGAACCGTATCTGCCAGTAGACTGCGTTCGCGCCAAAGAAGGCTAGATTAACCCCTGCGTCGCGGGCGGCGACGGCGGCGTCATACATTGGCTTGGACCAATATTCGTCGTGTCCCATTGAGAGGATGCCGCGGTAGTTCAAGAGGGTGGAGCCATTCGCATGCGTGTCTACGTCGGTCGAATACGTGACGTCAAATCCATTCTGCTCCATCCACTGGATGAAATTGACCTCCCCATAATCTGAACGGAAGCCCTCGTCAATGCCTGAATCCGAGTACGGCCGGTCGAACGAGACCTTCGCAGCCGAATGATAACCAGTCGCCTTTAACACCGCGCCATAGCTGTTGAAGTCGTATAAGCTCTTGCCCGTCTTACCGTCATCTGGATAGTCGTTGTAGGCTTGATTGGTCGTTACGGGGGATTGGTAGAGCAGGGCCGCGACCCGGGTGTCGTCGCGGACCGTAAACATGATGTAGTTCTGGTACCCTTGCGCGTTCGTTAGGATAGCGAGATAGACACCGCTGGTCCAGGAGCTTAGGGTGGCCAACGTATAGGCTGGCGCCCAGTTGCATGCAATCATTCCCGTAGTCGCGTCCATCGGGCAGGTGGGTTGCGGGATACCGTTGAGCGCAGCTACATGCTGCATGAGGCGCCCGCCCAGTCCCTGGTACCAGCCCACACGATAGACGTCGATTGTGTAAGTTTGCGCCAGGTTGGTACTGACGTAGAACGTGATGTTTTGCCCCTTGTTGACACTAGCGGCAGACGCGTAGCCCTTAATCTGCCCGACAGCGTCGCTCCCCACTTTGCTGAGATCGAGGTCCCACGCGGCTGTCCCAGGCTGCTGGTTCTCGAGCACAATCGGATTACTGCTTTGAGCGCCCACCGGTGCCGTGGGCAATGTCAACAAGACAGCCGCAAAACTGACCAATCGCAGGACTAGTTTTTTCATAGTGTCTCGCCCCAAGGCAGTCGATACAGCCCGATTCAACGATTTTCTAGGGCATTTGAGGGGCCATATCGACTCTTGTATAGCATTTCCGTAACATGCCCATCGTGAGTGACTTGCACCGACCGGCATGTCTTGCAAGGTCCTGTTATCGCAATAATGTGCACATTGAAGATATTTAATTTCTTGATACTGGGGAGGGCAACTCTTGAAAAACGACGTATTCTCCAAGAACTCAGCTGATACCTTGCGTCCCTGATACATGCTGCATCCGCAGAGCCGAGGCTGGCATAGTAACTCGCTGTGAAGACAGTTGAAGGAGGATTTCACGTCCCCACATACGGGGACCATCGCGACCTGATGGATCGCATTGCTTCGCTCAGCCCTGAATGTCGGGCCGGGATGCTATCCGTCAATCCGACTTGGCGATTGTCTTTCACTGTCAGACACCACCAGCAGATACCAGTTTCCAGAGCGCCAAAGACTACTGAGAGGACACTTGTAACGGGTGTCTCGCCGTGAGACGATTTTTCATTCAGGGGCGTTGCCGCAGGAGAGAATCTTGAACCGACGAGATTTTGTGAAATTTGGCGGGGTGGCTACCCTCGAATTGGGAACTGCCCGATTGGCGATGTCGCAGATGCAACTGGGAATGCAATCCAATGCACCCGCTTCGCCCAACGCCGATTTCACCCTCCGAATCGCCCCGGTCCTGGTTGAACTCACCCCCACCCGGACAATTAGCACCATCGGATACAACGGGACATCTCCGGGACCGCTTCTCCGTATGCGGGAAGGAAGACCCGTCACGGTCGACGTAATCAATGAAACCGATGTTCCGGAATTCGTCCATTGGCATGGCCTTTTCATTCCTCCGGAAGTTGATGGGGTGGAGGAAGAGGCTACTCCAATGGTGCCGCCGCATGGCCGAAACCGGTATCAGTTCGTGCCGAGGCCCGCGGGGACTCGCTGGTACCATACTCACGTAATGGCGGGCTCGGACCTGCATCGTGGCGCTTACACCGGCCAATTTGGTTTCCTCATGATTGAGTCGGGAAACGATCCAGGGAAGTACGACAAGGAAATATTTCTAGCTTTACGTGAGTGGGAGCCATTTTTTAGTCCAGAAGCAGTCGCGGGCACGGATGACAGTACCCCCGGACCGCAACCCGAAAGGCCAAAAAAGGACGAAGCCAGCCAGTCCGGCATCGAAGTGGCCTACCAGATGTTCTCGATCAATGACAAATCTCTGGGAGCAGGAGATCCGATTCGAGTACGCCAGGGCGACCGTGTTCTGATGCATCTGTTAAACGCGAGCGCGAGCAAGAACCGGCGAGTGGCGTTGCCGGGGCACCGATTTCAAATCATGGCGCTCGACGGCAATCCTGTTCCAACACCACGTGCCGTCGATGTGATCGATCTTGGTCCGGGAGAACGCGTGGATGCGATCATCGAGATGACCCAACCCGGGGTCTGGATTCTTGGCGCGACTACTGACGATGCGCGCAACTCCGGAATGGGCGTACTGGTCGAATACGCCAATCAACACAAGCGACCGCAGTGGGTCGCGCCGCCGAAGTCAGACTGGGATTACACAATCTTTGGCGGGACAACCACGCAACCCAAACCGGACCAAATCATCGAGATGACGTTCGAAAAGATCCCGGGCGGGGCCGGACCATTCGACAGTTGGCTCGTCAACGGCAAACAATATCCTCATGATCGGGAATTCGTCCTCACGCAGGGCCATCGCTACCGGATCGTGTTTCGAAACCGCAGTGAAGACGCTCATCCTCTTCACATGCACCGTCACTCGTTTGAGCTGGTGGCGATCAACGGAAATCCGACAGCAGGAATCATGAAGGATACAGTCGTCGTCCCAGGCTATGGGCGAGCCACCGTGGACCTGGTGGCCGATCAGCCTGGTTTAACGCTATTTCACTGCCACATCCAACAGCACATGGATTTCGGATTCAAAGCGCTGTTCCGCTACGCCTGAATCCTGGCGAAACCGAATTCGCACCGAATCTAGACCCAGATCGAGTTTACGTGTGAACGGGGCCTTCGAACCGTCCTTTCCCATCGCGACCAGCAGCCTTTTGGCCTCAATTGGGAACAAACCTCATTTTGGGGACACGCGGGTTGAAAAAGCCCCCTTCTTGAAGGGATTTGGTAGGGGCGGTGGGGATCGAATGTATGAGAATGACGTAGTTTCAAGGAGTTACGAGGAATGATGGAGAACCTAGAACATTTTTAGTTTAAGTGCACACGTATCCGGAAGAAGCGAAGTAGTGTGCGCACTCCATCGAGGAGAGGGAGTTGAGCACTTGACCGATTTGCTCCCAGAGGGACTCGACGATGCGTGTGGCGGCGGAGAAAAGGTCTCTGGCAGGTCCCTCGGAACGTCGAACCGAATAAATTGTCTCCGTACCTAGTAGTTTGCCATTTCCGCGGAGGCAAGATGTGTTCTCCTGTAACCTCCACAAGCACGGTTTATTGCATGCCATTGGCTAGAAAGTGGGACTCCTCGTTTTTCGGAGATTTGCACCGAAAAACGTTGCGGCGAGCGCGGCTTCTACAAATTGTGGTTAAGCAATTCGAAATTGCTGAATCTGGTATGCATTGCGGAGGGAGTCTATCTCTCACGGCCTTGCGACCAATGGATTTTCTTACCTTTGCGGCTTTCGCCATCCTCTATGAAAAGCACCCCGGCCGAGGAACGGATGTGGTCCAATGAATGCGAAGAGAACGCTACAACATCATCCATTTTGAAGGAAAAAGGGACTCGGACCGACACAGCCAAGAACCTATAAAAACGCTTCGTCTTTGCTTCGCAGCGGACCGATAACACGACTTGACTAAGAAAGGTCCCAGGTATTTGAATCCCACGCAACTTCTAGAGGCAATTGCATTTGCCGCAAATAAACACCGTGATTAACGCCGTCAGGATGCTGAAGCATCCCCGCACATCAATCATCCTATTGCTGTAGCCGCTGTCTTGGCGGCCGAGGGAGGCGTATCTGACGAGGCGACACTTATCGCAGCAGCTCTACACGATACACTGGAGGATACGCAAACCACGTTCGGTGAGTTGGAGGAACATTTCGGTCCAGAGGTGGCTGCGCTGGTGCGTGAGGTGACAGATGACAAGTCCGCAGAGAAAATGGAGCGGAAACGGCTTCAGATTGAACATGCACCAAACCTCTCGTTCCGCGCAAAACGGCTAAAGATCGCGGACAAGATCTGTAACGTTCGCGATGTGAAATACGCCCATCCGACTGATTGGCCTCTAAAACGTCGACGTGATTATTTGGATTGGGCGATAGCTGTAGTCGCCGGTTGCCGAGGTGTGAACGCGAAGCTGGATCAAGCGTTCGATCACGCCATCTACAGGGCTCAGAGCAAGTCGGGAACTGGGTAATTCCAACTGAAAAGACCTGGAAGGAAAAGAGCCATCTCCACGGTGTGCATATCAGGCAGGCAACATGATATTAGAGCGTGATACGAAGTATGCCTATTCATTGGTTGTAGACTATTGGGGTATGGATAATTTTTTTGCGAGCCGTAAATGACGAGTGCAGCGCCTGATGTATTGCAAGTTAATCGCGTATTTTCTCGACGGGAGGTGGGATTCCACCGTCGTCTATTTGAGACTGGCTTCCGGTGGAGATTCCTGCCTATGGGCGATCTTTCGAGCCACTAAAAAGAGTAATCGTATATCGCTTTCCTTCGTGCGGGTGAACAACTGGCAGAACTTGGCCAGCATTCGAGCATCTTTGCCTTGGCTGCCCCATGCGATGTCAGCGGCTGTCTTACGCGTTGAGAGATTAGGCAGCTTGGGTCGTCCTTCTCCCTCGTAGAACAATTGGTACATTGGCACTTCAAGGGCGCGAGCAAACTTCTCCAGCGTGTCGACCGCAGGTACGGTGTGGCCGTTTTCGACGCGGGATATATAGCAACGGAGCAGTCCGGTCTGCTTTTCAATCTCACCCTGAGAGAAATTCTTTTGTTCGCGAAATGCACGCAAACGGTCGCCGATGATCATGTTTTCAAAGCCTCCGACTTAACCTTATAAAATGGTTGAATTATCAACACATCAGGAAAACTACCGGGAGCGGAAGAATACTCGATTTTGTTCGGGTGTCAAAGGAATTGCTGCCGGGTCCGAAATCGAGTGACTTGAAAGCACGTCAATTAAAGGATATAAGGGCGACGCAACGTATTGCTCGTCGAAAGGAAAATGCCCATGCCCACAAAACGAAGATCGAAAGCGAAAAAGACAGTTCGAAAGCAGAAATCGAAGGCCGCTGCGAAGAAAGCTGCGAAAACGCGAAAGCGGCGTGCACCAGTGAAAAAGGTAGCCCCCGCGAAAAAGCCGGAGGCCGCTCCTACAGAGATATCGCCCCTTATTATGGCCGAGTGAGAGATCGCGTTCTTGTAACACGCTGATGCCTATGCCGGGCGGACACCAACAATAGCTTGATGCACAGGCTATGGCGACTCATCACGTTTCGCATCGGACCTACAAGAAAAATGATACGTGTCTGGCTGGGGGGCAAACCCAAGCCAAACTTGAGGAACGCAAGAGACCAGCTACTCCTCCAGGCGGCATTCCAGACGGCAGAATCCGAGGCGACAGCCACGGGGCCGTTAAACAGAAAGTTGTGAATTTACCCCGGGCAGCTATGAAACGCAACGCAGTGTGGCTGACTTTGGGGATGCTGGCCCGTAAAGATTCGCGCAACGATCCGCAAGATTCGCCCTACACGACTTGCCACAAGAAACTCAAACCTAAAATGAAAACCTAAAATGAAATGGGATTTTTGAATCGAAGTCTTTCGGAGGGTTGTTCAGCCTAAAATAATCCTGCTTTTGCGATTCTGCCTTTTGACCAACGTTGCTACAATCCGCATAAACATTGAAGAAATGGTGCGCCCGGAGAGATTCGAACTCCCGACCTTCTGGTTCGTAGTTGTGAGGTTCGAAAATCTAAATGCCTTATTGTCCGTTGCCTACGGGCGACGGCCATTCTGAAACCTGTCCTCAGTTGGGCTACATGGGCTACAAACTTGGGTTAAAGCGGTTGCGGCTCAACAGGCTTACCCCTTATAACCCATCCCTCTCCGTTGGCCCGGCCCTCGGCCAATTGAAATTTCGTTCGAAATAAACGCTTTGCCCGCGCATTTCATACAGTGCGAGGCCATCATGTCTGATACTTTGACCGCCGCTTCAAACCTGGTCTGGAGGCCGAGATCGATCAACAATCGAACTGAGGATAACGCTTTCCAGTGCACCGACCATGATGGCGACGAAGAAGAGCGTACCCGTTCCTTCGACGAACGCTGGATGCATCGCGTCCAAGAACCACAGGCCGGCCAAGAACAGTGGATGAACTATGGCACCACTTCGGAGCATGGCGTTCCAAAACCACCGCTGTTTGACATTCTGTGGTTGCAACTCAAATGGATTGAGCACAAACGCACCCGTGGTGATTAAATACGCTTCGAGCCAAAAACCAGTTACGAGAGAATTGTGCAACACCCAAAGAATCGCAAAAGGAACACATCCGCAGTAGAAGGCAAGCGCGATGGGATCTCTTTTTCGATTCACATAATCGAACATCGTTGTTATCTTCCACCGCTATTAATACAGGCATTCGCTTTCATCATGGCATTCGCCGCACCAACTACGGCTCCCACCGGTCCAGCCTTTTCGGCAAGGTTTTCTACAGCAGGGCCATATTGCGCCACGGCTCCGCCTATATTTGGCATTTCGATGGCGCTTAGGCCTTGACCTATTCTATCGGATTGTGATGCCACTATCCCAACCTCGCCAATTGCGCCCAATGTGCTGTCTGCTTTGCCAAAGGGTGTTTTAGGATCATCCATGAAATGCCCGGCGAACGGAACCATGCCTACTTCAGCATTTACTATACATCCTAGATCGTGCGAGGCCTGCATTCCTGCCACTTTGACAGCCATCAGCTTTTGCTGGTCTGTGGGGGGAGCAGAAGGGTTGCGGCCCGAAGGTACGGACGAAGGCATAAACCAATTCTTACCATTGTCGTCATAAACTGTAACGCATATGGCCCCAGAAGGACAGCCGCCGCTATCTGCCTGTTGGCTAAGCGATGCCGCATTTGCAAGACCGGTATTCGCCTGGTCGCTCCAGTCTCCGTTGGGAGCATGGAAGTGGGCTGGATCGAAATAGGTTCCTCCAGCTTCTTGACATTGAGTGCTACTTCCCGTGCTGTTATCCTGGGCTGAATCGTAACTCCCATCATCCCACACACACTCCTCCCCAGTCGGATCGATAAACTTTAGCGGATTATTCAGCACATAGCTGTACTGATTCCACGTTTGCGGGTTAGATGCGTCAGCCACAAATATGCCGATCGGATCCGGTGTCATAAACCTGCCGTACTGCGACGAATTGTACCTCGCGCCAAAGTTATCCAGTCCGGATTCGGCGTCGCGTTCTTTGCCGGTAAATTTATAATTATTGCCACTAGAAGGGCTCGTCACGTCCCGCTCTCCGCCATATGGGTAGAAATCGGTGTCGTCGAGGACCGTCCCAGTGGAATTGGCTATGACTCGGGCGGTTCCAAGGTGATCGTCAAAGTAATAGTCGACCGTGCTGGAATTTCGCTTTGCGATCCGCTTCCCTCCGAAAAAGACATACTCATTAAAACTGCTGTTCGATGTGCTCCCAGAGCCGTCGGTCTCATCGAGAACATTCCTACTGGTATCGTACCAATACAACTTATACACCGATCCGCTCGCGGTCTTTTTTACTCGTCTTCCATCGCCATCGTAAGTGTAGGTCACACCGGCCGTCGATGTAAGCTCATTATCAGCATTGTACGCATATGTAGTCGGAAGGGGCGAACACGAAGGAGGCGTCCCGGCCGCCGAGCCTACTTTATTCCCAGCCGCGTCGTAACAGGAGCCTGTATCATGGTTGTTTGAATTCACAGTGATGCTAAATCCGCTTTCCTGCATGCAGCCGCCATACGGATTTGTCGGGTATGTGCCACTCGGCTGCGAGATGGAGGTAAGGTTTCCCCATGGATCGACGGAATACAACTCGCTCCAACAGTTCGCTGAACTAGTCCCATAAGTCGAAGTCGTCTGTGCCTTTCTAATTCGATTCAAAGAGTCGTAGCAGAAGTTCTGGCTCCGCGATGACGACGACGCTTTGTTGTTAGAGATTGCAGCAACATCTCCGTTGTTCGTCGGGGAACCGAAACTGGTTGAACAAGGAGTATTCACAGAAGACAGATCGAAACTATACGAATAGTCCAGCACGTTGCCGTTGTGGGCGGTATCCGTACATGTGGTGGGAGCTGTGCCGGTGTAATTCACAGTAATTCGGCATGGCTGCAACCTATTGTTGTAATACGCTGTGGTGATCAGGCTAGAGCCGTTCTGCAGGGACGCCAGCGAACCCGTAGGGGTATAGCAGGCTCCCGTTAACGAACCAACAGTCAAAGCAGATTGGCCATTGGGGCAAGTCGTTGGCCCGGACGCATAGTTGATGCTATTAGTGACATCTACTGCCGTTGTGGACTGCGCCGCGACATTCGGTGTGTAGGCTATTGTGCTGCCACCTGGGTACGTTATTCGGGCGATTGAGCCATCAAAATTATAGGGGTAGGATGTTGTCGCATAAGTTGTCATCTTCGTCTGGCTGTTGGTCGTACGCTGGTCAGTGGCTACACGTCCCATCGTGTCATAGCTCCACGCTTCGTTTCCTGCCGCATCGCACATCGCGGTGCGGTGGGGCTTTGAATAGCTGTAGGGAAACGAACCTGGAATGGTGCAGCCCGATGGCGATACGCCGTCGTAAGCATAGCTCACCGAAGGGTCGCCATTCGTGTAAGTTTTGCCTGCCAGCCGGTTGAGCGCGTCATAGGAATAATTAGTTGTGGCAGTCGTGGACACACTGGGTTGGTTCGGTGAGGGCGCAGTTTTGGATGTCAAATTCCCATTTGCATCGTAAGCGTATTGAATCGATCCGGCTGGGAAGGACGAAGTTGCTGACGCGGGACACGTGACGTTCTGAACCTCCGGGTCCGCTGCGCACAGCAACCGCGCAATCGAATCGTACGTAAATGTCCGATTGCGGGAGCTGCCTTGCGCGACTGAAATCAGATTGTCGAGCGTGTCGTAGGCATAGTCGGTTTCGTAGTTTGAACCTAATGGATCTTCCCAAACGCGTGTCATGCGCCCGAGGCCGTCGACGCAGCTTTTCCGCTTGTTTCCTGCTTGTTCAGTCACAGTCGTGCAGTATATAGATGAAGAAGATGTGTCGCCATAACTGGTCGCCACCGTGCCGCCATCTTGTGTTGTCAGAGCGGTGATCCGGCTCAGTGCATCGTAAGAGTAGGAGGTTGTGCCGTAGGTTGCGTCGCCTGTCGTGCAGTATGGATTCGAGACGGAGGCCTTTCGTCCGGTTGCGTCATAATGCGTGTTCGCATACACAAGTCCGCCAGAACAGGTGGAAGAAGGTACCACCGTCTGCGACTGCATTAACCTCCCAACCCCGTCCACTGTCCCTACTTCAACAAAATTGCTGGCAGAAGTTATCTTTTCAGAAAAGACATAGGATGGAACGGTACTCGACGGGGAACAATAGTCCGCTGACTTGTCTCTGTAGCAGTAGCCTGCGTTTCCGCCGTCTGGATATGCAACATTCGTCAGCCGCCACATTACATCGTAGGTATTGGTGGCCGTCTGTGAATTCTGGTCGCTGTGGGTTCGTGTTAGGCCGGTGTTCCAATCGTATGTGAAATTCTCGATGTGTGTTGTACCGGTGCCAGTGGTTGGATACTGAACTTGGATTGGCAATGAATAGCAAGTTCCCGATGAACTTGGGCAATTCGAATCGTACGAGTAGGTGGTCGTATTGCCTTTTGCATCCACTGAGGTCTTAACCACGCCGGTATCGTAATAGGTCTCTGAATTCGTGAGATAGCCCCCAGTCGTATTCAACCAGCGCGAAGTCGAAGTCAAATTGCCAGGATGGGACCCTCCCGGCGGAGTGGGGTCGAGTTGCGTCGTAATGGAGGGACTGAGACTCGCCCCGTCAAACGCATAGGTTGTGTAAGCCTGTTGCGCGCTGCTGCCGTCAGTGACTTGAACCCATTCAGGCAAGTCGAGCAGGTTGTTGCTCAAATAGCTTGGGTAATCCTGGAATTCGTAACGAGTATTCGTAGTTCGGGTCGGCGAACTAGCTCCGAAATCGTATTCAGCTTTAGCAATTTGCTTGCCGTAGAGACCGTAGATACCTGGCACCGTAGTGGTCCCATAAGGATAATTATATGGTTCGTTTATGTAAGTATAGAACCAATAGAAGGGGAAACCACTATCGTAGGTGTAATTAATCTTACTTTGCTGCCCGGTCTGCCATTGTGTGGTTACCCAACTCGGGACAACATTTGCATAGACGGACTGCCAAGGGTCCAGACTCAATCCCGTTAAGGCGTTATACGAATAGTTAGTCGTTACCGTTTTAATTGGAGAGCCGCTTGTATATGAGCCGGCATAGTAATTCGTCAGAGTTTCGTAAGCAAGACAGCTACCAACTCCCATCAGATGCGTTGTGTCGTTTCCGGCTGGATCGGTCACAACTGTGCCTGCGCTGGTATAATAGTTGTAATTCCAAGTACTGGACGGATCGCCGGAATTTGGGTTCACCGTTCTGGATGTGACTGCGTAATTCCAGTCAATCTCGTGTGATCCGCAAAATGCTGTACCTCCCCATGTATATGAAATCGATCCTCCAGTCGGGAACGTAATACTCGTCAAATTATATAGAGTATCTGTGGAGTATGTGAACGTCCACGCCGTATTGTTGGGAAGAACGATACTCTGCAACATCGGAGGATTGTAGATATTGGGGTTTATCCCATCCAGTGTTTGTGCAGCCCAGAAATAGCAGAACGTAAGCGGGTATGTTCCGCTACTGTTTCCGCCATCGACATTCGCGACACCCGGTGGATTCCAGAACACCACGAAAGCCACTGGGTGACTGCCTGTGGTGCATTTGGAAATGTCGCTAGAAGAGGAACTCGATGTAGGTCCGGGGATCGTCCTTCCTACAGAGTCGGTCCAGCCAGAGAGGGTGACTGTAATCTTATTACCATTCGCATCTTCCCTGGAAGTAAGATTGTAAGCACCCGATGGATCCCCCCCTGACATTGGACCATAATGATCGCAGAAGCTAAGGCCCATATACGAAGTTACCATAGTATACGGGCAGCCGTTTATTCCCGAATAGGTAATGCCCTGTGAATCGACAACCGATTCTATCATAGAGTAACTTGGATACCCGCCACTTCCCGATGCCGTATAACCCGTCGCGTCGATTGACCGAAATATTGTTGGCGATGTAGGCGAAATGGGAACTAATTGGTGTACTCCGTTCGACGTTTCTACCGAGTCTTCGCATTGGCCAATGTACTCGTTTTCAATGCAAGTACTGCTCGCGTAAACCATATTCGTGTCGCGCACCAGAAAAGCCGCAGGTGTCCCATCGTATTGCCAGTAATCGTAAGAATAAAAATCGCCGTACACATATATGTGCTGCGCAAAGTAAGATTTGTTCTGGTAGTGCATCACCATGTCCAGGTTGAGTTTCCCGCCACGCTGCGGGTAAGAGATCAAGGGAATGTCCACAGATAGAGAACCATTCACGAGGCTTACGTTATCAATATCTCCCCCGTTGTACGATCCGTAGGGTTTCAGACCCATCTCGAATGTTGGATTGTCTTGCGCGCGCCCGATTTGCGGAGTCAGCGCGACAACAAACAAAATGACGATCCACTCAATAGCTCGAAATCGGTGCATGTGCAGTCTCCTCAGAATAGATGTCGAAACCATCAGAAAACCCGAGACGGGTTCCATCCCTTGCACAACATTGTTGAGGTGAAGCGATTTCAGGCTGGACATAGTCAGTTCCCCGAAATCGTCGCCCCGGTATTGAACGCAACCGATGAAAGCTGAATCTCCTGAACAAGAACATTTCTAATGTAAATCTCCATGTGAAAGGCCACGGGCGTGCCCTGCACCAGGCGATAATCGGAATAGCGAATCTCCTCCAAAGCGTCCACCTGGCTATTTCGATAGGGGACAATCGGTCTTTTTGGGTTCTTGGCGTCAAATGGATGTAGATAAAACGTCAGGGCAGTAGGCAGCAAAGTGGCGGGGTCCAAGTAGATTTCGTGTTCAGTGGCGCGTTGGAAGCCTGGGTATTTCCCCGCATCTGTGGGCGATGCTCCATTGGGTATCCGCCAAACCGCGATGTGCTCCACGGGGGTTCCATTTCTGGTTTCCGGGCCCACATGGGAACTAAGGTTGCCAGATGAAGACAATCCCACGTTCAGGAGCATCGCGGGAAAGGCGTTGTAAGGATGAGGCGAAAGAGCGGTTTGAGAAGGAGCCGCCACGGAAACGCCATCGGGTCCAACTGATTTCGCAGATGCAATCCCGTTAGAAACAGACCGCGTCATGGTTCGCGCGCCAGAAGGAAGGTTGACAACTGCTTGGCTGCGCTCCCCACTCGCCAAGGTAATGGAAATCGTGCCTGTCTGTTTTTCCTTGGTCTGAGGGTTGACCAGAATAGTGGTCGTCCCGGTCATCGTCACGTCCTTGATGGTCGATCCAGCAGTTTGTGCGGCCAGGGCTCGTTGCAGGAAGGCCGTCCCTTGCCCAGCCGTTGGAAGCTGCTGCGGCTGGGCTGGACCACTTGATGCCAATCCGGGCAATCCCGGAGGAGGGAACGCCTGCACTGGATTAGTAGTTTGTTGACACCACGCGGAAACGCTAACAAACAGTGACAAGAGCAGTACACCGAATCGTGCAGGACGCATGATTCCTCCACCAGACAGAGCTTCGCCGAGTCAGATTCCGCGCCGCGCGGAATTCGAAGAAGCATTGGATTCTTTCAACGCTTCAAAATGGCAGGGCCTGATTACGGAAGCGTTATAGTCGCACGTTATACTCGTGTCGCTATATCTTGTCAAGCATAACATTATATAGTTACGTTATTTTAATAGGCCCCTGTGGAAATTGTCCTTCGTTGCATGAAGAGTGAAGATATATAGTCATACCAACGAGAATGAACGCCGCTAAAGCTTTGTCCCAGGTTTCACTGTGCTGATGAAGTGGGCCGCCAGAGCGTTTGGTTCCTATTATGGTTTGCAAATTGCGTTAGAGGTATTCCCTTCGATTCCGCAGAAGCTTAGGCGGTCGGAGTCCGGTTAGAGTCCTGTAAAGAATAAGAACTGGTCAAAACTAGCGGGAATGGTGAGGGGCAAGACTTCTGCAATTGACTCAGTGTGCGTCTAGGGTTTCTTGCCCCAAGCATAATGGAAGTTCTTTACCAGTTCCGGGATTCCATTGCATGGCACCCAGCCGAAGGTATTCCCGCGCAGCTTCTCCGCCACCTGCCAAAGCTTCTGTTCAAAGCCCAGGTTTGCTCCGTTCTTTTGTTTTGCGGCTTCCGTTTTCTTTTTTGCTGACATTTATTTAGTTTTCATCCACCTGAAATTCGCAAAAC
>CAZUNI010000059.1:0-21471 GCA_964622265.1 uncultured Acidobacteriaceae bacterium | reverse complement strand
ACGCCGATCCTCGTACGCAATTGAATCTGTTCCACTTATAATGGGACAGTATTGAATCAAAATCTGAAAATGTGCCACCTGATTTAATTTTTCAAGTTCACATCCATCTTAAAAACCAAAAAGTGCCAGGAACGCATTGACGCGCTACTCGAAACCACGGATGGACGGCTCGTCGTGCAAGCAACGGCTCCCTTGGTTTGCTTTTACGATTTTTCTGCTACCTATTTTAGGTGGAGATACGAGTGCGGATTAAACCTGGCAATCTCAGTTTGGCCGATTTAGAGATCGACATGCGCGAAGTTGTAGCCGTCCTGGCGGGTAAAAGTAAAACAAATCTGGCGTAAGCCAAGGCGCTTTTAACAATAAGGTTAGGTTGAAACGATCTGGGTGGGCGAGATCACGAATGGCCGATTGTCTAAAAATCAAAAATCTTGCATTTACAGACATATGAAGCATAGAATGCCTTCGCAGAATCTAAGTTAAGGAATCCGTTTCATTGACGGTGGGTCCAACTGTAGCGGATCAATCCCCCGATCCGAGTTGGATCACTACTCATTTATTTCAGTTCTTGGACTCCTATCGAATAGGTTAGACAAGCTATCGCTTGAAGGTATTTTATGAGCCCCATGAAAACCCACCAAAGCCGCTCCGCCGGACCAGTATGCGTCAATACCCTAATTTTGGTTTGCATAATGTTGGGTTTTATAACTCCTGCCGTGGGACAAGGCTTGGGAGTGCTGGGATTTACAAGCAGGAATAACACTACATTTACGGTCGGATTGCCGAGCTCATTCATAGTGATTGCGAATGGGCTACCTGTACCGACTGTGTCGGAAACAGGCGCTCTACCTCAGGGCGTCACCTTCAACCCGACGAGTGGAGTCATTTCCGGTACGCCCACCGCAGGCACGCCGGGAAACTACCCCATCATTTTCACAGCTCATAATGGCTTCAGCCCCGATGCCACACAGAATTTCACTCTTACCGTTCAGCCGCCGCCCCCGCCCTTGACCGGATATTCCCATAGTAGCGCCATCACCATTGACCACACCAAGGTTCCCAACACGGACCAGTCCAATTTTCCGGTTCTGGTTTCCGGGACCTATTCCTACCTAGCTACGACTAACAATGGGGGGGGCGTCACCAATCAAAATGGTTACGACATAGCCTTTGCCTCTGATGCAGCGGGAAACAATCCTCTCTTTTTTGAGCAGGAAACCTACAATTCTGGGAGCGGAACAATAAAATATTGGGTCAGGCTACCCACCGTGTCGCATACCACCGACACGGTGTTCTACATCTTCTACGGCAATTCGGGGGTCAGCACCGATCAATCCAGCAAGTCCGCTGTGTGGGATAGCAATTATATAGGTGTCTGGCATATGGAAGACAACGCTGCCTCCGCTGTGGTTAAGGATTCCACCTCCAATGGCAATAATGGGACGGCCTCGGCCCAGACCAGCAGCAAGACTACCACGGGCGAAATCGATAAGGCATTGAGCTTCAATGGGATTAATGATGGAATTTCTACGGGCATTACCGGCAGTGCGGCATTTACCTGGGAAGGTTGGGTAAATTCAGCATCGATGAGCAACTACAGCAGCATCATCACGATCGATGGCCCCAGTTTTATGCTTATGGACATCTACGGCGGGGCGGCTTCTTTCTGGACTGCTGACGGAGTCTATGGCTCGAGTTTGGGGATCGCCGGGCTAAATAACGGGACTTGGTATCACCTGGTATTTTCACGTTCCGGAGACTATGGCAGCTATAAGGCCTATTTAAACGGTTCTTTCACAGGGCAGGCTGCAGGAGGAATTTGGAGCAGTGCCCAGGCAATGTCAATAGGATGGCGGGCTGATGTGGGGCAATATTTTGACGGGCTATTGGATGAGATCCGAGTTTCGAATATTGCCCGGTCAAGCGATTGGATAGCGACCGAGTATAACAATCAGAGCAGTCCTGCGACGTTCTACAGCATGGGATCGGTGGGCCAAAGTCCCGCATTGATCACCAGCGTTAACAGCACGACCTTTGCGGTTGGCAGTGCAGGCTCGTTTGCCGTCACTGCGACAGGATTACCAGTGCCAATCGTATCTGAATCCGGTAATCTGCCCTCCGGAATCTCCTTTAACGCTGCCACGGGTATACTCAGCGGGACTCCGGCCACTGGTAGCGTCGGCTCGTATCCCATTACCTTCACGGCGCACAATGGCGTCGGAGCCGATGCCTCACAGAGCTTTACGCTCACCGTGAATCAACCTTCTGCCATCACGAGTTCCAATGGCACGGTCTTTACTGTTGCCACTGTCGGTTCATTCAGTATTACCGCGACTGGTTTTCCTGCGCCTACGGTGTCCGAATCAGGCACTCTCCCGCCTGGTGTCACCTTTAGTTCAGTTACCGGGATGCTTAGCGGTACTCCGGCCAATGGGGCTGCAGGCGCGTATCCAATTGCTTTGACCGCGCACAACGGCGTCGGGCCCGATGCTTCACAGAATTTCACTCTTACTGTTCAGCCCCCGCCCTTGACCGGATATTCCCATAGTAGCGCCATCACCATTGACCACACCAAGGTTCCCAACACGGACCAGTCCAATTTTCCGGTTCTGGTTTCCGGGACCTATTCCTACCTAGCTACGACTAACAATGGGGGGGGCGTCACCAATCAAAATGGTTACGACATAGCCTTTGCCTCTGATGCAGCGGGAAACAATCCTCTCTTTTTTGAGCAGGAAACCTACAATTCTGGGAGCGGAACAATAAAATATTGGGTCAGGCTACCCACCGTGTCGCATACCACCGACACGGTGTTCTACATCTTCTACGGCAATTCGGGGGTCAGCACCGATCAATCCAGCAAGTCCGCTGTGTGGGATAGCAATTATATAGGTGTCTGGCATATGGAAGACAACGCTGCCTCCGCTGTGGTTAAGGATTCCACCTCCAATGGCAATAATGGGACGGCCTCGGCCCAGACCAGCAGCAAGACTACCACGGGCGAAATCGATAAGGCATTGAGCTTCAATGGGATTAATGATGGAATTTCTACGGGCATTACCGGCAGTGCGGCATTTACCTGGGAAGGTTGGGTAAATTCAGCATCGATGAGCAACTACAGCAGCATCATCACGATCGATGGCCCCAGTTTTATGCTTATGGACATCTACGGCGGGGCGGCTTCTTTCTGGACTGCTGACGGAGTCTATGGCTCGAGTTTGGGGATCGCCGGGCTAAATAACGGGACTTGGTATCACCTGGTATTTTCACGTTCCGGAGACTATGGCAGCTATAAGGCCTATTTAAACGGTTCTTTCACAGGGCAGGCTGCAGGAGGAATTTGGAGCAGTGCCCAGGCAATGTCAATAGGATGGCGGGCTGATGTGGGGCAATATTTTGACGGGCTATTGGATGAGATCCGAGTTTCGAATATTGCCCGGTCAAGCGATTGGATAGCGACCGAGTATAACAATCAGAGCAGTCCTGCGACGTTCTATAGCATGGGATCGGTGGGCCAAAGCCAGAGTCCCTCAGCAGTCACAAATCTGACAGCGATAACATCAGGCACGCAAATCAGTCTAAGTTGGGCGGCGTCGACAGAAACGGGCGGAACAATCAGCGAATACCAAGTGGAGCGTTGTCAGGGCGTATCTTGCACAACATTCGTGCAGATCGCTACCCCCAGCGCGACGGGATTCAGCGACACCGGCTTGGCGACTGGCACTTATAGTTATCGGGTACGGGCAGAAGATGTCGCGGGGAATCTGAGTTCTTACTCCACCGTAGTAACTGCCGTAATTCCAGATACACAGGCGCCCACAGCTCCGACTGGTTTGACGGCGACGGCCTCAGGAGAACATATCAATCTGGCCTGGACGGCATCGACAGACAACGTTGCAGTGACCGGGTATTTGGTGGAGCGTTGCCAAGGGTCGGGTTGTACAACTTTCGCGCAGGTTACCTCCATTACGACAATAACGTACAACGATAGTTTAGGTTTGCTTTCAAGCACGACATATAGCTACCGAGTTAGGGCAACAGACGCAGCGGGGAACCTGAGCCTATACTCGAACGTGGCGAGCGCAACCACAGCTGCGGTGACTCCGATAGCAGTCAGTCCGCAAGCAACAGCACTTACTTTCACGCGAACCCAGCAATTCACAACGACGATTACCGGCGTGACATGGTCCGTGGATGGCATCGCGGGTGGAACAACTGCCTCTGGCACGATCACGACGGCGGGCGACTATACACCGCCAAGTTCGATAGGGACTCATACGATTGAGGCAACTTCCTCTGACCAAACCCAGGTGGGCTACGCGACAGTATACGTTACAAACTATCCGGGTACATTTACACACCACAACGACAACCTGCGAACGGGCCAGAATCTGAGCGAAACAGTTTTGACGACGGCTAACGTGAACGCGACGAAGTTCGGGAAACTGGCCACCTACCAGCTGGATGGGGTAGCCTACGCTTCTCCGCTTTATGTGGCTAACGTAAACATCCCAGGACAGGGCTTCCATAACGTCGTATACGTGGCAACAGAGCATGACAGCGTGTATGCCTTTGATGCCGACGCGTTAAGTACCAATCCGATCTGGAAAGTGAGTTTCATTAATGCGTCTGCCGGTATCACTACCGTTCCTGCGGCCGACACCCTAGAGACGGGAGATATTTATCCTGAAGTCGGCATCACGAGCACTCCGGTGATTGATCCAACTAGTGGAACAATCTACGTTGTCGCCAATACGAAAGAGCCCAGCGGTTACGTGCAGAGGTTGCACGTTTTGGATATCACTACGGGCGCTGAGAAGTTCGGCGGCCCGGCGGTGATTCAGGCAAGTGTGACCGGAACTGGCGATGGGGCACAAGCAGGACTGGTATCCTTCGATGCGCTCCGGGAGAATCAAAGGCCGGCATTACTGTTGAATAATGGAGTAGTTTATATAGCGGCTGCAAGTCATGGAGATAATGATCCGTATCACGGCTGGGTACTGGGATACAACGCAACGACTCTGCAACAGGTAATGGTTTACAACACCACGCCGAATGGTGGCCGTGGGGGTGTCTGGCAGAGCGGCGGAGGGGTGGCAGCCGATTCGGATGGAAATCTCTACGTTGTGACCGGCAATGGAGACTTCGATGCGAATACGGGGGGCAATGACTACGGAGAATCATATGTAAAGCTGAGTCCAAGCGGGATTGTCCTGGACTATTTCACGCCGCATGACCCGTTTACGATGAACGAATACGACCTCGATCTCGGATCGGCTGGCCTAATTTTGTTGCCGGATCAGCCCGGCACGACGCCGCGTTTGGTCGGCAATGCCGGCAAAGGCGGCACAATCTACCTTGTTAATCGCTCAAACATGGGGAAGTACAACTCTCAAAACGATAATCAAATTGTCCAATCTCTGGCGAATATTTTTCCAAATCCCACCAATTCGACGTACGGCGGCAACTTCATCTGCCCGGTCTATTTCAACGGATTTGTGTATTTCAGCCCGGTGACGGATAAGGTCAAAGCCTTCCAAATCAGCAATGGTTTACTGTCTACCGCTCCAACCTCTGTCTCTTCAACCACCATTTCCGGGACAGGGGCGGCGCTTGCAATTTCAGCAAACGGCAGCACCAATGGAATACTTTGGGCTGTGGAGAGGGTCTCTAGCTATACGGACGACCTTTCTGCTACTGGAGTGCTTCATGCCTACGATGCGTCGAATCTGGCCACCCAGCTCTACAATAGCAACCAGGCAGGCTCGCGAGATACACTGGATTATGCGGCCAAGTACAATGTTCCGCTTGTGGCGAACGGAAAGGTTTTCGTCGCCAATGTCAGTGAATTGGTTATATACGGTCTCTTGCCGTAGATCTAGGCATCACCTTACCGGATTGAATTAGTCGTGTGATAGGGAAGAAGAATCACGCTGAAAGAGTGCTGAATATCCCGACCAATGGAATTACGCAAATGAAAAAGCAGTCAAGCAAGGCGCCGCGTTCGAGAATCTGATAGTTGCGTCAAGGTTCCACAAGACGGACGGATATCTTTCAGCTGATAAACCGCTCCCTGGATTAACATTTTGATTCTGTCCATCCACGCTAAACCATAGCCCGTTCTTGTTCAGGTAATGCCGCAACTCCTTCCTATTTCGGCTTTTGTGTAATTGACAATAACGAGTATAGTCATCGGAAAGAAGACTACCCTGGGTAATGAATAGCGCTATAGGTTTCAGTTGTGCGACTCTGGATTTGCATCGGGGATACAAATCATGTTCCTTCTCAATCTTCGAAAGACTCTTCCGCTTTTTCTCTTGAGTGCCGCAATGCTTATGGCTTTTCCAGTCTTCGCTCAGGTCGATCTCTCCGGCGAATGGGGGCAGAGGCAGCACGAGGATCAGCCGGAACGCGGACCCGGTCCGGAAATTGGCGATTACACGGGAATTCCACTCAATGCCGAGGCGCGCGCAAGAGCAGAGTCCTGGGACGCGGAAAAATGGACCCAGCTTGAGCACGAATGCGATCCGCATCCCGCTGACTACGCCCCGCGTGGACCGGGCAGCATGCGGATCTGGGCGGATATGAACCCTCTCACCATGCAAATTACAGCATGGCATACCGAATTGGCCTGGATGCAGCCGCTACGAACGATCTACATGGATCGCCGCCCGCATCCGCCCAAGGACGCCGCTCACACCTGGCAGGGTTTTTCCACTGGCGAGTGGATTGGTGACACGCTAAAGGTGACAACGACGCATCTGAAGGAAGGATGGATTCGGCGCAACGGCATTCCGCGCAGCGATCGAGCCACGCTGGTGGAATACTTTATCCGGCATGGCGATTATTTTACGCTTGTCTCTATCGTCAATGACCCCATTTACCTCACTGAGCCATTTGTTCGAACATCGAACTGGATTCTGGACCTTGGCTACCAGCCTAACCCTGCAACCTGCATTCCCAGCGTCGAGATCGAACACCCGAAAGGTTACGTCGCGTTTCATTTGCCGGGAACGAATCCGTACCTGAATGAATATTCGATCAAACACGGAATCCCGCAGGATGCAGCGCGCGGCGGCGCGGAAGAAATGTACCCGGAATTTATCGAGAAAATGAAAAGGATGCCCGTTCCGCCGAAGGCGAAAGAATCGGCGGGGGACAAACAATGAGGCGAATGGTCCCGGCCCCAGTGCGTGCATCGAAGCGATTGCGCTTATATTTTATTGTTTTTCTGGTCATGCCCTGCATCGCATCGATTACATTCGCTCAGGATCGCGTCCCCGCCGACTTGCACATCCTCCCAGTACAGGGCCGCGTATACATGATTTCCGGCGCCGGCGGCAATGTGACCGTCCAAGTGGGCGATGAAGCGGTCATTGTGGTCGATCCCGGGGTTGCGGCGATGGGAGAGAAAGTATTGGAGGCGATTCGAAGCCTCTCCAGCAAGCCCATTGAATTCATCATCGACACCACCATCGACGAAGACCACAGCGGCGCCAACGGCGCCATTGCGAAAGTCGGCCCAAAGGATTTGTCAGGTCGGGCCAATGACTTGACAATCGCCAATGCCGGGCAGTCCCACGAAGGGGCATCGATCGTTGCCTATATCGGTGTCCTGAATCGCATGGCCGATTCGTCTGGAAAGAAGGACGCCGTTCCTCCGGCGAATTACCCGTCGGACCCCTACGACAGCAGCAATTGGAAGCTGTTCAATGATGAGCCCATCATTCTCTATCACGTCGCTGCGGCGCATACCGATAGCGATACCATCGTTTTCTTCCGCCGGTCCGATGTTGTTAGCGCCGGGGAATTGTTCGTGCCATATCGCTTTCCGGTTATTGACGAAGAAAAAGGCGGCAGTATCGACGGGATCATCGATGCGTTGACCACCCTTATCGATGACATTTTAGTTCCTAGAGAAAACGAAGAGGGCGGCACCTACGTAATTCCAGGGCGCGGACGCATCTGCGACCGAACCGAAGTCGTCAACTACCGCGACATGCTGACCATCATCCGCGCTCGCATCGCCGATCTGGTAAAAAAAGGAAAAACGTTGCAGGAAGTGAAGGACGCCAAGCCTACGTTCGGCTATGACGGGCTGTACGGCGCGCAGAGCGGTCCATGGACAACGAATATGTTTATCGAAGCGATCTACCGCGACCTCACAAAGGACAAGAAACACAAATGAGGAAATTCTTCACGATCGCCGCGTTGGTGTTGATGGGAAGCGGAATGGCAGCCAACTTCACCAGGGCCCAGAACCGGCCTCCAGATCCCGTCAAGCCACCAATGACCCCTAAGCAAGCTGCCCTGATCGATCTGACAGGTTATTGGGTATCGATCGTAGATGAAGACTGGCGGTGGCGCATGGTCACGCCCTCGAAAGGGGACTACGCCAGCATTCCGCTCAACGAGGATGGCAAGAAGGCAGCAGACACATGGGACTTGGCAAAGGATGAGGTGGATGGAAATCAATGCCGTGCGTATGGTGCGGCTGGTCTGATGCGAGTGCCCACTCGACTGCATGTGACCTGGGCAGACGATAACACGTTGCAGGTCGATACCGACGCGGGGACGCAGACACGCCTGTTCCATTTCGACGGATCGAAGTGGAATGGCGGGGAACCCACCTGGCAGGGAGATTCGGTGGCGAAGTGGGAAAGGCAAGTGCAGCAGCGGGGATTCGCGCCCAAATTTGGCGGACCGGTACCAGGCCAGGGCGGAACGCTGCACGTAGTAACGACGCACATGCGCCCCGGTTACTACCGCAAGAACGGCGTGCCATACAGCGGGGATGCGACATTGATTGAATACTTCGACCGCGTGGAAGCGAACAACCAGTCCTACCTGATTCTGACCACCGTTGTGCAGGACCCCAAATATTTGAACGATCAGTTTATTACCAGCGAGCAGTTTGCGCACGAGGCGGACGGTTCGAAGTGGCATCCGACTCCGTGCATGACCGATAAACCGACGCGTTAGGGCGATGACTGGAGCAAAAAATGATCTCACGATATCGACTCTTAAGGATCGCTCTGATCGCGTCAATGCTGTTTGGCGGCACTCTTATTTCTTCAGCCCAACAGCCTATCCGCGGCACCATCAAAGGGACAGTAACTGCGGATCAGGGACAAGTAATCGGCTTCCGCGTTTCCGTTCACAACCTGGACCGCAGGCTCTGGTACACGGTTTTCACGAAGAAGGGCCAGTTCACGGTCCCGCAGGCACTGCCCGGCCGCTATGAAGTGATGGTTTACGAGCCCGACTACGACTCCCCAAAATCGCCAATGCAACTCGGCCCGGGTGAAACAAAGACAGCCGACATTTCAATCAAGAAGCGCCCCGATCCGTTGGAAACAGAAAAAGTTCAGTACGTCAGCAGCCTCGACGAAATGTTCCCGCCGGGGCCGGGTCTGGACTTGTTAAGGGAAGACTGCACCGGCTGTCATGCCGATGTTCGCAGCATTGGCGGCAACTTCGGCCATATGCACTTCACCCGTGAACAGTTTATTCGCGGAATCGAAATGTCCACGGAAACCGGTCCTGCAAACAACGAATACTCGCTTGCTCTTGGCAGAACGATTATCAGCAAGAGCCAGAAAGAAATGCTCGCGGACTATCTAGTCAAGAATTTCGGCCCGGGAACGGTGGAGAAACGTTTGCGCATCGATCCCTTGGTAGTGGATGAGGACGTTGCCTCGAAAATGATTTACGTTTCCTACGATGTCCCTGCCGATCTGCCGATCGTTCCCGGCGGCAACAAAATTGGCGCTCCCATGGTAGATGGTGTTATTCCCCAACTCCCTGCGCCATATAACGGTTCCTGGCTGGGCTCCGGATTTATTTCTCCGGTGGATGGAAATATTTATTTCAGTTCGAAGGCTTCCAGCTCGATCCTGCGGCTCAACCCAAGAGATCTCGACGCTTCCGAGCGATGGAAGAATTATCCGATAAAAGGAGACGTCTACACCTGGCCCGAAGGCATCGCCGTCGATAAGCAGAATCGAGTGTATTGGGCGGAGGACAGAACCGCGATGCTCGGAGAACTGGATCCCGCGACGGGAAAACAAATTCGCCATCAGTTGCCCGCGCGAGCCGGCATCGTAAATGAAGTCGTGGTAGATAAAGACGGCAACGTCGGTTTCGATCTCATCTATGGCGCATTTTTCGGCAGGATGGAAGCGGTGTCGCGCAAGCTCCACATGTATCCTACCCCAACACCGGATAACGGAATTTACGGGCTTGCGGCGGACGACCATGGCAACCTGTGGGGAGCCGGTTGGGAAAAGGGCACCATCAGCAAATGGGACGTGGATACGGAAACGGTGAAGGAATACAAAGTCCCGAATTCCTACGGGCAGGTTCGCCGCATCGGCGTGGATTCGAAAGGAATTGTGTGGGCTTCGGAGTACGAAAGCGGAATGGTGGCCAGGCTCGACCCTGCGACTGGCAAGTTGACCGAATACAAAATCCCCGTGAGTGGCGCGAAGCCTTACGATTGCTGGCCGGACAAATCGGACAACATCTGGATTCCCGACCAGGTCCACAGCACGATGGCCAAACTCGATCCGAAAACCGGGAAGTTCACTTTCTACCCGATGCCCCAGCCGCACCAGAGCGTGAACAAGATTCAAGTGGCGGACGATAATACTCTGTGGCTGCCAACCCGCGGCACGCCCATCGTGACCGGAGTGCATTTCTATCCGAATGGCTATACGGCGAGTTCTCCCCCGATGCCCTGACCGCGCTTCAGATCAGGTTTGTAGAGGTTTAGCAGCGCGGTGAACGATCCCTCGAAAAATAATGCCGATCGTTCTTCCGACTAAGGCGATATCGTTCCACGCAGTTCGATTTTGGATATATTCGGCGTCCATAGCGAGCCTTCGGCCGAGGACATGATGGACGTAATAATCTTCCGCATTCTCTCCGTCGCTTACAGCCATCGATTCATCCACGGTGCAGGAAATCTGGCTGGGCCCCGTCAATCCTGGCTTCGCTGACAGAATGTGCCGCTGATCCGATGTGTAACGATCGACGATTTCGGGAGACTCCGGACGTGGACCGATCAGCGTCATGTCTCCCTTCAGCACATTCCAGAACTGCGGAAATTCATCGAGCTTGTTGGCGCGCAGAAAATGCCCGACGCGCGTGATTCTGTCGTCCGCGACACTGCTGATCGACGGGCCTTTTCGGTCGGCGTCGGCTATCATGGAGCGAAATTTGAGCATTTGAAAACAGCGGCCGCCTTTTCCCACGCGTAAGCCTCGGTAGATGATATTCCCCGGAGTATCCAGCCGGATCGCGATGGCGAGGGCGAGAAACAGCGGGCTCATTAGGATGAGCACGATTGCGGAAACGAGGATGTCCACGAGACGCCGCATCATCTCTTTATTAAGAGCCTCATCGGAGCGACCTTACGCAGGCGAAGGGCTCAGCCGCCTGCATGTTTACAAGGCTTCCCCAATATTGGGCGCGCTCGCGCAATGCTTTCAGGCTTCTCGGATGTGGCGCCGCGCAGACTTCAGCCGTGTAACGGGCGAAGGCCTGAAGTTTTTTTTCGAGCGTCGGTGAAATATCGACGAAGACATTTGGTTGAAACACGGGAGAGAGTTGCGGCACTCCCCACTCGGTAGAGGAAGGCGTTTCGTACATCATGACTTCGCGCACGAAGGGCGCAGCGTAAGGACGCGTAGCGACCATCACGGCCTCTGCCAGCACGCGATGGTCGCGGTTAATGTCTCCGCAAAATTGCGTGTAAACAATTTCCGGCTGCATGGATTGAATCAGGCTCTCAACTTCCTTTACCACGTCCCCCAGCGGTAGCGTGTCCAGACGTTGATCCGGCAAGTCGCGAACGATCAAATCGCTGACTCCAAGAATCGCGGCGGCGTCCTGCGACTGTTTTCGAACTTCGGCATGGCGCTCCGGGGCATAGCGCATCGAAATGCCTTCGCAAAGTATCGCGAGCTTCACGCAATCGCCGCGATCCACGTGCATGGCAACGGTGCCGCCCACGCCCAATATCTCGTCATCGGGATGCGCGGCTACGACCAGAACTTTCATCCCGCCACCTTCGCAAAAGCCGTTTGGAAGATTGCGGGAGGCTTTAAGAATGTCTTCGCCGCTTCGTCCCCGGCAATAGTTGGCTCGCCTTCGCGCTGCACTTCAAGTAGCTTCAGGATTCCATCGCCTGTGACGACGGCGGGATACCCGTCTGCGTCGGTGTGAACGGAACCGATGAGAGCGCCAATGTTTTTGCATTCCACTTTGATCCGCGATTTCCAAATTGCAATTTTTCGTCCATTCAGAAAAGTGAAAGCACCCGGATACGGGCGAGTAAGGGCGCGAATCCAGTTGTAAATGCGCGCTGCCGGCCAGTTCCAATCGATCAGTCCGTCTTCGGGCCTGCGCTTAGGCATCACGGTGGCCTGCGAAGAATCCTGCTTCCGGTGGGGCATTTGCCCTTCTCGAATCAATGGAAGAACTTCGTCCAGCATCTCGCATTCGGTCAGCGAAACCTTTTCATAGATCGTCCTGCAATCGTCTTCCACCCCAATCGGAATACGCCGCTGACAAACAATGTCGCCCTCGTCCGCTCCTGGCGCCAGGACCATCAACGTATTCCCGGTTTCCGTCTCGCCATTCAGAATCGCCCAGTTCACCGGCGCGCGCCCGCGATACTTTGGTAGCAGGGAAGCGTGAAAACCAAGACATGCGATGCGTGGAACACTCAGAAGCTCCGATTTGATCAGCTGCGTCCATCCGACGACCAGCAAAAGGTCCGGCGCAAGCTTGCGAATCCATGCCACGGACTCCGGCGCGTTCACGTTAGTGCCTCGTCTTACCGGAATTCCTGAGGCATCCGCAGCGCCAGTCAAGTCCGTGCCTCCGGAAATTCGTAACAAGCCTTCCGATTCCAGCGTAAACAATCCGACTACATTTGCGTCCCGCATAATCATGTGTTCCAACGGTAGGCGCGCCTCTTCATGGGCCCCCACAAAAACAATTCGTGGATAAGTTTCAGGCATATTGCAATTCCACTTAGATCACGAAGGAGTAATAGAAATGACTGCATTATACACAAAAAGTGGCACGGAAAGTGCCAAGGGGGTTAATTTGTCAGGCAGTTTGGGGCCAATTGCGAACGGTAGTTACGCAGCCGAAAGCGGAATTATTATTGATGCTCTTTCATATCGAATCGCACGTGCGGTTTGCTGTGGACATAGGCAGCGACATCATAGGCCTGCTGTGCCATTAAACTACCCGGATTCGACTGCGGCATATTGCGCTGAACAAATGCGGCCATCTTCGCGACCTCATTCATTCCAGCTCCGTCGCTGAACGCATCATGCCCCCACAGGGCCGGGATCGCAGGCGGTTGCCCCGCCCCTTCCGGACCGTGACAAACCACACATTGTTGGGCATAGACCTGGCCGCCGCGGTTAACGTCGCCTGAAAGTTCCGGCAGCTTCGCAAGTCCGCGTCCCGGAAACGGACGGCCCGTGACCTGGCCCTGAGAGAGCCATTGTGCATAGGCCACCAGTCCAGCCATTTCACGGCTATTGTTCGGAACCCGGTGGCCATTTTCACTGCGCTGAAAGCACTGCTCGATCCGCTCTTCGAACGTGACAACCGTCTTCTCGCGATCGCGGTACATCGGGAACATTCCGGGAACTCCCACCACGGGAATCGCGTACGGTACGGTGCCGCCTTTCAAATGGCAGTGGCCGCAACTCATCTTGTTCCCCACATACCGCGATGCATATTTCGGTGTGTCGTTGAATATTTGCAGCCCGAGTCGAATGCTGTCTCCCAGCGGTCCGTCGGGAATTGTGTCAGAGGAAGGCGCGGTCCATGTAGTCTGCGCATCGCCGGATTGAGTGGAATTCTGTTGAGCGCCAGGACTTCCGGCTCCCGCGAATAGGAAAATGCCCGACAAAAAAGCGGCGACGGAGAGGGACAACGCACGGTGCTCAATTTTCACGCAAATCTCTCCTTCGACCGCTCGAATCCGACCTCGCTCAGCGCTTGAATATAATAGCCGTATTGCTGGCCACCATGAACACGCCAAGTAAAATCACGAACACGCCGAACACCTTGCGAAGCTGTTGCGCGCTAAGGATCTCCGTCAATTTGACACCAAGATACGTCGCCAGTAGGGCGGGAGCCATGAGTTCCAGCAGCAGAGTCCAATCAACCTGCAAAGAGTGACGATGTCCAAACAGCGCCAGGGCGCTGTTGATTGCTATCACCAACAGAGATGTCCCAGTGGCTGATTTGATCGGTATTTGCAGGAACAGGACCAGTGAGGGCACGATCATGAATCCGCCGCCCACGCCGAGAAATCCTGCCAGAAATCCCACCACCGATCCCGAAATCACCACTGGCCAGATGCTGCGCCCGCCCGTCGAATTCTGCGTTTCTCTTCGTTTGAAGAGCATGGCTGTTCCCGATACAGCCATCAGCAGCCCGAATAGCAGCAGTAAAACCGTGCTGGAAACGTGCCGGGAAAGCTCCGCGCCTAGAAAATTCAACGGTATTCCGAAACAGACAAACAGCAGACCCTGCTTCCACGCTACCCGCGCCGCCTCCTGATGCAGAAACGCGCCAATCAGCGCCGTACCCCCCACCAGCATCAGCGAAAGGCTAATTGCGGAGTGCGCCTCAATCCCCATGACGTACACGAGGATAGGCACCGACAAAATCGAGCCGCCTCCCCCGAGGAGTCCTAGCACCAAACCCATGAGTGCAATCAAGAAAACAGCGAGCCAAAGATGCAAGCAGGCGTCCTTTCCACGTTGTCGGGCAATCAAATGCCGATCGCGAACGAGTACCCTCGCTCCTGCGCGCGATTCACTGCCACGATTCCCGCCGCCACGAAATGCGAATTGGGAATCAGGTTCGCCCCCATCTCCTTAAAAATTGCTTCAGTATCGCCTGTCGTAGCCTTGGCGATTCTTCCCGCAATCGCGCGGCTGGCCATCTGGCACACGGCGAAATGCACGCCTTTCTTGATCAGTTCATCCATCGTTCCGCTTTGATCGGAGCCGTCGCCCGGCGCGGCGTACAGATTGATTTTTGGCGGCTCTTTCGTCTTGGGATCGGTGAACTCGGCTTGCTCGGAAAGTTGCTTGCCGTATTTCGCCCAAATCGAATCGTTGAAAGCAAATGAGGTAGCCTTGTGCCGTGCGACGATCACTACCGCGAGGTCGCTGTCCTTCAGGCCGTATCCATTTTGATTCGCGGTAAAATAATTGTTCGCGAATTTCAGGGACATGGCCATGCCATCCGGCGTCGTGCTGTCGAAGATGAAGCGATGCTGCCCGGGAATTTTGTCGTACCAGTCATCCTGCGAATGCCGCGCGGGCCGCCACGGCGCATCCGGCGCAGCCTCTGCGGCAGTTAATGGTGAGCCGATCCCAGCCGCGCCCACGATTCCCGCGCCCGCTCCCAGTCCGGTCAGAAACGATCTTCGCGCCATCAAAGTTTGCAGCCATTTCGCGCTCATGCTCATCTCCTTGGTCCTTGATTTTTGTCAGCATCGTAGCACAATCAATGGATACAATATTCGGTGCGTGGTTAGCCGTGTTCGGAGGCCCTGTGTAATGAGAGTTCGTGAGTTCTGTTTCATTGTCACGCTGATAGTAGCGCTGTCGTTTTCCCCGATCGCGCGCGCCCAGGGCGAACCCCCGGCCGGAGTCGCCGTCAATTCCGTTGCTCCCGCCGACCAGAAAGGCGACCAGCCGTTCAACCCACGCGATCTGTCCGGTCCATGGATGGGTTACTACTGGCACGCTCAAGTGGGACCGGGAAAAGGTCCCAACGGCTACATGAATTTCGCCAGCTTCGACCAAAAAATTCCTGAACCGCCGCTGACCGAGTGGGCCAAGCAGCATCTGCTTTACAAATCCATTTCGCACGACGCTCTGGCCGGCACGCATATGCCCGGCTGGGACCGCCCCGGACACGTCTGCCCCAGCACGCAGGACCCGTGCTATTCCGCGGATCCCTACGGCGTAGTGGCGAACGATTTCGCCGGCGAATACCCGGCCAAGGATTGTGAACCTCTCTCCACTCCGGCGATGTATGACTACCCCGAGCTGGGCCAGATGGAATTTGCTCCCACCGCCGATGGCAGCCGGATGTACCAGTTTTTCGAATACCACCACGAGTGGCGCACATTCTGGCTGAATCGCGAACATCTCAATTCCGAGGAAATGGACCCCAGCTTTGAAGGCGACTCAATCGCTCACTGGGAGGGAAACACTCTTGTCGTCGACACAATAGGCTACAACGGCAAGACCATGGTCAGCCAGAACGTCGGCCACTCCAAGAGCGATGCATTCCGCCTGGTCGAGCGCATCCGGCTTCTCGACCGGAACAACCTCGAAGTCGCCTTGACCTACTACGATCCGAAAGCCTGGGGCGACAAGTCCTGGCCGGCTCCCAACAAATATTACTACCGCGCATCGCTAAGCGACGCCCGCGAATTTATCTGCAGCCCCCGGGAATATCAGGCATACGAAAAAGGAGTTATCGCCCCGGAAGAAGAATCGCTAAAGGCAATTCAGGGAAAGTGAATCGCTTTCAATCTAAACGGAGAATCTAAACCAAAACCGCACAGACTGAAGTCTGTGCTACTGACATTCGGCGCGCATAGGTTTTAGTAGCACAGACTTCAGTCTGTGCGCCTTTGGTTTCATGTTAGTGCACCGAAGACCCCATTTTGATATAAAATAACCCAAGCGGCACGAACGCACCCGTCCTGGAGAAGCAAATGAAAACTCTGCGCAGCCTGTTCTTAGTTACAGCGGTAACGATTGTCCTGTTGGGAGTAACGTCGGTAGGAAGCCTTTCGCCAACCCTCCACGCCGCCCCCGACGGCTCTCTGCTGACCGGCACGATCAAATCAGCCGCAGGCACCAAAATGGGCGGCGTAACCGTCTCCGCCAAGAGGGAAGGACAGTCCATCACCACGACTGTCTTCACCGACGAGCAGGGCAACTACTACTTCCCGCCGATGGACGCCGGAAAGTATCAGGTCTGGGCGCAGGCGGACACATTCGATACCGCCCGAGCCGCCGTCGATCTCTCCGCCACGCGCCACCGGGATTTCTCAATGAAGCCGCTGAAGGATTTCGAACGCCAGTTGACCGGCGACCAGATTCTCGCGTCGCTTCCGGAAGAAACCCTCGAAGATAAGCGCCTGAAGCACGTGTTCCGCAACAACTGCACGGCCTGCCACCAGCCGAATTACATCCTGCAGAACCGCTTCGACAAAGACGGCTGGACCGCGATCATGAATTTCATGCGCGACACCGTAACCAGCGGCAACTATAACGGCGAAGACTCCGCGGCCGACCCGATCGTCGAATATTTCAAGGACGATCTGGCCGCCTATCTCGCCAAAGTTCGCGGCCCCGGCCCCACGGCGATGAAATTCAAGTTTCGTCCGCGCCCCACTGGCGAAGCCGCGCGCGCCGTGTTCACCGAATACGAAGTCCCGCTCGATCCCAGCCTCGGACTCGAGACCGCATATCCCACCAATACTGGTAGCGACTGGTCGCTGGGAACCCCGTCTATGCTGAACGGAAGCCACGGCGTGCATGATGCGCAGGCCGACTTCGACGGAAACATCTGGTTCTCCAACAGCGTCACCAGCAGAGACATTTCCGTCGGGCGAATCGATGCCAAGACCGGCGAAGTCCGCTACCTGAAAGTGCCCGGCCAGCATGGCAACGCAGCGACTGGACACGCGCTAGTAAGGGATGTGCACGGAATCCTGTGGATGAACTTGATCGGCACCGGCCCGAACGGGCAGGGAAGCCTAGCCAGCCTCGATCCGAAGACTGAAAAATTCCAGATATTTCCCGCGCCGAAGGTCATGAACGGCACCAGCGTCGACGTCGATGGCAAAGGCAAAATCTGGGTAACCGCAGTCCCCGGTGCCCTGCGCCTGGATCCCGACACCGGCAAATACACCGAATTCGACTCCGTCCATTTTCTAACTCCCATGGGCAACGGCAGACCCTACGGCGTCGCCGGAGACAGCCTGGGCAACGGCTGGTGGTCGGAAATGGCCCTCGACATCGTAGGCCACGGCGACACCGAAACCGGAAAGTCCAGCGAAGTCGTGATTCCCCCGGTTGCCGGAATTAAAGAGCTCTACACCCCCGAGCAAATGCAGATGTTCAACATGACCGGAAACGAGTACCACAACTCATTACCGTGGGTGCAAGGCCCGCGCCGCATGGCCGCCGATAAAAATGGCGACTACGTCTGGGTCTGCGACTTCTGGGGCGGCACCATGGCCAAAATCGATATTCGCACGCAAAAATCCACGCTAGTACCGCTACCCAACCCGGACACGCAGCAACCGTATCAAGCCGCCGTCGACAGCAATCACAACGCCTGGACCAACCTGATGAACACCGATCAGGTGTTGAAGTACGACGTAAAAACCTCGAAGTGGACGCAGTTCCAGTTGCCGTCGCTAGGAACAGAAACACGCTACATGTCCATCGACGAACACAGCGGCACTCTGCAGGTGATCCTCCCCTATTTCAGAACCAGGAAAATCGCGCGCATGACAGTTCGTTCGCCCGAAGATATGCAAGCGGCACAGAAACAGGTCCAACAGCAGCAACAAGCAAGCGCAAGATAGCGATTGTGGACTACACCCCACTCGGTGGTCGGCATCCCGTATTGCACCCCAATGCCGGGTGCCCCTTTCGCGATTTTGCGAAAGGGTGGGTTCTTTTATTCTTTAATGGGTTGACTCTAGCAATTCTCTTTCTTCCCTCCCCATATAAGCGTATGCTCACAGAACAAGCCCAATCGCCTTTCCTGAGAGGCACTCTATGACCCAAAAGTTTTCTCGTTCTCTCATCGTGGTACTCCTAATTCTTCTGGTGGCGGGACCGTCGCGCGGCCAGCAATCTGGAGGAGGCTCCGGCTCAGGAAGTTCGGGCTCCGGCTCGGGCGGATCGGGCTCATCCGGATCCGGGACGGGAACAGGGACAGGCGGGACGACAGCGCCATCGCAACCTTCCGGCAATCGCGGACAAACGTCAGGTCCTACTCAACCGCAGTTTCAGGCCCCTCTTTTTGTGAACGGACAAATCCTGATGGAGAACGGCAAGCCCGTTCCGGAGCCTGTTTCGGTTGCGCTGGGGTGCGGGCTTCAGTCTTTGCAGACAATCCACACGGATTTGAAGGGATATTTCCAATTCACCCTGGGCGCGGGCTCGCAAAGCAACATGGACTTCAGCGCCAGCAGCGATTCTCCCATGTCTATGGGCGGTGGCGGCTCGCAATTTCCCAGCGGCATGGGCGGCGGATTGGGCGGGTCGGCAAGCATGTTGACCGGCTGCGAAGTGCGAGTGAGCGTTCCCGGCTACCAGCCGTTGACCAAGACGATCACTGACCGCGCCGACATGACCGGAATCGAACTCGGCACCCTGCACCTCACGCGCCTTGCCGGAGTGACCGGCTCCTCTATCAGCGTGACGTCCATGCTGGTGCCCAACGGCGCGCGCAAGGAATTCGAAAAAGGCGACAAGGACGTTCGAAACAAGCATCTGGATTCGGCGACGCAGCATTTCGAAAAAGCCGTCACCGAATACGACAAGTACGCGGCGGCGTGGAGCGAGTTAGGGAATCTTTACGCCTCGATCAAAGAAGTGGATAAGTCCCACCAGGCATTTGAAAAAGCCATCGCCGCGGACCCACATTATATCCCGCCGTATCTGGGCCTCGCCGACCTCGAACTGCAAAATCAGCAGACCGAGCAAGCGATTGAAACCGCAGGAAAAGCTCTGGAACTGGATCCCACCATCGGCGTCGCCAATTTCATGCAGGCCATAGGAAATTTCAAACTGGGTCGCCTCGATGCCGCGGACAAGGCCGCACAGCAGGCCGAAAAGAGTCCGCACGAGAACATGCAGGATTTACACGCGTTGCACGCACAAATCCTCCTGCAAAAGCACGACGATTCGAACGCCGCAGCCCAAATGCGCGCTTACCTCAAAGAAGTTCCCAAAGGCCGCTTCGCCGATCAGATGAAGAAGAACCTGCAACAGATCGATCAATCCATGGCCAGCGCCGATAATAAATCCAGCTCCGCGCAGCCACAGATTGCACCGTAGCAGACTTCGCGTTTTTGATACCATTCCGAGTTGCACCTGACATTCAATCCATTGCAGCCCCCCAAGGAGATTCCATGAGTAAAAGAACTGTTCATCGAGGCGTGAAGATTGTGCTTGTGCTCTCCACGATTTTTGTTTGCTTCGCGATACAACGAGCGAACCAAGTCACAGCGGGTCAGCAGGAAGGCGGCACCATGCGGGCTCCTGCGGCGCCGAATCTGGACGCAGGCAATGTCGACCCAGCCCAAATCGTCGAAGGACTGAAGAGCCTTCAGCACGGCCCGATGCTTCCTCACAAGCTGGTGAAGAACTGGCCGACGATGCCGAAGGGCTACAACTTTGGCGAGGCGGCTGGCGTTGACATCGACAAGAGCAGCAACGTCTGGGTGGCGAATCGCGGCGCGTGGCCGGTTATGGAGTTCGACAAGAATGGCGTAATGCTTCAGGCGTGGAATCGCGATACGGTGCGATTGACGGAAGGTATTGGCAAAGGCGCGCACGGCCTGAAAGTGGATGTTTACGGGAACATCTGGCTCGGCGATGTGGACGGCAGTATCAACTTCAAGTTCAGCCCAGCGGGCCGCCTGTTAATGACCCTGGGTAACCGGCAGGGAATTCCCAATGGCAACGACAGCGAGACCGGCTTCAATCGGCCGACGAACTTCTGGCCGCTCGCCAATGGCAATATGCTGATCTCGGATGGCTACGGCAACTCGCGCGTGATTGAGTTCACTAACGACGGCCACTATGTCCGAAAATTCGGCACGAAAGGCACCGGCGATGGCCAGTTCACTCTGCCCCACGGCGTCACAGTGGACGCACAGGGGCGCATCTATGTCGCGGACCGATCCAACTCGCGCGTGCAGGTCTTCGACCGTGACGGCAAGTTTCTAGCGAAGTGGACCGCCATCGGCCAGCCCTGGGATGTGTATTACGCAGCCCAGGAAAACGCCATCTATATGTGCGACGGCAAATGGGACCGAATCGTGAAGTTGAGCACCGACGGGAAAGTCCTCGGCGAGTTGAGCCACTTCGGCAACGCTCCGGGCGAGATCTCCTACTCGCACGCCATCGCCGTCTCGCCGGACGGCAAAGACATTTACGTGGCGGAAATCAAGAACTGGCGAGTCCAGAAATGGACTTCCAGGTAGAGCGAAGCACGCATGGCCGCTGGTTCGCGCATGCGCGAACCAGCGGCTCTGTTTTGAAACAGAATCGAAGAAATCGCCGCGATCCATCTCAATCGGCGTCAAACGCAAAAAAGGTATAGAGTCCTCCGTTAAAAATTAAATAAACTCGCTTTTTTGTTGTGATTTGTATTGAT
>CAZUNI010000058.1:0-21509 GCA_964622265.1 uncultured Acidobacteriaceae bacterium | reverse complement strand
TTTCATATCGCTTGCTTCATGATCGTCTTGCGGAGGGTTGTGCAATAGCTTCTAGGAATTTCTTGATCGCGCTTTTAATCGTCCTGACATCTCGTGGAGCGCCTTGACGTGAAACTTTGGCACTGCCTCGACGCTTTTTTTTCACATGCCTCATCCGTTTGTCCGTCCTATTTTATGGAGAAAGGGTAATGCCTTGCCAGCTTTGGTCTGAAATCAGATCCAACGTGTCTCCGTCAGCATCGCTCAGCACTCAAATCGCCAAGTTCAAACTGAGGGTCGCATGCTTGGCGAATATAAGGCGAACGTGGTACGATCGCAGCTGTTGGACCGGCACGTCGAAATCGTCAAACAGTACTGCTGGTTTCCTCAGCCTCACCGCTATGGTGAATTGTGGTGCTATACTCGCAGCGAGCGAAACTGTCGAGTGACCAAAAACGCAAAACGCAAAGAAACATTGCAATCTAAGGATGCGGATTGTTCCGTGCGTGCAACAATCAGTTTCCCGAATGATATGTATCAGACTCTAGAAGAAATCGCACGCCAGAAAAAGGTTTCACTGGCTTGGGTTGTTCGAGAGGCTGCGGAGCAATATATCGCGGACAAATGGCCGCTCTTCAAAGGAAAGACGTGACCGTGCCCTCCTACTACGAATTTTTTGCGGGCGGTGGAATGGTGCGCGCCGGACTGGGGCAGGAATGGCGCTGCCTATTCGCAAACGATTTTGATCATAAGAAGGGTCGCGTCTATCGTGAGAACTGGAAAGGCGACGAGCTGAAGACTGCGGATATCGGCGCGCTCACGACCAAGGACCTTCCGGGCATTGTAAATCTGGCGTGGGCGTCGTTTCCCTGCCAGGATCTTTCTCTCGCGGGTGGCGGCGCTGGTCTAAAGGGAGATCGTTCTGGCACATTCTGGCCCTTTTGGAATCTGATGAAGGGCCTGGTGAAAGAGAATCGCGCCCCCCACCTCATCGTGCTTGAGAATGTCTGCGGAACTCTGACTTCGCATGATGGAAAGGATTTTGCGACGATTTGCGGCGGGTTTCAGCAAGCCGGCTACGCTGTCGGCGCCATTGTGGTGGACGCCGCACTGTTTGTGCCGCAATCGCGGCCGCGCCTCTTCGTTATTGGCATCCACCCAGATGTGGAGTTGCCGGAGGGTCTGACAGCTGATGGCCCGTCGTCGCCTTGGCACACGCGGACGCTCAAAACGGCTTTCGAGAAATTGGGGTCAAAGACCAAACAGAAATGGATATGGTGGAATCTCCCAGTACCGGCAAAGCGTAAGGTGAATCTGCTGAACGTGATCGAAGAAAGTCCAAGCAGCACGTCGTGGTTCTCGGCTGAGGAAACCCGCCAACTGCTGGGCATGATGAGTCCCATTAACCGCGCCAAAGTCGCGGAGGCAAAACGCCAGGGCCGCAAAGTAGTGGGCGGCGTATACAAACGGACACGGCCGAACGACAAAGGCCGTAAGGTGCAGCGCGCGGAAATTCGTTTCGACGACGTGTCCGGGTGTTTACGCACGCCGGCGGGCGGATCGAGTCGCCAGGTGATTGTCGTCGTCGATGGCGAATCCGTGAAGGCCCGGCTGATTTCAAGCAGGGAGACAGCGCGTCTTATGGGATTGCCTGACGACTATAAACTCCCAGAAAACTATAACGAGGCGTACCATCTTACGGGCGATGGCGTGGTGGTTCCTGTCGTAAGACATCTCGCGGAGCACGTATTCGAACCGGTACTAAATGCTGCGCAACCACGAACTTCGGCGGTAGCATGAGTGTTATTCCGTGCCTACAAAACGAAGAACTCCAGAAACTTATCCTCGAATATGCCGAAGTCCTGAAAACTGATGCTCACAAGCTTGGGGCGCACGGCCTGGGCGAGCAAGAGTTTTACAACAGCGGAGTTTTTAGGGGCGCGATTGAACGGATACGCGGCCAGTTCTCCGCGACGATGCGCGACAAACGCGAATTCTGCCGCCACGTGCTGAACTACATGCAAGACCAAGGGTTTATTCAGGATTGGGATTCGGCGGGTGAATCCAACCGTCATGATTACGTCGTCAGGTTGACGACGGGCAGAGTTTGCGTGATCGAACTGAAGGGCTGTCTCGACGGCAACAACACGAATATCTTCGAGCGGCCGTCGAACGCCCAGGAATTTGTGATATGGAGCGTCTGCACGAATCCCGGAGCAGACCCGCGCCTTAACACCTGGTCAGGAATTCATACCCGGCTAAGCGCCGAAATCATTTCGCGGCAACAGCAGGTGGATGGCGTCATGATCTGGGATATGGTCTGCGGAACGATCGGCCGGCCTTGCCCTAAGCTCTCCGGCGCGCCGGAGCGTGCTACCGCCGTCGCTCACTATATATTGCCGCCACCGTGCATCTACGTTCTGCCCGCCACGATTGCGAGCCCGCGAAACAATCCGCGCCCGGTAGCGCAATCGCTCGGCGACGTTCAACTGCTGAAAGCGTTTCACGACTGTTTTCGCGGCAAGGACGATGAAGTCAATTATGTGGATTTTGAGGTCGAGCACCAAGGCGCGGAAACGATGCGAAAGACCAGTATTCGTCGTGGCGGGGAGGTGGTGCGGCAATCAAAATTAACTGCCATCCAGAGGGCCTGATGGAATCGCTGGAAGTCAGACGGCGAACGATGCAGGCGGTGAAAAGCAAAGACACCGCGCCGGAGCTCTTAGTGCGAAGCTTGTCCCACCGCATGGGCTACCGATTTCGGCTGCACTGCAAGGATCTTCCAGGCAAGCCGGATCTAGTTTTTCTGGGAAGGCGCAAAGCGATTTTTGTGCACGGATGCTTCTGGCACGGTCATGATTGCGCCAGAGGGGCGCGAGTGCCGAAGACTAATCGCGACTACTGGACGAAGAAAATCGCAAGGAACAGGGAGCGCGACCGCGCAGCCTGCGCCGCGCTCGTGCATTCCGGCTGGACATACCTAATCGTCTGGGAGTGCGATCTCGGAAACGAAAAAGGGTTGAAGGCGGAAATCCGAACATTCTTGAAAACATAGTAACATTGCCCTCTTCTCTCAGTTTGGAGAACCCGATGACGTCAAGTTTTTACGCTAGGCTGCGCGACACTCGCAAGGACGATGATGCCCTAGCTGCGTGCATAGACCGGGTTGTGAAACAATTGGAAGATACCTCCACCACCGGGGATCGACCCGGCATTCTTCTCGGCAAAATACAATCCGGCAAGACGCGGGCGTTCGTCGGCGTCATCGCGAGGGCCTTTGACCGCGGCTTTGATATTTCCGTCGTGTTCACCAAAGGGACGAAGACCTTGTCCGCTCAGACCGTCGCTCGCCTCGGAAGCGACCTTCGGGAGTTCATCGATGAAGATGAAATCCTGGTTTTCGACATCATGCAGCAGCCGGGGAAGCTCACCAAGAGCGAGCAGCGGCGCAAGCTCGTAATCGTCGCCAAGAAACAGGCGAAGAATCTGGAGCGGATACTCCGGTTTTTCGACACGGATTACCCGGATCTCAAAGGCCGCCGACTTCTCATCGTCGATGATGAAGCTGATCTCGCAAGCATCCGGTTCGTCCACAAGAAAGATCAACCCGATATCGAGCAGGGTAAAATCGCCGAGCAGCTGGACACATTGCGCAGGCTCGTGGGCAAGGTTGCGTATCTGCAGGTCACCGCAACGCCATATTCCCTTTATCTCCAACCAGACACCTATGAGGGCGAGGAAGAAGAAGGCTATGTCTTCAAACCAAAAAAGCCCGCGTTTACGGAACTCTTGCCAATTCACGCAGGCTACGTGGGGGGCGACGATTATTTTCTGGCACCCCAGGAAAACGATCCCCGGTCATTCCTGTTCGTTGAAGTGCAGCGCGACGAACAGGATTCATTGCGAAGGCCGGATCAGCGTCGCATCCGCCAGGAGCGCGTTTTGGACTCGCCTAATACTGTAGGACTCGTCCGAGCGATCGTGACGTTCGTGCTGGCGGCCTGCCTGCGCCGCTGGCAACAGGCTGAAGCCGACGAGAAGAAGAAAAAATACGCCATGGTCATTCACAATGACACGCAAAAAGCCGCGCATGCCTGGCAGGATCAGATCATCGAATGGGTTTTCAACGCTGCGACTGAAGCGGCGACCAACGACCCTCAGAAGCTCCGGCCGCTGTTTGACGCCGCGTTCGCCGACCTGAGCGCATCGATCGCAGCCGACAAAGGCCGGACGCCGACGGCGAAAGAGGCCTTCGAGATATTTATCGAGGCTCTTCAAGGCGGAGACGTGGTCCGGGAGACGGTAAACTCCGATCACGCCGTCATGGCGTTGCTGGACGAGCGAGCCGAACTGCGCCTCAGGACGCCGTTCAATATCTTCGTCGGGGGAAACATTCTCGACCGCGGCATCACAATTCCCAACCTGATTTCTTTTTACTACGGGCGCAATCCGAGGACGATGCAAGCTGACACCGTGCTTCAGCATTCACGCATGTACGGAAATCGCGACAGGCGCGATCTCGCCGTAACCCGCTTCTACACGTCGCGCGATGTCTATGATCGCCTTTACACGATAAATGAATTCGAGAACACGTTGCGCGAAGCCTTCGAGAGCGGCGCTCATGAGCAGGGGGTGGTTTTCATCCAAGCCGACACTGCGAGCCGCGTGCGGCCGTGCGCGCCCAACAAGGTGCTTCTCAGCAATGTAGTCGCCGTGCGGCCGACTGGGCTTTATCTTCCCACCGGATTTCAAACGCGCCCCGGACGGGAAATGGCGGCGGCCGAGAAGGATCTCAGTGCGCTCATCCCCCGCGAAGCGCGCGATAAACAGACTTTTATCGAAATCGACCGGGGAACCGCGCTGCATATCATCGCTATCATCCAAAAGACCCTGGAATTTTCCGACAACGAATTCGAGTGGGATGCGATGCGGGGCCTCCTCGACTACTACTCCGACGTGGTGGACGGAGGCGACGGCAAAGTTCTGCTGCTCGCGGAAACGGGAAGAAAATTGTCGCGGGCGCGGTCAGGTGACAAATCGGGCCTTTCGATTCTTGGCGGCGGCGCCATCCGCAGCCTCGTGCTCGACCCGCACCGGGCGAAACCTGCTCTTATCCTTCTGCAACAAGAAGGAACAACGGAGCTTGGCTGGTCCGGTCATCGCTTCTGGTGGCCCATTCTCGCCGCGCCGGGAACGGCCGAGCCATGCGTTTTTGCAACAAAGGTCATGTCGGACTAGTTTGACAGGCGTAGAACCTGACGGCTGCGGTATAGATGGCTGATGAATCGAAGATCGGGACGGATTGGCAGGATGGCGAACTCGATGCGATCATCGCCGACTACTTCGTCATGCTCGCAGCTGATCTATCCGGGCAGCCCTACGTCAAAGCTAGGCACAGCGCGGCTCTTATGGCTCAGATTGGCCGCACGCACCGCTCCGTCGAGTTTAAGCACCAGAACATTTCGGCTGTTTTGGATGAACTGGGCATGCCCTGGATTCCTGGCTATAAGCCCAAAAGGAACTATCAGAATGCTATTTTTGATGCGATAGACCGATACCTCACCAGGAACCCTACGATCTTAACGCCTGCCGTGAGCCCGTTGGCCCTGTCGTTTTTGCCCTCGGTAGTCTTTGTCGCTCCGCCAATTCTTACGGCAGCCGACGAACCCATCTCGGAGCGTTTGCACCGTCTTGTACAGAAATTTGATCCAGTCGAACGGGACCATCGCAACCGCGCTCTCGGAAAGGCTGGTGAGGCTTTTGTCGTTGATCTTGAGCGGCGTAACCTGACTCAAGCCAACCGCCCCGACCTGGCCCGGAGAGTCCGATGGATTGCCGCTGAAGATGGAGACGGTGCGGGCTACGATGTTTTGTCATTCAACCCTACCGGTCGTGAACGCTTAATCGAGGTTAAAACCACGAACGGGGCCGCTCGCACGCCATTTTTTCTGAGCCGCAACGAGTGTGCCCTAGCGAACGAACGTCCTGCGGACTGGGAGATTTATCGAGTTCACCTGTACGCCAGCAGTCCTCGCATTTTTAATATTGTACCGCCCCTGGAAAATTCGGTCAGGCTCAAAACAGAGACGTGGCGGGCGTCGTTTTGACGGATCAGATGCGAGCCCGCAATAGGAGAACCGGCTTGCTATTGGAGTCAGCGCAGAGTTCTATTAAGAATTGTGCGCGCGACCAATAAGCTTCCCATGATCTTTGTAGGTCTTCTTGCCCGCGAAACAATAAGAACTAAACCTGTGTATTAACCGTCGCCGCCGGTATTGTGGGAACGCTTCAAGGAGAAAATCCGTTTTTGCAAAATGCAGTCAGTTGCCTAGTGAATCGGCAATTCTCCCGCTGGCGGGCAATTTGCTGGTCTCAAAACCTGCCCGGATGGGGTTGCAGAGCCTTATCATGGGATTACATTTATCGCGTGCGTAGCGCCAACTCCGCCTACCAAATGGCGTACTTCCTCTCTCTCTCGCACTTTCGACTTTTCTTTAGGACAGACGTCTCTCAGAAATAGCGAACCGTGTCATCCCGAAACGTCTCAAGCCAACCGCAGAACTCAAGCACCAAGCGGATCGCCAACTGAAGTCGCTCGTGATCGATTCGGACGCGGCCGCCAGGCACACCGTACCAAAGGTCGTCAGTGAACAAGCTATTTGGAAACCGTTCTGCATGGTCAGCGGACATCGGGACGTTCAGAGAAAGCACGTCGACGTTGTGAATCAGGTCGTCGCGAGTGAGGTTCAACTGCTCCAGCTCCCCGATCTTAACCGGACCGGAGTTCCAGTCGACTCCCAAAGCCTTCAGAAACAGCAGCCGATAACGCTCGAACCAACTTTTGCCTCCCGTCGACCGCAACTCCCGGTCCAGGGCGCTCGAATCGGCAGTCACATCCACCGGCCCGAGGTAAGATTTCAGGTAGGCCTTCAAGGAAGCGTGCACCATGCAGAAACACCAATGACCGATGACCATCATCGCATCATCGGCTTCCTGCCATTCCTCAAGGAATGCGGGCTCGTCAGCGTATTCAGGATCGCGCAGATCAACGTACGGCTCCTCATGGGCCTCGATCTTGCATTTCCGGTCCTCGTAAGGCTGAACGGTGGAGTTATACAATTCGTCGACGAACGACAGACGAGTCCGGAGAAAATACAGTAAATCCACAACCGACTCTCCTTCTTCATGCAAGTTATGCCGGTAGCGAACTCAATCCCCGAAATGTTGCGTGAGAATATTCCAAGAACCGAAATCGGTCCGCGTGCTTCCATCCGGTTGTTTGACCCCGGACGCCACTTGCACGTGCTGATTGGGATCGATAATCGCTACAGGTACTGCGAACTGATAATTGGGCTTCCAGCCAGGATGAACGACCTTTCCGATGGGTTCTTGCGGCACCCCCACTGCAAGAGCCGTTTCGACAAATTCTGGGTCCTCATATCGGAACACGACGGGATCTAGATCAGGATTTTTCTTAATCCACTGAGGCCCGTGCTTAATCGTAATCCTCGAACGAAGAACACCATTCACTCGCGTTATCTCCCAATTCTCCTCAAATACGCCGTCACGACAGCTTATCGAAACGCTATAGTGTTGAGCATTCGGATTAAGAGGGTTCCAGAGGAAGTGTCCAGCTGATCCTTCGCGACTGGCTTCGGCGATGTGAAAAGAACGTTGTGACTCACCTGCCAGATTGGGTGGCGGATACGGAATGTTCGGATGAGCGACTAACCATTGGTGTTCTATGTTTTTGCGATCCTGATCGAAGAACCCGATGTCACAATTGTGAGCAGAATTAGGCCCAAAATGCGTATACTTCATCACCCAAGTTGTCGAGGCATTGTCACCCAAAGGTGCGCCAAACACAAAAACAAAACTGGGCTTTGAAGAAACAGTCGCCGCAGCTGGAGAAATGACACTTCGTACCTGTCGTAACTCGGAGAAAAACTGACCATCTCCAGAATCCTCATTTCTAGCTACTATTGCATATACAATAAACACTCCGCCAAGCATGCCAATGACCGCAGCAGCGATGTGGCTCAAAAACACCGATAGGACAGCCGCTAAAGTCAAACCCACGCTCAAGGCGATGGCAGATTTGGACAAAAATATACTCCCGTCGAGTGAAACGAGCAGTGTACAGACTGACAGCCGAGCTCTGCAATCTGCTGATCCCACGAAATGGAACCGCTCCCAGCTTTCGGTGGGGCTCTGTTTTCGCGCAGCAGCTCGCAGATCGCAAATACCACGTTTGGTACGTTCCCCCAAAATCCGTCAAGTGGAAAGTAAGGCGAAGCCCTCCGTTTATTCTACAGCCGAGCCCTCGGTCAAGGAATCCGTTCTAGCTACAGTTGCAGACGCCCCTCCGGACCGAATTCTGAATACCGACATGCGACACTAAGCCTCGCAAGAGAGATACCACAGGAGGGCCGCATGAAGACACTATTCGAGTTATACGAAGAAGCCGAAGAGCGCCAATCAGCTGAAGAATTGCACGCCGAACTAGACGCGGAGTTTGCCCGGCGCTGCAATCGCAATGAGAACGCCGACACAAAGCGATAACGTGCTCACCGTATCCACCATCGATCACGCCGCAAGCTCGCACGACTTTTGGGTCCACGGTGGTTTCGTGGACCTAGAGGCCGGCGAGTTGATTGAGTTGGATTCTGGCTGTGATATGCTCACGGACGCGACGGCAAGGACGCGACGGAGAGGCTATAAAGTCATGTCGCGTCGTTGTCAGAGTGGGACCATGGTAAAGATGGGAAATATGTGGCGTGTTCGAGTTCGAGTTGACGTTCCGGGGGGCAGGCGACCCTTGAGGTCGTTCTCTATTTGTCCAGTCTCCGGGCCGGGCAGTTTGAGCACGGCACAACGCGAAGCAAAGCGATGGGAAATTGTTTCGCGGTACAACTCGCAGGACTACCTCAGGAAGATTGCGGCCCAGCAAGGAACCGGCACGACTTTCAGAGCGCAGTCAATGTTGTGGATGTCAAACTGCCGGGGCCGGAAGCGCAAGCCAATAAAGGATGCGACTCTAACCAACTGGCAGAGTTATCTCGACAACCACATCCTGCCAGTCATTGGCAACCAGCCGATCGCCGAAGTGAACAGTACTTCGATGAGAAATCTGGTTGAGGTTTTGGTTGGGAAAAGACTATCCCCGCAGTCGATCAAACACATTTGCTTGCCCGTCAAGAAAGTGAAGGCAAGTGTGGTGGACGCGAACGGGGATGAACTCTACCCGATCAAATGGAACAAAATGTACATCGACGCTCCGGTGATTGACCCACGGAAGCAAAACACTCCCTCGCTAGTCGGTGAAGAGGTGACGAAGATCGTTGCGGCGCTAGAGGACGGAATGCAAATGGCTCATATCCTTTTTGCAGCTACGGGGCTTCGGGCGGGTGAGTTGTTCGGGCTTGATGTTCGTCACTTCGACGGTTACAGCGTCAAGGTGGAACAGTCAGTGTGGCAGGGTAAAGTTCAAGCGCCCAAGACGCAGAACTCCTACCGCACTGTTGACCTCCACCCGGACGTGGCGGCGATGCTGTCCGCTTTCATTGGCGACCGCAAGGACGGATTCATCTTCCGTACCAGCACAGGGAAGCCGCTTGGCCAAAGCAATATCTTGCGCCGAAGTTTGCACCCTGTTCTGGAAATACTCAGGATCAAACCTTGTGGATTTCATGCTCTCCGCCGATTCCGCAATACCTATCTGCGGAATTACACATCCTGCCCGAATGGGCTTCGTAATTTCTGGCTCGGATGGAGCGGCAAGGACATGAGCGACCATTACGACAAAATCCGCGAAGATACGGATTACCGCCGTAATGTCGCTAAGAGCGTGGGCATCGGATTCGACCTTCCGAAGTCTACAAGTGTTCCAAAAGGTCGAAATGTTCCAAAATCTAAAAAGGAAAGGGAGCTTGTAAGAACATGAGGAACAAGAAGTAAGTGGCGCGCCCGGAGAGATTCGAACTCCCGACCCTCTGCTTCGAAGTTTTGGGGTTCGAAAATCTAAATGCCTTATCGTCCGTTGCCTACGTGCGAAAGCTATTCTGAAACCTGTCCTCAGTTGGGCTATATGGGCTACAGCCGAAGCCGTAGTTTATATTGACGGCGGGCCGTAAAGGACGATATTAGAACTTTGCTTGGCGGATTTGGCGCAAGCTTGGTGAAGGTTGAGTTCCTCGGCGGATTTAATCCGTAGCGTGGCCTGACCGATTTCACTTCTCAGATCTTCAAACTTTCGCGGTAGTCGAGCGCAATAAGACGATCATTCACCATTTGCCAATCTTCTCGTCATCGACCATTACGACTCGGCACGGGTCTTCTGCTTTGGCGAAACCTGTGCAGTATGCCCAGGCTTTCAGCCTTGCATATTCGGCAGTTGCCTGTGAACCACTCAGGCCTGCGTGCCCGGCGTCAGAGACAGCGATGGCCTTGTGGCCTACGAGTGTTCCATATTCTGCCAACTTGGAGATGAGAATATGCTGGGCTGGAGGTGTGAGAGGTCCCTGTAGCGACGCGTCGATTAGGGAATTAAATTTAGCGCGAGAGTATATCCAAGTACCGATAGTAAGGCACATTATTCCCAACGTGATCGCCACTACCTTAAACGCTCTGTCAATGATAATTACTCGATTGGAGATGGGCACTGTTCCTAGGACACCGACCAATATTAAGAACATGCCGAATAGCATCAGCCAAGCTTGCGGTTGAAGCCCCAGTACTGCTTTTAGAAAGTCCACCATTTCAGCATCTCCAGGAATCAAGCTAGTTCTTGATTTCGTGTTTTGGCAAATGCCGGAGCATATTGGGACCGCATAATAAGGCCTTGATATTAGCATATCAAGGTAGTACCAAAATCAGGCTGAGCACTTTCCCAACCATTGCAGCTAACGCGTGAACTCAACAAGCAAGCTTTGTCGTAAGTCCGGTCGGACTCACACGCGCAAATCAGTTCGAAACGAGCTAAAGGGTATTGACAGAAATCATTGAAAATAAGCCGTAGGCAGAAGTGGTGTGCCGGGAGAGATTCGAACTCGCGGCCTTCTGATCCATACTTAGAGGAGTCAGACTCGTAAGCTGTGGCTTGTCTCGCCCTTAGAAAAACTCATAACCGCAAGAATTTGTTTTCCAAGACAGGTCTTGTTCCTCCAATGTTCCCAAGTTTGACCCGCTGGCTGACCTTCAAGTCGCTTCATGCATACATGCGCTCTATAGCGAAAACCAGAGACGCGGACTTTCTTCTGTCGAACCGAGTGGTGCGCAATCGTCCCACTAATTTGGCGGCCTCAATCTAATGCGCACATGCCCGCCGAGGAGTCGCTCATGGACCTGCCCTCTTCCAAGCGTAAGGTCTAAACCTTCATAGACGACCTGCCACACAAGAATCGCTTTCACAATAGCATGCGGTGTGGTCTAGCTTTATGCTGCCCAACCTGCTGCGCGTGGATACCGACGTCGCCAAGAAAAAAGACGAGGCTGCGCTCGCGTACCGTCACCACGTCCTTGAGGTCGCTAGCAAGGCCCCCATGAGTCCGCCGTGGTGGACGTTCTGGATGGAGTTCACCTAAGGCTCTGTGCCTAGCTCAACTACCTCGGCGTTCTCGATGAGAATTTGTCGCCAGACTTCGATCAATGATTGCTCGAAGGAAATGGCCATCTGACAGGCTCGCAATATCTTAGCTGTTCGGCGGTGTTAGTCCTTAACTCTTGCCGATGACCCCAAAGGCATCTGCTCTGCAGAAAAGTTTGTCAGGTAATGTTTACAATAAATACCACATTAGTTTATATTCTGCGATACTTCCTAGGTGGGATCAAATCTGACCGGCTATTCCAATGAGGATTCAAATCAATGAGACAAACGCTGAGGTCAATAACAGCAGTGCTGTTCGTCGTTTTGTATTTTGTGTGCACGGCTGCATGGTCACAAGACCCTGCGGTGACTGGAGAAGACGATAAATCTAATATTACATGTAGAGACTCAGAACATGCCTGGAGGATTTGTAATTTTGAAATACGGGGCCTTGAGCCTCCTCTTTACAAAAGGTTCGGACGAGGGTTTGAATATAAATTTGAACGACAGGAACAACCAGCATTCGCTTCAGGATCAACGAGCTTAAATCCTGAGCACTACCTGAACCAGCACTCACTAACATTTCGATTCAGCGAACTATTTTCGACAACTGCCGACAGAGTAGGCATATTTAAACAAATAATTGAGGATAATCATGATCGCATTCCAAATCCCTCCGACAAATCCGGCCAGAAAGAATGGTGTGGAACGAAAATAATCAGTTGCCTTGTGAAAGGTTCGGGATGGTGGAAGCGGCCACTGGCCGGTCTCTCAGTAAGCGGCTCGATCGCCGAATGGCAAGCCATCCAACAGGGCGCCAGTGCGAACGAAAACTTCTTTCCACATTACGGTAAGGGCGCTGAAATTGATTTCGATCCCAAGGGTCTCTTTATCACGGCGAACGATTGGAAAAGCGTGGCTGACGCAGTAGGCAAGGTCGATCCGCAGGCCGCAGAACAACTTTCGGAGGCGCTGCAACCACGGCATTTCGTCCGAGTATTGGAAGAAATATTGATCCCGCAGTTTCAGTTCAAGAGAATCACGCAGTTCGATTTTGTAAAGACTTCGGGAGTACTCATTCCGAATCCGTTTCCAGAATCAGGTTTGAATAATTACAGTGTTACTTGGAACCTAAAGAACTGGATAGCGGACGGAGCGACCCGTCGCTCCCGCGATTCACTCGTTCACGCCTACGATGCGTATGAAGCGGCATTGAATCAAAAGAAACATGAAGCGCAAGAATCTGCAAAGATATGTATTACGATCTCCGGTCAATCGAGGAACTTTATCAACGTGCCCACGACATTCGCCTCGGAGTCTTGTCAAGCGCTCGCAAAATCGCTTAACGCCACGCAATATGCGCTGGGTTGTTCGTCAGCCAACAGTGTCCAGGGCGGATCGTCGTTGTATACGAGCAATGGGCAAAGTGTTGACGGCGAGCCGGTAACAAATCCCTGCAAATGGAATTAAGGATTTGACGCAGAAATATACTCCCAAACGCCATTCAGCGGACTATGAGATCAGCTTGATCGCCCAACTTACAGAATATAAAGACCTAAACAAGTGGTGCGCCCGGAGAGATTCGAACTCCCGATCCTCTGCTTCGAAGTCTTGGGATTTGAAAATCTAAATGCCTTATCGTCCGTTGCCTACGGGCAAAAACCATTCTGAAACCTGTCCTCAGTTGGCTACAGGGGCAACAACCGAAGCCGGTTTCTCTTTTTATGTTCACGGAGTATGGGAGAGATTCGAACTTCCAACTTTCTGGTTGGGGATAGACAATGAGTTTATTGAGGACCCGTTGATATTTGCGTCCCGAGAGTGGTTGACGGGATTCCGAAGGCTTCAAAAGACTCTACATAGACATCACTGGTCTTCGAGACTAGCCCCAACCCGATCTGACCTCGCCTAGGAAATGCGAGAGATGATGAAAACTCTGCTCTGACCGGCACAGCGAATTCTCCCACCGCATCGAATTGAAGCCTGTAAGAGTGTTGACCATTTTTATTAGCCATCTCTTGTACACGGAAATGATATTCGTGTTGATTTAGGAGAAGTCTCAGTGGAAGTAGTATGTTACCAACACGGGAGAATGTCCCATGTGCGCGATCGTTTTCGTATACAGACAAGCTCGGTGCCGACAGACCTAGACCAGTTGCATTTTTCAAGTTGGAGTCATCCGAATGAAAACCGACCACGATTCGAAACACATCGTCAAGTGAAACAACGAAACTAGAACCAATTCCAATAGGACCCTGAACGACCCGAACTTCGCACGGAAAAGGTACCTGCGTCCGATACCAAAGCAATGGGATACGATTGAGATCAGACCCACCCGGTTTCATTGTCAATACAAATTCTCCCTTATGAGAAGAGAGGTTGGGAACGACCATGAAAGGACCCGGAATAACCTGTTGGGTCTTGTGAGGTGGGACCTCATTCCACTTCGTTGGGAATCGCTGAGGGTCAAAGGAGTCTTGCTCGAATACCGTAAATCCGTAAGGTGCGCTGCGGGCTTGATTAGCCTTGTCGTTCCCATAGAATTCGGCCACAAGAGAGTACTCGGAAGGTGGCAGATTATCATTGTAGAAACGCATGGGGGCCGGGAACCGATATTCCTTTTCAAACCCGGCATCTTTCCCATCGACAGTGAATAGTGCGAGTTGGTTTTCTTTCGCTTCGATTCTGTTCTGATTGTACTTTTTGTCCACAACTTCAACGCTCAACAATATTTTTGATTGCGCAGGATAGAACTTAACGGGGTCACCGCTGACAATTACATCGACATCTGAGCGTCTTGAAAAGAAAGGAAAAGCCGCTCTTAGCTTTTCGATGCGCTCATTGACCAAACCCAAGAAGGTCAAGACTTGATAGACAAAAAATATTACCAATACCAATACACTCAGCCGATTGCCCATGAATCTTGCAAACCACTTGCCGAGAGTAGTCCCAAACGTCTTGGTGACAATTGTATTTGCGAGGTCCTTCAACATGTTTCTCTCTATCCACCTTGTTCGTGCATCGGTGTTTGAAATTACGGAAAGAAAATCGACACTTTCCGAATCTCCGTTGCAGCGGGGGCGTGCAAATGCCCACGGTTACTAAACACCCAAAATGCCACGTACGGATGCGTGTCAGCGGATCTAACTTCTGTGGGGTCCGAGTAGCTATAACTCGCAATCTCTTTCTCATCCGAATCAGTAATGCGAATCTTAAAATTGTTCAAATTGCGTTCGAGCTTGGCCTTATACAATCTCCCGGCCAGCAAATGGGGAATTGGCCAGCGCATTTCATGGTAACCATGACCTTTTCCAACGAAGTGCTTGAATCTTAATAAGTTATCTTTTCCATCGCCAATTATGAAAGCGGTTCTCTCATCGAAGGAAACACTGAGGTTAGGAGTAGTCGTTAAGGGTCTGAAATCGACGGACACTTCGGCACTATTCTGATAAGACTTGCCAAAAACAAGTGAAGTCTTTTCAATATCGATTGGCTTACAAATCAAGCCGAAGCTACCGCTCTCTGCTTTTGCGACCTCGATCCCTTGACTGTAGAACCAGAGTTGATCTTTGCTATCACTTGGGGCTGGAAAGGATCGAAAGTCATCTTCAAACACGAGATCAGCCACCTTGTTAATGGTCCGCTGCTCTCCCTGTGAATTCGTATACGAAAGCTCTAGTTGGAGCCTTCCGGGATAGAACTGAAAGTCGGGTTGAATTAGAAGTTGTCTGGCCGAATATTTCGCCTGACCACCTGATAGTTTTACGTCGCGCAAGATATCCTGAGTACTGTTTGTCAATTTAAGGGATGTCGGCAGAATAGGTGAATCGAAATTCGCGTAAAGAGTGAGCTTCAACGAATCAGAGTACCTCATGGTGGCATTGGTTGACGTAAGATCGATCCATTCGGGACGAACTTCGGTGAAAAGCGGCTTCTGATTCGGCTGGTAATACATCGGCTGGAAATACATATGAGAACCAATCGCGAAACGCACAATCAAAGTTGAGATTAACAGAAACACATTGAGTATCAGAAGCACCATTAAAAGGGATCGGGTCTTAGCGGTAAGGGTCATCTTAGTATCTGCCAACCGGGCGATCTCATGCCGCCCAATCCCTGCAAAGCAACTCAGCTTGCTCTAGCACGGTCTGCGTCGCCTTTTCCTGCTTGTCCGGCGGATAGCCATACTTCCGTAAAATCCGCTTAACCATCGTGCGAAGCTTGGCACGCACGCTTTCCTTGACGGTCCAATCAATCGACGTGTTCTTGCGAACCGTGTCCACCAACTCCCGCGCAATGATTCGCAGTGTTTCGTCGCCCAGAACCTTGACCGCGCTATCGTTTACTTCCAGAGCGTCATAAAAGGCCAATTCTTCGTCTGTAAAGCCTAGCTTTTCGCCCCGCTCGTTTGCCTCGCGCATGTCTTTCGCGAGGTCAATCAATTCTTGAATGATCTGAGCAGTTTCGATTGCGCGGCTCTGGTACTTGCGAATGGCTTCTTCGAGCATTTGGGAGAAAAGCCGCGATTGAACGAGGTTTCTTTTCGAGCGCGTCTTGATCTCGTCATTCAATAGCTTTTTCAGGACTTCCAGCGCCAGATTCCGTTGTTGCAGATGTTTGATCTCTGCCAGAAATTCATCTGAAAGAATCGAAATGTCGGGCTTTTTGAGTCCAGCCGCCGAAAAGATGTCAACAACCTGGTCCGAAGCTACCGCACGGGACACGATCTGGCGAACGGCTGAATCCAGCTCTTCCTGTGACCTTCCGCCGGTCGGTGTCGTTTTCACCAGCGCAGCCCGGACAGTCTGAAAGAATCCCACGTCATCGCGAATCGCAATTGCTTTCTCATGCGGGACCGAAAGTGCAAACGCCTTGGACAATTGCGTTACCGTGGCCATCAAACGGTCTTTGCCGTTTTCTTGCTTTAAGATGTGCTCCTGTGCGGGAGGAATGACCGCGTTACGTTGGAGGGCAGTTCCGGTCTTGAATCGAGAATAGTCAAAGCCGTGGAACATGCCAGAACACACTTCGAAAAGCTCCTGCATCTTGGCAACGGCTTCTTCCTGGTCAAAAACGGGCTTACCTTTTCCGCCGCTCTCCGTGTAGTCGGTTAGCGCCTTCTTTAACTGGTCAGCCAGGCCCAGATAATCCACGATCAGGCCGCCGGGCTTGTCTTTGAAGACGCGGTTCACGCGAGCGATGGCTTGCATCAAGCCGTGCCGCTGCATCGGCTTGTCTACATACATGGTGTGCATACAAGGCGCATCGAATCCGGTCAGCCACATATCCCGGACGATCACAAGTTTCAGTGGATCGTTAGCGTCTTTGAAGCGCTTGGCGAGAAACTCCCGGCGCGGCTTATTGCGAATGTGCGGTTGCCATTCCAGAATGTCGGATGCCGAACCAGTCATAACAATCTTTATCGCGCCCTTTTCGTCGTCCTCGGTATGCCATTCAGGGCGCAATTTCACAATGGCGCTGTAGAGGTCGACGCAAATCCGGCGGCTCATGCAGACGATCATTGCGTTGCCGTCCATCGCTTCCAGCCGCCGTGCGAAGTGCTCGACGATATCCTTGGAAATCAAGCCCATCCGCTTGGGCGTCCCAACCATTGCTTCCATACGCGCCCATTTGCTCTTGAGCTTTTCCTTCGTCGGAGCGTCCTCTTCTTCGGTGACTTCCTCAAACTCGGGGTCAATCTTCGGGCGTTCCTCTTGCTTCAGTTCCAGCTTGGCGAGGCGTCCTTCGTAGTAAATGCGGACCGTCGCGCCGTCATCGACGGCTCGCTGAATGTCGTAAACGTCGATGTAATCGCCAAAGACGGCGGGTGTGCTGCGGTCTCCTACCTCAAGCGGCGTCGCGGTAAAGCCGATAAACGAGGCGTTCGGAAGAGCATCACGCAGATGCCGGGCAAAGCCCTTGATGAAGTCATACTGACTGCGGTGAGCTTCGTCGGCGATCACTACGATATTGCGCCGACCAGATAGCAGGGGATATTGTTCGCCCTTGCCTTGGGGCAGAAATTTTTGAATCGTCGTGAAGATCACGCCACCGGATGAAACCTGCAAAAGCTCTTGCAGATGGTCGCGGCTTGCAGCCTGTTCGGGAGTCTGCCGGAGTAGCTCTTTACATGCGGCAAACGTCCCGAAAAGTTGATCGTCCAAGTCGTTGCGATCCGTCAGGATTACCAGCGTCGGATTGGACATTGCCGGATGCTGGACCATCTTCCCGGCATAGAAAACCATCGTCAGGCTCTTGCCGCTTCCTTGCGTATGCCACACCACGCCAACGCGCTTGTCTCCCTTCGGAGAAGCCGCCTCCAGCGTGCACTCCACAGCTTTGTTGACGGCGTGGAATTGGTGATAGCCCGCGATTTTCTTGTTTAGTGAGCTTCCGTCATCCTCAAACGCGACGAAATGGCGGATCAGGTCCAGGAATCGTTCTTGGTCGAAAATACCTCGAACCAGAACTTCAAGTTCGAGCGATCCCTTGGGAGCGATATCATCGCCCGCAATCGTGCGCCATGGCATGAACCGTTCCCACCCCGCCGTCAGCGTTCCTACACGCGCCTCGATGCCATCGGAAATTACCAGCACCTCGTTAAAGGGGAACAGGCTGGGAATATCCATCTTGTACGTCTGGAATTGTTGGTAGGCATCGCGAATCGTGGCGTTCTCATCCGCCAGATTCTTCAGCTCGAAGACACCCAAGGGAAAGCCGTTCACAAAAATCACTATATCCGGGCGTCGGTTATTCCTGTTCTCAATCACCGTGAACTGGTAGACGGCGAGCCAATCGTTTTCCTTGGGCCTGTCAAAATCGAACAGCTTCACCTGATCGTAGACGATTCGGCCATGTAATTTGTATTCGACGTGCACCCCATCGGTGAGATATCGATGAAACTGGCGATTGCTCTCTGTAAGGTTCGGTCCGGCTACGCTCTGCAATTTACGAATGGCATCTTCGATTGCTGCGGCGGGAATCCTGGAATTGATGCGTGCAAGCGCATTTTTCAAACGTGCGAGCAGCAATACATCCGAGAACTGCGCCCGCTCTTCGAGAAGTTCGCCCGGCGCGATGTCTGGGCCGTGAAGGACAGTGTAGCCCAACTCGGTTAAGAGTTCGAGCGCGGCGTCTTCAACGGTGGATTCGGTAAATCCGGCAATCGCCATTCATTCACCGCTTTTCTCTGGCGGGGCAGGAAGTATGTTAAATGAGCAGACTCCAAGTTCCCGAAGAGCCTGTATTAAAGCTTTCACTTCATCGGCACTAATAGATACTTTCCGTCCCACCTGAGAAAATGGGTCATTGGTCGAATTCATATACGCGTCATCGACGACGCCCATCTTATGGGCTAAGAGATGTCGCTTCTGAAAGCATCGACATGCTAGTTCCCATTCCCTCTCAGAGACAGTTTTGCCAAAATCAAAGTCAAAAATCGATTTGACGCGTTCGCGCGCTACACTCAAATTCTGGAACGAAAGTCTGTCTATCTTTGCGAGACTGCCCGACGCAATCGCGGCGATGCGGCACGTTTCCCGCCCAAATCCGTCAAAAGAAGAAACGGCGTTTTCGAGGGCATCTCCAATTAAGCGATCTGACTGCACGCGATCAAGCTGGGTAGCCCAGTCAAGTTCCTTAAGACATAAATCCAAATTCTTTTGGAGTATCTGAAGCGAATTGTGTGCGCCGCAATCCGGACAGAAAGCGAATACGCCATAAATCGCGTAGCGCAGTGTGCAACGATCACATACGATTTCGGTCTCTAAATTCTTTTCGCGGTAATAGTGGATAGGTTCTGGATTGCCTGATACTTTGAGACTTACACCAATTCCAAACATCCCTCGCGGTTTTATTTCGAATTCCAGTTCTTTCAAATCTCTTAGAAAAGCGCCGGTGGTTTCGTTGATTGCTACCGATGTCGCATATTCAAGCTGCTCCTTAGTAAAGAACTTGTCTGGGCTATCTGAGTTTCCACAATAGGGGCAGTGACATGGTAAGTTTTCACCCGTAAGGCCCGTCCCATTTTCAATTTTGAAGTACCCCTCGCACTCTTTTACAGGGCATTCTCTCCCAGTAAATCTATCCTCGTCGGGTGGAATGGATATGCTCATTCTATTTCCAAGCCTCTCAAGGTTATTTGACATCACTGACCACCACGTAAAGGTCAACCTTCTCTAGGCGTCCCAATGTCTCATTTTTCATAGGGCCTTTTCCAAAAACTTCTCTGCATCCTTCACTCGAATCTTGCCGGAAATTAGTTTGGGTAATAGCGCGTCACGAATGGAAGAGAGTGTACGAGATTCCTCCTTGTTGCTGTGTACGCGAGCCATTAAAGGAGTACACCAGGAATCAAAGGCCCGTACTGTCGCAGGGAAAGGCACCAAGACATCCGACATATATGCAATATTCCGGTTCAATCCAGGAACGGCGGAGTCAGCGCCTTGCGACGGGAGATCAAGACGCGAAAGACAATGGTAGAGGTATCGCACGCTCGACGGGGTGGCCTTCGGAACGACATAAAAAGTCGTATCGATGGGGAAAAAACTTGAATCAACCCAAGTGACGACCCCGGGGTTTCCCTTGCGACCCACAACTATTCCCGGACCTTGAACAAGTGCCTCATTGTGCCAGCCAATCTGTCCGTTGGAACCATAAACAGGTATGTTCCCTTCGTGGCGTTTCTCGGCTTTAAGTGCATTTCCATAAGCAAGCTCAATGACCTCTTCTAGCTTCAAACACTTCCAGCCTTTCGGAATCTTGCCAAGAGGCGAATCTTGGAAAGAATTGGGGAAGAGTGCGGAGGTCTCGGCATTCATTCCGAAGGGCTGGCGGCCTTCGGACTTGGTGCGGACAGGATCGAAGTCCACAAACCAGGATTTGAATATGGCGCGGGCCATCGCTTCTAGCGTCTCATTCATCCGCCGGTTCAGTTCGATCTTGTCGTCTAGGGTCCCCAAAATATGTGCGATTGCCCTCTGTTCGAAAAGTGGCGGCAATAGAATCGGGAAGTTCCGCAAGTACGCCAGGTTTGTTTTTGGTACGCCCGTAGCTTCAGAATCCTGAATGATCTTGTCCCGGCTGATTGGAGACGCCAAATAATAGAACGTGTAAACTGGTTCTGCCAACTCCCTGTCAACGGACAGCTTCATCTGGTTAGAGGATAGAAGGAACTTTGAATATTTGTGCGAGCGGGGTACTAAACCAATCTGACCGAGAGTTCCTTTTTTCGTAAACACTATGTCATCCGGTCCGCATAAGCTGCGCTCCAAACGACGAGCCATTTCTTCGGATACAAACACGAAGTCGTCATCCCGAAAACGCATTTCTCCAAGGGACAGGTTTGACCCCCTTATGACAGGGATACCCGAAGGGACATAGGAAGAAGCTGGAAGATTTGAACCGAATGGACCATCAACTAATCCCCGCCCTCCTTTCTGTGCGATTCCATCCAAGGTCGTCAGTTTCCAGCCCAAGGGCACCTTATCAATTGTCATTCAAGAGCCCCTGCAAGTTCTTCTTAATTTTTCGTTCGAGGTTGGCTGATTCTAGAAATTGTTCGCTTAGTTTAGCTGCTAGATGTCTAAATCTCTCTTCGAACGGTTCGTCGTCATCCTCAATTTCTTCCGCCCCAACGTAACGCCCTGGCGTCAAAATATGGCCGCGCGTCACAATTTCTTCCGTTGTGACATTCTTGCAGAAACCAGAGATGTCCTTGTACTTGCCAGAATCCTTCTCCCCGCGCCAAGAATGATAAGTGCTCGAAATGCGAAGGATATCCTCGCCAGACAAATCGCGATGAACCCTATCCACTAAATTCCCCATTTTACGGGCATCAATGAAAAGGGTTTGTCGTCGCCGATCACAAAACCTCCCGTTAGCCTTGTTACGAGAAGCTGTTGCATAACCTAATACAGGGTCTTGAAAAGAAGGTAGTTGAATTTTC
>CAZUNI010000057.1:17620-22239 GCA_964622265.1 uncultured Acidobacteriaceae bacterium | reverse complement strand
CTGCTGTTCTCCGGCAAGAAGACGATGTCCGGCATACCGATCAAGTCTTCGGTGAACGCCGATCAGACCCGCGTGGATTTCCTGGACCTGTCGCACTGGGGCCGCGCGGTGATGAAGGACATCGACTACTTCGAGGTCGGCGGACAGACGGTGTTCCCGATCTACGGCGCGAGCGGCGGCATTGCGGCGTCGTTCATTTTTTACTTCGACACCGGATTCCAGGTGTGGAATGACTCGCCACGCAGCGGCAGCTACGTCGATGCGTTGGCACGGCCTAGCGGGTATTAGGCGTAACTGGTAGCACAGGCCTTCAGCCTGTGCGCTTTTGGGTTTCGGTTTTAAATGCGTGAGTCGCTCTCGCGTACGCGGGTTTCGCGCATTTTGTTTTTGCTTCAGCTTCAAACTAAACCAAAAGCGCACAGGTTGAAACCTGTGCTACCAAGCCAGTGGCACAGGTTTCAACCTGTGCGGGGTTGGTTTTTGCTGGAACTGAATCTAAACCACAGGCACACACCCGCCACGGCGGGTATGCCACTGAATCCTCGAGGACATCATGAATTTGAAACGAGACACCAAGCTTACGTTGGCTCTTATTGCGTTTACTGGCGTTGTGCTGATCGGCTCGTGGCTGATTGGCAGCGCGCCGATTCAGGCGCAGGGGGATTATCCGCGCGTGATCGTGCATGGGAAGGCCGATGCGGTGAACGGCGGACTGGCGCAGCCGCTGGCCGTCGATAATCACGGCGTGATCGAGGGGAACACGGTTTACACGTTCAATGCGTCGAGTGCTGGGGCCAATGCTGCGATCAGATATGGACAAGGGCAACCCGCGCCTGCATGGATGGCGCAGGTTGGCGAGTTCGCGCACATCACGAGCACTACGGCCTCGGCGGTGAAGGCTTCGTCTGGAATATTGATGCGGCTGTCGGTGAATACACCGGCGGCGGGGACGGTGTCGATTTTCGATTTGGCGTCGGGCAGCTGCACGGGAACGCCATCGACGAACACGCTGGCGGTGGTGACGGTTACTGCGTCCACGCAGCCGCAGCCGATTGCGTTCGATGCGCATACGCTGAATGGGATTTGCGTAAAGGCGTCAGTGGCGATGGACCTGACGGCGGTGTACCAGTAGCACAGGTTTCAACCTGTGCGGTGTTGGTTTTGACTTTCGTCGCACTACAAAAACCAAAAGCGCACAGGTTGAAACCTGTGCTACTAAACCCAATTCCGCACAGTCCGCCGTGGCGGGTTGTGTTACTAAAGCCATGATTGTGACGATGCGTGAAAATTACGATGCGCCTGCCTGCGTGGCGCGCGAGCTTGCGCTCGCCGGCGGGTACAACCGCTTTGGCGAGCCGAATTATCGCGCGGTGTGGGGATGGTCCCGGCTGGACTGGATTGGCGGGAAGTGGGAAGAGCGCGACTCGACGGGGGCGCTGGTGAGGGAAGTCGTCGAGCTGCGGCGCGAGCCGAAATATACGCCGCACAATCGCTGGCACATCGAGCGGTGGATGCCTCCGGAAAGTTACGGTTCGCCGGAGCAGTGGCATGCGGAGACGCTGGAAATTGCAAATGGGCGAAGCATCCCCGCGCTGGGGCCGTATCCTTCGCGAGGAGATTACGAGCACTGCTTCACGCTAGAGGGGCCGCGCGGTGAGTTTGTGCAACTGACTCCGGCAGCGGCGCGGCACATTGCGCGCGCGATTGAGATGAGCCGAGGTGTATCGCGCGCGAAGTGCAAAGAAGCGCTGGAAGATCGGGTACTCCGCGAGGAACGCGAGTACGACACGTACGCGGAAGCGGCGCTAGGCCAGTAGCACAGGTTTCAACCTGTGCGATGTTGGGGTTTTAGGTTGGGATACTGAACGTCGGACGAGCGCAAAAGCAAGTTCAAGATCAAAACCAAAAGCGCACAGGTTGAAACCTGTGCTACTGAGGGACTATGAAATCTGATGCTGTGATTGCGAACATTACCGGGCAGCAGTACGTGCTGCACCGGACTTATGGAACGTTTTTGATTCCGGGAAGGGAGGACGGCGAGGAGTTCTCCTTGACGCGCGTTACTGCGCGCACGGCGATCATGGACTACGGCGACAAGCGCACTTTGCCGCTCCCGATTTCGGCGCGCGAGATTGCCGAGGACCTTTGCCGCGAGATTAATTCCGATGCGGGGGAGCGCAGTTTCCTGGGCGTGTTCGTGTGCGCGGGGAATGCACCTACCGAGGCGGAGCTGCGCGACGCGCGCGAGAAGCTCGATGAGTTTTACCGAGGGCTGGTGGCTTCTGCGGATCGAGAGTGGGAGCGGTCGCACTCGTTTTTATTTATCAACGATTTGCAGCGGCGCGCGGCGGCGCATCTCGGGCTGGATAAGGAATGGTATTACCAGGTGCGCGAGACGGCGGAGTGTCCCGGCTGCGGGACGCGCGTGAAGCCTGGTATCGCCAAGTGCAAGGCCTGCGGGGCGGTGCTGGATCGCGAGAAGGCGCTGGCGCTGGGTTTGGTGCAGCCGCAGGCAGAGCAGGCAGGCGGAAGGTAGCACAGGTTTCAACCTGTGCGGGGTTGGTTTTGACTTTTGTCGCGCCAGAAAAAGCAAGATAAGAACCAAACCCAAAAGCGCACAGGTTGAAACCTGTGCTACTGGTACTTCGTCAAACGCGGCGGATTTGCGTCCGGTTCGGCTACCCAGATCTGGCGATCGTGGAAATAATTCAGCAGCGGCTGCAGGTCTTTGCCGGGAATTTCTCTGGCCCAGACGACTTTGGCGTGGTCGATGTCGGCGGCGTTGTAAACCCATTCACTGCTGTCCATTGAGATTTGTCCGTAGCGCACCAGGACGAGGTGTTCGCCGGGCATCGCGCTTAGCTCGGATGTAAATCCGGCACGATCGGCGATCGGGGGCAGATTGGACGTGACGCGCGGCAGAGTGCCGCCGCGTTGATGCCAGGGGGCGAGAACTAACGCCAGTGTTACAACGACTCTGGTGAGGCCGATTCCTACCGGGCGGCCTTGTGCCTGCCACTGGCGCAGGTGGCGAAGTCCCTGGATCAGCAAGGCGAACAGCACGACCGTCGCAGGGCCGGCGTAGTGCGGTATGAACCAAACGACCGCGAACCATCCCAGAAAGCACAAGGCCATCTGGATATTCAGGAAGCGGATGCGGCGATCGCGCAGGATCCACGGCAGGGCCAGCAGGGGAATACACAGCTCCGGCCAGAGAAAAAAGTATATGAATTTTACGAGCACGATTCCGGCGTGCCTGGCGGCGTTCGGTATCGAATCGACACGATTTTTCGCCCAATAATCGCGTGTCCAGCCGTTGTAAATGGTCTCGAACTGCGCGTTGCGATAGTGCAGCGCGGGTCCAAGCTTCTGCCAGATGAATTCCGGAGAACTGGCGTACATCCTTTCGTTGAGCACCTCGGGAAACAGAAGCGGATTTCCCGTGAGCCTCCAATTGTAGTAGCCCATGAAGGTTCCGCAGCAGAGCCACACTGCGCAAAAGGGAAGCACGATGCGTGTAAGCTTCACGCGCCCGGGCACGCTGCTTTTGCGGAAGAGCCAAACAAATAGAACCAGCATCGCGGGGATGCAAACGATCAGGCCCTCCACCGGACGGCTGTTGGCCAGGATCGCTGAGCCCAGCGCGAGAAGCACGGCGTCGAGCGCGTGTGGGGATTTCAGGATGCGCGGCAGAGCTCCCAATACGAGCGCGCCGCCGATCGCCGGCACCGCTCCGCCCCAGTAGCCGTTGATCCAGTACGATGCGATTCCCAAACGAAACAGGATCAGGAGGCCACCCAGCAGCGCCCACTGCGGAGGCAGCCAGCCTTGCAGCATCCACAGCCCCGCTGCGCACATCATCGCAACGCTGAGCAGCACGCCGAACCACGGATTTCCGAGCACCTGGCCGAGCGCCATCGCAGCGCCTTGCGCGGGTGGGTATTTCGACATGTAGGTCGGAAATGGATTGACGTTAACGGTGTCGAAAAATTCCCACATTGGATGCGGAGGGTTGGTGAGATGTCCGTGGGCGAAAGTGTCCGCGGCGAGCAGGTGCGCGAATTCGTCCGGAACCAGCGGCACGGGGACAGGAAGAAGCCAGATCACACTGAGGCGCAGCAAAATCGCCGCGGCGGCAATCGAAACGACGGCTAGATTCTTTTTCTTTGCGAAGCGCGCGCCGTAACGCTCGACGGCATCGAAGAAATTGTTTGCCAGGCGCGGTTGGAACCATGCAATGGCCAGCGAAAGCAGCAAAATCGCGTCGCAGGTAAGTTCGGTGGCGCCGACTCGCGTGATCAGGAAGTCGAGGATGCTGTGTGGGCTGATGGAAATTCGCTCCGATGCGCGAGATTTCTTGTAACACAATGAAAGGGCAGTGAAAAGGTTGCGGTTCGGAAGGTGTGTTTCCAGTAGCACAGGTTTCAACCTGTGCGAATTTGGTTTAGAGGATGGCAGGCTGGGTTTCAAGTGTTGGCGCTGGATGGAAAACGAATAGAAAAATCGGACGCTAAACCTGGATTGGAAACTAAACTTGAACGTGGGGCTGGACTGAGGACGAAAGCAAAGGCAAAACCAAAGGCAAAACCAAAGGCAAAACCAAAGGCAAAACCAAAGGC
>CAZUNI010000057.1:0-17520 GCA_964622265.1 uncultured Acidobacteriaceae bacterium | reverse complement strand
CAAAGGCAAAACCAAAGGCAAAACCAAAGGCAAAACCAAAGGCAAAACCAAAGGCGCACAGGTTGAAACCTGTGCTACTGGGATCGGGTCATCATGAATCATAGAAACTTTTTTGCGTTTACTGCGCTTGCGGGACTGCTGGCGTTTGCCGGACTTGCACACGCGCAAGGTTCGCGCAAGGACGATATTGTGTTCAACGCGCAGGGGCGTCCGATGGCGGGAGCGTCCGTGCGGGTGTGCACTTCGCCCGCTACCGGACAACCGTGTTCGCCTCTGGCGTTGGTCTATTCGGATGCCGGGCTGACGCAGGCTTTGGCTAATCCGCTTTCTGCCGACGGACTGGGTAATTACACGTTCTATGCGGCACCCGGGCGATACGAAATCGAAATCAGCGGGCCGGGAATTACCACCAAGCAGATTCCCAACGTCATTCTGCCGAGCGATCCCAGCACTCCGACGTTTACCACGGTGACGACCACCAGCGGAATCTCGGCGTTCTCTTTGGCGCTCAGCGGAAGTCTTACCGTTAGCGGCTCGGCGGCAGTGACGGGATCGCTCACGGTGGGCGGCGCGCCGGTTCCATCGACCGCTGCAGACAATCAGTGGGCTACCGCACAGCGATTCAAGGGGCCCATTCCGTGGCGTGACGTTAGCGCGTATATGCCGGCAGGGGGATGCACTTCGAGCAGCGTTGCTTCTCCCGGGGCAACGACCGGTAGCATGACCAGCGGCTTTCCGACACTCACTGTCGCCAGCGCCAGCGATTTCAAGAACGGATGCGGGCTGGCAATTGCCGGGGCGGGGCCGACGTCTTCGGAGCTTCCCCCGGCGGCGGCCGCGAACATTTCCGCGATCGCGCGCAGCAGCAATACGGTGACGGTTACGTGCGCCACCGCATGCGGACTCGATCTGACCGCCGCGTGGCCCACGGGCCTGACGATCTCCGGCGTCAGCGGCGGTTCGACGTCTTTCAACGGCACATTTGCGTTGACCGCCGTGCCGGACTCGACCCATTTCCAGTACGCACAGACCGGGGCCAATGAGAGCGGCACGCCCAGCACCGGCGCATTTACCGCGCTGTGGGGATACGCGCATGGCGCGACCGGCTCGACGACCTACAAATACAAGATCGTATCCGTCGATTCCCACATGGGCTACTCGGCGGCGTCGGCGCAAATTACGGTCGCCAACGGCAACGCGTCGCTTTCGACGAATAACTACAACTGGATCACCTGGAATCCGGTTTCGGCGGTGATGTACTGGATTTATAGCGACAAGGGACTGGGCGGCGCGCTGACCTGCGTAGGGACTTCGTTTACCACCGGATACTCCGACTTTGGCCTGGCTTATCCGTGCACGGCGGACGCGCCGGTCAATCCTCCCGCTTCGGCTGGACATCAGAATCTCTACACGACGGTGGTGTCCGGAGGAGGCACGACCTCGCTGACGCTGGCTGCCAATGCAAGCGCAAATGTCTCCGGCTCGAATGTGTATGAAGACATCTCGACCTTCCTGAATTCCTGCATCCAGGACGCAAAAAACGATCTCTCCGGCCCGCTGACTGGCTCCTACGGCTGCTTGATTCCTTCGGGAATGTATTTTCTGAATGGCCCGTTCGATTTTCACTCGGTGGGGCAGTACCAGATGAAGATTCGCGTGGCGGGCGCGCTGACGCTGCAATCGACGCCGATTTTTTCGGTTGGCGGGGCGTGGGAAGGAATTGGCAGCGGCGGCGGTGGCGCGACGTTTGAGCACCAGATTACCGACTCGATTGTCACCGGCGCGTACCTGCCCGCCGTGTTTGTGTGGACCACGGCGCAATCGGTGAGCAGCGCGGGAACAATCTCGGGATTCAATATCATCAATTTGGTCGGCGACGGAATTTTCACGGGATATCCGCCACTGGGTTTCCAGGGAACCGCCGGGCTGCGCGTGCAGGATGTCTCCATCGCGATGGCCACGCCCAGCGCGGGCGCGCCGCTGCACATCGACTCCGACACGATCGGCCTATGGCTGAAGGACGTGACGCTGATTCCGGACATCACCGCCGGAGCGCAACCGGCGATCAATGTGACGGTGAACGTTTATGGCGGGAACGTGACCGGACTTATTTATGCGAATAATCTCTCGACCGATTTTCGCGGCGTAAAGTTCAGCGCGCCGGGAGTGTTTGGCAGCGGCGGGGGTCACGACAGCTATTTCTTCGACGGCTGGATCAACGAATCGCTCCAGGGATCGGAGAAGGCCCTGGTCGTACTGGACAACGGAACGAATGCTCCGGTGGGTTCGAGTCCCGGCGGCGCGGTTCCCGTGAACGGTATTTCGATTCACCACCTCAATAATTCCGATCCGGTGGGCGGACCGAATGTCCACACACTGTTCCAGCTCACTGCGGTTCCGGGGCAAACGTTTACCGGCGTGAGTCTGGATGCGGCAAATTCTTTCGGGTCGCTCCTGAGCTGCGCCGTGTCGTGCGACCAGCCGACCCTGCAGGGATATTTCGCGCTCAACTCTTCGCCGGACACGACCAATTTCGGCAGCGGATTATCCGTTTCCTCCAACGCGATCGATGCTTCCGCCCCACTGAAAATGTCGCTGGCAGCCTCGGCTTTTGGATCGACGCCTCCCAGCCCGGCCTGGGCGCAGGTGCTGCCGCCGCCGAATCAGTTCCAGGTCACCAGCACCGCTTCCGGAAGTCTTTCCGCAGGGACCTATTGCATGGTGGTGGTCGGCAAAGACGCGCAAACGTCACCCGGAACCACGCTGCCGACACCGGAAATTTGCCAGACGGTGGGGGCGTCCAGCTCGATTCACGTACAGTGGCAGCAAGAGGGCGGCGTGATCGCGCAATCCTATTCCGGCTTTCGGCTGTATTACGGACCGAGCGCGGGAAATGAAGCGAATTATCTCGATTTGCCCGCGTGGACAGACCCTTACGCGTACACGTTCACTTCCACGTCGGGGAATTCCGCCGGAGCGCCCCCTACGCAGCCCACGGCCTATCTTTCGTGGCTGTATTGGGAGCATCCCGGATGCCTCTATTGCACCAGCGCAGGCGCGGGCGCGTCCTGGGCGCTGGGCGTGGGCGAGCCGAATCCTGCCGCAGGGGTGAAGCTGGCGGTGAAGGGCGGCGCGATCCAGGGCGAGGGCGGCATTCAGGCGGGAACCGATACGGCGTTTAACGCGTCGCCGCGCGGCGCTTACAATGCGTTTCTGCCGAACCTGACTTCCTCGGCGGCGACGTATCAGCGCATGACGCTGGACAAGGCCATCACCGTGACGCGCGTGCAGCTCGTGCTGGGCACGGCCGGCGCGGGGTGCTCGACCCAATCCACCGTGAGCATTACCGACGGTACCAATTCGGTTATGCTGACCACCGCGAACGGCACGGCCATCTACGATTCGGGAGCGGTGACTCAGAATTATGCGGCGTCGGCGAATTTGGATATCAAAATCGTGACGCCCGCCAGCGAGTGCTCGACCGCGCCGCAAAATGCGAATGTGACGGCGCAGTACCGGATGCAGTAGTAGCACAGACTTCAGTCTGTGCGGGGTTGGGTTTGGGGTTGGGATCTGTGGCTGGTTGCAGCGGAGAGTAAAACCAAAAGCGCACAGACTGAAGTCTGTGCCACTGTTCGTACTTGAAATCAATACTTGAAATTGTGTCCTTGCCTTAGCAACGGTTCCTCAAAGAATGTCCAGGAGAGTCTGGCCAGCGCATACACCAGGATTGCTGCGAAGACGGTCGTCAGCACGCCGGGCACGGTATCGATTCTGGCGCGCGAAGAGTGCAGCAGGACCGCATGGCAGAGCGCCAAAATTGGCAGGTGGATCAGATAAATGCAATACGAGAGGCGGCCCATCTCGCGCAGGAAGCTCCAGCGCATCAGGGCGGCAATTTTCCCCGGCGTATCCACCAGCACAATCAGCAGCGCGCAGGCGTACATCACGGCCAGCCATTGATATTCCACCAACGCGGCGAACAGCGTGTACGGACTAGGAAACCATTTCACGAATACCGGCATGCCCAGCAGCAGGATGGTGAATGCCGCGTAGAGCGCCGCCCGGCGGCCCGCCAACCATTGCCGCGCAGCGTCATTTTTCCATAGAATCGCGGACAACATCCCGATGGCGAGCGAATCGGCCCGGCAGGGCATCAGGACGTAGATCAGCGCCTGCCGGTTGGGCACAAGCACGTACAGCAGCGCCCGCAGCAGCGGGCACAGGACAATCGTTGAGCCGAGAGCGACGGTCAGCCGGCGCGGCGTCAGGAAACGGACCAGCGGAGCGGCGACGATATAGAACTGCTCCTCGATGGACACCGACCAGGTGACCGCCAGCCAAAACCAGCCCAACGTAGTTTCACGCAGCGTGACGAACGTCTGCGCGAAGGCGTAATACAACGGCAGGCGATAGAGCGCGCCGGGATCCACGGCCAATGGCGAAGCCGACCAGCGGCCGACGATCAACGCGGCGAGCGGATACAACGTAATCCATAGGTAGTAGATGGGAAAGATCCGAAAAATGCGCCGCGCGTAGAACGTCTGAAAATAACGCGGCGAGTCTCGAACGCCAATCAGAATTCCGCCGATCAGGAAGCCGGAGAGCACGAAGAAAAGATCGACGCCGCTCCAGCCCAGGCGAAACGCCGAGCGAAACCAGTATAAAGGTGTGCCAAAATCGCCACCGGCGCTGTCGCTGATGTAATGGAGAAGAAAAACCAGAAGGATGGCGGTTCCGCGAAGACCGTCCAGTTCGGGAATGCGTCCCTGCGGGAGTCGTTCGGACATTTTCAGGCAGCGAGGAAGTTAGCAGCGCGGGAAACGGCAGTCAAGGTTAAGTCGTGAGGAATTCGGACGTCGCGTGTTTGGTGGTGTCTTAATTTCAAAAGCGCTGTATCGAATCTGAGCCTTCGGAGGTCCGACCTTTAGGTCGGACATTGAAGTCGTTTAGCACTGGGCTTTAGCCCCTGAAGCTTCAGGGGCTAAAGCCCAGTTAGACCAAAATCTATGTCCGAGCTAAAGCTCGGACCTCCTAAAATTCAGGAACTTCCCGACAATTTTCAAATTAGGACACTACCGCGTGTTTGGTGTTGTTGACTTGCGGGGAACGCGAACACGGGAGGCAAGATTCAAAACCAAAGGCGGACAGATTGTCCTTCGCTGCTCAGGATAAAAAATCTGTCCTACTGGGGGCTGGGTTGGCGCTGCTCCAGAGCTGTCAGGGTGCGTTTGAAAATATCTTCGGGGGTGCCGTGGGCATCGACTGAAAGCAGCAGGCCTTTATGCTTGTAGTAATAGATGAGCGGGGCGGTGCTGTTCTCATAGACTTCCAGGCGGACAGAGATGGATTCGGGATGATCGTCTCCGCGCTGGTACAACTCGCCGTTGCAGAGGTCGCAGCGCCCCTGAGTTTTGGGCGGCCGCTGGGTGAGGTGAAACACGGCTTTGCATTCGCGGCAAATGCGGCGACCGCTGAGTCGCCAGATGATTTCGGACATAGGCAATTGGTAATTGACCACGGCGCTCAGCAAGAGGTTTTCGTCCTGCATGAACTGGTTGAGCGCCTCGGCCTGGTACAGCGTTCGCGGAAATCCGTCGAGCAGGAAGCCGCCCTGGCAGTGCAGGCAGTTGGAACGTTCGCGGACAAGCTCCCACACCGTCTCGTCGGGGACCAGTTGGCCGCGATTCATATAATCGAGCGCGGCCTCCATGGCCGGAGTCCGTGGGCATCCACTGGGACGCACAGCTTCGCGGAAGACGTCTCCGGTGGACAGGTGGCAGGCGCCGATATGTTCGCTAAGTAATTGAGACTGCGTGCCTTTGCCTACGCCCGGGGGACCCAGAAGGATTAGCCTGCGGCAGGGTTCGGCCTTTTCTGGTCCCATCGAGCAGTCCGCGAGCGATCCATTAATCCAAGTCGCGAAATTGTCTTTTATCTTTGTAGCCATGGAGCGGCCTAACCCTGCTTTGAAGCAGACGGCAGCTTGATACCCGGGATTAATACCTGCCTCAGTATATGTCTGGGGGACGCCTACCGGCAGTTCGGGGAGGGATTGCTGCGTTGAAACAGGCAATTGCACATAGGACACCAGTAGTACTGCCTTTTTATCCTGAGTGCTGCGAAGGGCAGTCTGTTCGGGGTTGCGTTTGCATGGACCTGGATTTAAACCAAAGGCACACACACTGCCCTTCGTGCCTCAGGGTAAAAAGTGTGTGCCACAGTGGCGTACACTTTAGTGTGCGTGGGGTTGGTTTAGAGCTTTGTAGCGGCAAAATCCAAAACCGCATTTCAAAAGCCGCATCGAGTCTGAGCCTTCGGAGGTCCGACCTTCAGGTCGGACATTGAAGTCGTTTAGCACTGGGCTTTAGCCCCTGAAGCTTCAGGGGCTAAAGCCCAGTTAGACCAAAATCTATGTCCGAGCTGAAGCTCGGACCTCCTAAAATTCAGAACTTCCTGACAATTTTCAAATTAGGACACTACCGCAGATACTGCCCTTGGGTCTCTCAGGAGCCTCCACGACCGGGGTATATCCTTTGGTTTTTGGAACTTGGCGCGATATTTCGATCGTGGGGCGTATGGTATATAGTACGCGCCGAATGTGGGGGAATCGCGGGAACTTAGGATAACTTCAACATGCAGATACTGGTTACGGGCGGGGCTGGATACATTGGCAGCGTGGTGGTGGAGGAACTGCTGGCGTCCGGACACGGCGCGGTGGTTTACGACAATCTGAGCCAGGGGCATCGCGAGTCGGTATTGCCCGGCGCGGAATTTATCGAAGGCGAAATTCAGGACCGCGCGAAGATGGAAGCCGCGCTGGTCAAGCACAAGATTGACGCCGTGATTCATATGGCGGCGAACGCGCTGGTCGGGGAGTCCTGCGTTAACCCGTCGAAGTATTACAACAATAATCTGGTCACTGGAGTGGCGCTGCTGGACGCGATGCGCGCGAGCGGAGTTGCCCGGCTGGTGCTTTCCTCAACCGCCGCCGTGTACGGCGAATCGCGGAAGCCCCTGATCGAGGAGTCCGATCCGACGGAGCCAACCAATCCCTACGGAGAAACCAAGCTGGCCTTTGAGCGCGCCAGCCACTGGTACGAGCAGGCCTACGGCATGCGCTTTGTAAGCCTGCGCTATTTCAACGCGGCGGGCGCGACCAAACTTTGCGGCGAAAAACACGATCCGGAGTCGCACTTGATTCCGATTATTTTGCAGGCGGCGGCAGGGCAGCGATCGCACATCGAAGTGTATGGCAACGATTACCCGACGCCCGACGGCACCTGCGTTCGCGATTACATTCACGTCTCCGATCTGGCGCGCGCGCATGTGCTGGCGCTGGAGCACACCAACCGGGCGAGCGGAATTTTCAACCTCGGCTGCGGCGGCGGCCACTCCGTGATGCAAGTGATCGAAGAGGCGCGCAGGATTAGCGGGCGCGAAATTCCCGTACGCATCGGTCCGCGACGCCCCGGAGATCCCGCCGTGCTGGTGGCCAGCTCCGAAAAAATCAAGAAGGAGCTGGGCTGGGCGCCGCAGAAACAGGACCTGTACACGATCGTCGGCTCGGCGTGGGAATGGATGCAGCAACGTGGACGCGCGAGCGGCGCAAGGTAGCACAGACTTCAGTCTGTGCGGTGTTGGGTTTTGTGGGTAGTGAGTGTGGCGGGAGGGCGAAATCGAAAATAAGAGCAAGACTGGAATCAGAACCGAAGGCAACACCAAAGGCGCACAGGTTGAAACCTGTGCTACTGGTGGTTGATGGGAACTAAGCCGACTAAAGTTTCTGCTGGCCAGCCTCCCTTGGACGATCCGTGGGAAGCCGCGTACCTGCGCTTTGAAACACCCGAGGAGGAAATTCGGAAATTTACCGAGCGCCTGTTGCATCTGGGAGCCAGGAAATGGGACAACGGCTCCGAAATCGTGGAACTGTTTTGCGGCCGCGGAAATGGGCTGCACGCGCTGGAGGGGCTGGGATTCACGCGCATCGAGGGCGTTGATTTGTCCGCCGCGCTGGTGGCGAAATACATGGGGAAAGCGAAGGTTACGGTGGCCGACTGCCGGAATCTTCCGTTTGCGGACGGCAGCAAGGACATTCTGATCGTGCAGGGCGGATTGCACCACCTGCCCACGCTGCCGGACGATCTGGATCGAACGTTCAGCGAGATGCGCCGCGTGCTGCGAAGCAATGGCCGCGTCGTGCTGGTCGAGCCGTGGCTCACACTGTTTTTGCGTCTGGCGCATCTGGCATGCGGAAATGCGCAGGCGAGGCGGCTGTCGGACAAAGTCGATGCGCTGGCGGTGATGATCGAGTACGAACGGCGCACGTACGAGCAATGGCTGAGCCAGCCGAAAATGATCTTGACGCTGGCGCGAAAATATTTTGTGCCGCAGAAGCAGGAAATTGCCTGGGGGAAGTGGAGCTTTGTGGGGAGGCCGGTGGAGTAGCACTGACTTTTCACCCTGAGTACGCGAATTGCAGTCTTTGCGGGGTTGGGTTTTGAAAGGTCCAGGGGAATCTGGAGTGCATATCGGCAGGAAAACCAAAGGCGCACAGACTGCCCTTCGCCTACTCAGGGTGAAAAGTCTGGTAGTGCCCTAATTTGGAAATTGTCGGGAAGTTTCTGAATCTTAGGAGGTCCGAGCTTTAGCTCGGACATAAACCTTGCTCTAACTAGGCTTTAGCCCCTGAAGCTTCAGGGGCTAAAGCCCAGTGCTAAACGATTTCAATGTCCGACCTAAAGGTCGGACCTCCCAAGGCTCAGACACAATGCGGCGCTCTTGAAATTAGGACACTACCAAAAGTCTGTGCTACTGGCTGTTTGCGGTTGTTTTTTGCTTGTACTTTAGGAGCTTTGTGGAAGTATCGGTCGTGATCCCTTGCTTGAATGAAGCGAACTCGCTGGCCATTTGCGTGGACAAGGCGATCGGCGCGTTCCAGGCGCACGGGCTTGCCGGGGAAGTCGTCGTCGCCGACAACGGTTCGACTGACGGATCGATCGAGATTGCGGAGGCGCATGGAGCGCGCGTGGTGCGCGTGGCGCAGCGCGGCTACGGAGCTGCGTTGCAGGCGGGGATCGCCGCGTCGCTGGGAAAATTCGTCATCATGGGCGATGCCGACGATAGCTACGACTTTTCGGTGGTAAATGAATTTGTGGAGAAGTGGCGCGAAGGCTACGACCTGGTGATGGGCAATCGCTTTCGCGGCGGGATCCAGCCCGGAGCGATGCCGCCGCTGCACCAATATTTCGGAAATCCCGGACTCACCGCGCTGCTGAACGTGTTGTTTCGCACCGGAATCGGCGACGGCTATTGCGGAATGCGCGGGTTTACGCGCGAACTGTACGATCGGCTCGACGTTCGCAGCACCGGCATGGAATTTGCGCAGGAAATGATTATCAAGTCCGCGCAAATCGGCGCGAAAATTACGGAAATTCCGATCATCCTCTGGCCGGACAAGCGCGGGCGACCGCCGCACCTGCGAAGTTTTCGCGACGGATGGCGCACGCTGCGATTTTTTCTGTTGTATGCGCCCAACTGGCTGTTTCTTCTTCCGGGCTTTTCGATGCTTTTGTTCGGCCTGGCGCTGGTGTTTCTGCTGCTGCCGGGGCCGTGGCATTTGACGTCCACAATCGTGCTGGATATTCACACGATGGTCTTCGGAGTAATCTTCACGCTGATGGGCGCGCAGGTGATCAACATCGGATTCTTCGCGAAAGTGTTCAGCTACTCGGCGCGGTTCGACAACAAATCCGTTTCGCTGCGGCGGATGTTGCGCAGTGTGAAGCTGGAGCACGGGCTGATCGGCGGCGCGATCATGCTGGTGGCGGGATTTGCGGGCAGCGCGCACGTGGCGTGGCAATGGGCGTCCAGCGGATTCGGTCCGATGGAGGAAGGATTGCGCGCGGTTCTGTTCTGGTCCATGTGGCTGTTCCTCGGCGTGCAGACGATTTTTTCGTCCTTCTTCCTGAGCATGTTGGGGATCAGCCGCGAGACGTATATCGGAGATTATGACAATCCTCGCGAGCAATAATTCCGCGCATGGCGAATGACGCGCAGGGTTCGGACGCGGAGAACTCGGTAGCGCTCTCGCTGCTGAAGCGAGCGCATGGCGGCGCGGTTCACGGCAGGCGCGTTCGCGTGCTGGCGGACGCTCTGGCGCCGAAAATTCTCGCCGGTTCGTCGGTGCTGGATATCGGCTGCGGCGACGGCACGCTGGCCAGCCTGATCGTTCAAGCGAATCCCACGGTCAGCATTCGCGGGATCGAATTTGCTCCCCGCCTGGATTGCCGGATCGAATGCGCGGCGTTCGACGGCGCGACGATTCCGCATCCGGCGGCTTCGTTCGACGTAAGCCTGTTCGTCGATGTGCTGCACCACGCTCCCGACGCGGCGGGAATTGCACGCCTGCTTTCGGAAGCGTGCCGTGTGAGCCGGCGCTACGTTTTGATCAAAGATCACCTGTCGGAAAACTTTCTCGATTTCAAGACGCTGCAATTCATGGACTGGGTAGGGAATCGTCCGCACGGCGTCGTGTTGCCGTATAACTACCAGAGCCGCGGCCGGTGGAATTCGTTTTTTGCCGCGGCAGGGCTGACCATCCGCGATTGGAATGACCGCATCCCGCTGTATCCGTTTCCGTTCAGCGTTGTGTTCGGGCGCAAACTGCATTTCGTGGCGTTGCTGGAACTCGACCAGTAGCACAGGTTTCAACCTGTGCGGGGTTGGGGTTTGGTGGGCCGAAGCCAGTCGTTTTTGTGAAGTACAAAAACCGGAAGCAAAATCAAAATCAAAGTCAAAACCAAAAGCGCACAGGTTGAAACCTGTGCTACTAAAACCATGTCCAACCTGGAAATTTGGGGGAAGGGAATTGCCGCGGCTGGGATTGCCGGGGGAGCCAATGGTGTGATTACCGGCTTCGCGGCTGTGGGGATCGATCCTGCGCACTTTAATTTGCAGGCGGGGCTCCACTCGACGCTGGCGATTGCCGGGGTTAGCGCGCTGATGTCCGCGATCATTGGGATTGCCGCGTATTTGAAGCAGAGTCCGCTGCCGCAGTAGGTAGCACAGGTTTCAACCTGTGCGGGGTTGGTTTTGGTTTAGGTGAATGAAAAACCAAAAGCAAAACTAAGAGCAAAACCAAATTCAAAACCAAAGGCGCACAGGTTGAAACCTGTGCTACTGGAGTTCGCATGCCTGTCGTTGGAACTACTGCTTATAACACTGCGGGGCAGATTACTGCGCTGGTGCGGTCTTTGCTTAACGATGCTGCGGGGAATCTTTTTACCGATGCGGTGCTGTTGCCTTATGTGAATTCTGGTTATCGGAAGGCGCAGCGGGCTTTGGCGAATGTGCAGTCTGGGTCGTTTTTGTCGGACGACGTGTTGCTGGTGGTGCCTGCCGTTCCTGTGGTGGACGCTTCGGCGCAGGTTTCGATTACCGATGCTACTGCGCCGCCGAATCAACTGCCTACCGATCTGCTGTTGCCGGTGAAATTGTGGGAGCGGGCCAACGGCAGCTCCGACGATTTTACGGAGATGGTCGATCTCACCGGGCACGACGGGCTGCCTTCGGAGCCGCAGGGGGATACGCTGGGTTACTGGGAGTGGCGCGCCGACGGCTTGTATTTCCTGGGCGCGACGCAGGACACGCAGATTCGGCTGCGGTATCAGAAGTCGTATCCCGGTCTGACCGATGCGACCAGCCCTGTTTTGGTGCGCAATGCGCAGGAAGCTCTGGCGTATTTTGCGGCAGCAATGGCCGGGGCGGCTCGCGGAGCGCCTCAGGCCGAGCGGTGGGACGCCGCGGGCGCGGACGCGCTTGAGGATCTGGTGGTGTGCGCGACGCAGCGCGAGCAGCAGACCGGGCGGCGGCGCCGGCCGTTTTCTTCAAGGGCGGGATTTGCACCGATCGTGTAGCACAGGTTTCAACCTGTGCGGGTTTGGGTTTGAATTTGAAGTTGGTTTTGAATTTGGGCTACGGTTCAACTAAACCAAAACCGCACAGGTTGAAACCTGTGCTACTTCTTCACAAATTGAATTTTAATATGGAGGACTTATGTCACTTGCCATCACAATCAGCAGCGTCGATACCGGCGCTGACAATGTTTATGTTTTTGGGTCGCTCAGCGTGTCCGGAAATTACTCGACCGGCGGGGATACGCTGGATTTTACTGCCGTTGCTTCACAGATTTCTGCTAGCCAGCCGCCGGCGCAGGTGTGGGTAGGCGGCTCGACCGGGGACGCGTATTCCTGGATCAAAGGCGCGGCGCTGAACAATCAGAAGGTGAAGGTCAATACGGCGTCTGCAACGGAGCTGGGGGCTGGGGCTTATCCGGCGCGGATTACCGGGGATGCCAGCGTTCAGTTCGAGGCGGTGTTTAGCAAGTTGATTTAAGTGGCACAGGTTTCAACCTGTGCGCTTTTGGGTTTCAGAAGGCTAGGCGAGATCTAAGCAATTAAAATCTAATTCAAAAACAAATTCAACACCAAAACCGCACAGGTTGAAACCTGTGCTACCTAAACCTATGAGCATTGCTGGGACAATCGATGCGCCGCTGGATTTGTTTGGCGGGCTGGTGACCGATATGGCTGCGGCGGATTTGCCGCAGGGCGTTTCGCCGGACTGCCAGGATGTGGCGTTCGTGCAGGGCGCGGTGAAGACGCGGCCGGGATTGGTGTCGGTGTTCGCACCGATCGCGGGGAATCCTACTGTCAATTATTTGAAGACGTACACGTCGCCTAATCTGGCGCAGACTTTGCTCGTGCTGGATTCTTCCGGCAAATTGTGGGGAGAAACTTCCCCCGGAGTTTTGTCGCAGATTGCTGCGGGGATCGTGCCGAGTTCGCTCGCCAGTTCGGCCTCTCTTTTTGGGCGCGAATATATTGCGCTGCACGACGGGCGATTCGGCGTCGACATCCCCCGGCAGTACGACGGGACGAACTTCGACCGCGTGAGCCAGGTGGGGCCGGGCGCGGGAGTCGCGGCGATTGCCGACGTCATTGCGAATATTTCGGCGATCGCGCGTGTTTCGGGTGTCGTTACGGTGACGACGGCAACGCCACACGGGCTGGTGTCCGGAGATTCGGTCACGATTGCGGGCGTCACCGACACTTCTTTCGATGGCGCATTTCCCGTTGCTACGCTGCCCGATTCGACGCACTTCACGTACGCGCTGGCGCTGGCCGACACGACTTCGAGCGGCGGCACGGCTGCGCCGGTGGGATCGATCAACGCGGGCGTGCATCAGTGCTCGGTGATTTTCGTGACGCGGCAAGGTTATCTGACGCGGCCGTCGCCTCCGGTTTCGTGGACTTCGATCGGAGGATGCCGCGCCAACGTGACCGGGATTCCTTCACCCGGATCTCTGCCGAATATTGTGGCGCGCATTCTGGCGTTCACCGGAGCGGGCGGCGACAATTTTTATTACACCACCGGGCTCGACGGCGCGCCGCAGATGAAAGTGTTCGACGACTCGGCGTCATCGTTCGTCGTCGATTTTTCCGATACCGCGCTTCTGTCCGGCATTTCCGCCGATTCGTTATTTCAACTCGTCGAACTCGGCGAGTGCGCGGGGACGATCGGGTACGCGGACCGCGTGTTCTGGTGGGGCGAACGCAAAAAGCAGAATAACTGGCAGAATCTTACGTTCGATGGCGGCTTTGGCGGCCTGGGAAATAATGTGCCGCTCGGCTGGACGAACGATGCGACGTACTTCGCCGGCGGCGGGCCGGACACCACCGGCAAAGCGATCTGGGGTGGCGCGTATTCGATCCTGGGCGACGGCGCGACGGCGACGCGTGGATTGATCACGCAGTCCGCTGTGACCGATTACAACGGCGCGCCGCTGCTGCAGGCGAACACGGCGTACTCAGCGCGCGTGCGCGTGCGCATGACCGGCGCGCTGACGCAGGGCACGCTGCACGTGCATCTCTATAGCGTGATTGGAGGAATTTCCACGCCGGGCGTTTCCGTTCCGGCGGCGCAGATTTCTTCCTCGGCGTGGACGGAATTTATCGCGCCGATTACGCCCTCCGTCGGATTTCAAACCATTCCGCCTGACCTGCTACTGCGCGTTTACGCCGACGGCACGCCCACGCTGGACGATGGATTCCTGGTCGAGAACATCGAAATCTTTCCCACCGCCGCGCCTTACAACACGTCGCTGGTGCGCGCTTCGTTTGCCGAAGACCCGGAGAGCTACGACGGCGTCAGCGGCTTCCTGAACGTTTCCGAAAACGACGGGCAGGCGGTGCGCGCGGCGTTCCTGCTGCGCGACAATCTTTATTTCGTCAAAGACCGCTCGATCTATCAGACCGCCGACGACGGCGTGAACGAACCGGCGTCGTGGACGATCAACGAAGTGTCGGTCACGGTAGGCACGCCGTCCGTGGCGGGCGTGGACACCGGCGAAGACTGGGTGGTGATCGCCGGGCGCGCAGGGCTTTACATTTATAGCGGCGGCGAGCCGGTGAAAATCTCGCAGGAAATTCAGCCGTTGTGGGACCAGGTCAATTGGGCCGCCGGGCAAACGCTGTGGGTCCGCGTGGACACGCGAAATAAGCGCATCCTGTGCGGCGTTCCGATTGGCACGGCCACTTCGCCGAACCGAATTCTGGTGCTCGATTACCGCAGCCTGTCCGACGCCAGCGAAATTGCAGCGCTCGGCTCGGTGCTGTTCTCCACGCTGTCTGGAAAATTGTACGCAGTGGGGCGGTCGCGCAAATGGTGTCCATGGAACATTACGGCCAATTCGTGCGCGCTGGCCGAACGCTCCGACGGCACGGCGCAGGTTTTCCTCGGCAACGGATTGGTGAGCGGCACGGGGAACGGCAAAATCTACCAGCTCTCGGACACGCAATTTTCCGACGACGGCGCGGCCATCAACTCCTACTACACCACGTACTTTTTCCTGAGCCTCGATCTCGAGCAAACATATCAAGTGCGCTCGCACCGGAAATTATTCGCGTACCTGACGCTGTACGCCGAAGGGGCAGGGAACTTGAACCTCTCCGCCTTCGCCGACAACGAAGCGTATCCGACGGCGCTGTCGCCGTTACCGCTGTCGTCGCCACAGCCGAAGGATCTCGAACTCCCCATCAATGTGCTAGCCGAACGCGTAGCCTTCCAGGCAGGCACAAACACCCCCGGCGCATGGTTCAAGCTCGAACGATTCATCCCGTCGCTGCTGCCCGATCCGTGGGCGCCGGTGCGCGGCGGGAATTAGTAGCACAGGTTTCAACCTGTGCGGTTTTGGGTTTGGGTTTAGTTTCGATTTGGTTATGACGACCAAACCCAAATTCAGACCCAAATTCAAAACCAAAACCGAACAGGTTGAAACCTGTTCTACCAAATGCTTAAAATCGGCCAACTCGCGCAGATCAAGAGCGAATCGCCCTACGTGTATGAAGCGCTCACGCAGATTGTGAACGGCGTGAATTCGCTGGGGCGCGCTACCGGCGTCGATCCTTCGGGGACAATATCTCCGCCGTCGCCAATTGGCAGCCTCAACGTCACCGCCGCTGACGGCATTTTCGATCTGGCGATTACGGACAACTCCACCGTCAATCGGGGCATTTTTTATTTTGCCGAGTCGGACACCACTCCGTCGTTCGCCAGTCCCTACGTGCATTTCCTGGGCAGCTCGCGCAACCTGCGCATCGCGATGGGGAATCAGACGCTCTACTGGCGCGCGTATTCGCAGTATCTGGGCTCGGATCCATCCGAGCCCATCACGTTCGGTACGCCCGCAACGGCGGTGGTCGGCGGCGGCGCAGCGACAGGCCCGACGCTGCAAGCCTCAACCGGCAGCGGCACCGCCACAGGCAGCGAAGGCGGCTCCGGCTTCGGCCAGGTGGCGCAAAGCAGCCCCGGGCCGGTAGTGCTGCGGTAGCACAGGTTTCAACCTGTGCGGTTTTGGTTTAAGTTGCAGTCCACGCATTACTGGATACTGTCACTGCACCCCGCGTTCACCAACGTCCGCGAGCGGCAATCCGCCGGCTTTGCGTGATTTCCAGCGTCGTCAGGATTTCTTAGTTTCCGCGTTATCTTTGCGCGAACTGAAAACCAAAAGCGCACAGGTTGAAACCTGTGCTACCCATGCGCATCCGCCCTTACACGAATTCCGATCTCGACGCGCTCCGGCGCATGCATGCTGCGCAGGGACTCGGGTATCCACTGCCGGATCTGCATAGCCCGCTGTTTTTATCGAAGCTGGTGCTGGAAGAAGACGGCGATGGCGGCAGGGAATTAGCGCATCCCAATTCCCCGCCGGATTCCGCTCCGCGTGTGACAATGGCAATTCTGCAGCGCCTCACAGCGGAGACGTACCTGCTGCACGATCCAACCGCCGACACGCCGCGCCGACGCTGGCAAAATTTCCTGGCGCTGCATGAAGCAGCCCGGCGCGAAGCCGCGTCACGAGGCCTAGACGACGTGCAGGCATTCCTGCCTCCGCGCATTGCAAAAGCCTTCGGCCGCCGCCTGACGCAGCTAGGCTGGGTGCGCGACCCGTGGCCATGCTTCTCGCTCCGGCTCTAGGTAGCACAGGTTTCAACCTGTGCGCTTTTGGTTTTAAAGTTTTAGCCTTTGCCTTAGTTCTAACTTGCACACGCATCTGTTATTCACACGCATTTTCTGCACCGACAAAAACCAAACACCGCACAGGTTGAAACCTGTGCTACTGGAGGCCCCATGGGACGCGGCGCACAAGCACAAACGCAGCAGATGATCGACCAGCAACTCGCGCAGCAAAACGCGATGAATCAGCAACTCTATTCGTCCGGGCAGGCGCTCGGCTCGCAGGCAGCGGCCGGATATCAAAATCTGATCGCCAATCCCGGCTACACGCCCGCCGAGCAATCGGCAATCGCCAACCTGTCGCAGTCGGCGCTGTCATCCTCATTCGACGCGCTGGCGCAGAACGCCTCGACGCGCGCCGCGCGCACGCGCAATTCCGCCGGCTACGGCGAACTGATCGATTCGCTCGCGCACACGCAGGGACAGGACCAGGCCAACCTCGCGCAGCAGAATCAGATCGCCTTCGGCAATGCCGCAAGGCAGGGCACGCTGTCAGGCCTCTCCGGATTATCCGGTCTCTACGGCACCAATGCGAACCTGCTGGGCCGCGCGCTGGGCATTCCCGCGTCGCTGCTAGACGCCTCCGTGCGCAACGCGCAGAGCAGCAACAGCTTCCTCTCCTCGCTAGGTTCCGGCCTCGGCCGCACCCTGGGAGGCTTGCCGTCTTTCCTGTTGGGGGCTTGAGATTGCTCTGGCAAGCTCAGCACAACCAGCCCGGCAAAAATGTAGAAATTAAGCAGGGAACTGCCCTAAGTGGCACAGGTTTCAACCTGTGCGCCTTTGGTTTTCCCTAGTGCGAGCAACATATTCCGATCACTAGACCCGACTCCCTGAATCACCCGGCAAACTCCCATGAATCCATACTGGCTAGTAGTCGCGCTCTCCTCACTAGAAGTTATCTCATAAACACATTTAAGTCTTTCCGAGCTTGCGAGTTATGCG
>CAZUNI010000056.1:0-23376 GCA_964622265.1 uncultured Acidobacteriaceae bacterium | reverse complement strand
ATCAATACAAATCACAACAAAAAAGCGAGTTTATTTAATTTTTAACGGAGGACTTCAAACCAAAAGCGGACAGGTTGAAACCTGTCCTACTGTGTCCCCGGAGAGGTTTGTGCGGGAGGTAGTCCAGCTTGCGGTGGAGCACTTGGCGAAGCATCCGTCGGCGTGCCAGGGGCTGCAGTGGCTCCGGGGGCTGCGGGAGCTGGCGGCGCATTGGGGTTAACAGGGCCCTGTCCGGGGATGGCTACCTGCTGTATCGGGTTATAAATGAATTCCCATTGCTCGTATGTATCGCCCCCTTCGTAGAGGCGTAGCGACGACTGTTTCACTTTGCTTCCGACACCGATAATGTTCCCGCCGATGACAGCGCCTTGCAGCGGCTGCGGCTGTGATGCAAGAGGATCAGGCGTGGAGGCGGGGTTTGCCGGTTGTCCTGTTTGACCGGTCTGACCCGGCGTGCCCGGAGTTGCGGGGGTCGTGCCACTCCCCGGCGGCGTAGGGGCTTGCATTCCTCCCATGCCAAATGGGGATCCTCCTCCCGGGACTGCTGCGGTTGAAAGCACACTCTGAAGCAAACTGATGTGGCGCATGCTCCCGATCAGTTGCCCGTTCGGACCCACGTAGATAAAGCGCCAACTACCGTCATCCTTGTTCATCGGGTCTTTATAGGCTTGGCGAAGGAAGCGAACTCCGTTGGTTTGCTTGACCAGATCGTCAATTCTTGTGGGATATTTTCCAAACTTTCGAAAATACATTCCGATGGCGCGCTCGTACTGTTGACCGCGCCAAGCCAATTCTGTTTCGCGCTCACGTCGTCCTTGTGTATCGATTTTCAGGGCTGCAGCAGACGCCAGAATAATCATCGTTGCGACCAGGAATATAACCATCAGCAGGCTATATCCAGCTTGCTCTCTGCGACGCGTAGGTTTTGCAGACTTGGGCACGGCCATCACCCGTTTGGACCCGGCTCTTCCAATGTGAGAGTGGCGTGGCGGCCGGAGGAGACTTCCTCCACATCCGCTGTAGTATTTGTGATCCTCACCACGCGGAAGCGTCCCATGAGCGTGTCGCCCTCGCCGGCAATGAAGACGTCCTCATTGTTGGGCGTTGCGAAAAACGCGCGGCGGTGGCTACCCGCGGAATCGCTGACAAAGCCGAAATACTTCGCGTCCACTGTGAGCGGCGGCGGTCCCGTCGGAACCGGAGGAGCATTGTTTACGGGAACTATTTTTTGCGCCGGCTGAGGCGGCGGAGGCAAACTGGCGCTGAAAATATTGCGGTGTGTCCCCTTGTATTCAAGGCTCAGAAATCGCTGCAGAACGTCCATGCGCAAGGCGGGATTATCGACATTGATCGGTGTAAACAGAACGTCCGTTGGGGCAACTTTCGCAGAATCGTCCGACGGCCAGAAATGCACGCCGATCATGACGCCCAGCACTGCCAGGAGTATAACGAGCATACCGATTTGATTGCGGCGAGACATGTCAGGTTCGGAAATAAGTCCTCAATTGGATATTCAGCCTTTGTTTCCCACCGTTGCTGGAGGCCAATGCCAGGCTGTCCAGGACATAAAAATTCTTCGAGTGCTCCAGCTTGTCGAGAAAATTCACCAGGCTAGTGTAATCCCCTTCGACAGCGGTAGTGATTTCGATTTCCATCAGGCCCCGCGCATCGGGTGCGTGCTGGTGGAAGGAAATCGTATCGGTATGCAGCCCGGCGGAATGCGACAATTCGCCCAGGTCCTCGCTCACAGCCGAATACCCCGCCGTGGCCGGACGGAAATTGGACGTAAAGAATTCGTCCCACTGTTTTTCATCCGTGGGAAGCTCCGTGCGAAATTTCTCAAGCCTGGCATTGTCGGCCCGGTAGGATTTTTCCAGCAGCATGAGCCGGTTCAAATCGCCGGCGGAAACCTGGGGAGACTGGCTCAGCTTATAGTTCAGGCCCAGGAGAACCACATCCAGGACCAGAATAAAAAGCAGTGCCCACCGGACGATGCTCTTCTGAATGTGAATGGTTGAACTCATCGTCAGATCACCGAATACTGCGCAAGCAACTCCAGCACCACGCGATCGTTCGCGTCGCCGCGGCCTGAACTGGATTCGTTCAACAGCTGAATGTGAGAAAACTCCCGCGATGTTTCCAGCGTCTTCAGGAACTTCAACTTGCTTTCATCGGTCAACGCGCCCACTACAAATTTCAATTGCACCGAGTCGTTGACCAGCTTCGGCTCAATGCTTACCACTCGGACCCCTTCCGGGAGAATCTGCTCCAGGTCGGTAAAAATCTTGATCCAGGGAAAGGCCCGCTGCTGGATCAGCGCGTTGAGATAAGCCGCCCGCTGGCGGCGCGTCATCGTCTCCGGCTGATCGAAAAATGATGACAGCGTTTGACGTCGCTGTTGCAGCATTGCGATCTGATTTTCGAGCGCATGCTGCTGCATCCGGGACACTCTTTCGCCGTTCCACACGCTGTAGGCATGCCAGGACAGCAAAAAGAATGCCATGAGGCCCAGAAGGCTCAGCGCCAGCGCACCCACCGTAAACCGGCGGTTACTGAGCAGCGGTGACGTTGCAAGATTGAGACGAACCTTCATCGATATCCGATTCCCTTCCCATTTCCAGTTTGCACTAGGCCCCGCGGTTCAAGGTCCAACCGATCAGCGCATCCAGTCCACGTTCGGCCAGCGGTAGTTCATCGGCGTGAATCCGGCCCTCCGCCGATGCCGCGCTGAGCAACGATCCGACCGGGCAATTTAACTCGCGCTCAAGCGGCTCACGAAACTCTTCGGTTCGATCGCCCAATCCAGCCAAACGGACTTGCGCGATTCCCTCGCTCCAGGAGTCCTGATAATAAGCAGCCAGCGGATAAATTTCATCGAGCAGCGCCTGTGGTGTCAAGTTCTGGACGTCCGCCGGTAAAGTAATACACCGGTACCCAGCAAGGACGCCTTCCCGGACGATAGCCGTCGTCAACGTGGAACCCGCAACGCGGGCCAGCAACGCGGGCCGCTCGTCGGAAAGGAGCGGTAGCGCAGCCAGAGTCGAACTCATGACCACTCCAGGCGTCATCCCGACTGATTCCACAAGCGATTCGTACTCGCGCACAATTCTCAAGCGGGCCAGGCCGGTGACAATGTCTACTCCCTCTTCCCGGGGCATCTGGCGCATGAAGGAAATCAGCGTTTCCTCGGCTTCGAAGGGGACGCTTTTCTTGAGCCGCCACCGAAGCATGGGGATTGCTTCGTCCAACTTACGGGGAAAGACGTCAAAATGAAGCACGAACACTCGAATCACAGCGTCAGGCACAAGCAATGCGACTTGCTCATTCTTCGCTCGAAGGCGCGAAAACACGCGGCCTACCGCAGCTCGCACGTCGGCGACATTCACCAGGTTGGATTCCGCCGCCGTCGGTAATATGGAGCCGGGTGGAAGAGGTTCGACTGCGAATCCATCCAAGCCCGCCCCCGTGCGCGTCCAGCGCGCGGCGGCAACATAATCGATGGCAATCTCGCAGGCAATCAACGGGTGCGGAATAGCATCGAGCCAGCGCGCCATACGCCGGACGATCGAGCTCTGGTAAATCCCCTTACGGATGGCGTTGTCTTCACTCAATGAACGTAACCTTGTTGATCTCTTTGAGAGTCGTAAGGCCTTCGCGAACTTTGCTGAGGGCTGAGTCGCGCAGGAACGTCATGCCTTCATCTTTTGCGACGCGCTTGATCTCCGAAGTCGGCCGGCGGCTAATAATCATCTCCCGGATGTGGTCGGAGAGGTCCAGCAACTCCGAAATGGCGCTGCGTCCGCGGAAGCCTGTGCCGGAACACTCCAGGCATCCGGCGCCTTCCACAAATTGCACTTTCGCCCACTCGTCAGGATCGAGGCCCGAGGCGCGCAAAACATCCGGAGAATACCGTACCACTTTCTTGCAATGCACGCACACCACGCGAATCAATCGCTGTGCCAGAATGCAGTTCAGCGCCGAAACGAAGTTGTAGGGCTCGACTCCCATGTTGATGAAGCGGCCGATGACGTCCGTGACATTGTTGGCGTGAACTGTAGTGAAAACCAAGTGTCCGGTAAGCGCGGATTGAATTGCGATCTGCGCAGTTTCATTGTCTCGAATTTCACCGACCATGATCTTGTCCGGATCGTGGCGCAGAATCGAGCGCAATCCGCGCGCGAAGGTCAGGCCTTTTTTCTCATTTACCGGAATCTGCGTAATGCCCCGCACCTGATATTCGACCGGGTCTTCGATCGTGATGATCTTGTCTTCATCCGATTTAATCTCGTTGATGGCCGCATAAAGAGTCGTCGTTTTGCCCGATCCGGTGGGCCCGGTAACCAGCACCATGCCGTATGGCTCCCGGATATACCTGCGGAACTTCCGCATGTCTTCGCCGGAAAAGCCCACGACTTCCAGGCTGAGGTTCTGAAACTTCTCCGACAAAGTCTCCTTGTCGAGCACGCGAAGCACAGCGTCTTCGCCATGAATCGACGGCATGATGGAAACACGGAAGTCGACGAAACGGCCTTTGTAGCGGACCCGGAATCGTCCGTCCTGCGGGACGCGCCGCTCGGCGATATCCAATTCGCTCATGACCTTAATGCGGGAAATGATTGTGGAAAGCCAGTCCTTCGAAATCGGCGCCATGGCGTGAACCAGCACGCCGTCAATGCGGTATTTTACGGCGACCTCAATGTCGCGAGCTTCGATGTGAATGTCTGACGCACGCCGTTCGAGGGCCGTAAAAATCACGGTATCCACCAGGCGGACGACCGGGCTTACGGCGGAATCCCTGGTCAGAGTATCCGCGGAGATGGTGGCGTCCGACTCCTCATCCTCCTCGACGACGGTTAGCGTAAAAGCTTCGGTAGCCTGATCGAGCACGCGCTGCGATTGCTCGGTACGCTTCAGCAGGTCGCCGATTTGAGTGGGAGTGGCGACTTTCAGGATCAGCTTCTTCCCTAGCAATAGGGGCAGCTCGTCGCTCAATAGCACCTGGCTGGGATCCGCGACGGCAATTACCAAAGCCGCGCCCTGCGCTTCCATCGGCACGAAGTTGAACCGGAACATCAGATCGGCGGGGATGCTGCGGAAAAGCTCCGCGTCAATGCGCTGTTCGAACAGGTCCACGAACGGACAACGGTATCGCTCCGCCAAACGGCGCGAGCGTTCTCGCTCGCCCTGTGGGTCGGAGGCCGCCGTCGAAATTGTTTGATCTGTTGTGCTCATTTCACTTTGTCCTAACCCTAGCTGCCAACCGACAAGGAGAACATCGGCAGGTACAACGCGACCAGGATGAACGCTATCAAGATTGCCATGAATATCAAAATCGCCGGCTCGATCAATGCGACCAGGTTTGCTAGCTGAGTATTCACTTCGTCTTCGTAAAATTCTGACACGCTGGCCAGCATGGGACCGAGGGCGCCACTGGCTTCTCCAACCTCGATCATCTCCAGCGCCAAGTCGGGGACCAGTCCTGTGGAGGCAAGCCCATCGTGCAGGGACTGTCCTTCACGGACCAATTGTGCACCCTTCGAAATCGCCCCAGAAACCAAACGGCTGCGAATCGCTCCCCCGGACGTCTCCATCGCCTGGACCAAAGGAGTTCCTCCAGCCAGCAGGGTCGAAAGCGTCCGGCAAAACTGCGCCACTTGAAATTTAGTGAGCGTTTCGCCTACCAGGGGCAGGCGCATTCGAATGCGCTCCAGAATCAGCCCGCCCTTTTCCGTTCGGGACCATGCAAACGCCGCCAGCCCCAACAGTACAAACAAGCCCAAGGCTGCCAGCAGATAGGGCCGGTAGGTCACCGTCAGGGAAATCAGGATCTGGGTCGCTACAGGCAGATTCACATTCAAATCGCCATAGAGCGTTGCGAATTTCGGAATAACGGTGCTGACCAGAAAAATTACGATCACCGCGGCGGCGATGATCAGTATCGTCGGATAAATCAGCGTGGCGATTAATTTCTTTCGCAGGCCCGTGCTGACGCGCTGGTACGCAATGTAATACTCGAGAACGCCGGATAAGTTGCCGCTCTTTTCTCCGGCCAGAATGGACGTAGTGTACACCTTGGGAAACACGCCCTGTTGCTCCAACGCATCAGACAAAGTGGTCCCCTCGCGAACCAGTCGCCGAACTTCGCCCAAAACCGGACGAAGGCTGGGAGCCGCCGCGCGTTCCGCCAGCAGGTCCAAACTTCTCAAAATCGGAATTCCCGCCTTGATCAAAGTGTTGAATTGTTGATTGAAGACCAGGAAGTCGTCGCCGCGGACGACTTTTTCTCTGTGGGTCAGGCTATCGCCCAAAAAACCGTCGCGCGGGCGCACCTGATAGACAAACAGGCCCCGGTCGGATAATTTTTGGCGTGCCTCGGCAACGGTCTGGGCAGGTTCGATTTGAGAATAGACCCTGCCGCTCGCGTCCGCGACCTTGCAGACAAACTCAGCCATGTTGACCAGTGTACCTCAAGCGTCTAGATGCCAAAAGCCGTGCCAAGGCTGCGTGCGCTGGGTGGTAACTCCCGTCCGGTTTCGCAATAAGATGGGCGTCAGTACTCTCACAAAGCATTCAAGGCGCATTGGTTAGGTAACGTAAAAACGTTTTCAGGAAAGAGGCGATAATGCAGGCGAAGGCACCGTAGCAGCCAAAGCTGAGGCTTGCTTGTGTGTCTGCAGCAGGCGCTCGCAAAAGAGCGACACAATGACGGTGGCAAGGCAAAATGACCACGGCAAAATCGGGCTGAGCCAGAAGAAGTGCAACGAGTGCCGAAGCAGCGCGAACCAGCCCAGCGTCCCGCCCAATCCGGCGAAAAACGCGAGCCAGCGGGTGCGATCTGAAAACTCCAGATTAAACGCGCACAGCGACTCGACCATCATGGCAAACGGAAACGCCACAATCAGGTCGATGAAGTAGTGCTCCCCGGTACCCAGCGTGGCAAGCACCGTGAACGAAAGAAACAACATGGCCACGGAACGCTCCCACCAGGTAAGCCCGCGAGAATACCACCAGACCAGAAGCACCCATGCCATATGCAGCGATGGAATTGCGTTGGGCGGACCGTCAATCGCAATCGGCTCGGCAAGAAGACGTGACGCCTGCTCTATGGTAAGCGGATGCCACGGGAAACCTTGAAGAAACAGGTGCATGGGCCCGAGGGCAGGAAAGAGATTGTAGAAAATAATTCCAATCGGCCCCGTGGCCAAAAATGCCACCATCGAAGGTGTCGCATTCTCGCGCTTGCCCAGCAGTTGTCCCGAGTAGACCACGGCGATAGGAATAGGAAGCCCGATATAAAACAAGATACCCACAAGGCGCAGCCAGGGCCAGATGGCGAACGCCTGCCCGGCCAAAAATGGAAATTGAACACCCAGGCTGGAGTCGAATGAAAACAAATACAGATCAAGCGCCTTCGGGTGGTTGGCCGCAGTCCAATGGAGAAGGTTGTCGGCAAAATACTCGGAGACGACGAAGAGAAGCGCAGGCACGAATCCCAACAGGAACAACTTCCGCTCACTCTGTTTGGCCCATATCGCCCGAATCGCAAAGATGACCAGGCTGCTCAATCCCGCAAACGAAAACCATGCCATGATTGCGGGCCGAAAATGCAGAATTCGGAGGTCGATCGCGCTCAGGAGCGCTGTCCCGGCAAGTATCGACAGTGCGTCCATCCACGTCGCGCAGACGCGAAGGTGAATAATGATGACGCTGGCCAGAGCAAGCGCGAGAAAAGCGGAGACCATCGCCTCGCGGTAAAACTGGCGACCGGTTCCCAGCCAAATGCCGCAAACCAGCACCAGCGCGGTAAGGGCGATTCTTATGATTCGATTGACAGGCATACGGCGCTCGATTGCAGACTTCCACTTACATATCACCACGATTGCACCCGCAGTGCAGCGTTTCTCATCCTGTCCGTGCCTTATCAGCAAATGATGAGACAAATTGCTGAAGCGGTTGCGAAAACACTTCTTCGTATCGGAAATGAAACGGAATTGCTCGACATGATTAATGGGTTGAACTTGCAGGCGCTGAGCCATCTACAATGGCAACGCCCGTAGGCGCTTGAAAGCGAAACATATCATTGGACAGTAGAAGGTCTTCTTGCCAATCTCCAAACCGGTATTCGATCTCTATCCCTCCGGCCTGCCTGATCCGCACGCTTGCAAGCTCTCCGTTAGCGGATTCCACTTCGAGAAAAACTTCCGTAAAATCGACCACTTCAGGAAGTTCTGCCAAATCGCCTGATGGGTGAGAATCGCCCAAATGTCTCACGTTTTCCTTGCCTTTTGGCAAACAGCGCAGGACTGCGCGGCCCAACGGAGTTCCCTTCTGGCTTACTAAATCAATGCGGCTACAAAGTCGTGACAAGTCCGCTTTTCCGGTCAGCAATGCAAGTGGTGTCCGCCAGTCAGAGCTCTCTTTCACCGGGGCGCGAGTGACCGTGTGATCCGTTGGGACGTAAAACCAGGCAGTTTTTCCGTCGGACATGAAGAGCTTCTTTTCAGGGGCCTCATATTCCCAACGCATGCGGCCTGGCCTGCGGAAGTACACGGTTCCAGACTCGATTTTGGCTTCTCGGGGCCCTTCACTATACCGCTCCAAAAACACCGCGCGAAGAGATTGGATATGGCGATAGTGGGCCTGGAGACGCTGTGCAATCGCGTTAGTAGACCCAGTTTTATCAACGTTTTGTGGTCCAGCCGAAACCAACAGAACATTCACGAACAAGAAAACACTTTGAGCAAAAAAGAATGATCGTGGTCGTCGAAGATTCACAATCAAATTGTAACAGGAAGTCCGTTCCACTGTGCCTAAAGGGAAACCGAATAGAGTTCTTTTGAAAAGCGGCTTTCCAGACCCCGCACATATGACCGCGTTGCCACGAATATCGGATTCTTAGTCGGTTTGATAAGTATAATTTGATTGTGGCAGAGCTGCGGCGAAGTGGACGAGCTTCGACCATCGTAATGACCTAATTGCATAAATCATACTCATTTGTGGGCATCGTAGACTTAATTTATTTGGAAAGACGATCGCAACATGGATTGTCGGTCTACCCACTCATTTACAACTTAACGTGGGCAGAATGTGAAAAGGAGGAGAATGCGCGGCCAGCTTCCTCCCTTATCATATGGGATCAGTTGAATTGGGCTTAGCTAAGTGGCGTGCTGGCCGATGTTGCTGCACCGTTGGAGTCGGTGCGAACCACCCCGGTTTGGTTCGTAAAGAATCCTCTCTGGCCGGTGGATCCAACCGTCAGTGGTGTTGCAGTGATCGTGTAGGCGGAGGGGGGTGTACCAGTAGCTGTATAAACAAAGGTATATCCGCTCTTAGTTGCAGGGTCTTGACCGAGCACGGAATCTATCAAATCAGCTGCCGTCGAAGTTGGTGAGCCCGCCGGCCCCATCGACGCAAGAGACGGTGGGTAATTTCCGTAAGAGGTCGAATATGTCGCTGCAGATGTGTTCAGCGTTCGAAGTGCGGAAACGGCTGATGCCTCATTTGTTGCCATCTTTGACCGCATTAGATTTGGGATGGCAACTGCCGCTAAAATTAAGATAATTGCGACAACGATCAGTAACTCAATAAGTGAAAAGCCCTTCTGCTTGCTTCGCATTCCTCGCACTCCGTATAAAGAGTCAGCTATAGATTCGTTTCGTGCCGCGATGACCCTTGAATACGGCAATTACTATGCCAATTTTAGCGATATTCAGCACACCATTCCTTGAGCACAACCCGCGTGTTATCAATTATATGCAACCATTCGCCCACACAAACTCGATAAGAAGCTCAACAAGAAATCATGAATGAACATAAAAACTGACGATAATTGTCAATCTAGTGGGACATAAAGTGGCATTGTGCATTAGATTCAGAGCAAGCTTCGTCTGCCGCCAACCCCGGTGTGTGTTCTCACAGGTTCAATTGGTAGTGGCTAACCATAAAAGCAACCAAACCCTCTAAAAGTCATGCCGGAAGTTGCTTGCTCTGCATTGCATATGTACACTGAATTCCCGCACAAGAAACATTAGCGGATTCAGCCCGAAGGCATCTCGTTGATCATGAAATATTACCTAAAGTGCCTTTTCACGTCACCCGTCTTCATTGTTGGATTTGCGTTCGCCTTGCGTATGATTGTGGCGCTTATTGTTTGGAGAAATGCACCTGCTCCGTTGAAACCTGATTTTCCCTATGGATACGAATTAGGTCGAGTTGCCCGATCCATCGCGGCCGGACAAGGTTTTTCTTCACCTTTGCGAGAATTGGACACTGGGCCTACCGCGTGGTTCACGCCCATCTATCCCTATTTGATTGCAGGAATTTTTAGAATCTGGGGCATATACACTCAAACCTCCCGGGCTATTATAACCACGCTTAATTGTGCCTTCACTGCGCTTACGATCATTCCGATCCACGGAATTGCCAAGAGGACATTTGGAAACGATGTCGCGATCGGCGCGTCCTGGGGGTGGGTTTTCCTTCCCAACGCGATCTTTTTCCCCATCACATGGGTCTGGGACACTTCATTAATAGCCCTATTTTTCTCACTTATTTTTTTTGCGACCCTAAAGTTGCGTGGAGAACGCAGCTTAATTCCTTGGGTGGGCTATGGAGCGTTATGGGCGGTCGGGGTTTCAATCAACCCCTCCATTCTCTCTCTGTTTCCATTCTTTCTCGTATGGTTGGTCTGGAATGAAAGAAAAGAATGGACCGTTTGCTTCAAGCACGCGGGGGCAGTTCTGTTGCTCTTCACAATCGGCATGGTCCCCTGGACCGTTCGCAATTACAGGGTGTTTGGTAAAATCATCGTACTGCGGTCAAACTTCGGGCTGGAACTATGGCTCGGAAATAACCCCAATGTCATAGACATGCTGAATCAGATGTTACATCCCAACGATAATTCCATGGAGGCCGCGAAATACGTTCGCATGGGCGAGATTGCCTATATGGAAGAAAAGCAGCACGAAGCTCTGGAATTCATGCGGACGCACCCCAGCGATACAATGAATTACACTTTCCATCGATTTGTGGATATATGGCTGGCCCAAACAGATAGTCCAGTAGATATTTGGTCAAACGCGTCGCTCTTGGTAAGACTCTACCTTGCGTTTAATTCTCTGCTACCTTTGCTATGTATGCTTGGGGTTTTGTATGCCTACCGCGCGGGGCTTCAGGAGGCCGCGCCGTATGGTTTGGTTCTACTCATATTTCCAATCGTTTTTTACCTAACGCACTCTTCTCCGCGCTATCGCTTCCCCATCGATCCAATTATTCTGGTGCTCGCAACTAGCGGATTAGTGACCCTGATATCGACCGCTCGATCCCGCGCTCGGCGGACGAAATTGGCTACACCTTCACCCTCCCTGCCAAATAACTAACAGACGCGGTTAGAAATCAGGGGATGTTATATTTTTTGGAATAATGACGGAAAGAGCGATAGCTCATTTTGAGCAATTCCGCCGCGCGCGTACCGACTCCATCGCACGCTTCTACTGCTGAGACAATGTAGGCTCTTTCCATGTCTTGAATGTGCTTTTCAAGATCGATTCCGCCTTCCGGTATGTATACTTGCCCATTCGTTGAAACGGTCGAGGCTAGTTGGCCGGGTTCCTTTCCCTTTCGGCTGATTTTTTCAGGCAATACCGCGACGGAGACTGTCTTTCCGTTCTCAAGGGCCACCGATCGCTCAATCGTATTTTCCAGTTCGCGAACGTTTCCAGGCCAATCGTATGCCTCAAGCATATTCATAGCCTCTGGCGAAATTCCTTCAATCGGTTTTTCCATTGACTTGCGAAAACGATCCAGAAAGGATCGCGCCAGCAACGGAATATCGTCACGACGCGCCCGGAGGGGCGGCAATTGGATGGGAATCACGCTCAATCGATAATAGAGATCTTCACGAAACTCACCGTCCGCGATAGCCTTATCTAGATCCTTGTTGGTCGCTGCAATGACACGCACATCTACTTCGATTTCCTCATTCGAACCCAAAGGACGAACCTTACCTTCCTGGAGGACGCGGAACAGCTTCACTTGCATTGGCAGGCTCATGTTCCCAATTTCATCGAGGAAGAGCGTTCCGCCATTAGCAGCCTTGAACAGACCCTGGCGATTTTCATTCGCGCCGGTAAAGGCCCCCTTCGTATAACCAAATAACTCGGATTCCAGAAGTGTTTCCGGGAATGCTCCGCAGTTAATCGTGATGAAGGGCTGTTGGGAACGGGAACTGTTTTCGTGAATGGCACGGGCAACCAGTTCCTTTCCCGTGCCGGTCTCCCCAGTGATCAATACGCGACTAGACTGCGGCGCCACGGTTTGAATCATTTCAAAGATGGCCCTCATTTTCGGACTATGCCCGATGATATTATCCTGTCCGGTCAGACGGCGGAGTTCGCGTCGCAAATAGCCGGCCTCGCTCTTTAGGCGAAGAGTTTCATCTACCTGACGAACAGCCCTACGCAACTGGTCTACCAAGTCGTGATCCTTGATCACATAGCGGTCCGCACCGGAGTTGATCGCGGCAATCGCCGTTTCAATCGTAGGCACACCCGTGATCAACAGAAAATAGCTCGACGGTGAAAGTTCCTTGCAAAATTGCAATAATTCCACGCCGGTTGTGTCCGGCATATGGATATCAGAAATTACAATATCGAATATCTGCGATTTCAGAAGGCGCTTTGCGGTATCGCCGTTTCTGGCCACTTCGATACGATGACCTTCCTTACGAAAAGTAATCTCGAGCAATTCACAAATGGATTGTTCATCATCAATGATCAAGATGTGCGCCATACGAGACCTCTTCCTTCACGCACGACTTACAACTGTCGAGGTAGTTCCAGCACAAATTCCGCGCCGCGATCTTTTTCGGAGACCACGCTGATGCGCCCGCTATGGGCCTGAATAATTTGATAAACGATTGCCAGTCCGAGACCGGTCCCGCCCACGAACGTTGACTGTAATGGCTCGAATATCTTGGCGCTTTGTTTAGGATCGAATCCTACACCTGTATCGCGAAACCGAATTCGCACCCAGTGCGGCAGGAGTTCGAGCGAGACAGATAAAACGCCTCCGGAAGGCATTGCTCGCAAGGCATTGTCGGACAAATTCCAAAAGACTTGCTTCATTCGGTTTCGATCCACTCTGATGCGAACTTTTGATACAGCGAACAACCGTTCGATTCGACATTTTCCGTTCACTTGCGGATTCCGCTCAAACAGCGTGAGCGTCTCATCGAGAATGACCGCGACATCGTCATCCGAAAAGTCATACGTTTTTTCTCGCGAGTAGTTCAGGAAATCCGTAATGATTTTATTTAACCGTTCCGATTCGCGACTGACGATTCCAACCAGGTGTTGTTCGTCTTCTTGCAATGGCACAAGCCGCCCCAACTCCTTGACCGCGCCAACCATCGCCGTCAAGGGTTGTCGAATTTCATGCGCAATCGCCGCCGAAAGACGCCCTAGTGCAGCCATGCGCTCCTTGATGGCGATTTCCTGTTCCAATCGCTTCAAATCCGTCAAGTCTTGGAAATTAAAAACGTATCCTGTCGTTCGTCGCTCCCCCGTTCGCAGAGGAGAAACCGATATGCCGATAAATCGCTTATTTCCTTCCGGCGTGAGAAGACCCACTTCTCGCCGCTGGGGCAGTCTTCCATCCTCGGTCATGTCGCCTGGCAACCAAAACATCGGCCAGAGCTCTTGGAGCCGCACGCCACGAACGGAATTAAAATCGCGACCTGCAATCTCCTCTCCAGTTCTATTGAGCAAGAGGATTCGACCTTCCAAATCGGTCGTAAGCAACCCCCCGCGCATTGAGTGTATGATGTCTTCGTTAAATGCCTGAAGATCCTGTAATTCGCAGCGCTTCACTTCCAATTCAGCACTCTGCCTTCGTAGGTTCTGCGCTAACAAACTGGAAAGATATGCTACAGACATGAAATAGAACAGATTGCTGAAGATCCAAGTCTGCAGTTGCCGTCCACTCGGCACCGCCGCTTGCATTCGCGGCAGAACATTGTAGTAAATCGATTCTGCCAAACCACCAAGGAGCACAAAGCTCAGCCCAGCCACGATGAACGTGGCTTCACGAGAAAACAGAATGCTTGCGACGATGATGGCCAGCGGGTACAGCCAAATAAAATAACTATCCTGAGTCCCCGTCAAATAAATTAGAGCAGTGACCATCAGGAGGTCAAAAACCAATTGGAGAGGTCCGTGCCAGGATGCCACAGGGATCCATCGCATCAAGATTGCGTAGATGATGGCCAGTGTGTACCACAGGATCATCAGAGGAAGGAACAGGCGAGTGGAAACTTCAAGTTGACTTGTCTTCCCGAGGACGATTACAAGCGTCAGTAGGAGGGTTATTAGAAAGAAACGGACGCGCGACAACCAGTTGAGCCAAGCAGCGACATTTTGTGTCATTTCCATTCAAGGCGAACTTGTCGACTAATAAGACGTTCAACTCTTTAGAATTGCCTTCAGGGCGGACCCGGACAAGCACGGGAGGCGAGCACAATGCCTCGCCTCCCCTTGCTCAATCTACGGTCGTCGCGTTAATGCGCAGTGGCGAGTTGGCCGATCAATGAGAACAATGGTAAATACATTGAGATCACGATACCGCCAACGACTACTCCTAGTATCACGATCATTATTGGCTCCATTGCCGCCAGAAGATCTTTCACCGCAGCATCTACTTCGTCTTCGTAAAAATCGGCTATTTTTTGCAGCATGGCATCCATCGCACCCGTTTGCTCACCGACTCCTATCATTTGCGTGACCATGCCTGGAAATACGTTCGAATCTCTAAGGGGATCTGAAAGGTTTCGCCCTGCTTCGAGAGCCTTCCGAACATCGATGAGCGCCTTCTCTATCACGGCATTTCCAGCGGTACGAGCCGTGATCTCCAAACCATCCAGAATCGGAACGCCGCTAGAAATAAGCGTGCCTAGGGTCCTAGTGAAACGCGCGACAGCGATTTTCCTGAGCAAGAGTCCGAGGACAGGCAGCTTGAGCAAAGTTCGATCAATGGCCATTCGGCCCATAGGTGTTCCATACCAGACCTTCAGACTGACAGCCATTCCGACCACCGCAACAACAATCAGCAATCCAAAAATACTTCCAATGAAATTGCTCATACCGATGACGATGCGCGTTGGTAGAGGAAGGGTTACACCGAGCCCGGCAAACAATGTGGCGAAAATTGGGACGACCTTCCACAACAATAGCGCTATAACACTTCCGGCAACCGACAGCACAACGATCGGATAAACCATGGCCGACCGCACAGCGCGCTTCAATTTGACGTTTTTCTCGATATAGCTGGAAAGCCGCTGAAGAATCGTATCCAGAATACCGCCGGCTTCGCCCGCTTCTACGAGGTTGACGTACAGCGCGTCAAACACCTTCTCATGCTGGCGCATAGAAGCCGATAGGGTGGAACCGCCTTCAACAGACGCTCGAGTACTGGTCAAGACTTTCTGGAACACCTTGTTTTCCTGCTGGCCTGCCAGAATTTCGAGACACTGGACCAGCGGCAATCCCGCATCAATCATCACGGAGAACTGCCGCGTGAAAACGGCGAGCTCTTTGGAATCCACGCCTCCACCGAATGTCGGGACATTGAATTCTTTGCCTTTCTCCGACATCTTTGTGACGTTGATTTGCTGTCGCTTTAACAGGTTCACGAGTTCGCTTTTGCTCGGCGCTAACTGTTCGCCCGTTACCGTCGCTCCGGCACGGTTAGTTCCGCGATATGTGAAAACCGGCATGGATCTTTCCTCCTCGAAGTACGTCCTGTGGCAAATCGTCCTAATTACGGCCGGCGATTTACGCTTAAACTGTCCAACTCATTTATCATCAGCGGCGAACCGGGGTTGCTGGGCCACGCGTAGAAGCGGGCGAAGTAACACCTCTATTGATCATATCTTGCAATTCTTCCGGATTGGACGACCGCGACAATGCGATTTCCAAAGTGATTAACTTGCCAAAGTACGCGTTGGCAAGGCTCTGATTGAAAGTCTGCATTCCCGACTGACCCGTCCCGGTCTGCATGGCCGAATAAATTTGGTGAATCTTGTCTTCACGAATCAGATTGCGGATGGCCGGGTTCGGGATCAGGATTTCCATCACCATCGCGCGTCCACGGCCATCCACCCTGGGCAAAAGCGATTGACAGAGAACGCCCTCGAGCACCATGGAGAGCTGTGCGCGAATCTGAGGCTGCTGGTAGGACGGAAAAACGTCCACAATGCGGTTTACCGTCGAAATCGCTGAATTTGTGTGCAATGTAGCAAATGTAAGGTGTCCGGTCTCAGCGATGCGAAGTGCGGACTCTATTGTCTCAAGATCACGCATTTCTCCGATGAGGACTACGTCGGGATCTTCGCGTAGGGCGGCCCGAAGGGAATTTGCAAATGAGTGCGTATCTGAATGCACTTCCCGTTGATTCACGAGACATCGCTTATGGTTATGAAGAAACTCGATCGGGTCTTCGATCGTAATCATATGCTCTTCGCGCTCACTGTTGATCTTGTCGAGCATGGCGGCAAGCGTGGTTGATTTCCCAGACCCGGTCGGTCCTGTCACTAACACCAGGCCACGCGGCTTTTCGCAAAGAGCCTTCACTACCAGAGGTAGGCCAAGCGCATCAAACCCTTTAATTTCCCATGGAATGGTTCGAAAAACGGCTCCCACAGCACCCCGCTGCTGAAACAGATTTCCGCGGAAGCGCGCCAGGCTCTTCAAACCAAACGAAAAATCGAGTTCCAGATTCTCTTCGAATCGATGTTTTTGAGCATCGGTAAGTACGCTGTATGCCAGAGCCTTTGTGTCTGCGGCGGTCAACGGCGCCATATCCATCGGGCGAAGTTTGCCATGCACCCGTACTCGTGGCGCGCTGTTGGTCGTGATGTGAAGATCGCTTCCCCCCAGCTCGATCATTTTCTTCAACAATTCACTTAGTGTTATCCCCGACATCGATGTTCCTTTCTTCTCTTATAAAACTGTTTCACGAAGTACTTCTTCAAGGGTTGTGAGTCCTGCACTGATCTTAGCCAGGCCACTCTTGCGGAGTGTTAGCATCCCTTGATCAACAGCTTTCTTTTTAAGCTCGAGCGCCGACGCACCGACTAATATCAATTCCCGCAGTTCATCGTTAATTTCCATAACTTCATAAAGACCAAGTCGTCCCTTGTACCCGGTCTTGTTGCAGGTGCCACACCCTCTCCCTATCATGATTTTCGTGCTTGCAATTTCCTCTTGCAGATAGCCGGCATCGAGCATCGCCTGCTCCGGCACATCGAACTCTTCCTTGCAATTTTGGCAGATTCTTCGAACCAGGCGCTGTGCGCAGATCAGGTTGACTGAAGTCGCAACCAGAAAAGGTTCGATTCCCATATTCATCAAACGACTGACCGTTGAGGGTGCATCGTTGGTGTGCAGCGTCGATAGTACCAAGTGGCCCGTCAGCGCAGCCTTTACCGCTATTTCCGCCGTCTCGAAGTCACGGATTTCACCGACCAGGATAATGTTCGGGTCTTGCCGCAAAAAAGCGCGCAAAGCGGCCGCGAAATTCAAGCCGATCTGGTCCTTCATCTGTACCTGATTGACTCCGGCCAGCTGAAATTCGACTGGATCCTCAGCCGTCATTATGTTCGTTTCTGGTGTATTCAGGCGTGCAATCGAAGAGTACAAAGTATTCGTTTTACCGGATCCGGTTGGCCCAGTTACCAAGACCATGCCATAGGGGCGGAGAATCGACCGCTCAAACTTCGTCAGAGATTCCTGCTCGAATCCAAGCTTGGTCATATCTAAACGCAGGTTTTCCTTATCCAGTAATCGCATTACGATTTTTTCGCCGTAAAGCGTGGGTATGGTCGATACGCGGAAATCAAGATCCTTGATTTTGCCGTCCTTCCGGTATTTGATCATGATGCGGCCGTCTTGCGGCAGCCGCTTTTCGCTGATGTCAAGCTTAGCCATGATCTTGATCCGGCTTGTGATTGCATCACGAAGCTTGATCGGCGGATTCATCACCGATTGGAGAATGCCATCGATTCGGAAGCGAACACGCACTTCCCGCTCGTAAGGCTCCACATGAATATCGCTTGCGCCGCGCTTGACTGCGTCCGTCAATACAAGGTTAACCAATTTTATGATTGGAGCTTCTTCGGCAGCTCGTTCTAGGTCGGCAAGGTTTGTTTCTTGTTCCTCTGACGCAAGTTCGAGATCCGCCGCTTCCTCGGCGCTTAGGTCCTTCATCACCTTGCTAAGTTCTTCACCGCTGTCCACCGACCCATAAAACTTCGAAATAGCATCGGCGATCGCTGTCTCGGATGCCACGACTGGTTCCACGTTGAACCCAGTCATGAATTTGATATCGTCCATTGCAAAGACATTGGTGGGGTCCGTCATCGCAATGGTCAGAGTGGATCCGACGCGCGAAAGCGGAACGATCTGGTACCGGACAGCTGTGTCTTGCGGGATAAGCTTGATTACAGTTTCATCGACTTCGTAGAACTTGAGATTGATCGAAGGAACACCATATTGGCGGGACAGAACACCGGTAATTTCATCGTCGGTGATGAAGCCAAGCTTCATCAAGCACGTCCCCAACCTTCCGCCGCCTGCCTTTTGGGCTTCTATGGCCTGACGGAGCTGGTCAGAAGTGATCAGACTTTCTTTGATCAGTATTTCGCCTAGCCGGGACGACATCGGACGAGAACTCCCCGGGGCGTGCAAAACCCCGGAAAATTAAAGGTAGCAGATGCGTCGAGTCACTCATCCCCCCAAATTCGGGAGTGGTACTGAAACGGGCAATACGGCACGACCTGTACTTTCGTACAGGTCGTTTCGGCACACTACAAGTACCATGCCTTGACTACACACTGGAGGCCCGTTATCTTGCCGCTAATGAGTGCTTTAGTCAGAAATTCTCGCTATCGTGTTAGCCGTGATGATTTACACGCTGCATTAGGAGCAGATGGATTGCCTGTAACGACATCCATGGTGATGGCCTACTTTTATGCGATGTCTAGAGCGCTCGGCCCCATGAATTGGTGGCCCGCCAGGACGCCATTTGAAGTCGTCCTGGGGGCAATTCTGGCGCAGAACACGGCATGGACGAATGTCGAGCGAGCCATCGCCAATCTGCGCGCGGCAAAAATGCTTACTCCGTCAGCGATTTCAGCAGTCCGGCTGTCCCGCCTGGCCGTTTTGATCCGCCCATCGGGATATTTCCGCCAGAAAGCGAGGAAGCTAAAAGCATTTGTGCAATTTCTGGACAAGGAATATGCTGGCTCATTGAAACGCATGTTCGATACCCCTACCGCACCGCTGCGTGAGCAACTCCTATCCGTGCACGGCATCGGACCCGAGACGGCTGATTCCATCCTGCTGTACGCCGGAAATCATCCCGTCTTCGTCGTCGATGCTTATACGCACCGGATTTTTGGCAGGCATGGGATTACCGATGGCAAGCCCGCCTACGAAAATGTCCGCACATTGTTTGAAGATATGCTTCCGCGCGATACGCAGTTATTCAACGAATTCCACGCGCTGATTGTGAATACAGGAAAGAATTGGTGCCGCAAGAAGGACCCGCGTTGCACGGAGTGCCCTTTGGCCCCGCTGCTCCCGCCGGATTCCCCGTTATCGCAATCGTTATCTCAATCTTTGATTGCCTTGCAGAATAGCCGCTCCACCCGGAGTAAACCGGCATGACCACCGCACGTAAGCCGAATCTATTGCTTGTTTTCGGTGGCGTCGCGATCACGCTGTTGCTTGCGGCTGTATTTACCCTCGGTTCGCTGGAGCTTCCGTTTGCGCCCAACCAGTTGAACCAGATCCTGGTCCTGTATGCGCTGTCCACATTCATTGTTGCGGCGCTGCTGGTTTTCGGACTCATCCTCACACGCAGCCTTTTGCGGCTCTGGGCTGAACGCCGTGCCCACCAACTCGGCTCGCGCTTCAAGTCAAAAATGGTTCTGGCCGCTCTTGCAATTTCTTTTTTGCCCCTCGTCTTCATGTTTTTTATCAGCTACGCCCTGTTGAACCGCACACTGGTCCTCTGGTTTCCCCGGCCTCTCGAACTGGCCACCCAATTCAGCCGGGAACTGGTGGATGAGATGGCCCATGGCGACTCCGAGCGCATGACGCAAATTGCAAACGACGTTGCCGGCCCCGACTCCTCCGGGACCGCCCGCGACACGATTCACACCTTCGAATCGTTGTTCGCCCGGGGAGCGGACCTTGCCTGGGAGACAAACGATCAAGGCCAGCCAATCGCAGTTGGCGTCAATCTAAACTTTAAATTCAACACGGCCCAGCCGAGCGAACCTGCGGCTCCATCCTCCGAACTTCCTGTTCATCTTCGCTCCATGCCCAATGGAGCGGAATTGTGGCAGTATCGCGAAAAATATTTCCTGGCGGGGCGGGCCAAATCTCGAAACAATTTCCTGCTGGCGGGCCGGAACGTCCCCGACGATTTCCCGGATCGCATCAAGCAAATCGAGGCGCAAACTTTCACCTACGGCCTGCAGCGCCAGCAATTGCGCGCCTACAAATCGCAGATGCTGCTTACTCTGCTGCTTTTCACGATTCTTCTAATGTTTTCGGCAACGTGGTTCGCCCTCTTTTTGTCCAAGCAGGTTACCGTCCCCATTCAGGCGCTCGCAGAAGCGACACAGGATATTATCGCGGGAAAATTTGAGACCCGGGTCAACGTTCAGGCACAGGACGAACTGGAAACGCTGGTCCGTTCTTTTAATCGTATGACCGAGCAGCTTGGTGACAATCGCCGCCAGATCGATGAGTTCACGCACAACCTGCAGCAGGCCGTGCAGGAACTCGAACGCCGCCGCACGCTAATGGAAACCATCCTGGAAAACATCCCAACCTGCGTCATTTCTGTCGACGAACAGGAATCCATCCGAAGAGTAAATCCTGCCGCCGTAAGGTTGTTTGGAGAGATTGCAAAGCAGGTGGTCGGCTTCGCGCAATTGATGGGAGAGGGCGCGGGGCAATTGGTACACACCCTGATGCGCCGATCGCTGCGACTCGGCACAGCATCGAAAGAACTCGAATTCACCGTTTCCGGCCGCCTTCTTCATGCTGCTGTGACCGTTAGTTCGCTCGGTCCACGCCGCTCAAATCGCGGTTACGTGGTCGTGGTGGACGATCTCACCGACTTGTTGCGCGCGCAGAAGGCCGCGGCCTGGCAGGAAGTCGCCCAGCGCATCGCTCATGAGATTAAGAATCCCCTGACTCCCATACAGCTTTCCGCGCAACGATTGTCTCGTTACTTGGATCGCACGAAATCGAATCCCGCAAAAACTCCTACGCAGGATCCTCCGGAATTGGTCCGTCTTGTCGGCGAGTGCGCTGGGCTGATCGAACGAGAAGTCTCCGCCCTCGAATCGCTGGTCAGCGAGTTCTCTCAGTTTGCGCGCTTCCCTGCCGCCAAACTATCCTCCGCCTTTCCGAATGAGATTGTCACCGAAGCGCTCGCCGTTTTCGAAGGCCGCCTGGACGGTATCCTTGTTCGAAAGGATTTGGGCCCTGAAATCCCCGCGATCCGCGCCGATGAGGAGCTCTTGCGTAGAGTTATCACCAATCTCATCGATAATGCCGCCGAAGCGATGGAAGGCTCGTCGGTAAAAGAGTTGGTACTTTCGACCCGCTTCAATAGCGACCGGGAAACCGTCGAAATCATCGTTGCGGACAGCGGCCACGGAATTTCGCCACAGGACAAAGACAACCTGTTCCTCCCACATTTTTCGACCAAGGATCGTGGCACGGGACTGGGCCTCGCGATCGCCAGCAGAATCATGGCCGAGCACTACGGCTCCATTCGCGTCGAGGATAATTCTCCCGTGGGGTCCAAATTTATTTTGCAACTGCCCGTTACGGAGATTTCGCCGGTGCCGATCCCTACTCGGACGGCTTAGACTTCAGACCATGCCCCAATCCATCCTCATCGTTGACGACGAAAAAGGAATCCGCGAGGCGCTCTCCTCGATTCTAAAGGACGAAGGTTATGAAACTTTCTCGGTCGCTTCCGGCCAGGAATGCCTTTCTCTGCTGAGTCAAAGACCAGCCGACCTTGTGCTCCTGGACGTCTGGCTGGAAGGCATGGACGGGCTCGAAACCCTGGATCGCATGCGAGAGATCGGCATCGCTTCGATGGTCGTAATGATATCCGGACACGCCAGCATCGAAACCGCCGTGAAGGCCACCAAGCTGGGCGCTTTCGATTTCATTGAGAAGCCTCTTTCACTTGAAAAAGTCATCCTCGTCATCAAGAACGCTCTGGAGGTCAATCGCCTCGAACAGGAAAATCGCCGCCTGCGCGAAGAACTGGGCGGGCGCACCGAAGTACTCGGTGACAGCGTGCCGATCCGGGCCCTGCGCCAGCAGATTGCGCTAACCGCTCCCACCAACGGACGCGTTTTAATTTACGGCGAAAGCGGCACTGGAAAGGAACTGGTCGCCCGCGCGCTGCACGCCGCCAGCTTGCGCGCCAATCAAACGTTCGTCGAAGTGAATTGCGCGGCCATCCCGGAAGACCTGATCGAGTCAGAACTATTCGGCCACGTGAAGGGCAGCTTCGCCGGAGCAAGCGAAAATAAGGTCGGAAAATTCGAGAAGGCCGATGAAGGCACCCTGTTTCTCGACGAAGTCGGCGACATGAGCCTGCGCACGCAATCCAAAGTGCTGCGCGTTCTCGAGGAGCAACGCCTCGAACCGGTCGGCTCGGACCGAACCATCAACGTCGATGTCCGCGTAATCGCCGCGACGAATAAAAAACTCGAAGATGAAATCGCCGCGGGCAGATTCCGCGAAGACCTGTTCTATCGCCTGAACGTAATCCCGTTCAATCTCCCGCCGCTGCGGGAACGCACCGAAGACATTCCCATCCTGGCGCGCCATTTTCTGGCCGATTTTTCAGTCGCCTACGGACGAAAGCACAAAGAATTGGGCGAAGCAGCTTTAGGAGTGATGCTTCGCTATCACTGGCCGGGAAACGTTCGCGAACTGCGGAATCTGATCGAGCGCCTGATGATTGTGGTCCCGCAGGACAAAATCGAGCCGCTGCACCTGCCGGGCGAGCTGTTTCGCGGCAGTTCCCGCATGCCGCAGCGCCCGAACGCGACGCTTCACGAGGCGCGCGACGCCTACGAGCGTGAATTCATCCTCCGCAAGCTCGAAGAAAATCAGTGGCACATGACCCGCACAGCGGAAACGCTTGGAATGGAGCGCAGCCATTTGTACCGCCGGATGCGTACCTTGGGAATTACAGCCGAAGAATAAATCGGGAGCTACTCAGTCCTCCGTTAAAAATTAAATAAACTCGCTTTTTTGTTGTGATTTGTATTGA
>CAZUNI010000055.1:0-25423 GCA_964622265.1 uncultured Acidobacteriaceae bacterium | reverse complement strand
AAACCTCACTCGATATTTTGAAAGAAAAAATGAAGCACGCCAGCGCCACAAACGCCCCCATGATCGTCACTGCAAATCCCGGGTGTCTTTTACAAATGCGCGCCGGTGCAACAATTCACAAGACAGGACAGGAAGTAGTGCACGTCATCGAGCTCCTGGACCGCGCAATTGGAAATATTGCCGAAGCCTGAAATATTTGTGGGTCATGGCTTCAGCCATGACAAAAAGCTGTCATTCTCAATTCGGCTTTAGCCGCTGACGTTTTGAATTTCCGTTAGCGCATCGCAATTTTCAACTTGAGTTCCAACAAAACCAAAAGCGCGCAGGCTGAAGCCTACGCCACTATTTCTCCCCAATCAGATAACGGCACCCACTCGACCCCATCCGAGCCGAGTGCACCGCCTCGGCAGGAACATCGCATTGCTGCCCCGCTCTATACGTGAGCGAGGAACCACCCTGCGTCAGCGTCATTTCCCCATCCAGAATAATATGCGCCGTCTCCCCACCATGCGTGTGATCGGGATAAAAGGCATCCGGCCCATCCTGCCACTCGTACGTATGGAGAAATCCTTCCCCATGAAGCTGCCGTTCCAACAATTTTAAATCCACGCTCATTTTTTCTTCGGACTAAACATCTTCCCGGTAATACGCGTAGCCATCGTCCGCGGCACAAACCTCACCGCCTCCGATCCAATCCAATTGGTAAGTCCAGACACCACAGATATCTTCCCCGCCGCCATAGCGCGAAGCCCGACGCGCGCCACTTTCTCGGCTGTCTCCTGCGGACGCCGCGTGTGCTGCCGCTGCCCCGCAACCTGCAAAAATTCGCTCTCAGTGCCCCCCGGGCAAAGCGCGCACACGCGCACACCGTACTCGCGCACCTCTTCCGCAAGCCCTTCGGCAAAGTGCAGATCGAACGATTTCGTCGCGGCGTAAGTCGTGATGTAAGGAACCGGCTGAAACGCGGCCGTTGAAGCGAGAATCAGGATGTCTCCACTCCCACGCGCAATCATTCCCGGCAAATAGAGATGCGTCAGGTGCACAACCGCGCTCACATTCACCTGCACCATTTCCGCCAACCGCTCCACCTGCGTCTTCTGAAATTCTCCATAGGCGCCGAAGCCCGCGTTGTTCACCAGCAGGTCCACCGTAATTTTCTTCTCCTCGGTGAAATCGAATATCTCACGAGGGCCCAAAGGCTGCGCCAGATCCGCAGTGCACACCAGCGTTCGAATGTTATGTTTCGCGCTGAGCTCCCCCGCCAGGCCGACCAGTCGGTCGCGCCGCCGCGCCGTAAGTACCAGATTCGTCCCCCCCGCAGCCAGCTCGCGCGCCAGCGCCGTCCCAATCCCCGCGCTCGCCCCGGTAACCAACGCCCACTTCCCCTGCCAGTGATTCATCGCCGCCTCCAAAAGGATTGTACAAGATACGAGCAGGGGTAGTTTCGCTGTTCTGTAGGAACAGTGAAAAATTCAAATGGACGTAGATTCTTTACAAGGCGTGCGCAGTTACTTCGCTAATGGATCAGGCCGCATCTGGAAATGCACAGCCTCCGACCGCATTCCCTTACCGCCTTCCTGATGCCAAGGCATACGGCCTTCGTTCCCAGCCCAAATCCCGCGACCCTTCCACCCGGCATTCGCGTCGTCAATGCGCCCAGTCATGTTCCGCGTAAAAAATCCCAGCGGATACGGAACCCGCAGCACCACCCACTTGTGAGTATCCGGCATCAACGCAACCAGCGAATCGGACCCGGTGCCATTGGCGAGCGGCAGGTTTGCCCCCAGCCCGAGCGTATTAAATTGATCCACCCAGTTGCCATACAAAAAGTCCGTGCTGCCTCCATCCGGAATATTCTTCATCTGCGGCCCCGGCAGATCGTACAGTGTCCATCCTTCCACGCAGTGCTGCCCATCGAAAGACTCCGGCCCGCTCAGCACCTTGCACTTGGTGCGATCGAAGCTGGCAAGCTGTCCGCTCCCGGCAAGCCCGGTCCAAACCATCCCGTTGCGATCGATATCGATCCCGCGTGGCAAATAACCCACTTTCCCGGGCGTTTTGGGATTGTAAAACGGCGGCTCGTACGCTTCCGCATGACACGTCTCCGGAGGATTCGACCCGATATCCATTCGAACAATTTTCCCCGGCGTTCCCGGCACGGCATACCAAACACTCTTATCGACCGGATTGTACGAAACGTAGTAGCCCGCGCCCGATATCAGCCTGTCAATGCCTTTTTCATACTTGCCGTCGCCGTTGACGTCATAATACGCAGGGCACCACCCCTGCGCCTGCTCATCCGTCCCGCCGCTGTCGAGCACCCCCGGCTTCACCCATCCCAGCACCGTCCCTGATTGCCCGACCCAATAAATCGTTTCGTCCTTGTCCTCCGCAAACGCCGCATGATGGGTCGTAAAACAGAGGTCCACCCTGGTCTCTTTTCGCGTCTTGCCATCGAAATACGCCGTTTGCCGTTCGCTTTTTTCTAGCGGAAAATATTGCGCGAATTTATTGTTCGAACCTTCCCTGCACCACGCCGGATTTTCTTCCGCACGAAATGCCGTTGCTACCCACAGCCGCCCCTTGGTGTCCACATTCTTCACTTCAGTGCGCTGGCTCTCGTCGTAGATTTTCTCATCGCCCCAATACAACGAAGGATATTCCATCGTGGTTTCAGTTTTAAAAAGGCTCGGAATCTTGTCCGGATCGTCGCGCGGCACAACTTTCAGAGTCTGATCTGCGTTCTTCCGGGGATCCAGAATATGCACGGCCCCGGAATTGAAATCGCCGACATACACGGGCCCATACGCGTTCGAATCCGGATGCCGCTTGTCCGTCGCGTAAAGATCGTGGGCGAAAGTAACCGGCGTCCCCACCTCCCACATCGTAATCACCAGATTGCGCTCGACTCCCGCCGGCCGCGGCGGCGCTGGCGGAATTTCTCCCTTGGCGATTCCATCGCTCCACGCGGCCAGAATGGATTCAGCGTGCTCACGCCCGATTGCGGCCATGCTTCGTGCCGTGTTGCCCCCAAGCTGCCCCATTCGAATGCGCCGGTCCCACGCTTCGGTGCTCGAATCGAACACGCCCAGGGCTGGCGGAATTTCGCGCGTGATCCGATTCCCCAACTGATGGCAAATCTCGCAGTTCTTGATGCTCGCAACCCAGTTCGCCTGCGTCTGAATCACGGCATGCTTGGTCCCATCGGCGTCCGCCGGCCCGGCCTGCACCACGCCCTGCGCCGAGGGCAGCCCGACTCTCTCTTTGGCCGGGATGGTAACGGTCATCGGAAACGCGCTCTTGGGAGGAACTTGCAGCAGCGAGAACCAATAGTTCGCCGGATAATACTGCGCCGCCGCCTGAGCATTAGGCGCGGCCACAGCCGTCAAAGCCAAATGCGAACCGGGAGTCGCATTCACAGCCCCGGAATCAACCAATCCGTACCCGCGAACCCACACCTTGTACGTCGCTTTCGGCAACTCGGGCAACAGATACCGCCCGCGATCGTCAGTAACCACAATTTTGCGAAATTTAGTCGGCAGTTCATTGGTTTCCGCGATCACCCAAACACCGGCCTCAGGCCCTTTCGAACCGGTCACCACGCCGCCGATGCTATCGCCGCTGATCGACACGCGATTCGCCTCGGCCTGGACCGACGCAGCAGCGCCCTGCGGCTGCGCCTCGGTCCGTGAAATCACACCTGCCAGAACCAAAACGAATGCAAACAAAATTATGGCGTGCGGACGCCGCGTCCATTTTCCGAACATGTCAACTCTCCCCATTGCGTTGTGACCACCGCGAAATAATATCAAGTTTACCGGCAAAGCTTTCGGACAAATCTCCAGTCCATTTTACGCAAAGCTCACTTCGCCAGAGGATCGGGCCGAATCTGAAACTTCACAATGTTGCTGCGAGCAGTCTTCCCCACCGGCTCGATATGCCACGCGGCGTTGGGCCCGTAATCGGCATATATTCCGCGACCCTTCCACCCCGTCTTTGGATCGTCAATTCGCCCGTCCATGCCCCGCTGGTAGAAGCCCATCGGATAAGGCACTCGCATCGTGACGTACTTGCCCGTGCCGGGATTCAGCGCCAGCAGCGAATCCGACCCCGTCCCGTTAGTCAATGGAGTATTGTTCCCCAGCCCCAAAGTGTCATAGCGGTCCACCCAATTATAGTAGTGATAGTCCACAGGAATATCCGTATCCCTAAATTTCGGGCCCGGCGTGGGATACATCGTCCAGCCCTCAGGGCAATGCTGCCCGTCCATGATGGCCGGCCCGGTCTTGATCTTGCATTTGGTCCGGTCGAAGCTCGCCATCTCGCTGCTGCCCGCCAGCGCCGTCCACACAATTCCGGTCGTATCGACATCGATGCCCCGCGGACCGAAGCTGAATTTCCCCGGCGCATAAGAACTGTTGAATGGAGGCTCATACACTTCCGTCACGCAAGTCTTCCGGTCGATGCGCGCGATCTGCCCCGGCACTCCCGGAATCGCCGTCCAGCCGCTGTTATCCTTCGGGCTGGCAGAGACACCATACGCGCCGAACACGGTCACTTTCTTGTCCACGTCGGGATCGTACTTTCCATTCCCGTTGACGTCGAAATATCCGCCGCACCACCCCTGCGCCTTCTGCGGATCCCCAGTCGCATCCCACACCTTGATGTCCACCCAACCGACATTCCCGGTGCGCGAGCCGCTCCCGTAAACAACGTCATCGTCGCTGATCGTCACATGATGATTATCGAAGCAGGTATCCACCATCGTGAACTTACGAGTCTTGGGATCGTAGAACTCCATCTCCCGCCAGCCCTTATCGATCGGCTGCATCTTTGCATATTGATTGTTGGAACCTTCCTTGCAAAACGCGGGCTGGTTCTCAGCCTTGCGGAAGCGCGCCGGCATCCACACGCGCCCTTTACTGTCGATCGCCATGTTGGTTGCAGTCACCGGATCGAACCAATACAGTTCGCTTCCCCAATAGGGCGAAGGCTCCGGCATGCTCTGCATCTTCCCTGGCGGAATCCCCTCCTCGCGCACAGGCAATCGTATGCGTGACGCCGTGTGCTCCACGGGATCGACCATCAGGAAATCGTCGTTGCCCCAGTCCACGCCGTAAAGCGGTCCATTGGCGTTCGAAGTGGGATGCCGCTTGTCGGTGGTGAGTTCGTCATGAGCGAACGTTGCCGGAGTCCCCCACTCCCACAAAGCAAGCACGATATTGCGCTCAATCCCCTGCGGACGCGGCGGCGCCGGAGGCAACTCTCCGTTCTTGATTCGTTCCGTCCAGTCCGCCAGCATCCCCAAGCCGCGCTGCCGCCCATAATTATTCATGGAAGCATTCATGCCCGAGCCATCCTGCCCCACTTGCACACGATAGTCCCATGCAGCCAGCGTCGTGGGGAAACTCCCCAGTTGCGGCTCGATCTCTCGCGTAGCCTTGTCGCCAATCTGATGGCAGGTCTCGCATCCGGCCTTCATCTGCCACACCCAATCGGCTTGCGTCTTCATCTTGGGATTGATTCCATTGCCCTGCGCCCCGGTCCCAGGAAATTCATCCCTGGACGGCACGCGAGCCAGCGAATACCAATAGTCGGCAGGATAATATTGCGCCGCAGCCCGCGCGTCAGGAGCAATCACCGCAGTCAACGCCAGCGTCTTGCCCGGCGCGGATTGTACCGGTTGAGAATCCACCAGCCCGTACCCTCGCACCCACACCTTGTAATTCGCCTTCGGCAAATCCGGCAGCAGGTACCGCCCGCGATCGTCGGTAACCACAATCTTTCGAAACTTGGTCGGCAAGTCCGTAGTTTCGGCGATCACCCAAACACCCGCCTCGGTCCCCTTCGAACTCGTCACCACCCCACCGATGTCGTCAGCACCCACAGAAACAACGCTCGCGTCGGATTGCGCCGCCGTCGCAGGCATTCGAGCCTCCGTGCGCTCCAGAACGGAAATCGCGACAATTCCGCACATCAACAGAAGTAATGCAGTTGACCGCTTCATAACAAGCTTTCGCACGATTTTTCTCCTAACCACACGTCATAAACTTTGGATTCTTTTTCGAGATCGCTTGCTAATCCCGCCGTGCTTGCTTACCAGCGTAATAACACAAATTGATGCGATCACAGAATCTTTTCTTGTTTGCCGTCCGGTGAGACTGAATCTGCCCAATGAAATATGTGGAAGATGAAAATTGAAGAAAAAAGTGTTCGAAAGGGAAAAAAAACAGGGGCCGATTATATCCGGCCCCTGTCCAAAACTTCTAATTTCGAATCGAACAGGAAACTATTTCGCCAGCGGATCCGGCCGCACCTGAAAATGCGCCAGCGTGCTCGTCATGCTCCTTCCGCCCTCGGTCAACTGTGACCCGCGCATCTCGTTTGCCGCGAACGCGCCGCGACCCTTCCAGCCGCCCTTGGGATCGTCCACACGCGCATCGAGGAACCTTGAGAAGAAGCCCATCGGATACGGAACCGTCATTCGAATCCACGTCTTCGTTTCCTGTTGAAACACAATGAGCGAATCGGAATTGGCGCCGTCCACGACCACGGCGTTGTTGCCCAATCCCAGTGAGTTGTAACGGTCGATGAACATGTAATAGTTGTAGTCCGATTTCACCGTCGGGTCGGACTTGAACGTTGGCCCCGGAATCGGGTACAGCGTCCAGCCCTCGGGGCAGGCTTTTCCCGTCATGGCCGCGTCGCCGGTCGGAATTGGCTTGCACTTGCTCCGGTCGAAACTGGCAAGCACGCCCTCGCCGGTGAGCGGCGTCCACACCACGCCGTGCGTATCGATATCGATTCCCCGCGAATGCGATCCGCCCGGCCCGTTGCCCTTGGGATCGTATGGGACTTCGTACACTTCCGTCGTGCAGCTTGCCGGAGGATTTGAACCCTTCGTCATTCGAACCATTCTTCCCGGCATCTTCTGAATGTTCGAATACCACACGCTGCCGTCCACCGGATTGTAGGAGATGCCGTAAGCGCCCGGCTTATCGACGCGATGGTCCGCCGGGCACCAGCCCTGCGACTTCTCATCATTGTGCGTCTGCTCCCACTGGCGAACGTTCAGCCAGCCGATTCCACCGGGGTCTCCCTGCACGGTGAAGTACAACGTGTTGTCCTTGTCGTCGGAAAACGCAATACGCGTAGCCTTGAAGCACAGCCGCACGAAGCCGAATTTGCCCGTCTTCTGGTCGTAATAGTCCACGCCCTTGCCGTAATCCTCACGCGGCGAGTTCACCGCAAACGGATTCTTCGATCCCGCCTTGCAATAATCCGCGTTGTGCAGCTGGTTCTCCACGTTGAACCAGACGCGTCCCTTCTCATCCATCGTAATCGGGCCGGGATTGATCGGATCGTCCCACACCAGTTCGTCGCCAAAGTAAACCGACGGCGCGAGCTGCGTCTGCGGAGAAAAGCGAATCTGCTTCGAACGTTCGGACTCATCCGGCAGCGGAATTGGAATCAGCGCCTTGGTGTTTTCGACCGGATCCACCACGGCCAGCGCGCCGCCCGACCATTCCGCTCCGAAAATAGGACCGTTCGCATTCACCGTGGGGTTCCGCTTGTCCGTGCTGATCAGCGCATGAAGAAACGCCGACCGTACCGACCAGTCCCACACCGTGACCACCACATTGCGCTCGACTCCCTGCGGGCGCGGCGGCACAGGGGGCAATGCGCCCTTTTCGATGCGGTCGCCCCAATCGGCGTACATCGCCAGCGCGCGCTCATGCCCCAGTTTATCCATCTCCTGGATCATGTATCGCCCGGCCTGGCTGGAAGACATCGAGCGTTCCCAGGCCTCGGTGCTGGTCTTGAACGGCCCCAGTCCCATCGGAATCTCTCGCGTGGACTTCCCGCCCACCGAATGGCACGTCCAGCAGCCCTTCAGGTCATAAAGCCACTCCGCCTGATTTGCAATCACCGAGGGTGGGTCCGTTCGAACGTACCCATGTGTCAGTTTCTGGGGACCCAGCAGTGACGGCAGTGGCGGAGGCGCTGGCACGGTCATCGGAAATTCGCTCTTGGTGGGTATCTTCAGCAACGCAACCCAATACGCCGGAGGATAATATTGCGCTGCCGCTTTTGGCGTTGGAGCGAGCACCGCGTCCAGATCCAATCTCGTGCCTGGCTTGGCGTCCACCGGTTCGGAGTCCACCAGCCCATAGCCGCGGACCCACACCTTGTAGTTCCCACTGGGCAACTGTGGCAGCAGGTATCGCCCCTTGTCGTCGGTGATGACGATCTTGCGGAACTTGGTCCCAAACGTCGTCTCCGCGATCACCCACACACCCGCTTCGGGGCCCGCGAAGCTGGTCACGACGCCGGTAATCACATCAGGATCGACCGCTGCCTGCGGGGTCGCCGCGCTGCGCGGTTGAGCGCGCGTTCGAACGATTGCGGATGCTCCCAGCAAACCGGCCAACAAGAATACGACAATGGACCTTCTCACCAAAGTTGTGAGCATCGAACGATCTCCTCCTGAAACACGTTGGCGGAAAACAGGCCACGAATCGTCGTGGCACCTATTCTCCGCCAAGTATCATAAGCTGAAAATAACCCATTCCCGCCTTACTTCGGTGGCGGGTCCGGTCCGAACAGGTCTTCGAAACCTCAACGACTAGAAATACACCGGGTGGGGCTTCAATTCGCCACTGCTATACCGCTTCGGCAGCGAACCGTCGTTATTCTCCCATACGATCAGGATCGACCGCTTCGGGGAGTACCCCTTGTGCCTGATATCCGCCGGCATCGCCGCCACATCGCCTGCCTTCATTACGACCTTTGCGCGCGGCTTGCCCGTCTTGCCATCTTCCACGTCCCACGTGATTTCGTCGCACACCTGGATGAACCACTCCACGCGATCGTTGCCGTGGAAAATCGGAAGAATATATTCCTCCGTCGTCGCGCAGAACTGGCTGTCCTGCACGTTCGATACTACCGACGGATTCCACGTCACGTCCGAACGCGATACATAACCGAACATATTAAACGCGTGCACTTCGGCTTCGAAGCCCGGCTCGGCGTGTATTTCCGGTTTATCCTGCGGCACATCGGCGAACTGGCGGTTTACCTTCTGCCCGGCCTCATCGGTGCGGTACGGCAGATCGCCCGGCAATCCCACCATGCGCGGCGATACAATTCGCTCGCGCTTCAGCGCCTTGCTGTTGTTGCCGTGCTTGGGACCGTACGCTTTGCCCGTCTCGTCCGGTGCCGCATACGGATCGAACCCTTCGTTCGTCCAGTTATCCAGCATCAACTCAAACATCCGCTTCAAATCCTTGGCTTCGAACGTCTCCAGATAATTCCGCTTCGCCGCGCGGAACGCTTCATTGAACTGTCCCGCGAACAAATCCACCGTGCCGTAATGATTGATCGTCCCGATCACCGCGTCGAAGTTCACCGTGCCGTAGAAAAATCCCCAGCCGACGTCACGCATCAACGCGCGCAGGAAATCGTCGATCGGCATCAAGTGCTGCCCGCCCGGAAACTTGATGTGCGCGAAATACTCGTCGCGATCGAAATGAAATTTCCCGATCGTAAACGTCTGGTATCCCAGCTTCCCTGCCGCACTGCTCAGTTCCGGCGCCGTGCTTGGCGTGCCTACTGTCGTGCTCATAGTGTTTGCTCCTCTTTTTTTATAATTTTACTCGCGATGTCAATGTAGTACAAAATCCGGCTGCGTTCTGCTCTTACGCCTTGGTCTGGCAGATCTCCGCCCAGCGCTCGATCGTGTTCTCACCCTTGATCGTCTGCAGCAGCACTACGCCCGGCTCCGACGTGCTGCGGAACTGGTACGCCGCGCCCTTCGGCAACAGCGCCATGTGCCCCCGGTGAATCTTCACCCAACCCATCTTCTTCCCCTTCGGCTCGCCGCTCAACTTCACAGACCCTTCCTTGCCCTCAGGAACCAGCGGCTGATCCGGCTTCACCAGATGCACTTCCACTTCTCCGTCCATCATCAACGCCGCTTCATCGTGCGCATTCGAATACCATGGCGACACGCCTTCCGTCCTCAGCGCCTCCACCACGTACTTCAAATTCTGCGCCACCGCCACCTTCTCGTACGGCTTCGACTTCGACGCCACTTCGAACACGTTCGAAAAAACATAGTGCTTCGGATCGTCGTTGATCACTTCCACGCGACCCTTCTCGTAACTCTTCATCGATCCAAATTTCGTCTGTATCCCGCTCATCGGCTTCGCTCCTGTTCGGTCTCGTTTGTATCCCACCCAATCCCGACTACACCATACTCCAATTCACCTGCAAATTGCTTGCAAAAACTCAACCTCGAACACCAGATTCTTGACCTGCCCGCTCCTTGTCATTTCTTGGCCGGGGGCGCGTTCAAAGGCGTGGTGATCGACTTGTCGTACTGCATATACTCCCGGGGGCTGCAAATGAATTCAATGAAGTCTTCCTTGGGGGCCCGGACATAGTACTTCCGGAACCCGCCCCAGGACTTGTCCCCCCACGCCTTGGGATCGTAGTAGGTCATATCGATTTGCATGTGGGTAGCGTCCACACGCCGGTAGCGCTCGACCAGCCGAAAGGCTTCACTTTTCGAATGGCCGACCGCCCCACTAATCATAGTTTTATCGTTATATCCAAGGGTATCCACCACCAGATCGTTTCCTTCCCAATGGGCGGTCGAGTCCCCCTCATAAGTAGGATCCAGGTCCTTGGGGTGTTCGCGATTCATCCAGAATGTGCGCCACTCGCGGTGGTATTCGATAAATTGGTACAGGCGGTCGCCTTCCCGTGTTGGGACGATCTCCATTCTGGCCAGACCCGGATAATCGAACATGGCGGGCGTCGAAAGAGGTTCGCACTCCTTGCCCGGGTACTCGCCATAAGGGTCATTGGCCACAACGCCGTACAAGTCTGTGGCATAGAAACTTCGCTTTGAAGCAGGCATTCCCGGGGTAGGAGTCAGTTTGGGGTCTTTGAGCTTGCCGGACAGCGGATCGTGCGAAATCGATTTGTAGAGCAGGTGCTGCCGGGCCCATTCAGTGAGGGGAGGCTCCGGCGCCAGATTGGCCCACCGATCGTTGGCGGGGATGTCCTCCCCGACCCAGACGCCGCTCAAATCATGGGGATCGAAGGTTTCTTTCGACGCTGGGCTTGGTTTGGAATTCTGCGCAAAAACGAAGGGAATCGGTACAACAACGATGCCCATAGCAAGAGTGAGGATTGCACGCCTGGCGCGTTTACCCATGGCAAAGAGCTCCTGATTCCTTTTGGCGAGTATAGTAGCACTCATCCTTTCGAAAGCTCCATGTCGAATGGAGGCTCCGCAACGAGCTGTAAATTCATTGTGTCAAAGGCTGGAGAAGCGTAGGATGCGCGATTAAGACCGGGAGGAATATGCAATGAAAAGAACAGTTGCCGCATCGGCATGCGTCGGGGTGTTGCTATTGATGGCTGTGCCACCATCAAAGGCACAACGAAAGAACCTGGACATCTATTGGGTCGACGTCGAGGGCGGCGCCGCCACGCTGATTATTTCGCCGTCGGGCGAATCCCTCCTAATCGATTCCGGCTGGGAGACTGCCGACCAGAGCGCGAAGCGAATCTTTGCGACGGCCCAGCAAGCCGGCCTGAAAAAGATCGACTACTTCGTCCTCAGCCATTTCCATGCCGATCACGCCGGGGGCATCGCGGCGCTGGCGAAGCTGATTCCGATCTCGCGGTGCTATGATCGCGGAGATTTCATCGAACCGCCCAATCAGCACTGGCGCGATTCTTATTTGAGCGCGTGCGGCGACAAACGAACGATTTTGCATTTGGGAGACAAAATTCCGCTGAAGGGTGTTCAACTCGATCTGGTTGCAGTCAATGGAGAGATCATCGCGAAGCCACTCCATGGAGGAGGGCAGCCCAACCCGCTCTGCGCGACGGCGGAGAACAAGCCCAAAGACATTCCCGAAAACCAATTGATGATCAGCGCGATGTTCACGTTTGGAAAATTCAAGTTCCTCGATCTGGCCGATCTCGACTGGGAAAAAGAAATTGAGTTGGCGTGCCCGATCAATCGATTGGGTGAGGTCACAATCTGGCAAGCAGGGCGTCACGGAGCGCTCGACGGCGCCGGAGCGCCCGGATTTCTCTATGCCATCAAGCCGCAAGTGGTCGTTGTAAACAACGGGCCGCGAAAAGGATTGGGTGGCCCTTCGCCGGGATTTCAGAAAGCCCAGACGCAGCATTTTGAACGAATCAAAAACATTCCGGGAGTCGAAGGCATCTGGCAGGTTCACAAATCGCTCATGGACCCGAACCCGGATCACAACACCGCGGAAGATGTGACCGCCAATTTCGAAGACTCTCCCGATTGCAAGGGCTTTTGGATCAGGGCGTCGGTGGCCCCGGATGGAAAATTCACGATTACGAATGGACGGAATCAGTTCAGCAAGACTTATACGGCCCGCTGAAGGCTACTTTTGTTCGGTGTTGCCGGCGTTCTTGAGGAGTGTGTCGAGGTCTTTCCCAATGGCGGCACTGCCACGATCGATTTCCACCGAACCCTTGAAGTAGGCGCCTTCTTCGATGGCGATTTTCCCGGTCTTAATGTCACCCACAATCGAAGATCCCTTCTTGATTTCGATACGATCGATTGCGCTGATGTTCCCGGCGACTTTTCCCCAAATTACCGCTTCGCGGGCGACAACATCTCCCTCAACATGAGCGCCAGGCCCGACCGTAAGCCGAAAACCTCCGATAGAAACCTGCCCCTCCACCGTGCTATCGATGCTGAGATCCTCATTCCCGGTAATCTGCCCTTTAATGTGGAGACCCGGTCCGAGGTAGGAGCTCTTACGATCATTGTTGGTCTGCATGACGCCATCCTTGGTGCGATCCGCCGTAAGAGTCTGTTAACAGTGGCTTCCCTTCCAGCCTAGGGCAGATGTTCCCGCATGCACAAGGATGGATTACTGCGCGTTTGCGCAGACGGACAAACACCCCGCCGGTGAGTGAGTTCTCCTAAATTGCACATTCACCAGCGAGAGGTCACTTCGCCAGTGGATCGGGCCGCATCTGGAAGTGCGCGACCGAGGTCGTGTTGCCTTTACCACCCTCGAGATGCCAGATCACCCGGTCTTCGTTACCGGTCCACATCCCGCGGCCCTTCCAGCCAGCCTTCGGGTCGTCGATCCGGAAGTCCACGTTGCGCGTGTAGAAGTCCAAGGGGTAAGGCACGCGCATGGTGACAAACTGCTTTTTGTCAGGGATATAGGCGATCAGAGAATCAGAGCCATTGGCGCAGATGATGGTGACGTCCTTGCCCAAACCGAGAACGTCATAGCGGTCTATCCAGTTGTGATAGAAGGAGTCCGCCAGGATGTCGGTCCCCTTGAACTTCGGCCCCGGAACCGGAACCAGCGTCCAGCCCTCGGGGCATTGTTGGCCGAGCGCTTTCGTGCCATTTGAAGGCTCGGTGCACTTGCTGCGGTCGAAACTGGCGAGGTCATTGCTCCCCGTGAGCGCGGCCCACACGATACCTTTCGAATCGACGGTGACGCCCAGAGTCTGAAAGGCTTCAACGCCGGGGCGTTTGGGATTGTCGAAGGGCGGCTCATAGACTTCGGTCTTGCAGGTCGCCGGTGGATTCGCGCCGGGGGCTATTCGAATGATTCTGCCTGGCACTGTCGAGCTCAATCCGGCAATCCATAGGCTGCCGTCCACCTGATTGTAGGCAATGCCGTAGCCGTTGCCGCCGTCCACTGCGCGGTCGAGTTTCGGATCGAGCGGTTCGTCCGGATTGGTATAAGGTCCAGTCTTTCCGTCGCCGTTGTAATCGACGATTGCCGCGCACCAGCCGATAGACTTTTGCGCGTCGTGAGTCGCATCCCAAATGCGGGTCTTCACCCATCCGATGCCGCCCATCCTTGGGGGAACCGCTGTGGTATTGGTGAAGTAGAGAGTCTCATCCCTATCGTCGGCAAAGGCCATATGGCCAGCGGACAGGCACAGGTCGATCTGTTCGAGCTTTCCGGTCTTGGGATCGTAAACCCCCATACCGCGGGGAACATACCCCTCAGGTATCGGAAAACTCTCGGCAAATGGATCCCCGGATCCCTTTCGACAGTACGGTGCCATTTCGGGGATTGTCTGCGCATGGAACCAGATGCGTCCCTTGCTGTCCATGTGAGGCATGCCGATAAAGTTTGGATCGTCCCAAACGATCTCGTCTCCCCAGTAGGGCGACGGGGCGGCCACGATCTGCGGGGTGAACGTCTTAAACTTCTTGATATCACCCGGGTTGCGGACGGGGACGTCCAGCAGCTTGGTGGACGTATTTTCCCGCGGGTCCACGGCCCAAATCTGGGCGGCCGAAAACTCCAGGGTATAGACCGGCCCGTAGGCGTTCGCGGTGACGTTGCGTTCGTTCGAAGCGAGGACGTCGTGAATGAAGGATTTGTCGGTGCCGGTTTGCCATAGAGTTTCAACCACGTTTCGCTCGACGCCTTGGGGGCGCGGGGGGGCCGGTGGTACTTCTCCGGCGGCGATCCGAGTGGTCCAGTCCGCGAACATGGCGAGGCCGGTGTTGTGGCCCATCTTATTGAGCGCAGCGGTCATTGCCGGACCCACTTGGCCGGACATGAATCTCCGCTCCCAGGCTGCCTGCGGCGAACTGAATTTACCCAAGGCCGGTTCCAGATCGCGCGTGGCCTTGTTGCCCGACTGGTGGCAAACGTTGCAGCCACGCTTGAGGTCGGTTACGAATTCGGCCTGCGACTTGGCGTCGGAATCCTTGATTGGGAAAGCACTCTTGGCAGGAACTTTAATTAGAGAATACCAGTAATCTGCTGGGTAGTACTGCGCCGCGGCCTGAGGGGTGGGCGCGATGACCGCGGTCAACGCCAGCGTCTTTCCCGGCTTGGTTTCCACCGATTTCGAGTCCACCAGGCCGTAGCCCCGCGCCCAGACTTTGTAATTCACATTGGGCAATTCCGGAATCAGAAACCGGCCTTGATCGTCGGTGACCACGATTTTGCGGAACTTCGTGGGGAGGTTGGTGGTTTCCGCGATAACCCAGACGCCGGCTTCCGGCCCCTTCGAACTGCTGACTGTTCCCCCGATATTGTCGGGGCCCACGCTTACGGGACTCGCCTGGGCTGCCGCTGCGGCCGGGCGTGGAGACGCCTCGATGCGCACGATGTCTGCAAATAGAGCCATGCCGAGAACGAGCAACGTTGCAATTTTGAGCGTTGCGAATTGTGATCTTAGGCTGGTCATGATGTCACCCTTTCACGGAAGCAGAATCATATGCTTGCCAGAGAGCAATATGCGCACGGAAATATTCGACTCGCAGGTTCCAAGTGCCCACATCTTCCTCGTAATTGAATTATTTTGCAAGGGGCCACCGGTTGGAATCCTCCGCGCCGCGCGGGTAGAAGCAAATGCGCAACTGCTGTATCATGAATCTATTGGGACATGATTGGGGAGGGCAACATGCGAAATAAATTCGTTCGATCGATTTTCTCCCTGTCGATATTTCTGCTGTTTCCGCTGGCCTTGTTTAGTCAAAACACTACGCATTCCACAGGCGAAAAGAAAAAGGCCTTCGATCCCCGGGATTTATCCGGCGTCTGGTGGGTGGCCGAGCACGGAGCGGACAAGCTGCTGGCGCGAGGAGAAAAAGGCGACGCCAGCAAGTGCCAGACGTGCCACATTCCGGAGCACACCGAGCCCGAGCCTGCTCTGACTCCGTGGGCGAAGGCTAATTTGAAGTTTAAGGATGAAACGTCCGCAGGACCAATGGGCGCTCCGGCAAGCTCTATGGGACATTCCGGAATGTCCCAGCGGCATGACTGCGACCCGATCGGCGTGCCGGCGCAATTCTGGCACATTCAGCTTGCGCCATTCGAATTCGTGATGACGCCCGGGCGGATCTTTCAGTTCTTCGAAACCCAGAGCGAGTGGAGAACCATCTGGATGAACCGCGATCATCCGAAGAAACTCGATCCGACGTACATGGGGGACTCGGTCGGAAAGTGGGACGGAGATACCCTGGTGATCGACACCATCGGGTTTAATGGCAAGACGGAGATCGAGCCGGTGGGCGTGGCTCACATGATGAGCGATGCATTTCACCTGGTGGAACGCTGGAAGCGCGTCAGCCCCGAAAAGATGGAAGTCGATATCACGTATTACGATCCTAAAGTGTGGGGCGACAAGCCGTGGGGCGGGCTCAAGAAAGAATTTGTGTTACAGTCGAACATGCAATTGATGGAAGCGTACTGCACTCAGGCGGACCTCGAACAATATAACGAGCGCATGGGAAACGCGTTTAAGACCCACAAGTAAGGCTTGGACGTTCCTCAATTCGGTCGTCACTTGTACACTTCCAAAAGCCAAACTCTCTAAAACGGCGCTACCGCTCGGGGCGCCGTCCGTTGAACGCGTCGTCCAGCAACGCGCGAATCTGATCGCGGGTGGGCTGGCGCGGATTGTAGTAGGGGCTTTCAGTGGCGATGGCCGATGCTTTGTCCAGGCCGTCGGCGGGCATGCGAATGTCCTTGAGAGCTGTGGGAGCATTCAATTTTTTCGCCAAATCGAAGAGACCTTGTCCCGGTCCATCGGCGTGCAGGATTTCAGCCACGGGCGCGAGCAATTCGGGAACGGCCTGCGCGTTGAAACTCACCACATGTGGGAGAACGACGGTGTGCGTTTCCGCATGAGGAAGATCGAATGAACCTCCGAGGACATGGCACAGTTTGTGATGGAGCGCCATACCCACCGAGCCCAATACGGCCCCGCACAGCCATGCGCCATAAAGCGCCTTGGCGCGAGCTTCGCGGTCCTGCGGCTGCTTCACAATCACCGGCAAACTTTCCGCCAGAGCGCGGATTCCCTCCAGCGCCATCAGCGAGACAATTGGATTGCGATCCTGCGCGTACAGACCCTCGACCGCATGCGCGATTGCATTCATACCGCTGGTCGAGGATAAACCCACCGGCAATGTGAGTGTAAAGTCCACGTCGTAAATAATCACCTCGGGTTGAACCTTGGGGGAGCGCAGGGTTTTCTTCAGGCCGCCGGAAGTTTCGCCCAGAATATTCGTCATTTCGGACCCGGCATAGGTGGTGGGCAGGACAATCTGCAGAAGGTCGGTGCGAAGAGCAATCGCTTTGCCGAGGCCCGTGGTCGAGCCTCCTCCGAGAGCGATCACGCAATCCGCTTTGGTTTCGGCCACTACGGCCATAGCTTTCTCGGTAACATCCACAGGAGTATGCATTGTCGCGCCGGAAAAAATGCCGGCGATGTCCGCTCCCAGTTTTGCAGCGAGGGCTTCGGCGTCCCGTTTCTGCTCCGGAGTGGAAAGCACCAGCGGGCGCTTGAGGCCGAGCCGCAGAACTTCCTCTCCCAGACGCGCGCTGGTGCCAAAACCGAAGACTACTCGGTTCGGGATACTGTTATATACAAATGATTCGTCAATCCTGACCATAAAACTGATTTCCTTTCGAGAATTACGTGTAATTTTGCCTGACGCGTGCCATCAAAATTCAAAAAGCTTGCAGGTTGCAACCGCATTAGAATAGCAGAAGGTGGAGGGACGAGGCTTGCGGAAATCCTGCGTCGATGGACAGAGTCTCGATCTCAAATCTTATCGAACGCTTTGCCGACGATAAGCCGCCGGCGAGATCCCCAACAAACGCAGGAACCAATTGGAAAGATGGCTCTGTGAAGAAAAACCAGAGGACAAAGCCACGTCCGCAACGGGCGAATCGGTATTACGCAGAAGTGCCTTGGCGCGTTCGACGCGGCGGCCAAGCACGTAGCGATGGGGCGATTGCCCTACCGCAGATTTGAAGGCTCGGGGCAGATACAGCGCGCTGATTTGCAGTTCTCCGGCCATCGCCTCGAGCGTAAGATCGCCATCGAGGTGCTCCTCGATAAAATCGATCAACCCTCTCATTTTCTTGCCTGGCACAGGTTTAGCCGCCGTCATGCGAGCATTGGTGGAACGTTTCGAATGGTGCTTCGCCAGTTGCACAGCCATCATCTGGGCCAAGGTGTCAATGTAGAGTACATCCTCTGAATTGCCATCCTTCAGTGCGTTTACAATCGCGATCGCCAACTGCTCGATCAAGGGGTCCAAAATAGCGAATCGCGGGACTATCTGCGCCCCGGTTGAGTCGCATCCATACATCTCACCCACGGCTGCTTCGTACACCGACTGGCGCAGATACACCTGAAGAATCTCCGGGTGACCGGAATGTTGCCAGCGGGTGGATGCCTCGCCGGGAGTCAACGAGATGCGCCGGGGACCGATGAGCGCTCTCTGGCGAGCGGACCCTTCAATTTTTCTCATTACGACAGTGGGGCGGGTCAAATGGTAAATCAAAGAAGGGTTATGAATGGCAGGTTCGGAAGAGTCGAAGGGCGCCTCTTCCATGATTGCGGCATACATCGACCGCCAGCCAATTGCTTCGCTGTGCGCGACCAACTTGTTGCCAGGCCTGAGCATGCGGCCATGCGTTTCGTGGGCTGTGAATATCCGGTTCGAATTAGGAACCAGGTTCATGCGATCACCCTCAGGGACCGTCTGCGTGCTTTGTCTTTTCGGTACAGGCTTGAGACCTATATACGCCCGTTACAGTCCGCCAGTCAATACTTGATACGGCTGACGCGCTGCCCCCAACCCTTGTGCGGATACAGACGCATCGGTTCGTCAAAAAGTTCCATTTTATTTTGGGCTGGAAATAGCGGGCGATTTTCATTCAATGAGATCGATCGGTAAAAAAAAGGTTTGGCAGCGCACTGAAGCAAACCACAAAAAAAATCCTCCGTGAGACTGTCAGCCGCCCGGAGGATTCTTGCTTTTCGAATTGATTGGTTTAATTGCCGCCGTGAGTTCCTCCGCCGGCGCTGGCGACATAAAAATATCCGACCTTGCCGTTGGCGGGCGTCCCGTACCACATGCGGCCTTCGGGGTCGCGGAACAGCTCGCGCATGGTGTTTTCCGCGTGGGGGAAAGGATACTCGACGACCTTTCCGGTTTTCGGGTCGAGTCGTCCGACCACATCCATCTGATACGAGGAGTACCAGAGGTTGTGGTCTTTATCGATGCCGAAAGCGTACGGGGTTGGCGATTGACCTGGCAACTGATATTCCTTGAATGTTTCGGTCTCGCGGTCAAAGCGCGCAATCTTGCCGGCATTGTATTCCGCGAACCAGATTGTGCCGTCCGAATCGATTTCGAGGCGGCGGGGGAAGGAATTCTTGGTTGGGGGATCCCAGATCTTGACTTTGAGCGTCTTGTAGTCGATCACGCCGATCTGGTGCGAGCGCAGCGTGGTGAACCAGATATTTCCGTTGGCATCCTCGGCTACGGTGTAGACGCTCCCCACCTCATTCCAGAAATCGGTGAACTTTCCGGTCTTCGGATTGTAGCGGCTGAGCGGATCGCCGCTGGACCAGACGTTTCCATCGGGATCGAAGCGAACCGTGTGTTTGCAGCCGCCGTTGGTGACTCCTTCTTTGCCGGGAAGATAGGCGTCCTGATATTCGGTGATTTCCTGGGTGGTTGGATCCCATTTCCCGAGCTTGTTGGAGGCCTGCTCGCCGAGCCAAACGGAGCCGTCCGGCGCCGGGTAGGCGCTGTGGATGGCGGCGTGAGTCGGGTTGCCTACCTTGAAATCCTTGAAATCGCCGGTCTTTGGATCGAGGCGGGTGATGTTGTTCGCGGGGCCAAAATTGGGAATCCAGATGTTGCCGGCTTTGTCGGGGACGGCGCTGAAAGGCAGGCGGTTCATGCCCGGCAGGTCGTATTCGACGTAAACGATGTCGGTGGTGGGATTCGAAAGAGGCCGCAACGTCCCTTTATATGCGGGCATGTTTTCGGGGGATTTCGGCAGGACCGAATCCGGCCCGAACACGGATGTTAGATAAGTCTCAAGGTCGGCGGCTTGCGCGTCGCCGAATTTGCCGCTATTGGCCAGCGAGAAGTGGACGATGTTGCGCATGTATTCGACGCGGTCTTTCCAGCCGTCGGCATCGCGGCGGACGGCGGCCATGCGCGATTGAAATCCGTGGCAGACGAAGCAATTCGCAAGAAGCGTATCCTTGCCGGTTGCCGCGGGCAGAAGTTCCTTGGCCTGATAGATCGAAATGTCGCTCCAGCGGACCGGAGTGGTTTCGAGCGCGAAGTCGATCGAGGCGTTCTGGTCGGCAGTGAGAGCGACGCCGCTTTTAGGATCGGAGCGTAGCCCGGTGGCGCGCGCCTGGACGCGATAGTCCCCGGCAACTAATTTTTCGATCTTATAGTGGCCTTGGGCGTCAGACATGACGTACGTGGTAATTTTCGTCTTGGTGTTCTGCGCCTGGACAAAAACGGATTTCGCCCCGGAGCCATCGGGACCTTTCACGGTGCCGGTGATGGTCGCGCCATAGCAGGCCGAGGCGATCATCGTCATGACCGCAATCAAAGTGAGAACCGAGCCGAAACGCACGCTCTTGCTCATGTTTTTATACCTCTTTATTAGACATTACTTGCGAGGCCTATCCCTGGGCCGAGTCTAGCACGAACCTGAAACCGCCAGGAACCGTAAAATTCTCGGGCACGGCAACGTAACTACGACGCTACGGATTCGGCGGCCATGGACTTTCCCGCTTGTGTGCGAATTTTTCGCGGCGCGGTTTCCTTCAGGAACAGGCAAACGATCACGCCGCATGCAATTCCTGTGAGCGCGAGATAAAGAATACTTTGAATGCCGTAGTGCTTGGCGAAAGTTCCAGCCAGCGACGGCGCGACGCCTCCGCCAAAAATCTCGCCGATGCCCACGACCATTCCGATCGCCGAGGAAACAAGCCCCAGGGGCGCGGATTCGGTGGCGATCGGGCCGGTAATCAGCGCGATTAGTCCCAAACAGAAGAATGAGACGATGAACATCAGGATGAACAGCGGCGCCATGCTTGGCCCGGCGGCAATGAAGACGCGAAGCATGATGCCTGCGCCGATGAAGCTCGCGACAGCCATTAATTTTCGACCGAAAATATCCGATAGACCAGGAATGCCGAACTGGCCGAAGAAGCCGCCGAAGCCGAGGCCGGACATGACGATGCCTTCCTGCGGCACGGTCAGGTGCAAATAGTCGGTGAGGTAATTGGGCAGCATCGCACCGAGAACGAAGACGCCGGTCATGGCGCAGAGCAGAGCGGCCATGCACAACACGATGTTGCGGCTCTTAAAAATTTCCAGCCAGCTTCCGCTTGGGGCTGCGTTTTGCTTAGGCGCGGTGATGTGTGCCGGATCGCGAATCACGAAGAACATCAGGATCGCGAGGATGAAACCGGGAATCGCGACGATGAAGAAGACCCAGCGCCAGGAAGGAACCACTTGCAGCAATTGGGTGGCGATGATCGGTCCGAACCCCAAACCGAACAGCGCGAATGTGCTTTGCTGTAGGCCCTGATTGAGTCCGCGGCGCTTCGGCTCAGAGGCATCTGCCGTGGCGGCGAAACTGGTGGGGCAGAACGAGCCTTCGGTAAAGCCCATGATCGAGCGGATCGTAAGCAAACTCAGGAATCCCACGGCGTATCCCGAGAGACCGGAGAGAAGTGAAAACAAAACAATCGCCGGGATCAGAACCTTTCGGTATCCGATCTTGTCGGATACTCCGCCCATTACGATTGCGAAAACTCCCCAGCAGACGCCGAGGATGCCGATGATGTTTCCGAAATCCTGGATCGAGAGATTCAGGTCCTTAATGATGGATGGCGCCATGGGCGCGATGATCCACCGGTCCAGACCGACCAGGCCGAACCCCAGGCCCAGCAGCGTCACTACTTTCCATTCGTAGGCGGTATCCCAAGCTTTTTTTTGTTCGGCCATTTTTACGGGCATCCTCTCGATCGTCGATAATGTTTGTTGTTATTCCAGTGTTACGCGCATTTCTACGGCTACGGTTTTGCCTGAATCATGGAAACATGGGCGGCGGCGACTTTCCACGTGCCGCCGTCTTTCACCCACGTTTCCGAAAATCGTGCGTCCTTGCCGCGGATCGCCTCAATCCAACTGACGACGACTGTGCTGCCGTACGCGTTTACTTTTTCTTCCCTGGGCGGCGCGCCGCTTAGTTCACTGCCGGATGCCGGAGCGTTTTTTGCGGCGGCCATTGCCGCCATCCGGTCTTTCTTTGTCTGCACGCTGCCATCGGGCATGACCACCCAGAAGTGATCGGTTGTGTAGCGCGCGTAAACTTCGATATCTCCTGTGTGCATCGCCGCGGTTCGCTCGCTCTGTATTTTCAGAAACGCGGGATCGATCGCATCCTTCGCGGACGTTTTCTTTGCCGGCCCCTGGGCTGGAACAGCGGGAGCGGCGAAAAATCCGACAGCAAGCAATACCGCCGCGCCCAGACCAGCCCTAGCCATTAGACGCTTCTCCTGACACTGCCCCCGGGACTTGCTATGCAATTTGCGATAACGCGCAGACTACACCAAAACCCATTCAGTAGATATCCAAAAATTGCTGCCGGTGTTTTGCAATAAACTTGGGGCTAAAAGCGGAACCGGGCTGGCCTCGATGTTCGAGGACAGCCCTGCCGATTTTGACTCCGCATTCTCGCCCATCGCACGCTGTGATGTCCCACACCCGGGACACCACAAACGCCACTCCATATCTATATCTGTAATTTAACGCTTGTAGAAGGGCGGGATATTGGCGTCGACGTTGACCCACACGGACTTTGCATCGGTGTAGTCGTGCATCGCTTCGAAGCCCATTTCGCGGCCGTATCCCGACTTCCCGACTCCGCCGAACGGCGAACCCGGATTCACTCGCTTGTAGCTGTTCACCCAGACCATTCCCGAGCGAATCGCTGCGGCTACCCGATGGCCACGCGCCAGATTCTGCGTCCACAAGCCGCCGCCTAATCCGTAGTCCGTGGAGTTGGCGATGCCGATCACTTCCGCCTCATCCTTGAATTTAGTCACCGAGACAAACGGACCGAACACTTCTTCCTGGCATACGCGGTCCTTCGGTTGTGCCATCACGACCGTCGGCTCGATGTAGTATCCGGCTTGCAGCGCCGGATCCGAAGGAGCTTTGCCTCCTGTGAGGATTTCGCTGCCGGCTTCCCGCGCTACTTTTATATAGCTGAGCACGCGGTCGCGGTGACCGGACGACGTTAGAGGACCCATCTCGGTTTGCGGGTCCAGCGGATTGCCCAGCCGGATCGACTTGGCCAGCTTCAGGAATTTCTCCAGAAACTGGTCCGCGATGCCTTCCTGCAAAAGCAATCGCGATCCCGCGATGCACGCCTGGCCCTGGTTGTGAAAGATTGCAAAAGCCGATCCATGCACTGCGTCGTCCAACAGAGCATCGTCAAAGATGATGTTCGCGCCCTTGCCGCCCAGCTCCAGTTGCACGCGCTTCAGATTTCCCGCCGAGGCTTGCACGACCTTCTGCCCCACTGCGGTGGAACCTGTGAACGCGATCTTGTCGATGCCGGGATGCTCCGCGATGTACTGCCCGGCGGTGTAGCCGTAGCCCGGGACGATGTTCACGACGCCCGGAGGGATTCCAACATTGGCCATTAATTGCGCAATTCGCAGCGCCGTCAATGGGGTCAGCTCTGCCGGCTTCATGACTACTGTATTCCCCGCCGCCAGCGCCGGGCCCATCTTCCAGCTCGTGAACATGAGCGGAAAATTCCACGGCACGATCTGTCCGACCACCCCGAGGGGCTCGCGGGTTACGTAGTTCAGGAATCCTGAATCTACGGGGATGATTCGGCCCTCGACCTTGTCTGCCATCCCGCCGAAATAGCGGAATGTGGCCGCGGTGCGCGGCACGTCCAAGCCGGTGGTGTCTCGTATGGGGTGTCCGGTGTCGAGGCTTTCCAGTTCGGCTAGATATTTTCCGTCCGCCTCGATTGCTTCCGCCAGTTTGAACAGCAACCGGCCGCGATCGGCAGCACTCATGCGATTCCATGCTGGAAACGCCTTTCGTGCCGCCGCCACGGCTCGATCGACATCTTCCGCTGTCGCTTCGCTGATTTCCGCCAGGAGGCTGTTGTCGTGCGGATTCAGGACGGGAATTTTCCCGCCCTTTGCCGCTTCCACAAACTCCCCGCCGATAAATAGGCGGGTTTCAATGCTGAGCCCGGTTGGCGCGTTAATGGTTGTTTGGCCCGATGTAGTCACAGTTAGAAATACACCGGATGGGGCTTCAATTCGCCGCTGCTATACCGCTTCGGCAGCGAACCGTCGTTATTCTCCCACACGATCAGGATCGACCGCTTCGGGGAGTACCCCTTGTGCCTGATATCCGCCGGCATCGCCGCCACATCGCCTGCCTTCATTACGACCTTTGCGCGCGGCTTGCCCGTCTTGCCATCTTCCACGTCCCACGTGATTTCGTCGCACACCTGGATGAACCACTCCACGCGATCGTTGCCGTGGAAAATCGGAAGAATATATTCCTCCGTCGTCGCGCAGAACTGGCTGTCCTGCACGTTCGATACGACCGACGGATTCCACGTGACGTCCGAGCGCGATACATACCCGAACATATTGAACGCATGCACTTCGGCTTCGAAGCCCGGCTCGGCGTGTATTTCCGGCTTATCCTGCGGCACATCGGCGAACTGGCGGTTCACCTTCTGCCCAGCCTCATCGGTGCGGTACGGCAGATCGCCCGGCAATCCCACCATGCGCGGCGACACAATTCGCTCGCGCTTCAGAGCCTTCGAATTGTTGCCGTGCTTGGGACCGTACGCCTTGCCCGTCTCGTCCGGTGCCGCGTACGGATCGAACCCTTCGTTCGTCCAGTTGTCCAGCATCAACTCAAACATCCGCTTCAAATCCTTGGCTTCGAACGTCTCCAGGTAATTCCGCTTCGCCGCGCGGAACGCTTCGTTGAACTGCCCGGCGAACAAATCCACCGTGCCGTAGTGATTGATCGTCCCGATCACCGCGTCGAAATTCACTGTGCCGTAGAAAAATCCCCAGCCGACGTCCCGCATCAGCGCGCGCAGGAAATCGTCGATCGGCATCAGATGCTGCCCGCCAGGAAACTTGATGTGCGCGAAATACTCGTCGCGCTCGAAATGAAATTTCCCGATCGTGAACGTCTGGTATCCCAGCTTCCCTGCCGCACTGCTCAGTTCCGGCGCCGTGCTCGGCGTGCTTACTGTCGTGCTCATAGTGTTTGCTCCTCTTTTATGATTTTACTCGCGATGTCAATGCACAACGAAACTTGTTTGTTCCCTCCAACAGCTCACTCAAAAAATTGGCCGTCATTCTGAACGAAGTGAAGAATCCCTCCGAGGTTTTGCCGCAATGCAAGAGAGATTCTTCGGCACGCAGCGTGCCTCAGAATGACAACGCATTGGCGTCAGGCCTTGGTCTGGCAAATCTCCGCCCAGCGCTCGATCGTGTTTTCGCCCTTGATCGTCTGCAGCAGCAC
>CAZUNI010000054.1:0-25598 GCA_964622265.1 uncultured Acidobacteriaceae bacterium | reverse complement strand
TTCATCACTTCCCGCTGAGCTATCCACCGAAAACTAATTCTTAACGGCGGACTACCTCGCTCCCTCCAACAAGAGTAAAGACAGCTTCGTGAAATAAAAATAAGCGGAATCGGTCGATAGCGGGCCGGAAGGTTTTCGATCAGGCAATATTCAACGCGCGCTTAAAGCTGCCGCGCTCGTTCGAGATTTTTTCCTGAAGTTGCAATATCGCATAAAGAAGAGCTTCCGGACGGGGCGGGCATCCCGGCACGTAAATGTCCACCGGAATCACCTGGTTTACGCCCTGCACGATCGCATAATTATTGAACACGCCGCCGGAAGTAGCGCACGCGCCCATCGAGATCACCCACTTGGGCTCCGGCATTTGCGCATGAAGCTGCTTAATGACCGGCGCCATCTTCTGCGAAACGCGCCCGGCAATAATCATCAAATCCGCCTGACGCGGCGATGGCCGAAAGACTTCCGAGCCGAACCGCGCAACATCAAACCGCGCCGCAGCCATCGACATCATCTCGATCGCGCAGCAAGCCAGCCCGAATCCAAGCGGCCAGATCGAACTCTTGCGCGCCCAGTTCACGGCCTTATCGAGCTGCGTAAAGATGATGCCCTCGTCCTGCAGCAGCTTGCCGAAATCATCCGGCTTCTCCAGCGTGATGTTCTTCCCCAAGGATGTGCTCATGCCAAGTAGCTCCCCCCACATTTTCTCATAGTCCGGGGCTATGTGCCACAAAGCATGGCGCAAAGGAGCAAATCGGTAGCACAGACTTCAGTCTGTGCGCTTTTGGTTTTTGGCCGTTCCGCACGAAACCAAAACCGCACAGGTTGAAACCTGTGCTACTGGAACTTTGCAACGCAGCAGCCCGCGCACACGTCACAAACAAATCGCAATTCCTGAATTCAAGCACATTGCGTTGCATTACGTTTTTTAGTATGTTTCACGTCAATTAAGGTAGAGCGGCGCACGAGCTAACATTCAGGAAATTCAGCGTCAAAACTGCGCCGTTGCGCAATTTCCGCAATGGTTGATGGAAACGCGAAAAAAGAACAAGGAGAAGTACCATGAGCAAGTTCGGGATGCGGCGGATTGTATGGGGAATACTATTCACAGGCGCTATGTTGGCCACGGGGGCACTGGCCCCTCGCACCGACGCGCAGGCTCCTGTGCGAGGAACGATTACCGGGACGGTCACTGCCGACAAGGGCAAAGTCATCGGAGTCCGCGTCGCCGCGCACAACATCGACTATCGCCTTTGGTACACCGTGTTCACCAAAAATGGCCATTACACGGTCCCTCAGGCCCTGCCGGGAAAGTACGAAGTAATGGTTAAAGAACCCAACTTCGCCTCACCGACTGTCTCCGTTCAGCTGGGCCCCGGCGACTCCAAGACTGCAGACGTGGCTGTAACCGAGCAGCCAGATCTCACTCCCCGTGGCATCACCGGCACGATGGGTCCGCAAACTGATCGTGGTGGCCCAAAAAGAAACATCGTCTTCGTCAACAGCTTCGACGAAGTGTATCCGCCAGGGCCGGGACGAGAAATGGTCAAAGCGCTTTGCACTGGCTGCCATTCCGACAACCTGACCGCTTATCATTACACCCGGGAACAATTTCTGAGGGGTGTCAAGAGGATGGCCGAAACCAGCACACCCTCATTCAATAACGTTCAGGCGTTGGGCAGGACTCCCCTCAGCGACAAGCAGAAGGAAATCATCGCCGACTATCTATTTACGAATTTCGGCCCCGGCAAGCCGGACATTGGCATCCGCGTCGATCCACTGGCCGTGGATGAAGAAGTTGCGTCGAAGGCAATTTACGTGAGCTACGACCTGCCCCCGGAAGCCAAGAATGTGACAACCACCGGGGTACTCCCCGGCACGAACATGATCGACGGCCAATACGATTTCATGCCGGGGCTCAAGCAGGGCACGCTGCAGGCGGCAACCATATCTCCGCTGGATGGCACGATCTGGTTCTCCTCCCGCGGTTCAAACTCCATCCTTGGATTGACCCCAAACGAACTGGACCCTGCCAAACGCTGGAAGAACTTCGTCATTAAGGGTGACCCATGGGTGGCAGTGAGCGGCATGGCCTCCGACAGCAAGGGGCGCGTGTACTGGAGCGAATTACGAGGCGGAATGCTGGGCGAGCTGGACCCTAAGACTGGCAAGGAAATTCGTCACGTGATCCCGCAAAAGGGTGTAGGCGTTGGACTTATCGTCGATAAAGACGACAACGTGGACTTCACTCTGATCTGGGGCGCAATGTTTGGACGCCTGGATGCGAAGACCCGCGAGATTCACACCTACCCCACACCCACTCCTGACAACGGAGTGTATGGCTTGGCGGTGGACCCACTGGGGAATATGTGGTCCGCAGGCTGGCAGAAGGGCACCATCAACAAGTGGGACGCAGAAACCGGATCGGTCGTCGAATATCCGGTACCCGAGTCATGGGGACAGATGCGACGCATCGGCGTCGATTCGAAAGGCGTCGTCTGGGCTTCAGCGCACCACATCGGAACGCTGGTCAGACTCGACCCTGCAACCGGCAAGATGACTGACTTTAAGATCCCGGTAGCTGGCGCCAATGCCTATGAGTCCTGGCCCGATAAGTACGACAACATCTGGACTGCCGATCAAACTCACAGCTCCATCATTAAATTGGATCCCAAGACGGGCAAGTGGACCTTCTACCCGATGCCCCAAAATCGCCAGAGCGTCCCTAAGATGGAGATCGACGCCAATAACACGCTCTGGTTTGGCACCCGGGGATTGGACCTCACCGTTGCGGTGCACTTCTATCCGAATGGCTATACCGCCGATCAGCGCCCGATTCCTTGATTCAAGGGCGTGGGCTAGTAGCACAGCCCGCCGCGGCGGGCTGTGCTAGACGATTGACACAGAGGACGCGCCCGCCGTACTCTGAATCAAGGCTCATCCCATGGACCTCTTCGAAGAAGTCGTCAAGCTCCGCCGCGAAGGAAGGCGGGGGGCATTGGCGACCATCGTTCACACCAACGGCTCGATTCCGAGCTATGAAAGCTCGCGCATGCTGGTCCGCGAAGACGGCTCGATTGCCGGAACCATCGGCGGCGGGTGCGTCGAAGCCGAGGTATGGGCCGCAGCCAAGGAAGTGATGCAGGCGGAGTCGCCGCGCAAGATGACTTTCAGCCTGAATAACGAAGCCAACTACGACAATGGCCTGATCTGCGGCGGCACGCTGGAGATTTTTGTGGAACCGATCCTCCCCCAGCCGATCCTCTACATTTTCGGCGGCGGGCACGTCTCCATCGCGCTGGCGAACGCCGCGAGCACCGCGGGATTTGCAATCGGCATCGTGGACGACCGCGAATCGTTTGCCAATCGCGAACGATTCCCGATGGCACGGGAAATTTACACGAGTTTTGAGGATGCTTTCGCGAAGATCGAGCCCACGGCCGCCACTTACATGGTGATCGTCACACGGGGGCACAAGGACGACATGCGCGTGCTCGGCTGGGCCGTCGGCACCACGCCACGCTACGTCGGCATGATTGGCAGCAAGCGCAAGGTGCTGTCCGTGTACCGCGCACTCGAGAAAGACGGCATCGCGCCTGAAAAATTTACAAACGTGCACGCGCCAGTCGGCCTCGACATTGGCGCGCTGACACCGGAAGAGATCGCCATCAGCATCACGGCGGAAATCATCGCCGTCCGGCGAGGCGCCGCAAACCTGCCCCACAAGGCTGTGAGTCTGCCAACCGCCGTCCCAGCCTCGGCAGATTGAGGCACACGCTTGCTCGCCGCCATCATCCTCTCCGCCGGCGCATCCAGCCGAATGGGACGCCCAAAGGCCCTGCTTCCCTACCGCGAAGGCACGTTCCTCGAACATTTAATTCAGGTTACGCGCCATCCGCGCATCGGCGTAACTCGCATCGTGCTTGGCGCAGGCGCGGATGAAATCAGCACTATCGCGAAGCTCGATCCCTCGCAAATCGTCCTGAATCGAAATTGGGAGCAAGGCCAACTGTCCTCCATCTGGGCGGGGATTCGCAGCCTGGAGAACGTCGAAACCGACGGAATCATCCTCTGCCCGGTCGATCACCCGCTGGTGAGCGCGGCGCTGGTCAGCGAATTGGTCGAACAATTTTATTCGAATCAAAAACTGATCGTCCTGCCCACCTACAACCAGCGGCGGGGGCACCCAGCGATCTTTTCGAAGGAGCTATTCAGCGAATTGCTTTCCGCTCCCGCCGATAAAGGCGCTCGCACCGTTGTGTGGGCGCACGCTGCGAATGTCCTGGAAGTCCCGACGGAGGAGGAAGGCGTCATCCTGAACATCAATAGCCCCGGCATGCTGCAACACTTGATAGAAACGGATAAGAATTAATCCTAACGCGTAGGCTCGCCAGAATTGGACGTGCTCACGGCGCACTCTGGGTCCCGGCGTCCAATGCTCTGGTTTACTTGAGTTTGGCGATCAGGGCTTGAACGGCGTCCCGTGCAAGCTGCGCGGCGTGAAACGTCGCCGGTGGGAGGCCGCCTAACGATTCCGACAGTTGCTCGGGAGTGATGCTACGAACCTCAGCGGGAGTCTTTCCCCGCAATATTTCGGTCAGCAGCGATGAACACGCCATCGCCGTTACGCAGCCACGTGTTCGAAAACGGGCTTCGGCGATTCGTCCTGACTCCATGCGCACGGAGAGTTCGAGTATGTCTCCGCAAACCGGGTTCTCCACGGAAATTGTGGCCGTTGCCCCATCCATTGCACCGGCGTTGCGCGGGTTCTGAAAATGGTCGAGGACAGCCTGACTGTACATGGCAGAAGTATGGCGCGGGCGGCCTCACGATTCAATGTTATTGGGTTACGGGTAGTGTCCTAACAGCCCAACTGCGGCGATTTCTGCTATTTACAATCTTCATCGGCACAGTTGTGCTCACTATGGGCTGCAAAATGGAGTACCGCTTTGTTTTTCGTGAGGTCTCCCAGAACGCTGGCAATTTTCCAGCAAAATTTGGTGCTGTGTTTTGGAGTGCCCTTGAAAACATCCCAATAGTCCGCTCTGCCCCATATATAAATGTGATGGGTACCCTGTTGAACGCCGATCAGGTGTTCGACAGGTATTTTCAGTGGCCCACACAAAGTTGTGGCCTTCGGACCAAGAACGTAAGGAACTGCCGGGGGCTTAAGGTTTGGAAAATTGTAGCCTCTTTCCATAGGTACATTTTGAGCCAAATTACAAACATATATTTCCAAGCCCTTGGTCGGAGTCGTACCGCTGTTTTCCCATGGGAGCCAAAAATGCAATTCAGTAGTCGTATTAGTTGTCACATCGACTACGTGCACACCGCTTTCTACGCCCCTGCAAAACACAAAAGCTCTTTGTACCGATACCAAAGAACTCTCCATCAAGTCAGCTTGTCTCTTAATGGCGTCAAGAGTCAGCAAAGCAGCCCATACAGCGCCAATCCCAACAAGGACCAAATAATCCGTTGGCAAGTTTGCAGGAGCAATCAATCTACAGAGATAATTTTCAGAATTGCCAGCGGGGGTATTTGCTTGCTGTGGGGATTCCTGTTTCTTTCCGAGAGAAGGAGGATTTTCCGCACCTTGAGAAGTCTGCTGTTCGTAGCAGGTACCACCGCTTTTCTGTTCCCGCCGTATTACGAGTGTGAACAGGACAATCAGCAAAATCAAAAAGCCGCCAATCCGCCATTTCATATGAATACTGTACCACGGCAGTATTTAAGGCCGGAACATTGCGTGTTCGGGTTACACCTGACGAACTGCAGGCCATTGAAACTAAGGCGAGGTCTGGAAAACAGACAGTCTTGGAGTGGATACGGAGCACGCTCGATGCCGCAATCTAATAGTCATTTCCCGCTATTTGGAAACTACCGGGTTACGACGCAATGATGGACCTCAAACTTTTTCGTGGACTGAGACCTCTTCGTTTCATCCTGGAGCATCTAAAATAAAACCTCGCGTTGTAAACCGGACAGGGAAAAGCATTTGCCCAGCGCGAGAATTCGGGGCATGATCGACAATTGACAAAGTCAGGTCAATATTAACAATCCAACTGGCATCTGACACGGCGAAACGGTAATCACACATTTTGCGCTTGTCGAAAACAGGAGACAGGAAGCCAATTACTCCTATGAACAGATTTCCTTCCAGTTTACCCTTCCGATCCTTGATTCTCATGGCTCTTGCGGCTGGAGGAGCGCTTACCTGGGGCGCGCCGGATCCGGCGGCGACTCCTGGCATTCTGCTCGAAACGATGCAGGCGGAACTTCAGCGGGCAAAGACCTCGCTGGCCAATTCGGATCCCGCTCCCTATTTCATCAGTTATGAGGTGTACGACCAGCACAGCCTCCAGATCGCGGGAACTTACGGCACCCTGGTGACCTCTTCGGAAACGACTCGCCGGTGGGCGGACGTTACAATGCGCGTCGGGAGCCCGGCGCTTGACAACACGCACAATGAGAATCGCGCCTCTGGAATCACTTCGGGTCCGTTGCCCCTTGCCGACGATCACGACGCCATTTCCCGCGTTTTATGGGAGATGACCAATCGCGAGTATCGCCGGGCGACGCCGGCCTATTCGAAAGTCGTCAGCAATTCGGCGGTGGAGGCGGCGGAAGAAGACAAATCACCTGATTTTTCAACCGAGACTTCGCAAACACAGATCGACAAGCCGACGGCTCCGATTATCTTTAACAAGAAAATTTGGGAAGACAAGATCAGGTCGTACTCGTCGGCTTTCCGAAAATATCCAGAGGTTTACAATTCCACGGTAACGCTGCAGATTCAGCAATCCACTTCGTATTTCGTTTCCAGCGAAGGGAGCAAAGTGGAGACACCCGGGGTCATGGCCCGGCTGGTGGTCGAGGCCAGCACGCGTGCCAATGACGGGATGGACCTGGTGCGCGTGGAAACGTTCGAATCCGTGAAGCCCGAGCAACTGCCTTCCGAGCAGGAAATATCGGCAAAAGAAGACAAGATGGCCGCGGACCTGAAGGCGCTGCGCGATGCGCCGCTGGCCGAACCGTTTGACGGTCCTGCACTGCTGTCCGGGCGTGCGGCTGCCGTTTTCTTCCACGAAGTCCTGGGACACCGCCTCGAAGGGCACCGGCAACGCGGAGAGACCGAGGGTCAGACGTTCACGAAAAAAGTGAATCAAAGCGTGCTCCCCGATTTCCTGAGCGTGTCGGACGATCCCACCAGACAGACCTTGAATGGCATCGCCCTCTCAGGCTCCTATTCGCATGACGACGAAGGCGTGCCCGCGCAACGCGTGCCGTTGATTACAAATGGTATTTTGAAGAATTTCCTGATGTCGCGCATGCCCATCGCCAACTTCGCCCAATCGAATGGCCACGGTCGCCGCCAGGCGGGCCTGATGCCCACCGGACGGCAGGGCAACCTGATTGTCGAATCGACAAAAACGGTGAAGGATTCTGAAATGCGCGGAAAATTGATCGAGGAGATCAAGAAAGCAGGTAAACCCTACGGGCTGTACTTCGAAGACGTGCAGGGCGGGTTCACGCTCACTTCACGGGAACTGCCGCAGGCATTTCAGGTGCTTCCGGTCATCGTCTGGCGCGTGTACGCCGACGGGCGCCCCGACCAGTTAGTCCGTGGCGTCGATATCGTGGGGACACCGCTGGCTTCGCTGAACCGCATCATGCTCACCGGGGACACGATGGAAGTATTTAACGGCGTCTGCGGAGCGGAATCCGGCAGCGTGCCGGTATCGGCCTCGGCTCCGGCCATGCTGTTCAGCGAATTGGAAGTCCAAAAGCGGATGGCCTCGCGGGACCGGCCGCCGATTCTTCCCGCCCCCGGATTCGAAAGCGGGACAACCTCAAACACTATGGGCGGTGCAAAGTGAAGCGCCCCGAGAAGCCATTCCGATCGCTCCCCTTGTTTCTGGCCATCGTCGCTGTGCTTGTCACGTCGATATCGACTCCCAGATTGTCTGCCCAGGATAAGAACGCCGCGATGGATGCGGCGACGGACCCAATTCTTCGGGCGCTGCAGGGGGAACTCGCGCGTTCGAAAGCGCAACTGAAGATGGAAAACGTCGGCGCTCCGTTTTATATCGAGTACCGCGTATTCGACGTGGACCAGTTCGAAGCCAGCGCGGCGTTCGGCGCATTGCGCGATCAGAATCGCGTGAGGCTGCGTCTGCTCAGCGCAGTAGTGCGGCTGGGCGACTACAAAGTTGACAGTTACTACGGTGGAGGCCAGGGTGTCAGCGACATCATCCCGCTCGATGGAGACGAACTGGCCCTGCGTCATCAAATCTGGCTCGCCACAGACCAGGCCTACAAAGGCGCAGGCGAAGCCCTCGCGGCGAAGAAATCCCTGCTAAAACAACTCAACGTCGAACAGCCCGTGGACGATTTTGCGAAAGCCGAGCCGGTGCAATTCATAGGCCCGGTCGCGAAGCTGGATGTCGAGCCCACCAAGTGGACGAAGATGCTGGAGTCTGCAACTTCGGTTTACAAGGCCGATCCGCAGATCCAGTCGATCGACGCTAATTTGAGCTTCGTCGCCCTGACCTCGTATCTAGTCAATACGGAAGGTACTGTCACACGACAAGGCACAACTCATTACGTCATTTCAATGGGAGCTGACGAACAGGCGCCGGATGGTATGCGCATCAACCGCACACCGGAATATATCTCCAGCCGGATCGAGGAGATGCCGACGCCAGAGAAATTGCATGCAGACGCCGTCAAACTCGCCGATGAAATGAAAAGATTGCGTGAGGCTCCCATCGTCGATGAGGAGTACCGCGGCCCGGTTCTGTTTTCGAACGATGCCGCTTCCGACATGTTCTACGACTTGATCGCTCCCAACGTGCTCGGGCGCAGGCCAGCGCCGGGACGTCCTGCGCGGACCACCGGCCAGTTCTCCAGCAGCTATAAAGGTAGAGTTTTGCCGGTATTTCTTTCGGTGGTGGATGATCCCACGATGGAAACGTTCGAAGGCCATGGCTTGGGCGGCAGCTACAAAGTGGATGACGAAGGCGTGCGGGTTTCCCCTGTAACGGTAGTGGACAACGGCGAGCTGGTGAATTTTCTGGTCGGGCGTCAACCCATCCGCGACTTCCCGGCTTCGAACGGCCATGGACGGGCACTCGGGAATGGAACGACAGCGCCGGCTTCTGGAAATCTGTTCATAAAAGCCACAAAGACCAGCACCCATGAGGAACTCAAGAAGCAGATGCTGGATTTGTGCCGCGACCGCGGATTGAAGTACGGCTATTTTGTGGACACGCTCGGTCCGCGGCTTTCCCCGCGAATGCTGTACCGCGTGTGGGCCGATAACGGGCATGAAGAACTTGTGCGCGGCGCTGTCTTCAACGAGCTGGACACGCGCGCGCTGCGCAGCGACCTGATTGCCGCAGGAAACGATCCCCATGTGGACAACCGCACAGGCATCCCCTTCACGTCGATCGTGAGCCCTTCGGTACTGTTCGATGAACTGGAAGTGAAGCGCGCGGACAATTCCAAAGAAAAATTGCCGGACTATCCCGCTCCCACTCTGATTTCCGGACGGAATTAGTCCGGGAAATCCTTCCGTTCAGAGAAAGGCAATTGCAGGACACTACGCAACTGCACTATCATGGTGTGGAATACCGCGCGCGCTTCCGTATTGAAGGCAGCCCCGTACGCTGCTGATAGACGCAGGAATTTTTCACAATTTATTCGACTTTGGAAGTCAGGGGCAAGAGATGATGGAAAATAGTTCTGCAACGAGAGCCCGGAGCATTGACCCCCAGGAATTGCAGGAATGGATCGAGTCGTTCGATGCAGTGGTTCGCGACGAGGGACAGGAATCCGCGACGCTGCTCCTCGACCGGCTCCGCGAACGCGCATTGGGGAACGCAACGCAACCGTTTACCGCAAATACTCCCTACGTGAACACGATTCCCCCGGAGAGACAGGCCATGTTCCCCGGCGATCAGGAAATCGAGCGCCGAATCAAGAGCCTGATTCGCTGGAACGCTCTTGCTATGGTGGTCCGCGCCAATCGCGTCGATCACAGCATTGGCGGACACATTTCCACGTACGCTTCCGCTGCGACACTGTTCGAAGTCGGCTTCAATCATTTCTTCCGCGGGCGTACAGAGCAGTTCGAAGGCGATACGGTTTATCTGCAAGGGCATGCGTCTCCCGGCGTATACTCACGCGCGTTTCTGGAAGGACGCCTTTCCGCCAAAAAACTCGAAAATTTCCGGCGCGAATTGCGCCCCGATGGCGGCCTCTCCTCCTATCCGCACCCCTGGCTGATGCCGGATTTCTGGGAGTATCCCACTGTATCGATGGGCCTTGGCCCGCTCATGTCGATCTATCAGGCGCGTTTCAACCGTTACCTGGAAGATCGCGGCCTCAAGCCTGTGACGGACGCGAAGGTGTGGGCATTCCTGGGCGATGGCGAGACCGACGAACCTGAATCTCTGGGCGCCATCACTCTTGCGTCCCGCGAAAACCTCGACAACCTTATTTTTGTGATCAATTGTAACTTGCAGAGGTTGGACGGCCCGGTTCGCGGCAACGGAAAGATTGTCCAGGAACTGGAGGCGGTATTCCGCGGCGCGGGTTGGAATGTCATAAAAGTTCTCTGGGGCAGCGACTGGGATCGACTGTTCGAACGCGATGTGGACGGACTTCTGGTCAAGCGCCTGGGCGAAATGGTCGATGGCGAGTCGCAAAAGCTTGTTGTCGAGTCCGGAGCGTACGTTCGAAAGGAAGTCTTTGGAACCGATCCCCGTCTTTTGAAAATGGTGGAAGACATCCCCGACGAAGCCCTCCGTACCCTCCGGCAAGGCGGCCACGATCCCCGCAAAGTGTATGCAGCCTACAAAGCAGCCGTGGAGCACACCGGATCGCCCACCGTAATTCTTGCGCGCACAATCAAGGGCTACGGGCTGGGGGAGAGCGGCGAAGGAAGAAACATTACCCACCAGCAAAAGAAGCTAAATGAAGACGAGTTGCGCGAATTCAGGTCGCGCTTCGGGATTCCGATCAGCGACGAACAACTCGCAGACACGCCTTTCTACCGTCCCGCCGAAGACAGCCGTGAAATCCAATACTTACGCGCACGCAGGCAGGAACTGGGCGGGTACGTCCCTACACGAAAAGTGCGTTCGAAACCGCTGGTTGCCGATAACGATGCCCTGTTCAAGGAGTTTCTGACCGGCAGCGATGGCCGCGAAGTCTCCACGACGATGGCTTTCGTTGGGATGCTGCGGCAAATGCTGCGCGATCCGGAGATCGGCAAGCTGGTTGTACCGATCGTACCTGACGAAGCGCGTACGTTCGGCATGGAGTCGCTGTTCCGTCAGGTGGGAATTTACAGCAGCCGCGGGCAGCTCTATGAACCGGTCGACGTGCATACACTGCTCTACTACAGGGAGGCGAAGGACGGGCAGATTCTCGAGGAAGGAATCACTGAAGCAGGATCGATGGCGTCGTTCATCGCTGCAGGTACCGCGTATGCGGCACACGGCATCAACACGATTCCATTTTTTATTTACTACTCGATGTTCGGCTTGCAACGAATTAGCGATTTCATCTGGGCAGCTGCGGATATGCGTTGCCGGGGTTTCATGCTCGGGGGAACAGCTGGACGCACGACGCTTGCCGGCGAAGGCCTCCAGCACCAGGATGGTAACAGTCATGTCCTGGCCCTGCCGATTCCCAACATGTGGGCGTACGATCCGGCATTCGCGTGCGAGATCGCCGTCATCATTCAGGACGGCATCCGCCGCATGTACAAGGAAGGCGAAAGCATCTTCTATTACATCACGGTGATGAACGAAGCGTATCCGATGCCGCCCATGCCTCCCGGAGAAGGTGTGCGCGAGGGAATCCTGAAGGGCATGTACAAATATCGCGCTTCGGAAAACACAACGTCCAAGCTGCGGGCGCAACTTTTCGGAAGCGGCGCGATTCTGCGCGAGGTCCTGAAGGCGCAGGAGATTCTGGGCGAGAAATACGGAGTGGCTGCGGATGTGTGGAGCGTCACAAGCTACAAGGCGCTGTACAACGACGGCATCAACACCGAGCGGTGGAACCTGCTGCATCCCATGGAAATACCTCACGTGCCTTACGTGGCTCAATGCCTCAGCGATGCGCCGGGCGTTCTGGTCGCGGCGACGGACTACCTGAAGGCTTTGCCCAATCTGGTCAGCAAGTGGCTGCCGCGCAGGCTATCTGCTCTCGGTACCGACGGCTTCGGGCGCAGTGAAGGGCGCGAGGCGCTGCGCAACTTCTTCGAGGTGGATGCCCGCTTCATTACGGTGGCTACCCTTCACGAATTGCTTCTGGAGGGAAAGATCGAGGCATGTGTCGTGCAGAAGGCGATTCAGGACCTGGGCATCGACGCGGAGAAAGCAAATCCGCTCCTGACGTAAGAAGCTTCGACGTTTTGAAACCGGCCCTTTCAATCGCACGGCATTCTTCTTGAGAACAGTTGTCGCAGCGATAATCAAATGCAATACAAAACTGCTGGTCTGCCAGCGGAGACGCAACGACTCGCACCCATTGCGCTGGGAGTTCCCCGGCGGCAAGGTGGAGGAGGGCGAATCGTGCGCGCAGGCCTTGGTGCGCGAACTGCGCGAAGAGCTGGGCGTGACGGCTACAATCGGCGAAGAGATTCATCGCACGGCATACAAGTACAACGAACTGCAGAACGAACTGCTCCTGATTTTCTTTTGGGCAAGTGTCGAAGATTCCGCCATACTTCAGAATCTTGTCTTCGAGAAATTCGAATGGGCCGACCCCACTTCCCTGCCCGGCTACGATTTCCTTCCAGCGGATAGAGAACTGATTGGCCTTCTTGCTTCCGGGGAAATTCGAATCGATTGATGATTGCCGTCGCCGTGGGGGGGCACGACAATGTCGTGCCCCTACGTTAAGGTGCGACCGCCATCGACTACGATCACTTGCCCGGTAATAAATGGGGACGTTGCGAGAAACATCACCGCATCGTCTATGTCCCCGGGGCCGCCAGTTCGATGCAGCGGAGCGCGGCGAATGAAATCTTCGGCGATTTCAGGGGCGTCGCCGGGAAATGAAATCGTGCCGGGCGCAACAGCGTTCACGGTAATTTCCGGCGCGAGGGCGCGCGCCAGGCAGCGCGTTAGCATGATGACTCCGGCTTTCGAGACGCAGTAATGGACATACGCGGGCCACGCGAGCAGGCCGCCGAGCGATGCAAAGTTAATGATTCGGCCTTCGCCGCTGCGGCGGAGCATCGGCGCGAACGCCTGCGCGCAGAGCATCTGGGATTTTAGATTTGTGTCTAGAATTTTGTCCCATTGCCCTTCGGTCAGGTCTTCGAATTTCGCGGAGAAGAACATTCCGGCGTTGTTGACCAGGATATCGAGGCGGCCGAATTCCCTTTCGACAGCGGCCAATAGTTTGAGGACATCCGGCTTTTTTCCGACATCGGCCTGAACGGCGAGGGCGTGCCTTCCGGTCGCGGCAATCTGCGACACGACTTCATCGGCCTCGGCTTTCGAGTTACGGTAATTGACGACGACGTCCGCGCCCTCTGCGGCCAATCGCAGTGCCACGCTTCGGCCAATGCGTTTGGCCGCTCCGGTCACCAGCGCCACTTTTCCCGCGAGGATTGGTTGAGTCACCGACTTATCCTATCGCATTTGCCGCCAGATTCGTCACTGGAGCGTCGCAAGGAATCGTTGAACATTGTGCTACTCTTCGGTGCTGAGGAGGCACGATGAAACTGGACCTGCTGGCGATTGCGGCGCATCCGGACGATGTCGAATTAAGCTGCGGCGGCACAATGTTGAAAGCCGCCGAACAGGGCTACAAAACGGGGATCATCGATCTGACCGCCGGAGAAATGGGGACTCGTGGTACGCCGGAAACGCGGCTGAAGGAAGCCGCCAGAGCCGGTCGCATTTTAGGCGTGGCCCATCGGGAAAATATGCGCCTGCCGGACGCTCATTTGAAAGTCTGCGATGAATATAAGTTGGCGGTCGCCAAGCGCATTCGGGCATTGAGACCCCACACCGTCATTCTTCCTTACTGGGAGGGTCGCCACCCGGACCACTACAATGCCGCGCAGCTGAGTTATGAGGGATGCTTTCTGGCGGGATTGAAGCAGTTGCCCATCGGCGGCGAAGCGTTTCGACCTTTCAAGATTCTCTATGCAACAGCGTACGTACGCGACGTGCGGCCCACATTTGTTGTGGATATCACGCCCTACTTTGCGCGTCGCTACAAAGCGATCCTGGCGTATCATTCGCAATTCCGTCCCACGGCGAAAGACAAGAAATCGAAAGTGCATATTCCGCTCGACCGGCTGCACCAGGAAGTGAATCTGCTGGCGGGATATTACGGGTTGGCGGCAGGAGTCCGGTACGCGGAGCCATTTATCGTCAAGGAAGTGATGCAGGTGGAAGATGTCGTGACACTGCCCGTAAGATCGGTCTAAGCCGAGACTCATCCCGCGAAACGTGGAACCAACTGCTTGCGCGCCTCGTCCAAGCTGCAACAGAGCTTTGCGTAGCGAATTTGTTGCCCATACATGAGGAGAGACATAATGCGGAAAACGCGGATCGTCCCGTTGCTGACGGGAGTTTTGTTGACTGGCGGCCTGATCATGCTAACCGCTGTTCATTCCCGCATGGAGGCGCGCCCTCGTCCCAGCGCTGCGTCAAACTCCGCGCCGATTCCTGCCGCCGATCCCCAAGCGCGCGCGAATTCGGTGAGCGTCGATTCGACTGACATTGGCGGCGTCGTGACCAGTTCGAAAGGCCCGGAAGCGGGCGTGTGGGTGATCGCGGAAACCAACGATCTGCCCACTAAATATCGCAAGATTGTGGTGACGGACGATCTCGGTCGCTACCTGATTCCGGATTTACCGAAAGCGACGTAAAAGGTCTGGGTGCGCGGCTACGGCTTGATCGACGGCCCGACCGTGTCCCAAGTGGAGCGCGGCCAGAAACTCGCACTGACGGCCGTGATTGCTCCCAATGCGAGAGCGGCTGCGCAATACGATCCCGCCAATTACTGGTTCTCACTGCTGCAAGTGCCTCCCAAAAGTGATTTCCCGATGACGATTTCCGCGAGCGGCGCAAATGGGGGAGCAGCACAAACCCACGTGATTAACAATCAGGCGGAATGGGTCACCGCGATTAAGAATTGCAACGGCCTGTGCCACCAGATGGGAACCAAAGCCACACGCGAAATTTCACCACTTCTCGATGGTCTCGACAGCAGCAAAGAAAAGTGGAACCAGCGGATTCGATTCGGCCAACTGGGCCAAGGGCATGTGCGCTCCATCGACAGCCTGGGGCATGACCGCCCATTGTCCCTGTTCGCCGATTGGACCGATCGCATCGCAGCCGGCGAAGTGCCGCCTGCTCCTCCGCGACCGACTGGCATGGAGCGCAACCTAGTGGTTACGCAGTGGGATGTCGGTACGCCAACCACGTTCATGCACGACCTGTATGCGACCGATGAACGCGACCCTACCGTAAATGGATACGGGCCGGTCTACGGAAATGATTTCAATAATAATTTAATCATGATCCTCGATCCGAAGCGGAGCACCGTCGAGAGTGTGCGCCTTCCTTTCCGCGATCCGGATGAATTGCACAAGCAAACGCAAACGATGGAACAGCCATCCTTGTATTTCGGGGATGAAGAAATCTGGGACGAGCGCGGCGGGTCGCACGTGAAAAATGTCGACCGCCAGGGACGAGTCTGGGTTGCCTACGCGTGGCGTTCGCAGCAAAAGCCGCCCGTGTTTTGTATGGAGGGCGCGGACAACAAATACACGCAGTACTTCCCCCTGAACAAACTCTCCCAGCGCCAATTGGGCTATTACGATCCGAAGACGAAAAAATTCAAGCAGATCGATACCTGTTTCAATAACCGTCATGCGGCGTTTGCCGACGACAAGGACCAGACGATGTATTGGGCCGGCTACGGCGTAATGGGCTGGGTAAACCCGCGCATCCTGGACGAGGGCGGATCCGATGAGGCTGCTCAGGGCTGGTGCCCCGCGTACTATGACCTCAACGGCGACGGGAAGTACGAGAAGGGTGTGGACAAACCCATTCCGCAGCAAGGGTATTACGTGACCTACAATCCCGTGGACAAGAGCGTGTGGTACGCCATTAACGAAACTCCCGGCGAGATCGTGCGCGTTGACTTAGGAGCGAATCCGCCGGAAACCTGCCACACGGAGGTTTATGCTCCCCCGTTTTACAACGCGAAGGAGCCCGGCAAACTGGGTTATTTTCCTCGCGGGATCGACGCCGACAGCAACGGCCTGATCTGGACGGGCCTGATGGGGAGCGGCCAGCTTGCCAGCTTCGATCGCAGCAAATGCGCCGTTAAGACGACCCCGGCAACAACGCAAGATCTCCAACGCTGCCGCGAAGGCTGGACGCTCTACGATCTGCCCGGCCCGCAATTAAAGGGCATAACCGATGGAGGGACGGCGGACTTCATTTACGGCAACTGGGTGGACCGCTTCGACACACTCGGTCTTGGGAAGGACGTGCCTATGCTCACTGGGACCAGCTCCGATGCCATGCTGGCGCTAGTGCCGGGCACGAAGAAGTGGGTGGTACTGCGCGTTCCCTATCCCTTGGGTTTCAATGCTCGAAATCTGGCAGGCCGGATCGACGATCCCAATGCGGGATGGAAGGGTCGGGGCCTATGGGTGGGCAATGAGGTAAGAAACCCCTGGCACATCGAAGGCGGCAAAGGGACCTACCCCCAGGCAGCGCACTTCCAGTTGCGGCCCGATCCGCTAGCAAAGTAGTTTTAGGCGGCTAAGTGGTTCAATTGCAGAGTTTAAGGGGCTTCATTTCCCTGCGCCATGGAATACCCGGGCAAACTCTGCGCGGTGCCTTGCCGGTCCACACGAACCCGGATCATGGATTCGGTGGTATCGCCGGTCGGACGCAAGACGGCGATGGTCGCCAGTGCCTCGTTATAGAGCTTGGTGACCAAGAAGGTTTCGCCGGTGTCATTCTTCTTCCACACCTGGCCAATTTGGATGCGTTGAACGGTTTCCATGAAACTCTGAGGTTAGTGGGAACTCCAGCAGGTGTCAATCGCTTGCCGGTCAATCCTTTCCATCTATGCAGAAGAAACCTATTTCGCTGTCATGCCATCTGAACAGATTATGCGTATAGCTTGCCGGGCGGGTGTATAATGAGCCGAGAGTTTTTGAAGGAGGAGCGATGAAACGCCTCTTCGATGGTCTGGTTGTAGTTGCATTGGCCCTTTCGATTGCTGTGCCGGCGGGATTTGCGGCTCCGCGACAATCACAAACGCAAACGTCTCCGACGCAGCCGCCTCCCCCTCCGGCTGACACATCCGCGCAGCCGCAGACACAATCTCAGACACAGCCTCAGGCGCAAACGCAGGTTGACCAGTCTCAATCCTCTTCCTCGGACTCCTCTGACGATTCAAAGGCTCCCACAAATGTGAAAGCGGGCTCCGAGAAAGACGTCAACTCGATCGGAAATCGCGGGGTCGGAAAAGGCGTGAACCTCTATTCCCTGGAACGCGAGATCGCGCTCGGCAAAGGCGCCGCTCAGGAAGTGGAACGGTCGGCCAAGATGGTTACCGACCCGGTGGTCACCGAATACGTGAACCGCGTCGGCCAGAACCTGGTGAGGAACTCGGATGCCAAAGTGCCCTTCACCATCAAGGTGATCGATTCGGATGAAATTAACGCGTTCGCTCTCCCCGGCGGATTTTTCTACGTGAATAGCGGCTTGATCCTGCATGCCGACGAAGAGGCGGAACTGGCCGGCGTCATGTCCCATGAAATTGCGCACGTTGCCGCACGGCACGGAACCAAGAATGCAACCAAGGGCGAAATCGCGCAGTGGGCTTCCATCCCATTGATCCTCCTCGGACCCGGCGGATGGGCCGGTTACGGTCTATACCAGGGTTTGAATCTGGCGATGCCCATCGGCTTCCTGAAATTTTCCAGAGACGCTGAACGCGAAGCCGACTACCTGGGCCTGCAATATATGTATAAGGCCGGGTACGATCCCAACGCGTTTGTGAGCTTCTTTGAAAAGATCGAAGCGGAAGAGCGCCGCCATCCGGGCAGCATTCCCAAGGTTTTCTCCACGCACCCGCCGACTCCGGAACGCGTCCAGAAAGCGCAGCAAGAAATCGCAACGATCCTTCCGGCGCGGGACGAGTATATCGTCACCACATCGGAGTTCGACTTGGTGAAGGCGCGGCTGGCAAGGATTGAGAACCGGAATAAGCTGGACGACAAGAAGTCGGGCGGAGACAAACCCACCCTGCGCACCCGCACCGAGCAGCAGACCCAGGACAAGACCGACAAAGAGCAAACCCCATCCGGCGACGATTCCGATCCGGATCGTCCCGTGCTTAAGAAGCGTACGGACGACGGGCAGTAGACGCAAGGCTGCGGCAAAATACAAATTTCAAGGGCCGCCCGAATAGGGCGGCTCTTTTTTATTTTGTCTGGCTGAATTTTTGACTACGGGGCTTGCGAACTACGAACTCGCCTGATGCACGATACCCATGCGGCGCATCTCATCCGCGTAATATTTGCGGTAGAGCACATCCCATTCCTCGCTGCCTTCGAGGATTTCTTTTTTCTGCGAACTGATCTTCTTGCGGACTTCCCCATCCACTCCTTCTTCTTCTTTCAACAGGTCCTGAATGATCGCTACTGTTTTCTGCCGGATGGTGTCGCGGTCCTCGACGAATTCCACTTCACTACACGAGACGAGCAGGTCGGTAATAACGTGGGATAGACGAATCGTTTTTTCTCTGGTCAGTCGCATGAATAATCAGGCTTCTCTCTTTCCTTCCGTTCAAAACTTCAGCGTGAGAATCGTAACTTCACCGCAGAATCAGTTTCCTCTGCCGCGCCAGTTCCCCTTTCACTTTCTTGTACATTTCCTGATAGGAAGCGCCTGTACGGCGCATGTCCTCCGCGTACTTCGTTAGGATTTCCCGGACTTCCTCATTCAGGCGGTCTTCGATGCTGATTTCATCCTGCATCACTGCGCGTAATTTCTTGGTCAATTCCTCGGCGGAGGGCGCCTCGATCATTTTCGCCGCCAGGAGCCGTTTGGTCACTTCGCCAGCCATGTACCCGACATAATCCCGCGATATCAGCATCCGTGTCCGATCCCTGACAATTTTTAGAAAATCAGTGTACTGTCCCGCGTGAAGGGGTGTCAAGGAACGTCAATCAGAGCTCTTGGATGCTTTCGAGAAAATCCTTAACTAGGGGCGGTCCTTTGTGGATTCTTGCACTACATTGAGTGCCGCTTGCTTAAAGTCCTCTTCCTCTCGTGCTTTCTTAGCGGCTTTCCGTGCTGCTCGAGCAGCGACTTGTTGGGATTTGCGCTTCGCTCCCTCGCTACGAAGGTTTTTCGTGGAATCCTTTACCGCAGGCCTGCGTGCCTTCATATGCGCAGTTTCTCACAGGCAGACATTAGAATCCAGGTCTCTGAATTTCAAACTGTGCCCCTACCCGATTAGGTGGAATGCGTCCGTTAAAATGGAATAGGAACGAATTGTGGAGGTCTAGTCCATGCCTAGAAGGTATTTGCGCAGAGTGGAGGCGGGAGGCAGCCCCGGAATTACCGGCTGCCAGTTCGGAAAAGAATAACGCGTGCGGTACGCAGTAGAATTCTCAGGTCCAGTGTCAGAGAGGCATTGCGGACATAATAAAGGTCGTACTGAAGCTTATTTTTGGCGTCTTCCATGCAGTCCCCGTAGGGATAGTTGACTTGCGCCCATCCGGTAATCCCCGGCGGCAGGTAGTGACGCAGGTGATAGAAAGGCACCTGAGTCTTAAACTGCTCGACGAACACCGGTCGTTCCGGCCTGGGCCCCACGAAGCTCATCTGCCCGAGAAGAACGTTGATCATCTGCGGAATTTCGTCGATATGCAGTTTGCGCAGGATGCGCCCCACAAACGTGACTCGCGGGTCCTGGGCGGTGGCCCATCGCGCCTGGCCGTCGGATTCCGCATCGAGGCGCATGGACCTGAACTTGATCAGCAGGAATGGCTGTTCTCTCCTGCCAACGCGCCACTGCTTAAACAGCACAGGGCCGGGGGACTCGATCTTAATGACCATGGCTGCGAGGAGGGAGATCGGAAGCGTAACGATCAGGCCTACGCAGGCAAGCAGAATGTCCATCAAGCGCTTGACCTTCCGAAAAATTCGCTTGTGCAGCAGATGGAAGCCTGACGCAAAAGAAAACCACGAATCATTCAGCGTCTCCAGCGGCAATTTCTCAAGGATTTGGGAGCAAAAGTCCGGCAACGTCGAAATACGAATTCCCTGAAAGCGCAATCGCATCAGGGACTCGGCGAGTTCCACGGTGGAAAAGTCTGGACTGACTACAATGGTATCCACACCGCAATTCAATGCCAGTTGTTCCAGCTTTTGCGAATTGGCGATTCCATAGTCGTGAAAACTGAATCCTTCGGCCTCGGGATTTTCTGGGAACTGCTCTGCACCAGAACTGGACGCGATCTCCTCCACTCGGGTTGTGCCAACCACATGATAAGAGCCACCTGCCGCGGTCGCTACAGCGACCAGAGGTTCCACAACGCTGGAAAGTACAATCGGCTCCCTTCGCGAACTGGTGCGCAAGATGCCGGTAAATTCATACGGACAGCTCGTCGATTTCATCATCGCTTGCAGCGCCGCGGCATCCCGTTCCTTTCCGATCAGCAGCACGCCGCGACGGTTGGCAAACCTGCTCCGGTTATGTTTGTAGAAGCTTCGACACGAAAAGCTCAGAAGGAAAAACAGAGCCACGGAAATTCCAATGCCCACGCGGCTAAAGCCCTGCCACTGAAAAAAAAGTAAAAAGACGCCGATGATGCAGGTACTCACCACAAACGCGGCCAGAAGCCTCACGAATGTTCTGGCACCATCGATCGGGCTCAGGTCGTACAAATCGCAAATGTAGAAGCATGCCGGGAAGACGAGCACGAACAACACGATCCTGCCGGCGGGTTGCGTCGAGGCGGAGGGCAACACCGGATGGAAGTTGCCGGCAAAGACCGCCGCAGCGGCGGCCATGATCAAATCTCCGCCGAACAGCAGAACTTTGCCCCGTTCAGGGTACCCCCAGTTCACGTGTGAACTCCGTAAAGGTTGGAATCGTGCCGCGATAAGGTCTTAGTACGCGACGATCCTTTGATTGCGGACGGCCTTCACCAGGCCGAAAAAGAAGCCGACATTCGCCAGGCAAAACGCGAACGGCAGTCCAAATACGCCTGCGCCATTCCCCTTGCGGACACACTGCCATCCCCAAAATGCAACTCCGTAAAAGGCGGCCTGAAGAATCCACAGCCCGATCAAGTGACCGCGTAAAGCGGAGGCCGTGCTTGCTGCAAACAGCAGAAGCAGGAAGAGCGGACTGAGCCATCGGAGAACCTTATGCGAAATCAATGCCCAGGCAGTGAAAGGAAATCGGAAAGGATTGAGAATCGCAATCTGGCTGAACGTGCCGCCCCAGTTGCGCGCAGTCATTCGCGTGCGAGTGCGCATTTCGCCTTGCAGCGTGTGGGGCATCGTGTCGGTGACGATGGCTCGATGATCGTGAAGAACCCTGTAGCCCTGAAGGCGCACTTCGAGTGGCAGGATGCAATCGTCTCCATAGCAGGTTTGCAGAGGACGAAATAGATTCCTCCGCACGGCAAGCGCCTGACCGGAAGCTTTCGCCAGAATCCCCAGGGCAGACTCGGCCCGGCGAATCAGCAGTTCGTATCGCCAGTACATTCCCTGCCCCTCGGGCACCGCTCCTTTCGGTTGCAGGAAATGGATTGTGGCCGTGACCAGGCCCACGCGTGGATCGGCAAAATTCTCGACGAGTTGTTCGAGCACGTTTTCGTTCATTCGCGTGTTGGCGTCGGTAAGGAACAGAATCTCTCCCTTGGCCTGTTCCGCGGCTAAATTTTGCGCGCCGCTTTTTCCCGCGCGAATCCCGGCGCGGATGAGGCGGATGGTTGGATGTTTCGCTGCGACCTGCTCGACGATTTTCTCGGTCGCATCGGTGGAATGATCCGACACGACCAGAATTTCCAAGTGGTCCGCGGGATATTTGAGGCTCAGGCAATCGAGCAGCTTTTCCGCGATGCCTGTTTGCTCGTTATGGGCCGCCAGGATGAGCGTGACGTAAGGATGAATCGGAGACCGCTGGACCGCACGATGAAACAACGCCTGAAGAAAGATCAGCAGAGACGGATAGCCGATCCAAGTGTAGGCGAGCAAAGCTATCGCGATCACGACTATGATTTGACTGGCATTCATGGGATGTTCAATTCTCCGAGGTGCGAAATCGAGGCGCTTAAGCGTCGTTGCGACCGGCGGCCATCACGATCTCGAGTTCTCTTTCGGGTACGGCTGGCTCGGCTTTCGCCTGGCGCCATTTCACCGTCGGACGAATCACCTTGGAATCGACGCGGTCCTTATGCCGAACCGCAATATTCAAGAGTGAATCGAGCAGCGAGTCCGAAAGGAAATGCGGTTTCAGTCCCAGATCGATCAGCTTGGTGTGTTTCGCGTTGTAGTAATGCTCCTCCGCCTCAACGCGCGGATCGGGCACATGTTCGATGCGGCAATTGATCCCAAGCGGCTTGGCCACCCGGGCAATGAGTTCGGCCAATTGCTTGACGTTGAATTGCTCTGTGAATTGATTGAACACGCGGAACTCGCCGGCTTTGGCCGGATTGTCAACCGCCAGCGCGATGCAGCGAATCGTGTCGCGGATGTCGAGGAAGCCGCGCGTCTGGCCGCCGCGGCCGTAAATCGTCAGAGGATGTCCGATGGCGGCCTGCACGCAGAATCGGTTGAGCGCGGTGCCCCACACTTCATCGTAGTCGAACCGGTTGACCAGCCGCTCGTCGAGCGCAATCTCATCCGTCATGGTGCCGTACACGACGCCCTGATTCAGGTCGGTCGACCGCAGTCCCCAGATTTTGGTGGCGAAAGCGATGTTGTGGCTGTCATGCACTTTGCTCAGGTGATAGAAAGAGCCCGGCTGCTTCGGAAATGGAAGCATGTCCTTTCGCCCATTGTGGTGAATTTCGATGAACCCTTCCTCGATGTCGATATTCGGCGTGCCGTATTCGCCCATCGTTCCGAGTTTGACCAGGTGACAGTCCGGGTTCACGTCGCGCATGGCGTACAGCAGGTTCAGCGTGCCGGTCACGTTATTGATTTGCGTAAACACGGCGTGCTCGCGATCGATCATCGAGTACGGCGCCGAACGCTGTTCGGCAAAATGTACGACCGCATCCGGAGAGAACTTTTCGAACATTTCGTAAATGAACTCGTAGTTGCAGAGGTCGCCCACGAAGATTTCCATCGAGCGCCCCGTACACTCCTTCCATGCCGCCACGCGTGCGTGCAGCGACCGGATTGGCGTCAGCGTCTCGACGCCCAGTTCGTAGTCCCACTGCCTGCGAATAAAATTGTCGGCAATCGCGACGCGGTGGCCCAGCTTGGAAAGGTAGAGCGCCGTCGGCCAGCCGCAGTATCCGTCTCCACCAAGCACTAAAATATTCATTGCGATTTCTCCTTTGTGAGTGTGAATCCAGTTTTAAATTGTCTGTTTGAGGCAAATCTGAAAATGTGGATTGAGGCAATGCGCCCGCTTGCGGGCTGCTTCAACAAGGACAACCAGGTTAGAAGAGATTCAAACGGCGATCAGTTCTGACCTGAAGCCACCGCAGGACGAGCCAGATGAGCGGTCACCTTGCCGAGTCCCCGCCGCACCAGACTTCGATCGGCCGGGGTAAAACCGAACAAGAAGGACAAGAGCAGGTATAACGTTCCGACTACGACGGCTTCGGTTGCAGTGGAAACGCGTTCCTGAATCAGAAAACCAAAACCGAACGTGAGCGACGCAAGAACCGTTGACTGCACCAAACTCCTGCTAACCGGCGGGATTCTAAATATCACCCACGCTTCAATGGACTCTGCGATGGACCAGGCAACAATCGCAATCGCCACAGCCCACCCGGCGCCTAATGCTCCGGCGCGGGGAATCCACCACAGCCCGAGCCCAACCGATAAAATCAGAACGCCGGCCAGATTTGCCAAATCCACAGCCTGACGGCCCGTCATGTCCAGCAGCGCCGCCACCGGCCCTTTGGCGTAGTAGATCATCCATGCCAGACCCATCAGGATCAAAATGTCTCCGGCGCCTCTGAAATCCCTGCCGAACAATGTCAGTATCTGCTTTCGAAACAGCACCAGAAATCCGAATCCGGGGATCACGACCATCGAAGTCCAGCGCGTAACGGTGCGATACAGAGCATCGAGTTCCGTCAGATTCCCTCGCTCGTGCAAATCCACCATCATCGGCATAAAGGGCTGCGCGAAGATCAGTGAAATAAATCCCGGCGGAGATGCCAGCGTCGCCGCCGCGCTGAACAGGCCGACCTCACTCGCGCTGGCAAGATGCCCGAGAAGCAGGCTTGGTGTCCTCCAGAACAGTTGGTAGAGGATGGCAATGGCAGACAACGTCAGCGAATATCGCAACAACTCCGAGAAATGAAACTCGGCCCGTAGCGACGAGAAGAATTCCGGAAAGACCGACCGGATGGAATAGACGCCAACCAACGCGCTGAAAGCCGTGGAGGCCGCAAACACTTTTGCCGTCCACTGTAGATTGGCCCGCAACAGAAAAAGGGCTGCGACAAAAACCAGGTTCAGGCCCGGCTGGGAAATCTGCTGGATCAACGTCATCCGGAAAATGTCGTGATGGGACTGGGCGAATGAGCCGGTAATGCGCGCAACCACATAAAACGGCAGCGCCACCGAGAAGATCTGCAACGTAGGTGCAAGATTAGGATCGCGAAAGAGGTACGTCGCAATCGCCGGTGAAGCAATCCACAGCGACGCCGAAACGATCATGCTGGCCGCAACACCCACTGCGAGAGAAGCAAGGAGCGTTCCCTTGACCAGGCCGCCCCGCTCGCGCGTCCTGTAGATGGCGCCGTAGCGCAGCACTCCCTGATCGAGGCCCACCAATGCCAGCGACTGCAGCAGAATGACGGCGTTGAAACCCAGGTTGTATGACCCATAGCCCGAGATTCGCAACAGACGGGCCAGAAACACTTGAATCGCCAACAGCAGCAGCTTTCCGATCAGAGTGCCGGCCACGAAAATGGAAGTGCCCCTGGCCAGTTTGCCCAGGACGCCGCGCAGTGCGTGGTCAGTATTCCGGGATTGATTTAGAACTATGGTCGAAACCATGGACTTTACGCGCGGAGAACTCAATATGGTTTCTCGTCCGTGTGGGAGTGTCATGTTTTTGCTTACGATTTCCATATTCCCGCAGGGAGAATTTAGCCGCGCGTCTTACGAAAGCAGTGGACCCGCCGGACCTGCCGCATCGCTGCACTTTGCCGGGCGGCGATAAATTCCTAATAGCGTCGCCGGACAGACTTCGTTTTTACCCATCATTCGCAGGAACCACTCGAACGCGATCTCGACGATGCTGAGAGGAGCAACGAAATAAAAGAAAGGGCGTCCCTCGACGATTCGCACTTCCTGCTCGACCAGCCCCGCTTCACTAACTAG
>CAZUNI010000053.1:0-25634 GCA_964622265.1 uncultured Acidobacteriaceae bacterium | reverse complement strand
GCCCGAAAAAGAATCCGAGACATGCGATGCTTTCGAGAAGCTGATCGATCAGAAATTCGCGTTTTCAGGACCGGCGGACTTTTGGCGAAGGACAGCTCCACGCATTCATGGGGAATTGATGAAAATTGGCATTTCGATCTCGCAAGCAACACTGGCGAAGTACATGGTCCGACACCGAAAGCCGCCGTCGCAAACATGGCGCACCTTTCTGAAGAACCACATGCAGACCTTAGTCTCTGCCGACTTCTTTGTTGTACCGACGGTCACGTTCCGGGTTCTGTTCGTCTTTGTGATTCTCTCCCACGACCGCCGGCGTCCTATTCATTTTGCTGTGACCGCGAATCCCACGGCGGAATGGACTGCCCGGCAACTGCTGGAAGCTTTCCCTTGGGACAGTGCACCTCGCTATTTGCTTCGCGATCGTGATGGCATCTATGGAGAGAAGTTTCGTGAAGCGGCAACTTGGCTTGGAATTCGGGAAGTCCTCACCGCTCCGAAATCACCCTGGCAGAATCCTTACGTCGAACGGTTAATCGGATCGATTCGTCGCGAGTGCTTGGACCATGTTATCGTTTTGAATCAAATGGGCCTACATCGCGTCTTGAAGTCATATTTTGAATACTACGAGCGAACGCGCACGCATCTTTCCTTGGAGAAAGATGCGCCGATCCCTCGGAGGGTACAGCCTCCAGTACTTGGAAAAGTGGTGGAGTTGCCCGAAGTTGGCGGACTCCATCACCGATACGAACGCCGCGCGGCCTAGCTTGCCCAGCTCTGGGTCACCACAACCTGAACTTGACGGAGAATTGCGCTTTGTAGCGCCGTGACCAATCTCGAGCGCACTTATACAGGCGATATCGTGCGCATAGAGCTGCTCTGAATTGCTTGCCTCTGGGCCGCAGCAGCTTTTGACCGCTCAGACGGGATTCTTGGTAGGGACAATGGCCTCACCGCGCAAGCATGGGGTCTTATGTGCTTGCCAAGTCACCCGAGAAGGGCATTCAGCACCTCTTGGCGAAGGAAGGAATTCAATGGCCGTAAATTTCTATCAGGCGGAGGGGATGCTTCGAGGGGAACCTGAAATTCGCGCGGCGGACTCGTCCCGCACAAAGATTCTCGGAAATTTTCAATCCCATTACGGTTCAAGCGCTTACAACTGTTCCGACTATCCCTGGTACAACAGGATATTCCTCAAGGCCCACACGCAAATTGAATGCGATCCCAAGGTCTGGAATCAGGTGGACTCACTAATTCGCGGGAATTTGCCTCCGGCGAAAACCGCAACTACCAACAGCTCCGCGCACTAAACCCACGGAACGTTGTTCCTTCTGAGATGAAACCAGTCTTAAACCAAATTTGATAACGCTCGGTCGGATGGCTCAGATTGAACTAGCACACCTTACTGTTCATACACGTGAATTTGGGCGGGCGTATTTTCGCCATATTGGAAATAGAAGATTTTAGTCCCGTTCGTGATAGCGATCCCGGAAGGAGCGCCACATGTGCCAAACGCGAACGTTCCGGTTCCATCCGGGTTGATGGCAAAGCAAATTTGGGTCGGCGCGTTGGTAGTCAATATACCGCCGTTAGGATTGGAGTTGTCATGCACCAGGGTCCCGACTCCTGCAGTGAAGTTGGCGGATCCAACGCTTGCTTGTTGGCCAGCGGTGACGTCGGTATTGTCACCCAGCTCGTCGGGACCATAAATATAGGATCCTGAGATTGAATTGTTGCTGTACGTTCCGGCCGGCTGTATTTCAGAAATTCCGAAACCCGCAGTGCTGTCCGTGTCAATCACAAAGGCGGCGATCCCGTCCGGCGTGGGGTTCACCAGGTACAAGATCGGTTGGTTACTTCCCCCGCTATTCAGAACAGCGCGCCCGGAGGTGGGGCCGATTGAATAGGTCCCTGTAAGCGGCTGGTAGATAAACGCGTCCAGCTCGTTCACATATTCGTACAGGCTCCCGGTTGAGATGTTCCCACTGCCATCAACGGAAAGGCGTCCAAGGACGATGTTAGCTTCATCCTGAGATGACACGTAGCCCGTGATGTGGAAAATGTAGCTTCCGCTAAACGTACCGGTCGTGAACGAACTGGCAGTCGATATGGCGCGGCCAACGGTGAGCGGCGTGTTCGAACCCAGCGTATCCGCGGACATAACAAAGAACTGGTTTTCGTTGACCACGTAGATGACCCAATCCAGGATGTTTGAGCCGACATTGTAGGTTGCGGTAGCGCGACCCGTACCGGAAACGCTTCCGATGGAGCCTGAGGCCGTGCCTGCCACGCTGTAAAGCGAGGCACTACTTCCATTGCTCCCATCCGTAAAGTCAAAATAACCGCTCGAAATGGTTCCTCCGCCGAGGCCGAAAGACCCGCCCATGGCGGCATGGTTCCCGGAAGCGTCGAAGCCGTCCATGCCGAATGCAAACCGGGCCGCAAGCGCGCTATTTGAGAAAGCGCTCTGAGTTTGCTGCAGGATTATTCCGGATGTATGTATCGTGGCGCTCCAAGACTCGAATCGTCCCTTGGCTGCGACGCCGGCCGAATTACCACCGACTCCGCCCAGCGCGAAGTGGAACACAACCGGACCACCCGAAGAGAGAGCCAGCGTCATGCAGCCGCGATTGTCAGGGCCTACGGAGTAGGAACTCCCGGAGGAAAGAATAGTGGCGTGTACGTTGCCTCCATTCGAGCTCGCGGTGTTGTTATCGAAGTCTCCGCCCGAGATGCCGCCAGCCCCGTTCGCCGTAAAACTGCCGGCGCTAACGACGTAGCTCCCCAACCCGCCGCCCTGGAAGCCTTGCGCGTAGAAGGCGTAACTGCCGTTGAGGATGCCCTCATTTCCTGTCCCGCAGGACATGGCACTATCGGTCACAACGGTCAATCTGACACGGGCAACGATTGCGGTGGGAGTACTGGAATCGGTGACGGTTGCGACAAAGTTGGCCGAAGAGGCTATTGTCGGTGTGCCGGAGAGCACTCCATTGGAGCCCAATGTATAGCCAGTCGGAGCTGTTCCGCTCCATGTATAGGGCAGAATCCCACCCGTAGCGGCCAAAGTCACGGAATATGGCGTACCGACTATCCCGGTCGGGACTGACGTAGTTGTAATCGCCAGCGACGCATTGATTGCTAAAAACAGGGTACTCGACGACGCTGTTTCTCCAAAAGTGTCCTGGGCCTGGACGGTGAAGCTATAGGTCGTGACCGAAGCAGACGAAGAAACATTGCCGGAAATAGTTCCCAGGTTCGGGTCCAGATTTAGACCTGCAGGCAAACTGCCCGAAGTTATGGCAAAGTTCTTGTAGGGCGGGAACCCTCCCGCGAGATAGGGGGACGCGCCAAGCGAAACCCCAGGATAAGTTTGTCCCGGAACTCCTGTCGGCAACGGATTGGTGGTGAATTTGAATTGCGGTAAAACTTCCATGAAAAGCGTTGACGTGGCGATGTTGTTTCCTGAATCCTTCACCTGAATCGTGAAGGTATAGGAGCCGGCCGACGAGGTAATCGTACCGGAAATCTGTCCGTCAACATTGGAACCAACAGTAAGGTTGCTCACGGCCAGCGGCGTGGGGAGGGATCCACCCACAAGCGACCATGTGTATCCGGTACCCGTCCCGCCGGTCGCCGTCAAGACATCAACGTACGGAGTGCCAACAAAGCCAGGCGAGACCGACGTTGCATTGATGGTTAGCGTCGCATTTACGGTAATGCTCAAACTCTTCGTCGCCGTCGCACCCTGGCTGTCCTTCACCTGGACCGTGAAACTGGAAGCGGGCGCGCTCGATGACGTTACGCCCGTAATCTCGCCTGTATTGGCGTTGAGACTATATCCGGCAGGCAAGGTCCCGCCAGCGACGGTGTACTGCCCATACGGAGGCGTTCCGCCACTCGCGCTCACGAGGGCAAAGTAATGCGACAACGGTAGACCGGACGGGAGCGCTGAAGTCGAGATCGCAAGCCCCGTTCCAGTGACTGTAATGCTCAGCAAGCCGGTACTTGCCGTGTGTCCCAGCGAGTCAGTCACCATGACGGTGAAAGGAGAAGTTCCCGCCGCAGTTGGTGAGCCGGTAATCGAGCCTGTGCCGGCACCTAAGGCAAGTCCAGCCGGCAGCGCGCCGGTGGCAACAGCCCAAGTGTAACCAGTGCCTGAACCGCCGCTGGCAGTAAACGCACCCACGATATATGAGTTGCCAACCGCTCCATTCGGCAGCGGTGAGGGCGGCGTAATCACCAGGCCAGTGTTCGCATTGATGGTGATGCTGCTGGCCGGGCTGGACGTAGCCGTGGCACCCAGCGAGTCGGTGACCTTCACGGTGAACGTGAAGGGCGACCCGGTAGTCGTCGTGGGATTCGGGCTATTTGTGATCGTGCCGTTACTGGACAGAGTCAATCCAGGCGGCAACGATCCCGAGGCAATTGTGAAGACGTAGCCTGTCCCGGAACCTCCGAGTGCACCGAACCCCTCCTCAGGATAAGGCACGCCGATGGTGCCTGCGGGCAGCGATGCCGGCGCTATCACCGAAAGCGGACCTGCGCTAACCACGATGCTCAGACTGCTGCTCGTCACGGTGTCGCCCACCGAGTCAGTCACCTTGACCGTAAACGAATAGGTTCCCGCGGCCATGGGGATAGCGCTGGCGATTGAGCCATTGAGTTCGAGTATCAATGGACTCGGCAACGATCCCGACGCAATCGTAAACGTATAACCGGTGCCGGAGCCGCCCGAGGCATTAAACGACTGCGCCGGATAGCTCGCGCCGACACTGCCAGCCGGGAATGATGAGGGTGGCGTAATCGCGAGCGCTGGGTAGATCGTGATGCTGAGTGTGCCGGTAGTAGCCGTGTGACCGAGCGAGTCAATGACTTGCAGCGAGAACGAATAGGTATTGGGTGTCGTGGGATGCGGGCTGTTCACGAGCGCACCAGTGCTCGTATTCAAGGAAAGGCCGAGCGGCAGCGAACCGCTGGCAATCGACCAAACGTAGCCCGTCCCGGAACCGCCAACCGCGCTGAATGTGGTGGCCGGATAATTGCTCCCGACTGCCTGTGATGGCAGTCCGGGCACTGCAATTGTCAGGGCCGGACTTTCCTGTTCAAAGACGCGGAGGAACGCCGGCGCACCGGAGGCTCCATTGAGATACCAGATTTTCGATCCATTCGTAATGGCAACTCCGTCGGCAAATCCTATATCGCCCGTCCCGTCCGCGCCGATCTCGAAGGTAAACGTAGCCGGAGACGTGGCCAGCCCGCTCAAACTGCTGGTATCCCGCTGAACGGTGCCGGTGCCCGCCGTGAAGGGCCCGGTCCCAGATAGATACGTCACGTTGTTGTCGCCGGGATCCTCTGTCCCAATCGTATAGTTCCCGGAGATCGAATTGTTCGAGTAGGTGCCGGGGTTGGTTTGAATGTCGATATAACCAAATTGCGCGTCGCTGCCGTCAGGGCCTCCGAAGACCGCGGCGATTCCATCGTCAGTCGGTGTCACCAGATAGAAGACAGGTGCTCCGCCACCGCCGCCGGTATTCTGCAAGGTCATGCGACCCGATGCCGGATCCACCGAATAGGTGATGCCGGATATGGACTGCACTTGCAAAGGTTGCCCGTTCTCATACTGGTAGATCGTGCTCCCATTGCCGAAGGTTCCGTTGGACGCATTGATCAAGCCGAGTATGGTGTCGGCGACTCCGACTCCCGCAGTCGATCCAGTCTGATCGAATCCGGTCCCATGGATGATGTAACTGCCATTGACGGAGCCAGTGCTGAACGATCCGGGAGCGCCTGTCGCAAATATGCGACCGACCGTAAGCGGAGTGTTCGTCCCGATCGGGTCGATGGAAACGACCAGGAACTGGTTCGCGTTGATGACGTAGATCTCCCAATCAAAAGTCGCGCTTCCGGCCGTGAAAGTCATGCTGGTCCGGCCCGTCGTGGGGGAAATACCGGCGAGGCTGATGAAGCCGCTGGCCGTGCCCAGAACGCTGGCCGTGGTACCGGCGTTGTTGTAGTCGAAGTAGCCGGCCGATACCAGCCCGGTTGTGGTGTTCAGTGTAAAGGTGCCGACGTTCGCTACCTTCCCGCCCGACGGATCCCACCCTTCCATACCGATCGTGTAATTCGGTTGCAGCGCGGAACCGACGAATGCGGCGGGTGTCTGCCGGAAGATCATACCGGCGCCGCGCGTGCCGGACCCGTTGCCGGAATTGTCGTCGAACTCGATAACCCGGCCGGAGGTTGCCACAGTCGTGCTGTTGATTGTCGTTAGACCACCCAGCGCGAAGCGTGCTGTCGTAGTTTGGCCGCTGTTGAACTGAAGCGTCACGCAGCCGCGGTTGTCGGATCCCACGGAATAGGAGCTCACGCTTCCGCCCCCGCTCGGAACGATCTGCAGGTGTACATCGCCACCCGTAAAGGAGGCGTTGAAGTCCTCATCCCCGGTTCCCGTTATGTTGCCGTGGCCATCGGTCGTGAAGCTGGCGACGGCTGTCGTCGGACTCCCGACGCCTGCCCCCATGAAGCCACGGAAGTAGACGGCATAGGTGCCGTTCAGGAGCGACTCGCTACCTGTACCGCACGGTGTAATGCCATCAATGGTGAGGAGCAAAGTGGTAGTTGCGGTATTGGATAGTGAATCGGTCACAGTGACCGTCGTAAGAATTCGAGTAGAACCGGTAGGAGTGCCCGATATCACGCCGGCAGAACTCAGCGACAGGCCAAAGCCGGAAAGGCCGTTCCCGCCAGACCACGTATATCCCGTATTCGATCCGCCCGTGGCATTCAACTGCGCCGAATAGAATGTCCCTGCATTGGCTGGGAGCAAGGAAGTCGTTGTAATCACAAGACCGCCAGACCCGTTGACTTTCATGCTGAATGTTGGGGACGTCGCGGTGAAGCCTGTGGAATCCTTCACCTGAAGTACAACACTGCTGAAAGTCCCAGTAGCCGTTGGCGTGCCGGAAATGGCTCCCGTGGATGGGTTAATCGACAATCCAGTCGGCAGGCCAGTAGCAGACCAATTCGAGTATGGTGGGAACCCACCAGCGGCTGACATGGTAGTAGCCGGATAAGCTACGCCCAATGCCCCGGTTGGCAAGTTGAAATTGTTGGGGCCATTGGCGCCGGGCAGCGCGATTCCGATGATGTGCAGATTGGAGATTACAACCATGGACAGGTCGGCCCGCGCCGTGTTGCTGGCGGAATCCTGGACCTGAACCGTGAAGTTGTAGGTCGTGACGTCGGCCGCGTTTGAAATTGTTCCCGATATCGATCCGGTGCTGGAATTCAAGCTCAAGCCCGCCGGCAGGCTGCCCGAGACGACGGTCCAATTCGAATACGGTTGCGTTCCGCCTGTCGCACTCAACGTATTTTGATACGTGGAAAGGATCTCAGCCGTCTGCAAGCCGCTTGACGTAATTTGCAGCGAAGAACTCACAGAGATACTGAGGCTCGCCGAAGCCGTCGAGCCAACTGAGTCCTTAACCTGGAACGTCACAGGGAATGTTCCACCTGCCGTCGGCGTTCCGTAAATGGCGCCGTTGCCGCCGTTGAGCGTTAGTCCGGAAGGCAAGCTCCCCGAAGTAATCGTCCACGAAACGTACGGCGTGGTGCCGCCTGCAGCCATCAGGAAAGCTGAATTATTCTTTGCATATTGCGAGTTGATCGTACCCGTCGGCAACGACGTGGTGGTAACCGTGAGCGTCGAGGTGACATTGATGGTGAGACTCGCCGTGGTCGTGTTGCTCAATGAGTCCTTCACCTGCGCAGTAAAGGTGAACGATCCAGGGGCAGTCGGGGAAGTGAAACTGATCGCTCCCGCCCCACTCAGCGTAAGCCCTGTGGGTAACGCCCCGCTGGCGACCGACCAGGTGTACCCAGTGCCTGAGCCGCCAGTAGCTGAGAGGAACGTCGGCGGATACGTCGTTCCGACATACCCAGTCGGAAGCTGGCTGGAAGTCGTGAGAATTGAGAGCGCTGAGGCCGTGATCTTAAATGTGTTACTGACGCCGCTGCACCCGCACGGTGCGTAACTCGCCTGCAGTTGGTAGCCCGTTCCAACGTTATTGATGCTAAGGCCGCTGAACGTGGCGATGCCGTTTACAGGCGTGACCGACGTCGTGCCGGACAGAGTCCCGCTTCCAGGATTGGAGCTGGGATAGATCCGCATCGTGATCGGGCCCGACGAGGCGGTGTTGATGTTGTTTTGAGCGTCCTCGAGCGCCACTGTGAATTGCGGGATCGGTGCGCCTGGTGCCGTGTTCGCCGGCGTCGATTGGAACACGACCTGCGTGATCGCGCCCGCAGTGATCGTAAAGGCCGATGCGGAGGATGTAGCACTGGACACGCCCAAAACAGTCACCACCACAAAACCTGTGGGCGCGCCCGCCGGCACAATTATCTGGATGCTGGTATTACTCCAGGTAAGTATGTCAAATGCTGGAACCCCCACTCCATTCAGGCTAACACTGCTAAAAGTTCCAGTTACAAGTTGCTGGGATGCTCCGAAGTTCGTCCCGTTAATGATCAGCGTCGATCCGACCGGTCCCGAGTTCGTGCTGAGGCTTGTAACCGTCGGCGGAGGAATACTGATCACAGTCACAGTGCCCGCAGTACTTGAGCCCGTGCCGCCCTCAAGGGAAGTCACATTGCTGGCGGAGTTGCTCATCACGCCGGGGGTAGTCGTAGTCACGACGATGCTGAAGGTGCACTGTCCTTGCGTATTAAATCCACCGTTCCCCGGCAATGTCACTCCTGACAGGCCCACGGAAGTGGAACCCGCGGTCACTCCCGTCGGCGTCCCGCCGCACGTGTTTGACCCGGCCGACACCACCTGAAGCCCGCTGTTCAGGATGTCGGTAAAGCCGACCTGGCTCAGCGAACTCGAGGCATTGGGGTTGGCGAGAATGAAGTTCATCGTGGTTTGTCCGCCGACCGCTATGCCGGTGGGATTGAACACAACGCTGACGGTCGGCGGCGATACTCCCGCCTGGGGCACAGTGTAACTGACGACTTGCGTGGCAGAATTGTTGTTGGCATCCTGAACCGTAACCGACCAGTCGTAAGTATCTCCAGCCGACAGGGCTGACGGGTTTGCTCTGCCGTCCGAGTTAAACACGGCACTGGTCGTTCCGCTCGGGAGGCTGCCATCATGCGGGAAACTCCAGTTCTCAGATACTCCATTGGTGCCGTTGACATTCACCTGTAAGGTATAGAACGCAGGTGATGTGGGATCGGTCCAAGTGAACTCTGGAACGGTTGCAGAGTAAGGCGAACTTGTAACCACCTGCAAGTTCGTCGCAAATTGATCGGTGGGAGAAGAAGTAAGCACACCGGTCACTGTGCTCGTGACGACCTGCGTACTGCCGTTCTCGAAGGTAACCAAGAATTGATAGAGATCCCCCACGACTGGAATTGCGGTGCTGCTAAATATCGGCTGGTAGCTGTTGTTGTTGATGCTCGCAGTCATGTCAAACGGAACGGCTACGTTCGGCGCCGAGAATAGCGTCATTGAAATGGGGAGTTCCGCTCCGAGATTTATCCCAACCTGAACGCTGTAGGTGCTAACGCCGCCAAACAACTGGTGATTGGTTGTGACATAGGTTGGCGCGGCGGCCACAGCAAGCGCGACCGTCGGGCCCGATGAAGGAACGATAACCGACGGGGGACCATTCTTCCCAACGAAGTTGGTCACATCTCCAGCATCTATGACGCCATCGTTGTTCTGGTCAAGGACGACAAAGAGTTGATAGTTGCCGGCCGGGGCGTTAATGCTGTACGTAAACGGACTCGTCAAGCCCGCCGCCGGGACGGATTCGATATAAACGCCATTGTTGCTGTACAGCCCGACAGTCAAAGGCCCAGTGGGAGTTATGCCGGCAAATGTGATCTGGCCGGAGATGGTTCCGCCGCCAGTCGGGGTTTGGATGGTCACCGGTTCCGTTATCTGAGTTATCGAAGACTTCGCGCCTTCCACTGTCCCTGAGGAGTCAAGCGCAGACATCTGGAAATAGTATTGGGCGCCGTTGGTCAGACCATGCAGGAGATATACGTCTTGCGAGTTACCCGCAGCGAAGGTTACGGAACTGGTGGGCGGATTGGTCGTGCCATAGTAAAGCTTGTAGGACGTCCCGACCTCTTCGCCGAAGCTACTCTGAGACGGGTTGTAGAAGATAAGGGCGGTGCCGCTTGACGCACCAGCGTACGTAGAGACGCCCTGCAGGGTCGGCGGTGTCAGGGCGCCTACCGCAGGGGCCGAGCGATCGGCAATAGCAAAGTTGACACTGGTCGCGTTCGCGTTCGTGATAGAGACTACGCCGTTATTGCCGGTGTAGCCGCCTTCCGGATTCGAGGCGTTATAAACCCCTGTGTCCTGGGCGTCTATTTCGGCGTTTACGATGTAGCTTCCGGTCCCGAGGCCTCTGATGGTATAGAGCGTGCCGCCTGCTATGGGCACAGAAGTAAGAGTCGTTCCCGCCGTAGGACCGCAACCCGTGCACGGATACGCATTGATCAGGGTGTTGTGCGTGGTTCCGGTGAATGCCCCTGAATAGGTTATCGTCCCGGAGATGCTGAAGGAGCCTACCAGGGACGTTTCCGTGAAGTTCTCGCCGGTTATATTGCCATTCACATTGACCGCGGAATAGGAGGTCGGCGAGAAGTTGTAACCTTGCAGAGCGGGTGTCGTGCCGGAGTTGACAGTGATCGTGTAGGTCCCCGTCGTCAAGCCCGTAAATGTGTAGTTCCCGTTTGTGTCGGTCGTGGTGGTAGCGCTGGCGCCGCCGCTGAGGGCTATCGAGACGCCCTGGTTCCACGGACCTGTAACCTGCCCGGAAATCGTGCAGTTCGTGGTGCAAGTCTGCACGGTGAAGGCCTCCGGATTACTGGCCACACCCAACACCGTCACAATCACATTGCCTGAAGCGGTAGCGCCGGACGGCACCGTCGCCGTGATGCTCGTCGAGGTCCAGTTGGTAACAGTCGCTATGGCTCCATTGATTGTAACGGTGCCGGACACTTGCGACTGTGACGGTCCGAAGTTGGACCCGGTGATGATGATCGACGACCCGACACCAGCCGTGTCCGGGCTGGGCAGGTTGATGGCTGGCGCAGCAAGCGCCGTCAAGGACACAGTGTTGCTTGTCAAGCCCGTGCCGCCTTCGTTCGAAGTTATCGCGCTGGTGGTATTAGTGAGCGTGCCGCCGCTCAAGCCACCGACTCTCACGTTGACACTGAAGGTGCACGATCCGCCAGCCGACAGCGTTCCGCCGGTCAAGCTCAGTGAGGTGGAACCTGCGCTCGCAGAAATTATCCCAGCGCCGCACGAACCGCTCAGGCCGTTGGGAGTCAATATCGCCAGGTTGGTCTGGAACGTGTCGGTAAAGCCGACTCCGGTTAGCGGCGAAGAATTGGGGTTATTGATGGTGAAGCTTAGCGAAGTGGACCCGGTAAGCGGAATTATGGAGGCGCCGAAGGCTTTCGTGATCGTTGGCGGCGCAACCACCGTCAGCGTCGCCGTGTTGCTGGTTGGGCCTGTTCCGGTTTGGGTCGAGGAAATTGCGCCCGTCGTGTTGGGCTTGGCTCCCGTGGTTGTCCCGGTCACGTTGATACTGAATGTGCACGAGGCGCCGGCTGCCAGCGTTGCGTTGGAGATGCCCACCGAAATAGCACCCGCTGACGCCGTGGGCGCCACGTTACAGGTGTTGCTATTCAGAACGAACAGCGTGGAGACCACCAGCCCTGCCGGTAACGGGTCGTTGAAGGTTAGACCAGTGAGAGTAACCGTCGTCGGATTGCTGATGGTGAAGCTTAATGAAGTTGTTCCATTGAGCGGAATCGTGGAAGCGCCGAAACCCTTGCTGATCGTCGGGTTCGTAAGCACGGTCAGGGTTCCCGAAGCGGTGCCGCCAGTCCCACCGCTAGTATCGGAGATTGGACCGGTGGTATTGACGTAACTGCCGGGCGTCGCGGCCGTTACGTTCACTTGAATCACGCAAACTCCCGCACCATTGACGGCGCCGCCAGAGAGCGAGATGCTTGCCGAACCCGCTGTCGCTCCCGAGACCACTCCGCCGCACGAATTAGCTAACCCAACGGTCGGGGCCATTACCATCCCCGTCGGGAACGTGTCGCTAAAGGCCAACCCGGTAGCACCGGTATCGTTTGTCCCCTGGATGATGTTAAAGGTGAGAATACTGGTCCCGCCCGCCCCTATGGTAGATGGGCTGAAAACCTTACCGAGGCCTGGCGGACCAACTACTGCTAGGGTCGCAGTGTTACTTGTAGCGCCCGTGCCGCCTTCTGTTGAGGTCAGCGTGCTGGTCGTGTTATTGACGTTGATTGCAGTTGTGCCTTTCACGCTGAGGCTGATGGTGCACGATCCACCCGCTAACAGCGTTCCGCCGGACAGGTTCAATGATGTGGAAGCAGATGTCGCTCCTCCAACCGTTCCATTACAGGTATTTGTTAACGCGGGCGTCGCCGCGACCTGCAGGCCGTTAGTCAGGGTATCGGTGAAGGCGACCCCGCTTAGCGAGTTCAAGGCATTGGGGTTCGTGATGGTGAAGGTCAACGTAGTGTTCCCGTTCAACGGAATCGTGGACGCACCAAACGCCTTGCTAATCGTTGCCGGCGCAAGGACAGTCAGTGTCGCAGTGTTGCTGACCGCACCTGTTCCTGTTTGCGTCGAGGAAATCGTGCCAGTAGTGTTTGGCTTGGCCCCAACTGTGGTCCCGGTCACGTTCACGCTGAGCGTGCAAGTGCTGCCAGGGGCAGCGCTGGTGCCGCCAGTCAGCGAGACGCTTCCTCCACTCGCCGCCGGCGTCCCGCCGCAAGTGTTCGTGAGGTTTGGCGTGGCTGCAACCGCCAAGCCGGCTGGGAAGGCGTCGCTGAAGGCCACGCCCGTAAGAGCTGTCGTGTTGCCAGCGGGGTTAGCGATTGTGAAGGTCAGCGTGGTCGTCCCATTGAGCGGAACCGTGGGAGCGCCGAAGGCCTTGCTGATCGTTGGCAGCGCAAACGCGGTGAGAGTCGCAGTGTTACTGGCCGTGCCCGTTCCACCGTTGGTGGAGGTCACCGCGCCCGTGGTGTTGGGAAAACTGCCAGGCGCTGTCGCTGTTACGTTCACGCTCACCGCGCAGTTGGCGTTGACGGCCACCGCGCCGCCGGTCAGCGAAACGCTTCCCGAGCCGGCTGTCGCTGTTGGTGTACCAGCGCAGGTGTTCGTCAGACCCGGCGTAGCCGCCATCACCAGACCTGTGGGGAATGTGTCGCTGAAGGCTACGCCAGTCAGAGCAGCCGCGTTGGACACGGGATTCGTAATCGTGAAAGTCAGCGTGGTCGTGCCATTCACCCCAATCGAGGGGGCCCCGAAAGCCTTGCTGATCGTCGGCGGAGCAACCGAGTTCAGAGTCGCGGTGTTGCTGGCCGTGCCCGTTCCGCCGTTGGTGGAACTCACCGCGCCCGTGGTGTTGGACAAACTTCCGGCTTGATTCGCCGTCACGCTCACCGTTAGCGTGCAGTTGGTATTGACGGCCACCGTGCCGCCGGTCAGCGCGACGCTTCCTGAACCCGCCGTCCCGGTGGGCGTCCCGGCGCAGGTGTTCGTCAGATTCGGTGTCGACGCCACCACCAAGCCCGTGGGGAATGTATCGGTGAACGCCACGCCAGCTTGAGCGACTGTGTTGGCCGCGGGATTGGTAATCGTAAACGTGAGCGTTGTGGTCCCGCCCACCGCTACCGACCCGGCGAAGGCCTTGCTGATCGTCGGCGGAGCTACCACAGTCAGGTTGGCGACGTTGCTAGGCGCGCCCGCTCCGCTTTGCGTTGAGGAAACCGTGCCCGTGGTGTTCGACAGAGTTCCAGCAGCCGTCCCGGTGACGCTCACGCTGAACGTGCAACTGCTGTTGATCGCTAATGTCCCGCCGGTTAGCAAGACAGTTCCAGCCGCCGCGACTGGTGTCCCTGCACAAGTGTTCGTCAGGTTAGGCGTTGACGCCACCGTCAAACCGGTGGGGAATGTGTCGCTGAAAGCCAAGCCGGTAAGAGCTTCGGTATTTGCCGCAGGATTTGTGATCGTGAAGGTCAGCGTCGTCGATGCGTTCAGCGGAACGCTGGACGCGGTGAACGCCTTGCTGATCGTCGGCGCAGCAGCAGCAATCAGGGTTGCGGTGTTGCTCACCGTGCCCGTTCCGCCGTTCGTCGAGCTAACCGTACCTGTAGTGTCGGGGAAACTTCCAGCCTGATTCGCCGTCACGTTCACCGTGAGCCTGCAGGTGGTATTGACACCCACCGTACCGCCGGCCAAAGAGATGCTTCCTGAACCAGCCGTCGCCGTTGGAGTTCCGGCGCATGTGTTCGCCAGTCCGTTCGGCGTCGCAATCACCAGGCCAGTGGGCAGAGTGTCGCTAAACGCCACACCAGTCTGAGCGACTGTGTTGGCCGCAGGATTGGTGATGGTGACCGTAAGCGTCGTGGTTCCTCCTACGGTTACACCGGATGCACCGAACGCGACACTGATCGTCGGCGGTGCTTCCACCGTCAGGTTCGCCGTGTTGCTGGCCGTACCCGTGCCGCCATTGGAGGAGGTAATCGCGCCGGTGGCGTTGGGCAAGCTACCAGGTTGATTCGCCGTCACATTCACCGTCAGCGTGCAGGTGGTATTGACGGCCACCGTGCCGCCGGTCAGCGAGACGCTTCCGGAACCCGCCGTCGCCGTTGGCGTCCCAGAGCAGGTGTTCGTCAATCCGTTCGGCGTCGCGACCACCAATCCCGTGGGGAAGGTATCGCTGAACGCCACGCCAGCCTGAGCGACCGTGTTGGCCGCGGGATTGGTAATGGTGAAGGTGAGCGTCGTGGGCCCGCCTACCGGCACGGGTCCACCGAACGCCTTGCTGATCGTCGGTGGAGCTACCACCGTCAGGTTGGCGGTGTTGCTGGCCGCACCCGATCCGCTTTGCGTCGAGGAAACCGCGGCCGTCGTGTTCGAAAGGACGCCGGCGGCGTTTCCGGTAACGTTCACGCTGAGGGTACAAGTGTTGCCCGGAGTCGCGATGGTACCACCGGTGAGCGAGACTGCCCCTGAACCTGCTGTTGCCGTGGGAGTCCCGGCACAAGTGTTGCTTATATTAGGCGTCGAGGCGACTACCAGGCCTGTGGGCAAATTATCGGTGAATGCCAGGCCGGTTAGAGCAGCCACGTTACCCGCTGGATTCGTGATCGTGAAGGTCAACGATGTGTTCGTGTTCAGCGGAATGCTGGGCGCGCCGAACGCCTTGCTGATCGTCGGCGGCAAGGCGGCACTCAAGGTAGCCGTGTTGCTGACCAGGCCCGTTCCACCGTTCGTCGAGTTCACCGCGCCCGTTGTATTGGGGAAAACGCCGGCAACCGTCGGCGTCACGTTCACACTTAGCGTGCAAGTGGCGTTCGCGCCCGTGGCGGCAATGGCGCCATTAACGAGCGAGATGCTTCCGGCGCTTGCCGTTGGCGTCCCGGCGCAGGTGTTTGTTAGATTGGGCGTTGCCGCGACCACCAAACCTGTGGGCAGCGTATCGCCGAACGCCACGCCGGTGAGGCCAACCGTATTGGCTGCGGGATTGGTGATAGTGAAGGTGAGGGTAGTAGCCCCGCCGACCGCTATGCCGCTCGCACCGAAAGCCTTGCTGATCGTTGGCGGAGCGACAACTACCAGAACCAAATTATTGCTGGCCAGGCCTGCTCCGCTTTGCGTCGATGAAATCGGGAGGGTCTGGATGTTGAGAGTGCCGGCAGCAGTGCCGGTCACACTCACAACGAACGCGCAAGTGGCATTCGCCGCCAGAGTCACGCCCGACAAGCCCACTGAAGAGGGGCCTCCTGTTACTCCAGCCGTAGTACCGCCGCAGGCGTTCGATACCAGAGGCGTCGAACCCAAAACCAAGCCGGCGGGCAGATTATCCGTGAATTGCACTCCGGTGAGAGTCACGGTATTGACAGAAGGATTGGCGATCAAGAAGGTCAGCGTGGTCGATCCGTTCAGCGGAATCTCTGACGTGCCGAGTATTATGCTGATCGTCGGGGGCGCAGCCGCATTCAGAGTCGCGGTGTTGCTGGCGGTGCCCGTTCCACCGTTAGTGGAGCTCACGGCGCCAGTTGTGTCCGGGAAACTACCGGCTTGATTCGGTGTCACGTTCACGGTCAGCGTGCAAGTGGTGTTTACGCCCACCGTCGCGCCAGTCAGCGAGATGCTTCCTGAACCTGCCGCCGCCGTCGGCGTCCCGGCGCAGGTGTTCGCCAGTCCGCTGGGCGTCGCCACCAGAAGATTTGCGGGCAAAGCATCAGTGAAGGCCACGCCGGTGAGGGCTGCGGTGTTGGCGGATGGATTCGTGATCGTGAAGGTAAGTGTCGTAGTCCCATTCACTGCGACGCCGGACGCTCCGAACGCCAGGCTGATCGTCGGCGGAGCTTCCACCGTCAAGTTCGCCGTGTTGCTCGTCGTTCCCGCTCCGCCCTCGGTTGAAGTTACATTCCCTGTCGTGTTACTGACCGACCCAGCCGTGGTTCCAGTCACGTTCACGCTGAAATTGCATGAACCGGCGGCCGCCAGCGTGCCGCTCGACAGGCTCACCGATGAGGAACCTGCTACTGCTGAAAGCGTGCCCGTGCCGCACGAGCCGGTCAGGCCGTTTGGTGTCGATACGGCAAGGCCCGTGGGTAGCGAGTCGCTAAAACCGACGCCGCTCAGAGTGTTCGTGGCATTCGGATTCGTGACGGTGAAGCTCAGCGACGTGGAGCCGTTAAGTGAAACGCTGGACGCGCCAAACGCTTTGCTGACCGTCGGCGGCGCGAGAACTGTAAGGGTCGCAGTATTGCTGACCGCGCCGGTTCCGCTTTGGGTCGAAGAAACCGCGCCAGTTGTATTCAGCTTGGCCCCGGCAGTGGTCCCCGTCACATTCACACTCAGCGTGCAGTTGTTGTTAATTGGCAGCGTACCGCCCGCCAGAGTAATGCTACCGGAAGCGGCCGTCGCAGTCGGAGTTCCTCCGCAGGTATTCGCCAACCCGTTCGGCGTCGCAATTACCAGACCCGTGGGCAGAGCATCGCTGAAGGCCACGCCGGTGAGAGCAACCGGATTGGTCGCAGGGTTGGTAATCGTGAAAGTCAACGTGGCGTTCCCGCTGCTGAGAGGAATCGTGGGAACACTGAACGCCTTGCTGATGGTTGGCGGCGCTGCTCCGTTGAGCATCGCCGTATTGCTGACCGCGCCCGTTCCACCATTCGTGGAGCTCACCGCACCTGTCGTGTTGGGGAAAGTTCCCGCCGTCGTGGGCGTCACATTCACAGTGAGGGTGCAGTTCGTGGAAACTCCCACTGTCCCGCCAGTCAGTGAAACCGTTCCCGCACCCGCTGTCGCTGTTGGCGTTCCGTTGCACGTGTTCGCCAATCCGTTCGGCGTCGCAATCAACAGGCCGGTCGGCAGAGTGTCGCTAAAGGCCACGCCGGTTAGACCCACGGTATTGGCCGCGGGATTCGTGATTGTAAAGGTGAGCGTTGTGGTTGCGTTTACAGCTACGCCGCTTGCACCGAAGGCCTTGCTGATCGTTGGCGGAGCGACGACCGCCAGGCTGGCCGTGTTGCTCGCCGAGCCTGTGCCGCCTTCCGCTGAAGTTACATTTCCTGTCGTGTTGCTGAGTGCGCCGGCCGTGGTGCCCGTCACGTTGACGCTGAAGTTACAAGTTCCGCCAGACGCCAGCGTCCCGCTCGACAGGTTCACCGAAGAGGTACCTGCTACCGCTGAAATGGTGCCCGTGCCGCACGAGCCGGTCAGGCCGTTGGGTGTCGATACGGCGATGCCCGTGGGTAGCGAGTCGGTAAAGGCGACGCCGCTCAGAGCGTTCGTGGCATTCGGATTCGTGACGGTGAAGCTCAGCGACGTGGAGCCGTTAAGTGAAACGCTGGACGCGCCAAACGCTTTGCTGATCGTGGGCGGCGCAACGACTGTTAGCGTTGCGGTGTTGCTGACAGCTCCGGCTCCACTTTGCGTCGAGGAAATTGCGCCGGTCGTGTTCGGCTTTGCCCCGGCCGAAGTCCCGGTCACATTTACGCTGATTGTGCAGGTGCCGCCTGGGGCGGCAGACGTGCCATTCGCGAGGGAGACCGTTCCCGAACCTGCTGCCGCCGTTACAGTACCGCCGCACGTGTCGGTGACACCGGGAGTCGCTGCCATCGCTAAACCCGCCGGAAAACTGTCGCTGAATGCCACGCCGGTCAGCGCTGCCAAATTGGCTGCTGGATTGGCGACCGTGAAGGTCAAAGTCGTGTTGCCATTAGTGAGTGGAATCGTCGCGGCGCCGAACGCTTTGCTGATCGTTGGCGGTCCGGCCGCATTCAGAATCGCAGTATTGCTGGCAACGCCAGTACCGCCGTTACTCGACTTAACCGTGCCCGCGCCGTTCACGGTGTTGGAAAAGCTGCCGGCAGCCGTAGCGGTCACATTTACGCTGATTGTGCAGGTGCCGCCTGGGGCGGCAGACGTGCCATTCGCTAAAGAGATTGTTCCCGAACCTGCGGCCGCCGTCACTGTCCCGCTGCATGTGTCCGTAACCCCGGGAGTCGCTGCCACCGCTAAACCCGCCGGAAAACTGTCGCTGAAGGCCAGGCCAGTCTGAACGACGGTGTTGGCCGCAGGATTGGCGACCGTGAAGGTGAGCGAAGTGGACCCGCCCACTCCAATACCGGATGCGCCAAATGCCTTGCTAATCGTTGGCGGGGCAACAATGGAAATTCCCGTGGGGGTGGAATTCACAGTACCTGTAATGCCGCCACCCGAAATGCTGATCGAGACGCTGACGGTCCCGCCCGCAGGCCCAGTCACGTTTCCAGTTACATTAATTGGAGGAAAGCTTTGACCGCCCCCCTCTGCCGCGCTGCTCGTGCAACTAAAAGTCTGCCCGGTAACGGTACAAGTCCAGCCTGAGCCAGTGGGAGTTCCAGTCACAGTGAAGTTAGTTGCCGAAGTCTCGGTCACCGTCACAGTGCCACTGGAAGCGGCCGCGCCAGCTGCGTTGGAGACCACGATCTGATATACCGCGCCGATCTGACCGGGACTAACATTTCCGACGCTGGATACGCTGGCTGTAAAGCTCGGCGTTGTGGGCGCCGTCGATTCGGAGGATGGGCCTGATGAGGTGCACCCTACGATGAAGGCGAAAGAAAGAAGCGCGCAAGCAGACAGGACTGCGCGGGTTGCACCAACACGGCACCGTGAAGGGCTGGACATCAGCGGTTCTTCCTATTCGGTGCAGGCAATGGCTCAATCGCCAGAAGTGGCGGAACGAGGGGAAAGCCACGCCTGCTTGCTAAGACATCTGAGAGTATATGGAGCCCGGGACGCGGCAGCAATATCTACCAACCGGGAAATTTTGGCAAGCTCTTTCCTTATAGGCTTTCACAAATTTAATGTTGTCCAATCAAGATATACTTATCATAAAGTAAATCCTGGTGCGTTTCTTAACGTTCGAGGGCTTCTTCGGATTTCTTTTGTCGGGATGCGCTCTCCGACACCTGCCGGCAGAATTCCGTGATTCTCGCCTCGGCCCAGAAGCGTTCCTCGCCGCTTTCCTTTGAAATGAACGCGCAATGTCCGCCGTGGCGCGGAGCGGCCAGAGCGACGGAGGAATTGTTCGTGAGGTCCGGATCGGAAAAGCTGGAGAACGGAACGAACGGATCGTCCTGCGCGGTGATGATGAAAGTGGGCGCGTGAATATTGGCGATGACGCGCAAGGCGCTCGATCGCTCGTAGTAATCAGAGGCGCCGCGGAAGCCGCAATAGGTGGCTGTGACGACGTCGTCAAACTCGCGAACTGTGCGCACGGGGCGCATCAATGCGAGATCGAAGCGTCCTGGAAAAAGTTGTGCCTTGCGCCGCATGCGGTCTTTTAGGTTCGTCACGAAGTGCCGCTCGTAAATAAAATTTCCTGGCAGCGCAATGGAAAGAGTTCCGGAACTACTGGAGCCGCTTCTGTTTTACGTGCTCCACCGTGCCAGCACGGCAGTCCAGGACGCCGCGAACGCCACGGTATTCAAGGCATTTGTAGTGGACGAAGCGTGGCGGTTTTTCAAAAATCCCGTCATTCGCGACTACATCATGGAAGCCCTCAAAACATGGCGGAAGCGCAACGCTGCAATGATCCTCGCCACGCAGTCGAGCGACGATTTGCTCCGTTCCGAGATGCTCGCGACGGTGGCCGAAAACTGTCCAACCAAATTCTTTCTCGCAAATCCCGGCATGGATTCCGAAGCGTATAGCCAGGTTTTCCATCTGAACGGGGCCGAAACTCGTGAGATTCGCTCTCTTATCCCAAAGAAGGAATTACTGCTCAAACAGGGGGATTTCGCAAAAGTGCTGCTCCTCAATGTGGACCCGAAAAGCTATTGGATTTACACGAACGACCCGTACGACAACGAGCGAAAGGAACAGGTGCTCGGTCAGTTCGGTTTGAAGACCGGCCTTGAAATGCTGTCCAAGGAGAAATCACGATGAAACGATTTTTATCGCTTATCCTCATTGCTCTCGGCGTTCTGTTGTCCGTTGCCGTTACGTCCGAGGCAACGCAAAACCAGCATAAATCAAAGCCATCACCGTCTCCAGTTGCAGTCCTAGCTGATCCCGTGCCGAGTACCAAGACGATCGCGTACGGGTCTAAAGATGTCGTAAAGCTGAACACAAAGGTCAAATTTACGACTCTGATAGTTCTACCCGAAGCGGAACGAATTCTTGATTTCAGTTGCGGCGACAAGGATATGTGGATTGTCAACGGCAACCTGAACTTCGCATATATAAAGCCCGCCAAAGAAGGCTCAATGACGAATCTTAACCTCATCACGGCCAGCGGAAATATTTACACGTTTGTGCTGGTCGAGGTTTCGAATCTTCCAAATACCGAGCCTGACCTCAAGGTATTCGTTGAACCCAAAGAGCAATCAATGATCAGTGCGGCCCGCAAGGCACCGATTTTCGTGTCTTCCGAAGATCTCGAAAACTACCGGCAGCAGATTGACATTGAAAAGCAGGAGATAAAGCGCGTCGAAGAGGCTGCTGAAAAGGAACGAGACGGCCAGATCAGCAAGTTCCTTTCGGAAACGAAATTCACATATCGCTATGACCCGGAGAAGAAACCCTTTCATGTGCAAGCCATCTATCACGATTCGAAATTCACGTACATCAAGGCAGAACCTGAAGAAACGCCGACGCTGTACGAGATTCGGGATGGAAAACCGAATCTCGTGAACTTCGAATACAAAGACGGAGTTTACATCGCGGAAAAAGTCATTGACCGCGGCTATCTAGCCATCGGCAAAAGCCGACTCCTATTCGTGAGGAAGGAATCTCGATGACAAACGATCCAATCGAGGTTCCAGGGGTCACTGACAAGCGCGTCGCCCCTCCTGGGATTCTGCCGAAGAATATCCAACCAATGGCGCTCGGTGGGTTGGCAGTTGCTATGGTGATCGTGATTTTCTTTTCTGGCCGGAGTAATCCGAAGCCGCGCACGTCCATCACGTCCACGGCCGCGCCTACCGTCGAGACACCGAACGGCGACAAGCTCAACGATTACCGAAAGCGGATTGAAGAGGAATCAAACAAACTCGCACTGGAGCAGGCAGAGCTTGCCCGAAACAAAGGGGCTCTGGCCGCCAATCAGCAAATGGCTGGGCAAGGGCCTGGTGCCAGTTCCTTTGCTACTCATTCTTCTAACCCACAGTCCTTTCAAGATCCATCGCAATCAGACGGGATTGCCCAGGAGAGGGCAAAGCGGGAGTATGCCTCACGATTTTCGTCAAACATTGTCCAGAGCTTACGCGGAGATCAGAAACCCACGAGCACCGATACGGCCATTCAGCCTGGACAGGCTTTGCCTTCGCTCGACCCACGGCTCTAGCTATCCAGCAACAGATTCGCAAGCAACGCCTCGGGCATAGTGGAAATAGCGTGACCGAAAACTACACGCACACTTTCACGAAAGACGAGCACGATGCTGCGGAGAAGCTAGGGGACTTTTTCGGAACCGGATGGCCTGAGATTGATAAGGGAAAACTGATTTCTTTCCCAAGTCTTTCCCAAACAAAAGAAGGGCCTATTGGTTGCGCCCAACAAGCCCTTGCGAATCAGTGAATTTGGTTGCGGGGGTTGGATTTGAACCAACGACCTTCGGGTTATGAGCCCGACGAGCTACCAGGCTGCTCCACCCCGCGCCATAGATACTACGCGACTTGCTGCTCTTCTGCAACCGCACTCACGTCAGGTGCCCGATAAGTGCCCAGAATTCGAGCACGCTGACGTTCAAACTGCGCCATGTGCTCAGCCAAGACGTATGCGTATTAGCCCGACGAGCAGCCAAGTCGGCTCACGGTTAGATTGGCGCGCCTGCCCCGCGAGCAGCGGCTCTACCAGGACCGACGGACAAATGTTGGCCTAGCCTGTCGCGACGCTCGAAGGAAACTCCCGACAGGTTTCAAGAGAATCATCTTCGGTGCCGCGTTTGTCGCGAAACGTCCGGAACCAAGTGCGGATGTCCTCAACGAGCAATTCCGGCTCTTCCATCGCCGCGAAATGGCCGCCACGTGGCATCTCCGTCCAGCGTTGCACATTGAAAAATCGCTCCGCCCACTCGCGCGGCGGCTGACTGATATCCTTCAAATGCGCGCCTCCAGGGAAAAACGCGAAAGCCGCTGGCACTTTGGAAGAACCGGTCAACTTCTTCATCCCTTCCTTCATCCACGTCATGGGGCTGGCATTGACGAAATCATAGTAAGGCAGAAAGGAGGATCCGATCGACTCGGTTGCCCAGTAGATCATGATCTGAGTTAGAAGTTCGTCCTTGGTGAATCGCGATTCGATCGCGCCGCCGCAATCGCTCCAGTCGCGATATTTTTCCACGAGCCATGAAGCGAGGCCGACGGGCGAATCGTTCAATCCGTGAGCGAGACTCTGCGGTTTCGTGGACTGGATCATGACATAGGCACCTTCCTTTTGCACCCATTGCTCGCAGTTCTTGAGGAATTTTTCTTCAGCCGAAGAGGGATCGTCGGGTTTTTGGAAAATATGCCCGAACGGAACGTCGGTGAGATGAACGGCCACGACGGAATCCGAGTGGCTGCGTGCGAGCTGTTCGGTGACGGTGCTGCCCCAATCTCCACCGTGCGCACCAAATTTCTGGTAGCCGAGTTTATCTGTCATCAAACGCGCCCAAAGGTCGTTGACGCGAAAGATCATTCCATTTTTCGTCGGTTTGTCAGAAAAGCCGTAGCCGGGCAAATCGGGCACAACGACATCGAAAGCGTCCTCCGCCCGTCCGCCAAACGACTCGGGATCGGTGAGCATGGGAATTACTTTCGCGAAACGATAAAACGAATCGGGATAGCCGTGTGTGAGAATAACCGGAAACGGATTTGGGCCTTTTCCACGCTCGTAAATGAAGTGGATGCCAATGCCATCGACCTCGGTTTTGAAATGTGCGAATTGGTTGAGCGCCGCTTCCTGCTTCCGCCAGTCGTAAGTGTTCTGCCAATAGTCAACCAGATCCTTAAGGTAATCGATATCGGTGCCTGCATCCCAATTTGTTCCCTGCAACTGATAAGACCACCGCGTGTTACTCAGTCGCTGCCGCAAATCGCTCAAAACCTCCGGAGCGACTTCGATTTTGAATGCTCTGATTTCATCGTTTCTCATGGTTACGCCCTTGAATGCGTCGCTGCATTTCAGCGGCTCAGTGAGATGTAGAAATTCGACAACCGACTCAGGCCAAACGCGTTTATGTATAGCTTAGCGCGGCAATAGTAGCGGGATTCGCCACGCAGGAAACGTCCAATAGCGCACATTCTCAAAAATCACAGCCAGCCTCGAATCGAAAACAGGGAGACAGCACAATGAAGATCGCCGAACTGTTGCTGGCTGAACTTAGCCGGGAAGCTGTTGGGATACGCGGGACGCTGGAACGCGTCCCGGAAGGAAAGAGCGACTGGAAGCCGCATGAGAAGTCGATGCCGCTTGGAGTCGAGATCATACAGTCGCCGTTCTGCTGTTCAGTCGCCAGGCTTCAACGGTTTCTCTTGCGAAGTCTTCGTATCGGCGCGGTGGGTGGCCGAGCAATTTCGTTAGAGCCTCAATATCTCCATCTTCCGCCACGAAGCCGCGCTCCAGATAGCCTTGGAACATCATGCGAATGTCAAATGCCGACCAGGATGGAGCGCTCTGTCGCATTTGTTCTTCAAACGCGTCTAGATCTTCGCCAGGGTATCGGATTTCTTTGCCAAGCAGCCCGCTCCAGATGGACGCAATCTTTTTGCCGCTCAGAATCTCCGGACCATTGAGGTTGTACGTCTTGCCCAAGTGGCCCTCGCTCGTCAGTGCAATGGCGGCGGCTTCGGCGATATCACGAGTGTCTACAGCTGAAATGCCAGGTATTCCGAGGGGCATGGGATAGGTGCCCGCCTTCAACATCACGTCTTTCAGTGAAACGTCATTCTGATAGAAGTAATTCGGGCGAATGATGGTGAAAGGAAGATTGAACTCACGCAGGGCGCTCTCGATCGTAAGTTTGGACGCAAAATGAGGAACATCTTTGAATTGCTCCACCTTGAAAACAGAGTGATATACGATCTGCTTAAGCTTCAGCTTCTTTGCCAAGTCGTAAGCAATCAACCCTTGCGTCAACTCGTCGGGAACGACAGCATTTAGCAGGTAGAGCTTGTCGACTCCATCGAGCGCTTTACGCACCGAAACAGGGTCAAGCAAATCTCCCTGGACAACCTCGACTCCATCCGGCATTTTTGTCGAAGTATCCTGTTTGCGAACCAGAGCGCGAACGCTTGCCTTGCGTTTGACCAACTCCTTGATTACTTCGGACCCCACCCTGCCTGTACCGCCTGTAACTAGAATCTTCATCGCAAGACTCCTTAAATGGTGTCCCTGTACCGTTGCTGACCGGCCGAGCCAGTATTGCGCATGGGTTCAAAGCACGCTGTGCGATTCGAAACACTTTTGCCGCTTCGACTTGAAACTGCCGCGAAGGCTCCTGACAATTCGCAACTCGTGGGTCTGGCCTGCTACTGTCGGCTAGCGCAAGCAGCAACATGTGATGTGATTTTCGGGTGCCCGTTAAGTGCCCAGAACATCCCGTCTTGAGAGGTTTTTGCGGCTGAGAAGAAGGGCTAAGTCGTGTGAATCCGGCAGAGTCGGTTGACGTTCGGAGCGTTATGAGCACGAGTAGCTACCAGGCTGCTCCACCCCGCGCCATAGATACCACGCGACTTGCCGCTCTTCTGCAACCGGACCACTCTCAGGTGGCCGTTTAATGCACAGAATTCTCAGGCACGGAAGGTCAAACTGCTCCGTGTGCTCGGATAACGCGTGCGCATAGTCTCTTAGACTAGTCGAAACGCTGCCGTCTTACAGAAGGCTAAAGGCAACATCCGTTAAGCCAGACTATCCGAGCTTGACGGTCGGCGCGTTGAAAACCGAGTCTTACCGCAACGATTTCGCACCTTTGACTGCTGCTCCCGGATGTGTGGATGGTTATGCGGATTCACAGAAGACTGCATACTTATGCCTAGAAGCTGTTGCATAACCTAATACAGGGTCTTGAAAAGAAGGTAGTTGAATT
>CAZUNI010000052.1:0-26847 GCA_964622265.1 uncultured Acidobacteriaceae bacterium | reverse complement strand
ATGGTGCGCCCGGAGAGATTCGAACTCCCGACCTTCTGGTTCGTAGCCAGACGCTCTATCCAGCTGAGCTACGAGCGCACTGTTTTAAATTCAACAACTTAGGTACAGCTGCCGAGGACGGCTTTTGCATAGAAGTTGCATAGTCCGTTGCTAAGTGGTTTGAACAACGAGCCTAGCTCAAGATTGCATTCCCAACTCAATGTCGCCTCTCCGCAGCTGCCTCAGCATTATTACATAGGGCGTCTATCTTTTCCATCGCGCGGACTCGACCATGGCAAGAAAACAACCCGACCCTCCACCCTTGGAGTCGCGAGAATTCCGGTCGCCTGAAGAGATTGACGCGGCGGTCGCCAAGTTGCGGAGTCGCATCGAACAATTCAACAAGCTAGATCTGCAAGCGGCTGTTTTAAGCAGCACGGGAGCAGACGCTACGGCCGAGAGTGATGTTTGTGCATCCATAAGGGAGATCTTCGGATTAAATTCGGATGAGTTGCGAGAACACCAATACATCAGGATTTTCGATGGTGCGGTCTATCGGGGGTATGAGCGACCACGAGCTTATCGAGGGTAAGCGCTTTGGCCGTACGCGTGTTATAGGAATCCTCAATGGCTTCATTGGGCGGCTCGAAGAGAAGAAGTGGAGTCCTTGCGGCAGGAGCGGCCCCCGCGTCATCTTCCTATTTCGATCGACTGGACTTGCACGCACGAATCCGCGGGGTCTCACGCGATTTGTCCCTTGACGGGATCCTTGGGAGGCCGTATTCAACGCTTCCAACGCCTTGGTGAACTACGTTAAAGAGCGCTCGAATCGTCACGGTCTCGACGGAGCGTCACTCGTGAGATTAGTCTTCTCTCGGAACGATCCGATCCTTGCTTTCAACTGTGAAACGTCAATCTTTGAAACAGAGTACGCAAGGCAAGCTCGATGTTCCACTTTGGAATTGCTGTTGACAGGAATTCTGGTACGAAGCAATATGCGGCCCGTCACCTTCGCTTCGACCTTATATCGTTTCGTCATCACTTGCACGACATTTTAGTTTCGCATTCGGCTTGGCCGTAGGCAGCGTGAATAAGCGGCGATACCAGACCACAGCCTTAAAGACTTCTTAGTTTGACGGAGGCACCAGTGGAGACACCCAGTCAGCCCCGAACGTGGCATTTCCTGAATTTCGACTCAGCGAAAATCATTGTGATCCTTTTGATACTGGGCACAGCGGGACTCGCTTTGTTTGTGCCGTTGTCGAACGCCCAACAATCGGGAATGAGTGTTCCCATGGACCTGGCGCGCATGGTGGACGAATCCGAGAACATCGTCCTGGGCCGGGTTACTTCCGTAAAATCAGAAAAACATCCCGACTTTCAAAATCTCGATACGGTTGTCGTGACGCTTGATGTTCAAGACGCACTGAAGGGAGCGCCGGGCTCGACTTATTCCTTCCGGCAATTTGTCATCGACGTCCGCGACCGCGACTCCAAGCTCGGGTATCGCGTGGGCGAGGAAGTCGTTCTGATGATTCGCCAGCCAAGCCAATACAAGCTCACCAGCCCTGTTGGACTCGAACAAGGGCGGTTCCGCGTGGAACGTGACGGCCAAGGAAATCGGCTCCTGCGAAACGGTCTGAACAACGCCGGCCTGTTCGACGGTGTTGCCAAGTCAGTCCCGAACTTGAAGAGTTATGTTTCCTCCGCTGTCCAGCAACTGACCGTCCAGCACCAATCCGGACCCATCTCATACGAAGACTTCAAGTCTTTCGTTCAAGGCGTTCTGGCTGCCCGCCAGAGCGCCCAGTAGGGGAGACTGATGAAGACCACCACACGTTCGGTTCTTATCGCGACTTCGATCTCTTTTTTGGTTTGCCTCTTTCTGTTTCTCGGACGGCCCGCGAATGCGGAGAATCCGATCTCGGTCGGCTCCAATGGGCAGCCGGCGAAATGGGGATCGTTCCCCTTTACCTACACGGTAGACGGCGGGCCGCTAGGAGGTCTGACCAATGCACAGGCCAACGCCCTGGTGGCGCAGGCCTTCGGCGCGTGGACAGGCGTCGCAAGCGCCACTGTGAAAGCCACGCAGAATGCCACTCCCGGCCTGCCTGGCCCGGGCGGTGACATCAGCACCATCGCACAATACAACGCGCTGAATACCACAGCGAACTGCACGAGCCTGAATCCCATTGTTTATGACACGGACGGTTCACTGACGGACGCGCTTCTGGGCGCGGGTGCGAGTAATTCGGTGCTCGGTTTTGCGGGCCCTTGCGCAATCGACAACAATAACGTGATTTTGGGCGGCCACGGCACGATCAACGGGAAACCCCTTGCCGGGAGCCCCACGGCTTTGCAGCAGAGCCGCACACTCGCAGTGATGATCCACGAATTGGGACACTTCCTGGGATTGGGCCACTCGCAGGTGAACCTGAATTGCCTCACGAATCAGTCTACCTGCGCCATTGGTTCGGCTGACCTGCTCGGCGTCCCCACGATGTTTCCAATTCTTTTGAATCAGACGGAGGCTACCAACGTTTCGGCTGGAAGTACATTGGCTGTGGACGACATCGCTTCCATTTCGAATCTATATCCTGCGGCATCGTTTGCCACGTCGTTCGGCACAATTTCGGGGAAGGTGTTGTTTTCCGACGGCATCACTCCCGCGCAGGGCGCGAACGTCGTTGCGCGCCGCGTTGGCGATTCGCGCGTTACTGCTGTTTCCAACGTGTCCGGCATGCTTGCCAGCGCGAATCACGGCAACGCCGTGATCGGCAATCCTGCCTCTCAATCGGGATCTTCCGACGCGACCACTCGAGGCAATTTCACGATTCCCGGATTGCCTCCCGGCACTTACACGCTGGAGGTGGAGTCCGCCTATTCGTCTTTCACGGGCGGTTCCGATCTCGGGCCACTGAGCGCGGTTACCGGCCGCGATGAAAATATTCCCGTCGCCACTCCGAACGAGTTCGAGTGTTACACGGGCGCCAGCGAATCCAATTCGGATGGCGCTGCGTCGTGCGCGAACATCACAGTGAACGCAGGAGCAACAACAACCAACCAGAACTTCATTCTGAATACGATTCTATCCACCATGGACGCCTTCGACACGGCGGCGCGTAACGAATCCATTGCTGCGCCCACGTACATCAGCAACGGGACATTTCACGAGTCGATCAGCTCGGCGACCGGTTCCGATACCGATGTCTACGCGATTTCTGTGCTGGCCGGACAGACTCTCACCGTGGAGACCGTCTCCCGGCGCCTCACGCCCAGCACCTATCTCGACACTGTGCTGGACATCACCGATGCGAGCGGACTGGTCCAGCCGCAGACGTGTAATATCGGAGACGCCTCCGGTTCTTTCACTTCGGCCTGCCTGGATGACGATTTCACTACTTCCGGCGGTCTTTTCACACGCGATTCGAAGCTGCAATTCAAGCCTGCGGTTTCCGGCCTGGTTTTTGTGCGCGTCTCGGACCACTATGGCGATGCGCGCCCGGATTTTCTGTACGATCTAATCGTGACCGGCGCGCAGCCTGTTCCGACGGTCATCTTCACTCCGCCTGTTTTGACCTACGGCCAGCAAAATGTTGGCGCTGCGGTTACAAAGAATGTCCAGGTCGTGAATCAGAGCGCGGCTTCTCAGACGTTGAACACACTCGGTGCCGTCACCGGGAATTCCGCGGACTTTTTGATTGTTGCGCCGACGGCGGGCTCGCCTGCTTGCACTCAACCGATGTTATTGGCCGCAGGGGGCAGTTGTTTTGCCGGTGTTAAATTCACGCCCAGCGCTGCGGGACTGCGGTCCACGCTGATACAGGGAGCCCATACTGCCATAGACACGCCTGCGGTTCTGCACGCGTCGGGAACCGGTTCCGCTGGACCGCTGAACGACAATTTCGCGAACGCGTTCAGCACCAACACGAATCCTTATTCCGATTCCGAGGATACGACCCTGGCAACACAGGAGACCGGAACCGACGTCCCGCTGACAACGGCTTCGTGCAGCCTGGCTTCGCCACCGGCCAATGACAGGAGTATCTGGTACAAGTATCATGTGCCCGTAGCGGGGACGGCTCAAGTACAGGTTTTCGCCCCCTATGACGCGGTGCTGGCCATTGGTGTTGGACCTCTCCCCCTGCAGAGCACGTCTTGTTTCCCCATCCCTGCAAATACTTTCCCGACGATTAACATAAATGTTGGCGGAGCCGTGGGAGCCGACATTTATTTCATGGTGGGCGCGCAGGCGGGAGTTGGCGGTCCCAACACTCTCTTTAGCCTTACCTTTGCTCCTACTGGCGTGAATGCTGACCTGAGCATCACGGACACGACTGGCGGCGCGGTATTTACAGAAGGTTTGACCGGAACTTATACCCTCACGGTTTCGAATGCCGGCGGCGTGGGGACTACGCCCACCACCGCCGCCATTCCGATTGTCGTTAACGACTTCATGGCCTCAGGACTGACGTTCAAAGACTCCATTGGATCCGATGCCGGGTGGTCTTGCCTGCAGCAGAGCGTCATTGTCACCTGCACCGATTCGAATACTCTTGCCAATGGCAGCACCACTAAAATCGTTCTCAATGTGAATGTTGCGCCACCCGCCGCTGCAAATTCTCCGGTGCAGAACTTTGCGCAGGTGTTCGGCGGCGGCGACCACACGCCCGCGAACAACATAGTCAACCCGCCCATCACGACGGTCGTGAACCCTGCGCCAGCGCCGGGAGTGAATCTTGCTCCGGTGCCCTCGAATTTCGGCAGCATTCCTACGTCCACGGTTTCTGCCACGCAAACGGTGACGCTGACTAATAACGGAACGGCTCCGCTGAATGTTTCCTCCATCGCGATTTCCGGCACGAACGCATCCGAGTTCAATCTGATCACTTCGCCGACCGGCGGCTTCACTTGCCTGTCGGGAGCCAACGTCATTCCTCCGGCAGAGGGAGGCGCAAATTCGACTTGCACGTTCGGCGTCAACTTTGCGCCGTTGACCGCAGGCGCGAAGACGGCTCAGGTGACCGTGATCAGCAACGCGGCCAGCAGCCCGAATTCCGTTCCGTTAGCTGGGACCGGCAGCGCCGCGCCGAATGTAACGATTGCGAAGTCTCACGTGGGCAATTTCACCGTGGGGCAGACCGGGACGTACACGATCACCGTCACGAACGCAGGCGCCGCGGCAACGACCGGCACCACAACGGTGACCGACACGTTGCCCGGCGGGATGGCGTTTAGCAGCAACACAAATTCGGGTGTGTGGTCTTGCAGCGGCACGGCCCCAACGGTTACTTGCACGAGTTCGACGGCGATTGCGGCCAGTGGAGGCGCCAGCGCGTTCAACATGCTGGTAACCGTGGCGGCGTCTGCGGCTGGTACGCCAACAAATTCGGCGACGGTCACGACGGTTGGCGATAGCGGCGCGGCAGGCAAGACGGCCAACGATCAGACCACGGTGAACAATCCCGGACCGACGATCACCTCGCTGTCGCCGCCCAGTGCGGTGTTTGGCGGAGCAGGATTCACGCTGACGGTGAACGGCACAAACTTCCTATCGAATTCGGTAGTGACATTTAATGGAACGGCGCGGTCAACTGCGTTCGTCAGCGCGACGCAGGTCACAATATCAGTTACGGCGGCGGACATCGCGGCGATTGGAAATTTCCCCGTAACGGTCACGAACCCTGCGCCTGGCGGCGGGACTTCGAATTCCATAAACTTAGCGGTCACCAATCCGGCTCCCACGATCAGTAATCTTTCGCCATCCAGTGCTACGGCGGGTGGAGCAGGATTCACGCTGACTGTGAATGGGACGGGATTTGTAAGCGGCGCATCCGTGAATTTCAACGGGAACACCAGAACGACGACGTTCGTCAACGGAACACAGGTGACGGCGTTGATTCTGACCGGAGACATTGCTGCGGCGGGTACGTTCAATGTATCGGTCACCAACCCGGCGCCAGGTGGAGGCACCTCCGGGAATTCACCGTTTATCGTGAACAACCCTGTGCCTACGGTCACCACGCTTTCTCCGAGTAGCGCGACGGTGGGAGGCTCCGCCTTCACGCTGACGGTGAACGGGACAAACTTTAATTCGTCAACGGTGGTGACGTTCAACGGCACGCCCCGGACGACGACATTCGTCAGCCCGACGCAGGTCACGATCCTGGTCACTGCGGCGGACATCGCCTCGGTCGGCACTCTTTCCACTACGGCTGCAAACCCCGGTCCGGGAGGCGGGACATCGAGCCCCATCAATCTCGGAGTTACAAATCCACCCCCGGTGGTCACTACGCTTTCTCCGAGCAGCGCGACGGCCGGCGGCGCGGGATTCACGCTGACCGTGAATGGAACGGGATTTGTAAGCGGCGCAGTGGTGACCTTCAATGGGACGCCGGAAACGACCACGTTTGTGAACTCGACGCAGGTCACGGCGACGATTGCGTCGGGCGATATCGGCACAGCCGGAACGGTCAACGTGACGGTGACGAACCCGGCCCCCGGAGGAGGAACTTCCGGAAGTTCGCCGTTCGCGATTAACAATCCGGTGCCGACAACGACCTCGATTTCGCCAACCAGTACGCTGGTGAGCGGAGCGGGACTCACGCTGACAGTGAACGGGACCAATTTCAATTCCACTTCCGTAGTGACGTTCAACGGGACGGCCCGGACGACGACTTTTATAAATACGACTCAAGTGACGATCCAGGTCGCCGCGGCGGACATCACAACTTCCGGAACGCGCAGTGTGACGGTGACGAACCCGCCCCCAGGAGGCGGAACGTCCGGGGCTCAGACCTTCTCCGTGAATAATCCTGTGCCGGTGATTACAACGCTCTCACCGAACAATGCGACGGCGGGCGGCGCAGCGTTCACACTGGCAGTGAATGGGACGAACTTCGTTTCCGGCGCGACAGTCACATTTAATGGGACGGCGCGGACGACGACGTTCGTCAACGCGACGCAGGTGACGATCCAGGTCACTGCAGCGGATATCGCAGCAGCAGGAACAGTCAATGTAAGTGTGGCCAATCCCACTCCGGGCGGAGCCGCTTCGGGGAATTCGGCGTTTACGATTAACAATCCGGTGCCCACAATCACGACGCTTTCGCCGACTGGAGCATTGGTGGGCGGGTCAGCATTAACGTTGACCGTGAACGGCACCAATTTTAATGGTTCCTCTGTCGTGAGCTTTAACGGCACCGCGCGCACAACTTCATTCGTCAGCGCCACGCAGGTCACGATCCAGGTCACGGCTGCGGACATCTTTGCTGTCGGCACATTCCCAGTATCGGTTACCAACCCTGCGCCCGGAGGAGGTTCTTCCGGGTCTACAAACTTTGCGGTTACCAATCCGCCTCCCACGATCACGTCGCTGGCGCCTTCCAGCGCGACTGCGGGTGGATCGGCGTTCACGCTTACCGTGAACGGAACTGGATTCGTTAGCGGCGCTGTGGTGAATTTCAACGGGAGCGCCAAGACTACGGCGTTCGTAAACTCCACTCAAGTTACGGCGTCCATCACTGCTGCGGACATCACCGCTGCTGGCATGTTCAACGTGACGGTCACCAATCCGGCTCCGGGCGGTGGGACATCCGGGAGTTCACCGTTTACCGTGAATAATCCTGTGCCCGCAATTACAACGCTATCGCCATCGAACGCAACGGCGGGCGGGGCAGCGTTCACTCTGACAGTGAATGGGACGAATTTTGTGTCCACCTCGGTGGTCACGTTCAATGGAACTGCACGGACGACGACGTTCGTGAATGCGACGCAGGTGACGATTCAAGCGACGGCAGCGGACATCGCCACGGCTTGGACGCTCAACGCAACGGTTACCAACCCGGCGCCGGGCGGAGGTACATCGGGAAGTTCGCAGTTCACTGTGAATAATCCGGTACCTGCGATCACTTCCCTTTCGCCGACCAGCGCTACGGCAGGTGGAGCAGCGTTCACGCTGACGGTAAATGGAACCAACTTCGTGTCCACCTCGGTGGTCACGTTCAACGGGACGGCGCGGACCACGACGTTTGTGAATGCCACGCAGGTGACCATTCCGGTTACGGCGGCGGACATCGCAACGGCAGGAATTCTGAATGCGACCGTGACGAATCCCGCGCCGGGCGGCGGCACATCCGGAATCCAATCGTTCACGGTCAACAACCCGTTGCCCACGATCACCACGCTTTCCCCATCGAGCGCGACGGCGGGCGGGGCAGCGTTCACTCTGACCGTGAACGGGACGAACTTCGTCTCGGGCGCGGTGGTGAAGTTCAACGGTACGGCGAAGACAACTACCTTTGTGAGTGCGACGCAGGTAACGGCATCGATCACAGCAGCGGACATCGCAACGGCGGGTACGTTCAACGTAACTGTGACAGATCCCGCTCCGGGCGGTGGCACTTCGGGAAATTCGCCATTTGCCGTGAATAATCCAGTGCCTGCAATCACAACGCTATCGCCATCGAGCGCGACGGCGGGAGGCGCGGCATTCACGCTGACGGTGAATGGAACGAACTTCGTCTCCGGCGCAGTAGTGAATTTCAACGGCGCTGCGAAAACCACAACGTTTGTGAACGCGACGCAGGTAACGGCGTCAATCGCGGCGGCGGACATCGCGGCGGCAGGAACGTTTAACGTGTGGGTGACGAATCCAGTTCCTGGCGGAGGCGCATCAGGCAATTCGCCGTTCACCGTGAACAACCCTGTGCCAACCGTCACATTGCTCAGCCCGAACGGGGCGACGGCCGGAGGATCAGGCTTCACACTAACGGTTACCGGGACGAACTTCGTGGCCGCATCGATTGTGAATTTTAACGGGTCCGCAAGACCGACTACGTTTGTGAGCGCGACGCAATTGACGGCAACGATTCCGGCCACGGACATTTCGTCGGTCGGGCCCGCGAATGTAACTGTAACCAATCCGGCTCCGGGCGGCGGCACGACGACCAACTTTGTCTTTACAATTTCAAGCGCGCCCAATCCTGTTCCAACTCTGGCATCGATCAGCCCGACAAGCGGGTTGGTGGGGCAAGCGGTGAATCTGACACTGACCGGAACCAACTTCATCGCCGGATCGATTGTGAATTTTAACGGCAATGCAAACACCGGCGGGATTCCAACCAATGGCGGAGCAACATTGACGATAACGATTCCAGCCGCTCAGGTGACCACGGCGGGCCCAGTGAGCGTGACGGTGACGAACCCAACGCCCGGCGGGGGAACGACGACGGCGCAATCGTTCACTATAAATAATCCGGTGCCAACTGTGACGACTCTATCACCAGCCAGCGCGACGGTCGGTGGCGCAGCGTTCACACTGACGGTCAACGGGACGAACTTCGTGCCGACTTCGGTTGCGAGCTTCAACGGAACGGTACGGACGACGACATTCATCAGCGCGACGCAGGTCACCGTACCGGTGACGGTTGCGGATATCGCAGCGGTCGGGACGTTCCCAGTGATCGTGACCAACCCGGCACCCGGCGGTGGGTCATCGAACACGGTCACGCTTGCAGTGAACAATCCCGCTCCTACGATTACTACACTTTCGCCGAGCAGCGCGACGGCGGGTGGAAGCGCGTTCACACTGACGGTGAACGGGACGAATTTCGTGTCCAATTCAGTGGTGACTTTTAATGGCAGTGCAAGGACTACGACATTTGCGAATACAACGCAAGTGACTGCGTCCATCACGGCTGCGGACGTCGCAGCGGCGGGAACGTTTAATGTGACGGTGACGAACCCGGCACCGGGCGGGGGGACATCGGGCAATGCTTCGTTCACCGTGAACAACCCGGTGCCAACGATTGCAACACTTTCGCCAACAAATACGACGGCGGGAGGAAGTGCCTTCACGCTGACGGTGAATGGGACCAACTTTAATACTTCGTCCGTGGTGAATTTTAACGGAGCGGCAAGAACCACAACGTTTGTGAATGCGACGCAGATTACGGCGTCCATCACGGCGGGTGACATCGCGACAGCCGGAACGTTCAATGTGACGGTGACCAACCCGGCTCCCGGCGGCGGCACGTCTGGAAATTCACCGTTCGCAGTGAACAATCCAATCCCGACGATCACAACCCTTTCACCGGCCAGCGCGGCAATTGGTGGCGCAGCCTTCACGCTTACGGTGAACGGAACAAACTTCGTGTCCACATCGGTGGTCACGTTCAACGGAACGTCGCGGACGACAACATTCGTTAACGCAACGCAGCTGACGATTCAAGTCACAGCGACAGACATTGCCGCTGCGGGAATCTTCAATGTGTCGGTAACGAATCCGGCTCCGGGCGGAGGAACGTCGGGGAATTCGCCATTCGCCGTAAACAATCCAGTGCCAACGATCACAACGCTTTCACCGACCAGCGCGACCAAGGGCGGAGCGGCGTTCACCCTGACGGTGAACGGGACGAACTTTAATGCATCCTCGGTGGTGAACTTTAATGGAGCCGCAAAAGCGACCACGTTTGTAAGCGCGACGCAGATAACTGCGGCGATCACCGCCGCAGACATCGCGGCGGCTGGGACATTTAATGTAACAGTGACAAACCCAGCCCCCGGCGGCGGAACATCGGGGAATTCACCGTTCGCCGTAAATAATCCAGTGCCGACAATCACCACGCTTTCGCCGACCAGCACGATTGTGGGAGGCGCGGCCTTCACGCTGACCGTAAACGGGACGAGCTTGTTGTCCGGAGCGTCGGTCACATTCAACGGCACTGCTCTGGCAACAACCTTTGTGAATGCCACGCAAGTTACGGCAACAGTCCCAGCGGCTCAGATTGCAACTGCAGGAACGTTCAATGTGACGGTGAGCAATCCGGCGCCGACGACCGGCCCATCGGCCGCGCAATCCTTCGCTGTGAATAATCCTGTCCCGGCAATCACAACGATTGCGCCGACAACTGCAACGGCGGGCGGCGCGGCGTTCACACTGACCGTAAACGGGACGAACTTCGTTTCCACTTCCGTGGTGAACTTCAACGGAGCCGCAAAAGCGACGACGTTCGTGAGCGCGACGCAGATTACCGCGTCTATCACGGCGGCAGACATAGCCGCTGCGGGAACACCAAACGTGACGGTGACCAATCCAGCGCCGGGTGGCGGCACATCCGGAAATTCAGCATTCACCATAAACAACCCAGTCCCGACGCTCACAACAATCTCTCCATCCAGCGAGGTGAAGGGAGGCGCGGGGTTCACGCTGACTGTGAACGGGACGAATTTCAATACGTCGACCGTCGTGAACTTTAACGGCGTCGCCAAGACCACAACCTTTGTGAGCGCCACACAGGTCACCGCAGCCATTTCGGCGGCGGACATCGCGGCATCCGGAGCGTTCAGTGTGACCGTGAGCAATCCAGCGCCTGCTGGAGGCACATCGTCGATTTCAAGTGTCACTGTTGTCGATTTTGCCGTGGCACAGGTGACAGCGGGCACGGTTCAGATCACGGCAGGCACACCGGCGAATGTTGTGCTCAGCGTGACAACGACGCCCGCCGGTTCCGCATTACCGGCCGATGTGACCTATTCCTGCGCTGTGCTGGCGTCGCTAAACGGCGCTGGCTGCTCGGTGAATCCTGCCAAGACTCTGGCGGGAAGCCCCTCCGGCAGCACAACCACGGTGACAATCACTACTGCCGCGAATTTGGCGCCGACGCCTCGCGACCGGATACCGTGGAATCCCAACTTGCTGTGGTTGATGGCGCTGTCACTTGCATCAATGATGGGAATGTTCTTCGTCAAGCGGCACGCAACGGCTTTGCTGCCACGGCCTGCCGCGTACTTGTCGTTCGCGTTGCTGCTGATCACCATGGGGGGGCTGATCGGCTGCGCCACAGTGCCGCTTGCCACTCCTAAGGGACCGTCCACTGTTACAGTGACGTCGGTATCGGGAGGAGTTTCGAAAACCACCACCCTCAATATCAACGTGAATTAGAGGAAGAGGGAAGGACAAAGGTTTGATCGGTCAGAAATGTAATTTCAGGCGCGAATGAGCGGCCTGTGCCGAGCCAGTCCGACCGCGATGTTCAATGCGTAGGAAGTCTACTACTGCGAAATGCCTAGCTCAATCAGCCACTTAGTTTACCTTAAGCTTCGTTCGATGAAAATTGCGACGACGGAAGCGTCCATTAGGACCACGACGCTAAGAAACACGAGGGCGATGTGAAGTGGAGACCATGAATCAATGCGATGAAAATAAACAGTGAGAGTCCCATGAAGAAAATAGGTGCAGCGAGCGCATGGAGGACCAGAGAGGCCTTTAGAGTAGTAAACTTGATTCCTACGCTCATCGTCACGCCGCACAAGACCCAACCAATAAAGGCATAAGCAATGGTAACCGCAAAGCCGTTCATTGGTCCGTCTCTCACGGATAGCATTGCATTACTCCCGACATCGGGGTAATCACACCCCGTCGATACGTGTTGTGGTCTTCGGTCTCGGCACATTCGAAAATAACGCCCCCGCCAAATATCGCCTCAACTCTCGCCGTCCACAAGTATCTAGCTCCGTCGGCTTCGGTGCAGACAACCACATCACCTTGATAGGCACTGAAGATGTCCACCACTTTGGGGGTACTCATTTTCCCAATTGTTAACGCTAGATCGCGGGCGCAGTCAAGTGGATTCTAAACGTGGGGGCGGGAATTGGCCGCTGGAGCGTCCTATGGTCATTTCTCTTTCAGTGGCTCAATAGACTCAAGTCTCCGCGCATCCGTGCAAAAAACTATTCGACTTATTTCGAGACTTACTCACACCCGAGACCGCGCCCCACAAACTGGGTGGAACAGGGCCTAATGACACTAGCTACCAAATGGTCGGAAGTTTAAATCCTGCGGATAGTCTGGGGGAGACCAATCTCGCCTATTTGATGCTCTTTGGAGTTGCACAATCGGTTGCACAGAGACAAGCAATTGTGCCCAACAACAGTCATCGATGCCGAACATTGCGCACTTAACCAACTGAAAATAGGCAGGGCGACTATTGCAATGCCAGTTCGTAGCCAGACGCTCTATCCAGCTGAGCTACGAGCGCACTTTACGGGCAAAATTCTATCATGTAAATGGGCGCGCGGCCAAAAGCAGCGCGCTGTAAATTTATCTTCCTGCGGCGACCATCGCCATCGCTGGCTGCAGGCCCTTCATCATGGCGGCAAACCCTGGCAGGTCGAGCGACTGGGGTCCGTCTGACAAGGCGCGCTCCGGGCAGGGGTGGACTTCGATGATCAGGCCGTCCGCGCCGATTCCCACCGCGGCTCGCGAGGCGACGGGCACCAGGCTCCGGCGTCCGGTAGCGTGCGATGGATCCACCACGACCGGGAGATGGCAAAGTTCCTTTGCCAGAGCGACTCCTGCCAGGTCCATCGTGTTACGCAATTCGGAGTCGAACGTCTTGATTCCCCGCTCGCATAAGACCACGTTCGGATTTCCGCCGGAAAGCAGATACTCGGCGGCGAGCAGCCACTCCTTGATCGTCGCCGAAGGGCCGCGCTTCAACAAGACCGGGCGCGGGACTGTGGCGAGGCGGCGCAGCAGCGGATAGTTCTGCATGTTGCGCGCGCCGACCTGCATCATGTCCGCGTATTCGACGACGGCATCGAGATCTTCAACGCCCATGACTTCGGTCACCACGGGCAGGCCGGTTTCCTCGCTGGCCTCTTTAAGAATCTTCAGGCCTTCAACGCCGAGGCCCTGGAAATCGTACGGTGAGGTTCGCGGCTTGTACGCGCCGCCACGGAGCAGCTTGGCCCCCGCGGCCTTGACGCCGCGCGCGGTTTCCATCATCTGTTCACGCGATTCCACTGAGCACGGCCCGGCGATCACCACCAGTTCCGGCCCGCCGATCTTCACGCCTTTCACGTCCACCACCGTGCGCTTGGGTTGTAGTTCCAGGCTCACCAGGGTGAACGGCTGCGAGATGATAATAATATCCTCCACGCCCGGAGCCACGCGCAGAGCTTCGAGTTCGTTGCGCCGTCCGCGATTTTTTCCCACCACGCCGACGACGGTTCTCTCCGCGCCCTGAATCAGGTGGGGCAGGAATCCGCATTCTTTGATTCTGTCCATGACGTGTTGAATTTGCTCCTCGGTCGCCCCTGCTGCCATATTTACGATCATCGGATGGCTCCTTGTTCGCAAAAAAAATGCCGCGAACCCTGTGGGTTTTCGCGGCCAGTTCCGGGAATCTTTTCGCGCTTTCTAGCTTTCCGCCCTACCTCGAATCACGCGCGATCCGCCCCTGGCCGCTCCCCACCCATGGGAAGCGGTACGTAAAGGCGAACCAATAATAAAATTTCGTTTGCATGATTGGGCGAACCTTCTATTCCAGCGTGCGGGGGTAAGCTTACGCAGAAACGCCCAGGAAGTCAAGAAAATAGGATTGCTGGCGGGGTCTCAGTTTGATGTCCTGCGCTTTGCCATTACAATGGCAAGCCCGTAGGGACGAGACCGCAAGCACGGAAGGGCACGAGATGATCGACATTGAATGGGCAACGGCGTTCGCCAAGGAGTGGATCGACGCGTGGAACACTGGCGACTTGGAGCGGGTCCTCGCTCACTACGCCGATGACTTTGAAATGACCTCTCCCTACATTGTTGAGCGAATGGGCATCATAAGCGGAACTTTGAAGGGCAAGGAAGCGATCCGCTCCTACTGGGCTCAAGGCCTGGCTGCGCGTCCGCCCCTGAGGTTCGAACTTCTCGATGTGTTTGCAGGTGTCAATAGTTTGGCGATCTACTATCGCAGCGCCACTCGGGCACGCCTCGTGATAGAACTGGTAGAGTTCGACCCACAACGTCGCGTTATTCGCGGTGAAGCTCTGTACAAACCCGCGTGAACTTCAAACTCAGCCACAACTGGATTGCTGTTTCAGCCCGGAAGGATTCGGCTTGAGATTTAGGAGGTCCGAGCTTCAGCTCGGACACTCGATGTGCGTTTGGGTGGCTCCACTGCGGGGCTGAAGTCGCAATCTCCAAGGGAATCGCTATTCAGCCAGTCCTCGGCGCACGTCTTCGCTTAGTACGATGGCCTCAGCCACCTCTTTCATCGACTTGCGGCGCTGTCTGCTCTGCCTTTGGATCATCAGGTAGGCTTCTTCCTCGGTGATTCTGAGTTCGCGCTGAATAATTCCCTTCGCGCGCTCGACAAGCTTTCTGGTTTCCAGTTTTTCGGAGAGGTGAAGATTCTCGCCCTCCAGGCGCGCCATTTCGATTTCCGCTCCCACCAGAAAACCGATTGTCGAAACCAGATTGATTTCGCGCTCGGAATACTCGTGCGGCTCGCGATTCTGCAGGTTGATAACACCGACGACGCGGCCCCGGCACAAAACGGGCACTGAAAGAAATGCCTCGAAGCGATCTTCCGGCAAGTCCTTGAACAACTGGAATCGCGGATCCTGCGAGGCATTCAGGGATACGGCGACGGGTTGCCGGTGTTCTGCCACCCACCCCGTAATACCCTGCCCCAACCTTAGCTTCAATCTGTCAACGACATCGGCGTGAGCGTTTTTGGATGCGCGGAGAATCAGATCGCCGTCTTCGAGCGCATATAGAAAGCAGGAATCGCAACTCACCACTGACGCGGCAAATTCCACAATCTGCGTCAGAACTTCCTGTACCGGATCGGCCGAGGCCATCCGGCTGGCCATTTTATGTAGGAAATCAACCTCAGGATTATCACCCATGAAAAGCTTGGCCTCAGTACTCACACGACCAGACTATGTGGAGGCACGTGAACTGTCCAATTCGTCCTATGGATGCAAACGATAGATGTTCACTACTTGTCGAGATTCATTAATACTTTCTAAAGAAGACAGGCCGGCAAACTATGTTGCGGGATTTCGTTTTTTTTGCAAGATTCCGGCACTTCGCTGCGCGGTTTCACTGACGAGGTACCCCATCTTCGGGTGTGTAGGCTCAAGATCCGCGGAGAATCCGTATTCGGTAAGCCGCTCAGAAGTCACCGGGCCAATTGAGGCGATCAGCATTCGGGAAAGGGCTCGACGCATAGGCTCTTCCTCGTGCATTTCCCTCGCAACTTGAAACACGTGATTGATTTGCATCGCCGTCGTAAACAGGACAACGTCGAATTGTTCGCTCGCAATTGCAGCGACGGCAGCCCGGAGCGGCGCAACATCCTCGGGCAGTCCCCACTCATACACGGGGACGCGCGTAACGTGCGCGCCGCGTTCCGAAAGACCTGCCAGGAGTTCAGGATTCGAATTGCCGTACTCCTGCACGGCCACACGGCGTCCCTTGAGAGGTATGGAGTCTGCCTTTTCTTCGAGTGTTTTGAGAAGGTCGCGCCAGGTATTGGGTTCCGGCACGGCTACTGTCACGGGCACACCTAATTCTTTAAGCGCCGCCACAGGTTTGGGACCGCGCGCGACGATGACGATCTTTCGCAGCGCAGCGGCGAATTGCTCCACGGGATAGACGATTTCGGCCACACGCGCGAGTGCTCGCGTGCCGACTCCCGTCAGGAAAATAACGACGTCGAACTTACCGTCGGCGAGTTGGCGTGCAAAATCCAGCGCTTCTGTGTTCGATGCGAGCGGTATCTCGCGCATCGAGGGCGCGACGGTTGCAACGCCACCGCTCGTCGCGATCAATTTTGCCATTTCCGCCGCGCGGCGGCTCTCCAGCGAGATTACGCGCAGTCCTGCAAAGCCGCTCCTGGGAGTTTCCACGACTCTATGATGCCGCAATCGGGAGGTTTCCACCATCCACGGCTAGCGGGGATTTGTTCCATATAACCGATTACAACGGTCGAAATGTGTATAGCGTTGCGCGCAGACAGTCTCCGGTGTAGATTATCCGCCGACCCGGAAATCAAAACGGAAATCCCAGATCGGCAGTTCACATGCGCTCGTTGCACATGGGCATATGCGCGCGAAACTCACCGGGCAAAAGCTTGAGACTGCTTCAGAGGAGATCGTCATGAAACTGCTGAAAAGCATCGCAGTACTTTTGTTTGCGGGCTTGATAGGCCTGCTGTTGGTCACCCATATCCGTGCGCAAAATGCGCCGCAAGTCGCCAACGCTACCGGCGCACCGCTTCCCAAGGACATCTATGCCGATTCCAGAACCCGGCTCCCGCTGCCGCGACGCGAGAACATGGACGCCGAAGGCCAGAAAATTTTCGACGCGCTGCAGAGAAAAAGTACGGACCTTGCCGTCGGCATTGCGCAGCCCGGCGTCAAGTTCTGGGATCCCGGACTCGCTATGGCCACTTCAGGCGCAGGCCGCTATATGAAGTACGAAACTGGAATGCCGAATCCCCTGCTGGAAATCGCTGTCTTGACGGCGGCGCGCTCGCTCGATTCCCAGTATGAGTGGACGCAATGGGAGACGCACGGGCGCGATCCCAAAGACCCGCGCTATATCGACCCGAAAATCATCGACATCATCAAGTTCGAAAAGCCGGTCGTCGGGATCGGGGAAAAAGAAACTGCCATCATTAAATTCGGTCGTGAAACCTTCCGTGATCGCTACACCACATCGGAAACGTTTGCCGATGTAGTGCGCCTGTTCGGACGTAAAGGCACGATCGACCTGCTGTGGATCATGGACGACTATTCGATGGCCGCAGCGGAGATGGTTGCGTTCGACAACCAGTTGCGCGCCGACCAGATGCCTTTGTTGCCTCCTCCACCACAACCACGAAAGTGGGGCGTGCGCCCGTATTCCACCAAGGACCCGCTTCCCAGGGATATCTATCCGGATTCCAGAAACCGCATGCCCGTCCCGCGACGTGAAGATATGGACGAGGAAGGCAAAAAGATTTTCGACGAGGTGACGCGCGGAAAACCCAATGCAGAGGGGAAAGTCGCCGAAGGTTTTCTCCCCACCGGGACGCCCCAACCTTCCGTTCGCCTCTGGGATCCTAAATTCGCGCAGTTGTTGTCTAGAGGAGGTCACTATCTAAAATATGAGACGGGATTGCCGAGCCGCCTGGAGGAGATCGCGGTTTTGACCACGGGTTATGAGATGGGTTGCCAGTACGAATGGACGCAATGGGAACGCTTCGGACGCAATCCCAACGATCCGCGACACATCGAGCAGTCCACAATCGATATCATCAAATACAACAAACCGATCGTAGGCCTGGGTGAGAAAGAAACCGCGATTATCAAATTCGGACGCGAAACCTTTGGCGATCAGAAAACCACGCCGGAGACATTCGCCGAGGTGTTGCGTCTGTTCGGGCGTAAAGGGACGGTGGACTTGCTCGAACTGATGGCTACCTACCGGGCAGCGTCCTACGAACTGACGGCATTCGACCAGCACTTGCAGGTGGGACAGGAACCGTTGCTTCCAGTTCGTTAATTCCTCTGGGGAGTGAGTTCCTTCACCGGAAGGAACTCACTCTGCTGGTTCGGTGCTAAGTTCGCCGCCAGGTTCGCCGCCAAAAGACACGTGGCGCGCCTCGGGGCCAAACCCAATCACCATCACGCCGATGCAGACCACAACCGCGAGCACGGTTCCCATCGCCTGTCCGTAGGTGAAGCGCTTTGTCGCCAGAGCCTCGATGAACGGCGCCGCCGAAGCCACAAGAATTCCCACCTGATAAGCAAACCCCGGTACCAGTGCGCGGACTTTGTCCGGCACCAGTTCATTGATGTGCGCCGGAATAATCCCCCAGGCTCCCTGCACCATGAACTGCATCAGGAATGCGCCCACCGCAATCAGCGCGGCTCCGTGTGAGAAGACCCACAACGGGATCAGCAATAGCGCACAGATTTCCGCCACGATCATGGTCTTGCGCCTACCCAGACGATCCGAGAAATGGCCGCATGTAATGCCGCCAAGAATGGCCCCCACCATCGACAGCCCGCCGATGAATGCCGTCAGTCCAGGAGTGTAGTGCAACTGCTTCTGGAGAAACGTGGGGTAGAGGTCCTGCGATCCATGGGAAAGAAATCCCATCCCGGACATCAATATCGCAAGGTAAAGCAGTCGTTTGCCATTGGCAGCAATCGTACCGAAATAGTCCTTCCAGTCTTTCTTCTGGGCAGCAGCAGCTTTCCAGGCTTTGCTCTCCTGAACGGTTGAAAGAATATAGACCGTCAGCAACGCAGGCCCAATGCTCAGGAAAAACATCGGACGCCAACCCCAGCGCGGGAATATGGTAAAAAAGGCCACCGCGGCGAGCAAATTCCCGAGCGCGTAACCCTCTTGCAGGATGCCGGAAAATCTCCCGCGTTTTTCGGTAGGCACCGACTCCATCGCCAGCGAAGCGCCCAATCCCCACACTCCGCCCATGCCAATGCCAAACAGGAAGCGAAGGAAAAGCAGCATGTGGTAGCTCGGCGCAAGCCCCGAGAGCACCTCGATGCAGGAGTTAAACAGAATATTCAGCATCAGCGGCTTGCGTCGCCCATAGCGGTCGCCCAGCAAACCGAAAAGAATCGCTCCAAACGGCCGCATCAGCAGGCTCGCGGTAAGCATCAGAGCGATGTCGGATACGGGTCTATCGAAATCCTTGGCCATCGCCGCCAGGACATAAGTGAGAACGAAAAAATCGAACGCGTCGAACGTCCAGCCCAGGAAGCCCGCGGAAAAGGCCTTGCGGGAGTTCGCGCTTTGCTTGCCGGTGATCGTGGAAGTGTTCATAGCGTTACATCCTGGGGGCGCGGAGAGGGGGCCGGCCCGGCCGTCATAAGCAAATCATTCATGGCCGCAGGCCCTGAATGGAGCGAGCAAGACGCAACCGCAGTCTTATGGTAAACAACTTTGTTTTTATGGAGGTGCAAGGTTTTCAACGCTATCTTGCACCCATAGGTTTGTCAAGGACGTTGGCTCATCGGCAATCGCCCTCAATCCATCCCGTGATACTTGAAATTCCGGAACACAACGTCGCCGGTGCCGGAAGCATAGAGGGTGAGCCGCCGTCCGTCGGAGACGTAGGTGGCGAACTCGAACTGGGTCCACGTTTTTCCGTCCGAGCTGTAGAACGCGGTGATGTCGTAGTTCAGGTTTCGAATACGGACGAAAAGATGTGAATCTTTGGAGTCTACAAAATCGCTGTGGTCACCGTTGCGGAATACCTCGCCTTTGTGCAAACCGACGCTGGCCCAGGTGCCGTTGTTGCCTCCCGAGTACAGCAGCAGGCCCGCTTCCGCCGTATCCGGAACGGTGATTTCCACTTCAGCTTCGTATGAGTGATTCACGGGCACCACGCCGAGCATCGCTGCGTCGAGTGGAAGGACCATATCTTTGCCATGGACGGTCCCTTTCGCCTGCATCACCAGTTTCCCGCCGCCGATTTTGAACGCTTCCTCAGACTTGGTGGAGGGCGGGTAAACCCACTGAATTCCCAGCGCGTTAGCTGAAAAATTGTCGGACAGGGGCATTCCATGCCCGATATTTTCCCCGGCCGGTTTGGGCAGCACATTCTCTGCCGAAGCGCTAGCCGGCACGCGTGGCCAGCCGTCATCGGTCCACTCGATCGGCAGCAGGAGGCTCTGCTTCCCCATCACCGTGTAGCCGTTTTCGAAGCCTGTGTATAGCATCCACCAGTTGCCGCCGTCGTCCTGAACGATGGTTCCGTGCCCCTGTCGCCACCACTTATTGTTTGCGCTGCCGTTGTGCACCAGCGGGTTGTAGGGAGAATTCTCCCACGGACCTTCCACCGATTTCGAACGCGCCACGACCTCCATGTGCGCGGTCGTCGGACCATCGGTCCCGCCTTCCGCCGAGGTCAAATAATAATAGCCGTTGTGAAAAAACAGCTTGGGCGCTTCGAGGCACAGGCACGACACCGCCCAGCTCTTCGGATATTGCCAGCCGTCATATACTTTCTTGAGTTCTCCTACGGCGCTCAGCCCATCGGGCGCGAGTCGAATCATCATGCCGCGATTGAAGTAGAGATAGCGGTTGCCCTGCTGATCCACTACGTGTCCCGGATCGAATAGCCCGTACACCCCGATGTCGATCGGGTCGCTCCACGGCCCCTCAGGATGATCGGCCCACATGACGATATTCTTCCACTGCTTGTCGCCCTGACTTCTCTCCGGAACGAGCAGCGAGCGGTGATGACCCACGTTGCCCCGCGAGGGATCGGACTGCGTCGTATAGATATAGTATTTCCCCTTGTAGTAGGTGATTTCTGAAGCCCATGCCCCGCCGTCAAATTTGCGCAGCGTGCGCGTGACCGGCACCCAGTTGACCAGATCGCGCGAGTGCCAGATCAATTGATCGGGCCATCCGCCGCCCGCCATCATGTAATAATCGCTTCCCACTTTCACGACGGTATTGTCGCTGCCGGGCCCCAGTACCGGATTCCGAAAAAAACCGTTCCCCATATCGGCGTGCGGCTGGCGTTCGAAAAAAGCTCCATCTGTGCGACTGACAGGCTTATCGTCAGCACCGAGCACATTCGGTGCAAAAATACAGGCCCCCACGATAACGGCCAAAAGCAGACGCGTTGCAAGAAGAAGTCTGTCACGCACGGGTGTCACCCTCCTCAGATCGAAAATTCTAAATGGGAATTCCAGCTTCGCGCAGCCTATGCCTTCTCTCCGCCGGATGCAATGAATTTTTCGCAATTCGCAGAGACTACCTAGCACCATCGTGTGAAAGGTCATTCTTGATGACCTTTCCACCCTTCATCACAAATTTGACGCGCTGAAGTTCGGTGATGTCGGCCAGTGGATCGCCGGAAACCGCAATCAGATCGGCGTACTTGCCTTTGTCGATCGAGCCGATTTGATCCTGCCATCCCAGCGCTTCGGCGTTCACTACGGTTGCGCTCTGTATGACTCTTGCAGGGGACATGTCGGCATGCTTCACCAGAGCCTCCAAATCAAGAGCCTGCGTCCCATGTGCGTAGGTCGCGCCATCGGCGCCGCTGCCGACCATAATCTTCAAGCCTCTAGTGGCGGCCGCCATCGCCGTCGCTTTTTCGAAAATAGGAATTATCCGATACTTGCCGCCAGTGCTCTTCGCATCGTTGTCGTCCATGTAAGGTTCGATGTACCGGACCAGCGTGGGATCGTAGTAGAGACCCTTCGCGGACATCATGTTGAGCTGCTCCTGATCCAGGCCAAACCCGTGTTCGATGGTATCGCAGCCGGCTAGGATCGAGTTCCTTTGCCCTTCACCTCCGTAAACGTGGCAGGCGTTCTTCTTGCCGAGTCGATGAGTTTCGTCGATGAGGGCTTGCAATACGGGCATCGGGTAGGTCACTTCGTATTCCACCTGGCCATCGGGCTTGAACGAGTACGCCCCTGCAGGGAACAGCTTGATCCAGTCCGCACCGTGCTCGACCTGGTCGCGCACGGCCGCGCGGGCCTCCTCAATCGAGCGAACCACTGTGCTCGTTAACGGATTATCCGGCGACGCTGGATTTGCGGGTGTGGCTCCCCAGACAATTCCTCGCGTCGAAACCTGATATCTGGGCCCGTCGATCCGTCCTTGATTGATGGCGTCGCGAATTTCAATGTCGGCGTAGCCGTTTCCGTGAGTTCCCATATCCCGCGCCGTAGTAAAGCCAGCGCGCAAATCCGCTTCGGCGTTCGAAGCGGCAATCAGCATGGCGGGCTCAGTTATCCCGTTGGGTTTGCGCGTGTCGAACATATGCGTGTGCGCATCGATCAATCCGGGCAGGACCGTGGCCTTGCTCAAGTCAATCACTTGCGCTCCCGCAGGAATCTTCACCTGAGCCTCAGGCCCAACCGCCGTGATTCGCTCTCCGTTAAGCAGCACAACCTGCCTGGTCAGCATCGTTCCGGTCTTGCTGTCAAACAAATGACCGGCACGAATGGCGACGACCTGCGGGCTAGGCGGGCATTTATAGATGCCGCCGTCAGAGCCCAGGCACGGAGTAGTCCCCGCCCCCCTCCACGGACCGGGCACCTTCTCCTGCGCGAATGTCGTATTCGCACCGAGAAAAATCAGCAGCGCTGTAACCATCGCAGATAGGTATCGCACTCGGTTGCCGCTCCTTCTTGGAAAACAAACTTGCCGTGTGTCGGAATCTAGAGCCTAGCCCATGCTCACGTCAAGCTCCGTTGCCGTGACTCGGCTATCCCCGCATCTAATTTCGATTCCCGCACACTGGATCAAAATGGTGAAGTCAGCCCAGTGGCGTACGCTTTAGCGTGCGCGGTTTTGCCGTCACGCGAATCTAAAACAAACCCACGCACGCTAGAGCGTAAGCCCCTAAGTGGCCTTAACCCAATCCCATTCTTATGAAAACGATTGAACGTGACTTAAGCGATCTGCCGTGGTAAATCCACAGTCCAGTCACTGCCCCAATGGAGGAGCACGATGCGCGATCGAAACATCGGACGGCGGGATTTTCTTCAGCGGGCCGGACTCGCGGCTTTGGGCGCTGGAACAATCGCCTCCGTTCCCTCTCAGGCCCAGGAGGCAGTGCCGAATTCCACCGGCACCGAACTGCCGAAGCTGAAAGCGCCTGCCATCGCGTGTGATTGCCACCACCACATCTACGACTCCGAGCGATTTCCGCCCGTCCAACCTGGCACAGTTGCTAATGCGCGCGTATCAGACTACCGCTTACTGCAACGGCGAATCGGCACGCAGCGCGACGTGGTGGTAACGCCCAGCCCATACGGTACCGACAATCGCGTGACGCTCGACGCAATTTCTCAGCTCGGCCCCAACGCGCGCGGAGTGGCGGTCATTCATCCGGATATTAAAGACGCCGAGTTGGACGCGTTGATGCGCGGAGGAATTCGCGGCGTTCGCTGCTCGGTCGCCGCTAATCCCACAAGCGTCGCGGCAACGACTTTCGACATGATTGAACCGCTCTCAAAGCGCGTGAATCCGCTGGGCTGGCATGTCCAAATCAATATGGACGCAGATCAAATCGCCGCTTCCGAAGATTTGTGGATGCGCCTCCCATCGCCTATCGTGTTCGATCACGCGGGACACGCGATCAGTACGAAGCATCCCGCCTACACCGTCATCCGCAGGCTCATCGATAAGGGCCGCACATGGGTGAAGCTGTCAGTGACCTTTGATAACAGCAAAGTTGGTCCTCCCACTTATGCAGATTTGACCGAGGTGGCGCAGGCCTTCGTCCGCGCCGCTCCCGAACGAATGGTGTGGGGAAGCAACTGGCCGCATCCCAATGATCGCGTGAAGCCCGACGACGCACTGGTGTTCGACCTACTCTCTCAATGGGCGCCCGATGAGAAGACCCGCCACCGCATCCTCGTTGAAAATCCGCAAATCCTGTACGGATTTGCCCCTTCGCGATTGTAAATTGCTGCCGATCTTAAGCGGACAAATCAGAAAATTTTGTTCCATTAACACATTTGGGAGAATTCAGATAATTGGATTTGGGTTCTCGGTGGTCGGCTTTCTCGTTACGTCGGCAATGGACACCTGGCAAGAGCTGAAACCAACCCATCTCCGTTGCCATCAATCCCTTTCGACCAAATACAAGCCTGTCACATGGGAATCCTGGTGTAACACCATCACACTAGTGCGTGATTCCGGTCACTGAATGCCCGGACCAGATTCGCCATGCTACTAAAAAGTCGGCCTGAAAAAACAGCCCCCAAGGAGAATCCATGAGCACAGCTCACGCGAACGACTTTTCAGCACACGAAAGCAGTTTCCCTGGAATCGTGCAGACCTCTCTTGCGTCCGGTCACCAGGCGTCCGCCAGCGATGATTATTACATGAGCCGGAGTACGCGGAAGATCGTGTATATGTTCCTGCTCGGCGGCGTAGTGTTCCTGGCAGGCGTGGCCGCCTATGTCTGGTACGGCTTTTTCCAGTGGCAAAATCTGCCGTAAATTCCGATGCGCCGGGTCGCAAGGACTATCTGCGCGTTTGTTGTTGGCTGATTTCACCAACTCCAGAGTTGGCGCGAATTTGTCATGTCGACCAAAAAAGTTTACGATTGGCACACCAGATTCTCCGTTGACGTGTTCCAAGCACAAGAATAGTATCTGGTCAATTTACGCGACCCGACATTCAGACGGATGGTGGCCAATGCGAATGAAGCCCATTGCTTTTCTTTCCATTCTCGCCTGCCTTCTGGTGATTTCTACCCCGCTCTCCGCACACCATGGATATGCCGCGTACGACATGCAGATCACCAGGTCGATAAAGGCGACCATAACAAATTTCTTCATCATGAATCCTCACTCTCAAATGACCGCGGACGTAAAAGATTCCGACGGGAATATCGAGCATTGGGTGATTGAGGGCGGCGTCCCGCCGAAAATGGTCCATGTGTCGGGCTGGGAACGTGATTCCCTGAAGCCAGGGGACGAGGTCACGATTTATTATCATCCGGTAAAAGGCAAAGCAAACGCGGGTCTATTCATTCGGCTGGTATTTCCCGATGGCCGGGTTCTCCCTCCCAGCCGGGGAGGCGAGAACCAAGGCCAATAAATCAGCACGCAGTTTTATGCCAATTTTGCAAAGCCGAATAGATTTTCAGGATTTTCGACCAGAATTCGGCGGCGTGTTGCGGCGCTTGGCGCCCACTGTTCCAGCAAGTCGAAAATGAGCGCGTCGTCCGGCTTGCTGTTCCCGCCGGGATGCGGCCAGTTGGTTCCCCAGATCAATCGTTCGGGCGCAGCCTGCACCCACGCCTGAGCCACCTTGGAAATATCGGAATATGTTGGTGGCCCCACTTTGCTGTCACGCTCCCCGAACGACAGCTTGACCCACGTAAGGCCCTTATCGATGAGCTTGCGAAGCATGGCGAAAGCTGGATGCTGCGTGCCCTGATCCACCGGGAAACGCGCCATGTGGTCGAATACCAGCGGAGTGGGAAGGCGCGACCACAAATCTTCGTTGGCCATGATGTGGTCGGCGTCCAGATTGACATCGACGTGCCAGCCGAGCGCGTTCACCCGTCTTGACAATGGCTCGATCATATCTATCGTATGGAACCCGCCGGGAGCAGGATTCACGAAGCGGATGCCGCGAATTCCCCCATCGTGCATTTTCTTTAGTTCGGCGTCGGTCACCGAAGGGAGAACGACCGCCTGCCCGCGCGCATCAGGAGCGAATTGCGAAATCGCGTCGATGGTCACGCTGTTGTCGGTCAGATAAGTTCCGGGCGTGACGATCACGCTTCGCGTGGTGCCGATCCGCCGCCGCAGCAGCCGGTAATCCGCCACCGTCGCATTGGGTTCCGGTTTCCCACTTCCGGTTGGAGGCGCCATCGCCGGGAATCGCGGGTCATAAATGTGATGGTGACAATCGCAGGAGCCCGTAGGCGCTTTCAGTTTCGCGCGTTCCGTGCCGGTGGAATTCGGCGCCGCATATTGTTCTTCGGCGGAAAGCGGAATGATCCCCGCCGCGCTCAAAGCCGCGATACCGGCCCCTTGAATAAATGCTCGTCTTCCGATGTTGCTATCGCTCATCGCGTCCTCCCCGGAAAAAATTGTTGGACTTCCAGTTTCCGTGCGAAGTCCCTCAAACTGGGCCGAAAGTTTTGTGTGTCTTATTGCCGGGCATTGTAGCGCAGCTTTGTGAAATCGAGTGCGAGTTCCTGCGGCCGTTTTCAGGAGGGTGACAGCACGCACCGGGTTATGTGATCGCAGTCACAGCCCTCGACCGCACTATGGCGCATCTTCGATTCTAGCGTGAGGTTGGATATGCTGGTCGAACAGATGACCGCGAGCCAATGCAATGAACTTCTGGACCGCATGCATTTCGGCAGGCTTGGATGCGTGCACGAAAACCGGCCGTATGTTGTTCCCATCTATTTCGCGTATGAACCCGGCCGCCTGTATGGGTTTTCCACGCTCGGCCGAAAGATCAAGTGGATGCGTTCGAATCCCTACGTTTGTGTGGAGGTCGATGATGTCCTTGGCGCCAAGTCCTTCCATGAGAAGGCCGGTTAGTGTCAAGACGGTTTTTTCTTTTTC
>CAZUNI010000051.1:0-27293 GCA_964622265.1 uncultured Acidobacteriaceae bacterium | reverse complement strand
TTCAACTACCTTCTTTTCAAGACCCTGTATTAGGTTATGCAACAGCTTCTAGTGATTTGATTGTGTTCGTCGTGAATACGAAAACGGCATTGTTAATCAATTCCGATGCGTCCAGTTTTGCTAGCAGCCTCCGCTGCGCCGTCTGAGTCGTAGAATCTATCTCGTCAATTAGGACAAAATGGAATTTTGCATACTCCCCGTTCCAAAAAGTCGGACACATTTCGCATTCCCGCAATAATTTGTCGAGGTTGTCGTAGTTACATGTCTCCGAAGCTAGGTGTAGGGGTTGGGAGTGAAGCGCATCAGCCATTGCAATCGCCATCGCCGTCTTGCCTATACCCGGCTCACCGATAAATAGAAACGCGGCGGGGTATGGATTCTTAAGGAAATTCGATACGATGGCCTTGATTTTTGGTAATCCAACAAAGTCTTCTACCTTATGCGGACGGTATTTCTCAGTTAGCCGAAGCAGTCTTTTGTTCATTTTCACTTCACCTGTTGAGCTTGGAACAATGGAACTTTTGAGGGAGGTTGCAGTGCCCGGATGCGACAGCAAAGACACGACTTAGAATTTACCCCCGACGCCTTCGAAGCAGAGGGTCGGGAGTTCGAATCTCTCCGGGCGCGCCACACTTCCGATAATTCTGATAAACTTCCGACCGAAATTCGAAACTCAATTCCCCATGATTTGCTTCGCAAACCATGGGGCACCGGGCGTCGGGCGAAGCTGGTTATAATGCTGCGAAGACCGTGTTAGGTGAATAGCGGAACCTGTTCGAAAAGGCAGGTTGTACACCCTGTGCTTTATTCAAATTGACATGGTTGATCCGACGTAGGAAAGTAGTAGTAGAGGACAGCTAGTACTAGAACTGTACTTTGGTACAGGGTCTGTGCTACTCTCCGTTCACCGCCCTCTGTGCGATATGACGCTTAAATTTAAACCAGAAAAACTTGTACACAGTTTGGTATTCTTCTCGAATGCAGGTGTTTCCGATCTGACCAAGTTGAAGGCTGCGAAGCTATTTTATTTTGCGGATAAGGAACATCTTCTCAGATATGGCCGTCCCATCTTAGGCGATGTTTATTACTGCCTGCCATACGGTCCGGTTCCTTCGGTGGCGCTCAATGAGATGTCAGACGCAAGCGAGAATCCGGAAGTGGAAGATTCGGACCGGAATCTTTTCTGTCAATATTTGGATGTTGAGAAGGGTGTTAATCCACATCCGATCTTCAAAGCCAAACGAGCACATGACCCTGACGTATTTTCCGAATCGGAGTTAGAAGTATTGGGCAATGTGGTGCGGAACTACGGATGGCGTAGTGCTGGCGATTTAGTCAATCTAACGCATTCCGAGCCCGCGTGGAAAATCCCTAATCAGGGACGTATCCCGGACGGACGAGCCCGGATTCCTTATGAACTTTTCTTTTTCGATGCGGATGCGGAAACTCTCGTTATGCTCGACGTGTTCCGCAGTGAACATGAAGAGGGATGCGAGTTAGACGCTATCCTCAATCAGAAAACTCACCAGCTTTTTGTCTAATGTCTAGCCTTGCTGTTGGTCTCGGCGAGCTTTACTTCAACCAACGATACAAACCCGGTTCAATTCTCAAATTCAATATGGAGTGTGATGACCCTAATCGTGATACTCGATACAAGTTCGGGATCGTCCTCAACAAGAATACTGAAGAGGATGAGGCACTGCTTGCGATTACGACCACAAATCACAAATTCTTTGATACCGGGCGCTTTGAGGACGACATTTTGCGGATTGGTGTTGGTGAATATCCGTGCTTCGACAAACCAACGATTATAAGTCTCAGAGAAATTCGGTCCGAGCCGGTCGCCCGTCTCAAAACTTTGTGCATATCGAAACAGCTTACCTTTCACGGAGAGCTAACCGAGGTCGATTTGACCGTGATTAAAGAGAAAATTATTCATTCTAAAGTTATCGAGGGGAAGTATAAGAAGCGAATAGTTTAAGCGGATATTGTTGTTTGAAAGCACCGTCGCCGCCCCTTTTTTTAGGGGGGGACAGCCGTAATTCGCGGCACGTCGGGCTGTAATATCAAGCCCGTATCCCCTAAAAATTATTTCTATTTCTTGCCAAATGGTAAAATTCAGCTTGACTTCCACTAACTAGTTAACTTACCGTGTCTCTCCATAAGGCGAATCCTGAACTCAGGTGTGTCAAGGGTGCCTTTCATAGCAGGCCATATTGCTATGAAACAATAAAGGGGTGAATCAACGTGTCAATGATTACGCGCAGTCGCGCTTTTGTATTTGGCTTTGCAGTCCTGTTTTGCCTCACCACATTATTAGCTCCTGCGTCGTTCAGCCAGTCTTCCGCGACAGGCGCATTGAGCGGTACGGTAAAAGACTCTTCGGGAGCGGCTGTGCCCAACGCGACCGTCACAGTCACGAGCCTGGACACCAACCAGGCGCGCGCGGCGACGACCACCGCCGATGGCGCTTACAGAATCGGATTCCTGCCGCCGGGCGCTTACAGCGTGCAGTTTGAGGCCACTGGGTTCAACAAGGTGGAAGTACCGTCGGTCACGATCATCGTGACGGAAATTAACGTTCTTGACCAAACCCTTCAAGTCGGTTCGCAAACGCAGCAGGTAACCGTTACCGGTGAAGCAGAAATCGTTCAGACCGCCAGTTCCTCGGTGGGTACGCTCGTATCCGGCCAAACCGTTGCCGATCTGCCCTTGACCACGCGCAACTACACCACGATTCTGGGCCTTGCCGCCGGTACCAACGTCAATGTGTATAACGCAACCCTGATGGGCCGCGGAACGCAGGACCCCACTGTCAACGGCGCGCTCCCCACGCAGAACAACTATCAGCAGGACGGCGCATCCCTGATCAACACCGCCGGCGGCGGAACCGGAGCCGATTCCGGAGGCGCCACCACCGGTGTCGGTATCGTGAATCCGGACTCGATTCAGGAATTCAAGATTCAGACCTCGTCGTTCGATGCTTCGTACGGACGCAACTCCGGCGCCAACGTCAACGTGGTGACCAAGTCCGGCACCAACCAGTATCACGGCTCAGCGTTTGAATTTTTCCGCAACACCGTGCTCAACGCCAACGAATTTTTCCGTCAGGAGAACGTGGCCCCCGCGCCGAACACCCGCCCGGTCCTAAACCAGAACCAATTTGGAGGCACCTTCGGCGGGCCGGTGAAGAAAGACAAACTGTTCTTTTTCGCTTCCTACCAAAGAACCTGGCAAGCGAACGGTCTTGCGGCGGCGGGATATTCCAACCCCAAACTGGTCGGTCTCCCGTCGGGTCCCCGTGGCACGACCACCTTTACCGGTGGCGTGGCTAACACCGATGCAGCGGGTCTTGCTTACCGCGCTCTTCTGGGCGCGGCATTCTGCCCCGGAGGACCCTCCTCTGCTGGCAACACTATAGCCGCCGTTAACGGTGTTGCCCCTACACCGGTTTCCTGTACCGGCTCGAACATCAATCCACGAGCCCTTGCACTTCTTGAGCTACAGACTCCCGGAAGCGCCGGGGTTGGCGGATACTACGTTCCGAGCGCTTACGGCACGGGAGCCGGCACGGGACCGAATTTGGGCTCAGCATTCAGTATTCCCGCCCACTACATTGAAGATCAAGGCGTCGGCAACTTCGATTATGTCCTCAACCCGAAGAACACGATTTCGGGACGGTATTTTTATAGTGCCGTTCAGACCATCGGCACGATCGGGACTGGCGCGACAGCCTCGGCGATCAGCCAAGGAGTTCCGGGTTCACCGGGTAGCGTCCGCTTCCCGAACATGTACATGGTTGCCAAACTCACCACGGTTGCCACAACAAACCTGGTAAACGAATTCCGAGCCTCGTTACAGCGCTCGGTGGTATTTGACTTCCCTCAGTTCGTAAACGCCAACGGGAGCCTTGTCACCAATACCCAGTTGGGAGTCGAGCCGGTAGAGTCTACCTACGATGTGAGCAACAGATTCACGATCACTGGCCTGATGGCCCTGGGCACCGGAGTTGCCGTTGCCAGGAAGTTCAACACCTCCTGGGAAGTAGCGGACCAGATCTCCTGGACGCACGGGAAGCACACCATTCGAACCGGGTTCGAATACGAACGCGACCGGAACAACTGGTATTTCCCGGCTCTGGCAGGAGGCGGCAACGCGAACGAAACGTTCAAAACCTTCGATGACTTCCTGGTGGGCTTGCCGGGTTGCGCACCCTCTCAGTTTAGCGCAGCAGGCGTGCCCAACGCTACCTGCACGAATAGCGCCGCTGCGGGGACTACCAACGGCAGTGCCTTCAGCAATATCGCCAACGGTGGTACCGCAACTTCGATTACCGCTCCTGCCGGCGACAACCACTTCTTCAGAACTCAGGCCGGGAACGCTTTTGTGCAGGATGACATTAAGCTAACCAACAGCCTGACTCTGAACCTCGGCGTGCGTTATGAATATAACGGGCTCTACTACGACCAATTAGGTAATGCCACGAACGTGTTTGCCAGCCTGATCAATACGGCCAATACCCTTGGAACGGTGGGGAATTCGCCTACCTGCCCTGGCACGTTCGTTCCGAATGCTACGAATCCGACCTGTATTCCTGGAACATTGGCCGGGTTTGTAGTCCCGTCCAACTTCAACCCTTCCCTTTACGCTACGCCGACAGTCGGCGGTATTTTCAAGAACACTCAGCAGGTGCCCACCCAGAACAGGCCGCCGCGTGACGCCTTTGCCCCGCGCTTGGGTTTTGCGTGGAAGCCCCTCGCCACCGACCGCTTTGTCGTCCGCGGCGGGTTTGGAGTGTTCTACGATCGCTCTGGCATCTCAGGCTACAATTCCGCTGTGGTACAAAACTTTCCATATGCCGTCCCGGTCTTTCAATCTACCCAAGCGTCAAACTGGCAGGCTACCGAGGCTATTCCCTATCCAGCGGCAGATGCGGCTCGTTTAGCCAGCCCTGCGACTGGCGGCCTGGGATGGGCTGCGGCAACACGCTGGGTGAACATCGATACCAACCCAAACAGCGTGGCCGATCCAAACGGCCAGACTGGGACAGGGTCGAATCTTAACGTCATTGTGATGGATCCAAACTACAAAGTCCCAACCACCTATCAGTGGAACCTGAACACTCAATATGAATTCCACAGTGGATGGGTCCTGGAAACGGGATATGTGGGAAGCCACTCGATCCATCAGCTGTACACTGGCGCGGGCACCGGTGGAGGCAATGGTTTCCACGAAATCAACGAGCCTATCCTCGCAACGGCAACTACGCCGGTTAACGGCATCACAACGAACACGAGCGGGAACGCGGCGCTCCGAGTTCCCTACCTGGGCTTCACGCCAAGCGGTCTAGCGTACCTGACTCCCGCGGGGAAGACTCTCTATGACAGCTTGCAGGTGACTGTTCGCAAGCAGTTGTCGCGCGGATTAACCATGCAGACAGCGTACACATGGTCTCGCGTGCTGACGACCGTCGACCACGCCACCTTTAACGATCCCAATACCGAACACTATGGCCCGTCTGCGTATTATCGCCCGCACCGTCTGACCATTAGCTACAGCTATGACCTGCCCTTCGGACACCACGACGGACTCATGGGCAAGTTTGCCAATGGGTGGAATGTGGCCGGCGTAACCATCGTGCAGGATGGGCAACCACTGACGATTGTCGATACCCGCGGCGGAGCCGTTTACGGGTATGCAGGCTCGGCTGCGGTTTCCTCAACGGCCTTTTTTGCTGGCACAAATAACGCCTCCAATGTGGCGCTTTCCGGCCCCATCAAGAACCGCCTCAGTGGGTTCTTCAACACGGCCGCATTTATCTGCAGTTCCAAGGCCTGTGCCGCTACGTTGCCGACCACGGGAGCAATAGGTGGTGTGGGTGGCGATGTGAGTTGGGGGAATGCCGGATACGGCATCGTTCTTGGCCCCGGCCAGTTTAACTTCGATGGAACGATCCAGAAGACCACTACAGTCGGGGGAATACACGAGGATGCAAAACTCGTGTTCCGCACCGAGTTCTTCAACATGTTCAACCATGCGCAGTTCAACTCTCCAACCGGCGGCCAGCTGGACGCCTCAAACGGAACATTCGGGCAGATCAACTCCACATCGGTCAACCCGCGCTTGATCCAGTTCGCTCTCAAGTACGTGTTCTAGGTTGGGAAGTAATTCGTTCCTGACAGTGTTGAATTGAAAAGCAAAGGGCGCCTAAATGGCGCCCTTTGTTTTTTCTGCAACTCGATTTCCCATAGCTGGCGGCAATGTACCAATTAACTTTGATTCCAGTTGTTGGGGCTGAAACCTGGGAACGCCAATCTCCCGATTGGCGTTTTGTGCTTACCCACCATCGCCAATCGGGAGATTGGCGTTCCCAGGCTGGACTCCCATAAACCTAGCGAACGGGAAGCAGCGGCTTCTGTCCCGGCAGCAATTGCTGGTCAAAGGCAGTCAATTCCAGTGAGGCTGCCGTATAGTCGCCCATTAGCCAGACCAGATCCAGAGTACCGCGTGGACCGAACAGGCGTAGCGCATCGGCGAAAGTCGCGGATGACACCTTCCTCTTGGTAATCATTTCCCGCCCGAAGTTGATAATCGTCGTTTCCTTCTCGCCGAGACCCGTCACGGGCTTTTGGTACTTAATGATATCGATGATTTCCGGTTCGATATGCCGCGTGTCCTTCGGATCGCGTCCATGCGTTTCCCATTGCGTCCATTCGAACTGGCATTCGTTTTCACGCGCCGTTGTCAGCACGGCAATCTCCAGCAGCCGGTCGGGCATCCCTGTCCCATATTTTAGATATTTAGCCATTTCTCCCAGCGGAGTTGCGAGCTTGGGGCTATAGACGCGAACTGTAGGGGTAGCCCCGGCCAACCGCTTTGGCCCAATGATGTAGTCGTAAACCTTCTTGCCCTCATCGTCCAATTCTTCACGCTTCGGGAACGGCAGGCGGTTCCTGGAGTCGGCATACACGTCTTTTGGATATTCCGCGGTGTCTGCTGAGCTTTCCGCCCGCACCGTGCGCTCCGCCTGGATTCTTTCGCCCAGCAACATCCCTGCGGCGCCGGCCAGTATCGTGATCCCAACAATTTTCAATACCTGCATCTTCATCTCCTCATTTAGCCGATTTGGCGTTATTGCGTTTGACCCTTGCCAGTGCCCCGATCATACATTCTTGGCCACGAGTTGTGGGCGGTCTTTTCGATTCGGAAATGGGCCCTAGTCTAAAAATACCAAATCTGGTAGAATATCCTCCATTGGGCTGTATCCTGAATCTGGGAGCGGCACCGGAGGCGGTCATGAGTGTTGTTCCTTCTGCAGGCAACGGTAAAGTTACCGTGCCCAGCATCCTCGAACGTAAGACTTCTCCGTCATTTGGAAGCCAGTCACCATCGAAAATTACGTGCCTTACGGCATACGACTATCCAACCGCGCGATTCCTCGATGAAGCCGGCGTGGACGTCCTGCTGGTGGGCGATTCACTGGCCATGGTCGTTCTCGGCTATGACAGCACGCTGCCGGTCACACTGGAAGAGATGCTGCACCACACACGCGCCGTGCGGCGCGGCACACGACGTGCTTTGCTCGTGGCGGACATGCCGTACGGCAGCTACCACGACGACCCGATGGAAGCGGTGCGCCACGCTGTCCGTTTCGTGAAGGAAGCCGGTGCGGAGGCCGTCAAGATTGAAGGCGGCGAGCGACGCATGGAGTTGATCTCGCGCCTGGTGGAGGCGGAAATTCCTGTGATGGGCCATATCGGCCTCACGCCGCAATCGGTCAACGCGCTGGGAGGTTTCCGCGTGCAGGGCAAGTCCGAGGAAGCTGCCGACCAGCTCTTGCGGGACGCGCGCGCGGTGGAAGCGGCGGGAGCGTTTGCGATCGTTCTGGAGTCGATTCCGCGCGAACTTGCGGCACGAATTACGGCCGAACTTCGGATTCCGACGATTGGCATTGGCGCAGGACCGGATTGCGACGGTCAGATTCTGGTGATCAACGATTTGCTGGGGCTGAGTTTTGGCCACAAGCCGAAATTCGCGCGGCGCTATGCGAATGTTGGGGAAATCATTTCCCATGCAGTTGCCGAGTATTGTAGTGACGTTCAGCAGGGGCAATTTCCGTCGGATGAAGAGTCCTACCACTTGCCGGGCGAACATAGAGACGCGAATCTCGCGCGGAGACGCTGAGGCGCAGAGTTCGAAACTCCGGGTACAATTAGGAAAAACAATGGTGGAGTACGTTTGTGATTACTTGTGACCACGCGCTTTTACTATTTCAATACAATCGGTGGGCGAACCGGAAAATTCTCGATGCTTGCGCGGCGCTTTCTCCCGAACAGTTCTCCAGAGATTTGGGCGCGAGTTTTCAATCTGTGCGCGGTACGCTGGTGCATATGTACGGGGCGGAGTGGGTTTGGCAGGAGCGCATCGCGGGGCGGTGGCATCCGAGCCTTCGTGCCGCGAGCGATTTTCCGGATTACGCTACCGTGCGCGGAAAGCTTGAGGAAAAGGATCGCGACCTAATCGACTACGTTTCAAAGCTGACCCCGGCGAAGATTGAGAGTGTGCTCCAGTACAAGAATCTGGTGGGTAGGGACTTTTTCAGTCCGATATGGCAAATTCTGCACCAACTCTCAAACCACGGGACGTATCATCGAGGGCAGATCGTCACCTTACTGCGGCAATTAGGCGTGAAGGCGGTTTCGACCGACATAATTGGGTTCTACCGCGAGCGAGCTGCGGCCGCCAGGGTCTGAATCTTCCGGAAAACACGAACGATTTGGAAACCATACACACGATTGAATGGATGAAACAAATTGCCCGCAAGGCGCGGACCGAAGGGCGTCCCGTGGGCTTGGTTCCCACGATGGGCGCGCTGCACGAAGGACACATAGCCCTGCTGCGCGCAGCGATGTCGGAATGTAATCCGGTGATCGCGTCCATTTTTGTGAATCCCACACAATTCGGCCCCTCGGAAGACTTTCAAAAATACCCGCGCACATTCGAGACCGATCGAGCGCGCCTAGAAGCGGCGGGCGTCAGCTATTTGTTTGCCCCGCAGGCAGACGAAATGTATCCCAAAGGATTTCGCACATGGGTGAATGTGGAGGGACTTTCCGATCGTCTGGAGGGACGCGTGCGGCCCGGACACTTTCGCGGCGTCACCACTGTGGTGTTAAAGCTTCTGGAAATCGTGCAGCCGCACAAAGCATTCTTCGGCCGCAAAGACGCGCAACAGGCGCGGTTAATCCAGCAAATGGCGCGCGATTTGCATCTCGATTCCGAAATCTCCGTGTGTCCCATCGTGCGCGAGGCGGATGGCCTGGCGATGTCCTCGCGCAACGCCTATCTTTCACCGGACGAACGCCGCGCGGCGACGGTGCTTTACCGTGTTTTGGACGATGCGCGGCAAGCAATCGACCGTGGCGAGCGCGATGCGATGCGATTAGCCGCAGCAATGCGCGACAAAATTAGAACTGAGCCGCTGGCGGAGTTGGATTATGTGGAACTAGTAGACGCGGAAACGCTGGAGCAGGTAACGCATTTGCGGGGCACGTGCATGGCGCTGCTAGCGGCAAGATTTGGCACAACGCGCCTGATAGACAATCTCTTAATCGAAGAGCGCGAAGGCGGATTCAGGGTGACGCTCTAGTAGGACAGACTTCAGTCTGTCCGGGTTTGGTTTCTTGTTTGAATGAAAACCAAAAGCGGACAGACTGAAGTCTGTCCTACTGGAGCCCCTTCAGCGCTTCCACGATTTCTGCTGCATGTCCCTTGGATTTTGCGGTCGCCCAGATCTTTTCGATCTTCCCGTCAGGGCCGATCAGCACCGTGCTGCGCACAATCCCAAGATACGATTTCCCGAGGAAGCTTTTCATCCGCCGAGCGTTGTAGCCTTCAATCACAGTGAAATCCGGATCGCTCAGCAGCGGGAAGTTCAGCCTCTGTTTGGCCTTGAATTTTGCCAGCGCCTGCACCGAGTCCGCGCTGCATCCCAGAATAATTGTATTCAGCATATCGAACTGCGATTTCAAGTCGCGAAACTCGATGGCTTCGTTGGTGCATCCCGGTGTGCTCGCCTTCGGATAAAAATAGAGCGCCACATGCTTGCCGCGGAAGTCGGCGAGAGAGATTTCATGTCCGTCATCTGCCGCCAATCGAAATGGCAGCGCTGGATCGCCTTCCTTCAACATGGGAAAACTCCTTTGGTCTTCATGGTCAGGAGAGCAAGCGTTTCAGCGTATCGTTTACCACTTGCGGCTTGGCCTGTCCGCGCGAAGCGCGCATCACCTGGCCGACTAAAAATTGAAAAACTCCCTGATTGCCTGCGCGATATTTCGCCGCATTGTCAGGATTCTTCTCGATCACTTCGCGGCACCAGCGCTCGATTTCTCCCGTGTCGCTCACCTGGCTGAAGCCTTCGGCATCGATGATTTCAGACGCGGGCTTTCCGGTTTCAAACATCCGCGCAAAAACTTTCTTGCCGGTCGCCGCGTTGATTTCACCCTTTTCGACTTTGGAGATCAATGCGGACAGCTCGGGCGGAGGCACGGGGCTTTCCGTAATTTCTTTTCCCGCCTCGTTGAGCTGGCGCAGCAACTCGACCTGAATCCAATTGGCTGCGGGCTTTGGCGAAGCCCCGGCGGCGACCACGCCTTCAAAGTACGCAGCTAGCGCGCGCGTCGAGGCGAGAACTTCGGCGTCGTAAGGAGTGATGCCAAACTCGGATACAAATCGCTGACGCTTCGCCTCCGGCAGTTCGGGCAACGTCCCTGCAATTTCATCACGCCATGCCGCACTCACCTTCAGAGGAAGTAAGTCTGGTTCCGGGAAATAGCGGTAGTCGTGCGCAAATTCCTTGGAACGCATGGGCTCGGTGCGACCCGTCGCGACGTTCCAGAGGCGAGTTTCCTGGGCAATCCTGCCCCCGGATTCGAGCAGGCCGATTTGCCGCTCGATTTCGTATTCGAGAGCATGTTGGAGATGGCGGAAGGAATTGAGATTCTTCACCTCAGCCTTCGTGCCAAACTTTTCCGCACCGCGTCGCCGCACGCTGACGTTGGCGTCGCAGCGCAGCGAGCCTTCCTCCATGTTGCAGTCGCTCACTTCCGTGTAGAGCAGCACCTGCTTGAGCGCCGTCAGGTAGGCATACGCCTCGGTGGGCGACCGCATGTCCGGTTCGGATACAATTTCGGCCAGCGGCGTGCCTCCGCGGTTGTAATCCACATAGCTTTTCTCAGCAGAGTCCGGAAATCCTTCATGCAGATTTTTCGCCGCGTCGTCTTCCAGATGCAGGCGCGTGATGCCGATCCGCTTGGTCTGCCCGTCGTGCTGGATCTCAATCCAGCCGTCGATCGCCAGCGGCAATTCGTACATGGAGATTTGATAGCCCTTGGGCAGATCGGGATAGAAATAATTTTTCCGTGCAAAGCGAGAGCTTCCCTGCACTTTCAAATTGATCGCCAGGGCCGCGCGGATTCCCAGTTCGACTGCGCGGCGGTTAAGAACAGGCAGCGCGCCGGGCAGGCCGAGGCATACCGGACAAGTATTTGTGTTCGGCGGATCGCCAAAACGAGTCGAGCATGCGCAAAAAGCCTTGGTCGCCGTCTTCAGCTGCGTGTGGACTTCAAGCCCGATGACGGGCTCGTAACCCGCCATGATTTCCGGTGAAATTTGCGTCACTAGTGTCATAGGAGCCGCCTAGTATATCATTCACCCTGCAATTTTGGCCGCAACCCAGGGCCGCTCCGAATAAGTTTACTCTCACCCATCCCCTAGCGACTTTTTCTTGCGTCGAGTGTTTAATAGATTGAAGATAGCCGTGCCCGGGACCGGCCAGCCGCTCGGGGGGACAGCTAATTTACATAGATTTTGTAGTCCACACGTCAAACAGGCCCACGGAGGGGCTGTTTATGCGAATGTTTGCTAAATCGCGAAATTTCTTCCTGCTGTTTTTCCTGTTCTTGATTCCGGCGGCATCGTTTGCGCAGATTGCTGTTGGGGTCTCGATTCGGATTGGCCCGCCGGCATTGCCGGTTTACGCCCAGCCACCGTGTCCCCAGGATGGATTTATCTGGACGCCGGGCTACTGGGCTTACGGCCCCGCAGGCTACTACTGGGTTCCGGGCGTGTGGGTGGCGCCGCCTCGCGTGGGCGTGCTGTGGACGCCGGGCTACTGGGGATTTGAGGGCGGCTTTTACGGCTGGCATGCCGGATATGGGGGGCCACACGTTGGCTTTTACGGCGGCATTAACTATGGCTTCGGTTATGGCGGCGTTGGTTTCTTCGGCGGACGCTGGGCCGGTGGCGGCTTTGTTTACAACACCGCCGTCACGAATGTGAACACGACAATCGTGCGCAATGTTTATGTCGACCGAACCGTGATCAACAACACGACCGTGGTCAACAACCACACCAGCTTTAATGGCCCGGGCGGAATCACCCGGCAACCGACTTCGGAAGAGCAGGCAGCAGTGCGCGAACAGCACTTCCAACCGACGTCCAACCAGCTCACGCATGAGCATACCGCCGGTCAGGACCGCAGTCAGCTCGCCTCCGTCAACAACGGGCGGCCCGGAACGGCAGCGATGGATTCGGTGAACGGCCGCCGATTCAATCAACAGGGGCGCATCGCCAATGGTGTGGCCTCCGGTCAACTGACGCCCGGCGAAACCAGGAATCTCGAGAATCGCGAAGCGGGGTTAAACAAGGAGATTCACAACGACCGCGCGGCCAACGGCGGCACGCTGACTCCGCAGGAACGCCAGCAAGTAAATGGGCAGCAGAACAATCTGAGCAAGTCCATCTACAACGACAAGCACAATGCCGCGACCGACCAATACGGCAACAATGAGGTGGGTGCGCGCCGCGATAATCAGCAGCAGCGGATCGCCAACGGCATCAAGAGCGGGCAGATGTCGCCTTCAGAAGCCGCGAAAGCCGAGAAAACGGAACAAAACATCAACAAAAATATAAAAACAGACCGTCAGGCGAATGGCGGGAAGCTCACCCCGCAGGAGAAGAAAAACATCAACAAACAGCAGAACGGCGCCAGCAAGCAGATCTATCAGGAAAAGCACAACGAGAAGACTGCACCACGTTAACCGCGTCGATCAGTTGATTGAGATTGCAATGAGCGCAGATTCTCCCGACCGGTGGAATCTGCGCTCAAATTGCAAAGACAAACCGAAGAGAATATTCCCCAGCTCGTCTTTTTCTCTCACACCGGCAATAGATCGCAAAACCAGAATCCTTCCCGCAACACTTTTTCGCCGCTGACAAATCGAACCGGGGTCCGAAACACGGGACCATCGAAAACAAAGGAGTGAAATTCACCGTTTTCTCCGCAGGGATCGACCCCGGGCGGCAAATCGGCAAAAAAAGATTCGTCAAGCATGCGGCCCGCAAAAGACGGATCGAGAACACGCGGATCGATGCAGACCGCAATTGCCTTGAAACCGAGGTGGAGAAATTCGTCCGCCAATTCGCGCGTATCGCACATCCAGATCGGGAACACCCCTTTCATATTGAGCAGGTCGAGGTTCCGTTCGCGATATACTCGGAGATCTTCCAAAAATATATCGCCGAAGGCCACGTTCTTCACTCCCGCCGCCAGATGTTCGGTCAGCGCTTCTTTCATTCGTAATTCATAGGTGGCATTGACGCACTGCGGGGGAATCGGAACCACGTGGAGCGGCAGGCCGATTGATGCGGCTTGCCGCTCCAGCAGCACACGGCGGACTCCATGCATGCTGACGCGGTCGTAAATTTCCGTGATGGTGGTGAGTAATCCGGTGACGCGATATTCGCGCTCTGACTGCAACGCGTGGAGCGCCATCGCGCTGTCTTTGCCGCCACTCCAGCAGAATAATATGTCTTCCGCCATGTGATCCTCACTCGTGGTGCGTTGTGTATTTCATGCCGATGCGATATTCGCGACAGAGAGCCGGAAAACCCAACGCGTCCTGATATTTCTTATCCGCCAGATTCGCGATGCGGGCGTAGATGCTGATTCCGTGATAGACGGCAAACGATGCGGACGTGTCCACTCGAGCGTACCCGGGGTTCTCGGTGTATCCGAGGCCAAGAAAATCGCTGTCCGTGCGGCGGCCGGTAAAATATCCGGAGATATTCCAGTTCATTCGCTTGAATGCCGCATTGAGCGTGAGATTGCCGGAGTTAACAGGCCGCCGCAGAAGGCGATTGCCCGGAATCTCAGTCGGATCGAATGCGTTCGGCGCGGCGATCACGCGTGTCGGGTCGTACGTATAACTTCCCGCCGCAGTCAGCCAGTGCGTGATGCGTCCTTCGGCCGAAAGATTTCCGCCGCGCGAGCGGGACAAATCCGTATTGAAGTATGTACCGGCGCCGAAGCTGTTGAATTCCGAAAGCGGACATCCCGGAGGCGGGGCCAGCAATGGCCCGAAGCTGACGATATCGTGAAAGCGGTTATCGAAATAATCGACCGTGACACGCACGCGGTCAGACGCCAGTTTTTGCTCGATCCCGGCATGCACGGTGCTGCTTTGTTCGGGAAGCAAGCTCGGATTTCCGGGAAAGCACGGATCGGAGCCGTAAGACTGGTCGAATCGCGGTTCAACGATTCCTTGCCCATAAGACGCGCGCAGCCGCGTGTCTCCAAATACGCCACTTGCAATGCGCAAAGCATAGGCCGCTCCCACGCGCGGCACCCCGCGCGTTCCGAAGTTGGCGTTGTCCTCGGCGCGAACTCCGGCGTTCAACGTCAACCGAGCGATGGGCTGCCATCGCGCATCGAGAAAGCCTGCCTGATTGTTTCTCCTCTCGTGAATGCCGATGTAGCTGATGAATCCGTTCTCGACTTCATACTCGTAGCCACCCGTTACGCCAAATCCTTTCACCGAGAAAGTGGATTGCCCGGAAAAGCTCGACCGGTTGAACTGATAGAAGGTCGGAAAAAATGGGTCCACACTTAGTTCGCGGCTGTACGATTCGGTTCCCAACAACTGATGCTGCCAGTGTGAGCCGGTGGATAAATCTCCGCGCAGGCTGGCGTTAAAATTTTGCCAGGCGGTGCTATCGGTCAGATTGGGCGGTACGAGCAACGTCTGGCCGGGAGTTCCCGCATCGGTGACGTTGTCGCGCAGCGCCATGCTGATGCGCGCCGTATCGGTGAGTTTCCATCCAAAATTTCCGGACAATGTGCGATTTCGGAATGCATCGTTCAGGCCCTGGCCCTGCGTTTCCAGGTCCGAAACGCCGGCGGAATAATCGAATTTTCCCAGCAGGCCGGAAAGGTCCGCGCCGCCGCGCCCCGTGTCGAAATTGCCGCCTTCGCCGAAAGCCGTGAACTCAGGTATGCGCGTAGTACCGCGGCGCGTGAATATCTGAATGACGCCATCCATCGCATCCGAGCCATAAAGCGCGCTTTCCGCCCCGTGGACGATTTCGATCTTCTCGATATTGTCGAGTGTGAAAGTCGAGAAATCGATGAGGCCACCGGGAGTATTTGCAGGCGTCCCATCTACCAGCACTTTTGTGTAATTCGAATTGCCGCCGTCAAGAAACAGCGACGTTTGGCCTCCCTCAGCACCCGTGCGCCCGAGGCTGAAGCCAGGCATCGTGCCGAGCAAGTCCGGAAGCGAGGTTGCCACGCGCTGGTCGATCTGTTCGCGCGTCAGGATGTCTACCGGCGCAGGCGAAGAACTCGCATCGAGTGGTAGAACCTGTGCGGTGACGACAACTTTTGAAGAAAGCGGCTCCAATGTCATGCGAACATCGAGGTCGCGCGTCGCGCCGGAGGCAACGACAACTTCCTGCTCGACTGTTGCAAACGAATCGCGCGAAATTGTGACGCGATAGCGCCCCGGTGGCACGCCCAGCGAAAAAAGCCCATCGTTTCCGGAGCTGGTATGACCTACTGCGCCGGCCCGGTCAACGGCTGTTGCGTTGATTTGTGCTCCAGTAATCAGAGAGCCTCGCGGATCGGTAATCGTTCCGGAAATCGTTCCGTTGGATTTGCTTTGTGCGGCAGTAGACGGTGACAGAGGAAAAAACATCACAAAAGCGATAACGCAAAGAAAAGATAAAACGCGATCGAAAAAACACATCTGGAGCCTCCTCTCCCGTTTCGCGCGGGAGGTTCAGGTTGTCCGCGTGTCCGGGATCGATTCCGGCTTGGCGGCTGCTGGCTCCGTCGGTCTCCTGGCTCGGCGGTACTGAGTCGCGCGGTCTTCCCGCCCCGGCATGCAGGGCAGTGGCTCGCGCGTAATAAATCCGCCTTACAGTCGCGCGTCGGCGACGGATTTGCACCGTCTTCCCGGCACGGAGTCAGCGAAAAGTAGGACAGGTTTCAACCTGTCCGTTTTTGGTTTTGTTCAAGGGCTTACATTGTCTTTACCAAAACCAAAACCGAACAGGTTGAAACCTGTTCTACCAAAAACGTTACGTCGCATCTTCATTCCGCCGCGCGCGCAAATTCACGCGCGGGCGTCCTGCAGGCCCGATTTCGACATCGAGCGGCGCTTCGAAAACCTGTTCCAACAATTCCTGCTGGTACACCTCGGCCGACGTCCCGACGCGCAGGCATCTGCCGTGATGCAACAACACCACCTGATCAGCAAATTCCGCGGCCAGCGCGAGTTCGTGCGTAACTACCACCACGGCATATCGATTCTCCCGCGCCAATTGCCGCAACCGTTCGAGCAAATCCACCTGCGCGCCGATGTCCAGATGCAGCGTGGGTTCATCGAGCAGCACCAGTCGCGGTTGCTGCGCCAGCGCGCGAGCCAGAATCACGCGCTGCTTTTCACCGCCGGAAAGATCGCCGATCGTTCGCATCGCAAGGTGCTCTCCGCCCACTTGCGCCAGCGCGTTGCGCGCGATAGTGACGTCCTCTTCCGTCGCCAGTCGCAATGCCCGCCCGTACGGGTGACGCCCCTGCAAAACAAAATCGCCGGCCAGCGCCGGAAACAGCACCGAGCTTTCCTGATGCACCACGGCAATCCGCTGCGCGCGAGTCCGCACATCGAGCCTGCTGGTTTCCTGGCCATCGAGTTCCACGCGCCCGGAGAGCGGCGCAATCGTCCCCGAAATCAGGCGCAGCAATGTCGATTTGCCGCTGGCATTCGGACCAAGAATGGCGACCAGTTCACCTTCGTGCGCTTGAAAACTGGAAGCGCCCAGCGTGAACGTCGGCGCTGCCTGCGCGCTGCTGGCATAGGCATAGCTTGCCTGCTCGACGTTCAGGCGTTCGGTGCGAACCGCGTTGGGCGATTCGTCCTGTCCGCCGAATCCGCGCGTCGAAATTCCCGGCGTGCTCACTTCATCCCCCTGCGCAGCAGATAAATGAACACCGGCGCGCCGGCCATCGCCGTCATCGCGCCAACGGGCAATTCCGTGGGCGCCACGATGGTGCGCGCCAAAGTGTCGGCAAGAACGATGGCGATGGCGCCCACAAGCGCGGAAGCAGGAATCAGCAACCTGTAATCCGAGCCGAAGACCAGCCGCACCGCATGCGGCACAAGCAGGCCGACGTAGCCGATCGCTCCTCCGGCAGAAACGGCCAGGGCAGTCAGCAGCGACGCGGAAACATACACAACCAGTTTCACGCGCGTCACGTCCACGCCCAGATGAATCGCTTCGCGCTCGCCGGTAATCAGCAAATTCAAATCGGCGGCAGTTGTGTAGATCGCGCCGATACCGGCCAGCAGTCCCACTGTAAGAATCCATCGCAGCCCGGGTTGAATCGGCGTTGAGAGATCGCCCATCAGCCAGAATACGTATCCGCGCAAGTCGCGCCCGGCGAGCGTGGTAACAAGGAACATTACAATCGCCATCAAAAATGAGGCCGTGATTACCCCGCTCAGCAATAGCGTTGTGCTGTCGAGCTGTCCTTCACGGCGGCCCAGGAAATAAACTGCCGCAATCGTCCCCATGGCCCCGAGAAACGCGCCCAGCGGCGTCAGCAGCGCCACTTGGGGCGCAATGATTAACGCGAGAATTGAGCCCAGCGCCGCGCCGCTCGAAACTCCCAGCACGTAAGGATCCGCCAGCGGATTCCGCAGCAGAGCCTGAAAGCTCGCTCCGGAAACTGAAAGCGCCGCGCCTACCATGATGCCCAGCAGAATTCGCGGCAGCCGCAGATCGAAAACGATCAGGCGATATTCGGTCGGAAGCTGGTCGCTTCGCCCAATGGCGACGCGGCCGAGATTCAAAACCAGATCGATCACCGAAATCGGCACCGCGCCCAGTTTCAGCGCGATCACCACGCAAGCAAGCAGCACTGCCGCCAGCGCGCCGCAGGTCCATAGCAATCGCTTCATCGTCAGCGGGCGCACGCGCAGGCCTCCTCGGTTATGTCCGCTGTGTCGTTTCGCATTTCGCCGCTCGAAATTAGATCCGAGTGCAGCGCGCGCGCGAGTTGCTCCACTGCATCCACCATGCGCGGCGCGGGACGATTGATGGCATCGCTGATCACCACGATTTGTCCCTTGCGCATCGCATCCAGATCGCGCCAGCCCGGCCGCCCGCGCAACGCGTCGATATCATGTTGCATGTCTTTATCGTGGGAGCTTGCAAAGACCAGAAATTCCGGTTGCAGGCGCACGATTTCTTCCATGTTGACGCGCGGCCATTCCACGGACGTATCCACCACGGAGCGCGCGCCGGCGTGCCGCAGCGCGTCCGCGAGAAACGTGTTCTTGCCGACGGAAATCAGCGGGCTGGTCCAGATCACAAACAGCACGCGGCTCGGAGCAACTCCGGCCAGACGCATGTCGAGACTGGCAAGTCTTGCGCGGAGATCGTTCGCCAACGGAGTAGCTTTTTTTTCAGCATGCAGAACATCCCCGATGTGTTCGACCGACGCGATCATCTGATCCACCGAATGCGGATCGGTAACAAACACAGGCAATCCGATTCGCGCCAGCGCGTCCACAGTCTCCGGCCGATTGATGGATTTCGTGGCTAACACCAGGTCCGGCGTAAGCGCCGCGATCTGCTCCAGATTCGGATTCACAGGGCCGCCCACGCGCGGCTTCCGTGCCGCCTCCGCCGGGTAATCGCAAAAGTCCGTGTCCCCGGCCAAACGATCGCCTTCGCCCAGCGCATAGACGATCTCCGTAATATTGGGCGCAAGCGAAACAATGCGTTTCACAGCTGCCGGAACTTCCACATGCCGTCCGACCTCATCCGTGAACGTACGAGGCGCGGCAGTTTGCGCACCGAACGCCTTTGTACACGTGAACGGAAAACTAAACAGCAAAAGCGCAACCGCCGAAATCACCACTCGCGTCGCGCCGTCACCTAGCCGTGAACCCGCTTCGCTCTGTGTCCCGATTCTGAAAGTGCATTCCATCAAAATTGTCTTCCCACAATAAAAAAGCCCCGCGAGGAAAACGGGGCGCAACGCCACACCCTTTCTCGCGAAGAGTGTCAGCTACAGCAGCGTGGGAGGGTGTCCTGACTTTCGGCGTTTCGCCGATCACAGTGGCGGGACCGTGGCCGATTTTCACGGCCTTCCCCACTTCCCAAGCCTGCAAGATTGTCGAACGGCAGTCTAAGTCGTCAGCCACGAGGTGTCAACCGTACCGGTGCGAACATGACAAACTGCCCTTACGCGGGCGTGTATAATGTGGCCCGTCATTCTCAATTCGATCCTGCGAACGCCGGGAGAACTCCCATGAAGCGCTTCATCCTTACTTTCGTTGCACTCGCTGTCACGTTCGGAAATCCCGCAATTGCGCAGGACGAAACGCCCGTCCCGGTCCTCAAAGCTCCCTATCACGTCCCGGTTTTTAAAAACGAATATGTGACGCTATTGAATGTTTACATCCCGCCGGGCCGCAGCACTGGCTACCACATTCATACAACGCAAAGCGTGTCAGTCACCGTCGAGCCTGCGGACCTGAGCGACCAGATCCCTGGTCAGGCTCAGCCCGGTCCTGCGCGCCATGCTGCGAGCGGAGGGGCGAGCTATTCCGACAACCGTAAGCAGACGCGAACACATAATGCTTTCAATGTCGGCACCACTCCCTACCACCTGATCATGTTTTTGTTGAACTCCGATAAGCCCGGCGGGTTCACGCCATCTTCGCGGGCCGACGTTCCTGCCTACGTGCAGATCATGGACAACGAGCGTGTACGCGGGTGGCGGCTGGTGCTCGAGCCGGGCCAGTCCGCGGCCGCCGTCACCCCGCAAGCGCCCGGGCTGAGAGTTTTTCTCAGCGAAGGCGATCTGGCGGAAAGCGTTCCCGGCCAGCCCGACCGGGGAATGCATCCCAAGCTCGGTGAATTTTATTGGCAGGATCCCGGATTGACTCGGGCGCTTCATAACATTGGCACGACACGAGTTGAATTCTTGGAATTCGAACTGAAATAATTCAGAGGATGTACAAAGGCTCAGGAACTCCCATGAAGCGCCCCATCGTTGGTTTCGGCTTACTCGCGTGCTTATTTGCGCCTGCCACAATCGCCCAGAACGAAACGCCCGTCCAAATCCTGAAAGCTCCCTATCACTTGCCCGTATTCAAAAATGAATTCGTGACGCTGCTGAACATTTACATTCCTCCCGGCCGTAACACCGGATACCACATCCATGACCGGCCAAGTCTTTCGGTGACCGTTGAGGCTTCCGAGATGGTGAATCGGACCTTCGGCGCGCCGCAGCCCGACCCTGTCCAGCCCGCGCAACTCGGGAGAATCAATTACGTCGACTACCTCAAGAAAATCCGGATTCACAGCGAGGGCAATGTTGGATCGACCGCGTTCCATAATGTCTCTTTCATTTTCAATCTCGATCAACCCAGCGGATTCGCGCCCTCGTCGCGAGCCGAGGTCCCGGGTTATGTGCAGGTCATCGACAACGACCGTGTGCGCGGCTGGAGGATTGCGCTGGAACCGGGCCAATCGGTTGCCGCCATCACACAGCAAGCCCCCGGAATCAGAATCTTCCTCAACGCAGACGATCTGGTCGAAAGCGTCCCCGGCCAGCCCGATCGGGCGATGCATGGCAAGCTCGGGGAGTTTTATTGGCAGGATCCCGGTGTGACGCGCGGGATACGCAACATCGGGACAACGCGCTTGGAATTCCTGGAATTCGAGCTGAAGTAATTTCAGATCACGTTCGAGAAATATTGCTCTCGCTTGCTTCCTGCATCCAGCGGACATCGTCGATCCACCAGCGGCCCTCGATCCGAATCAGCGTAAAACGCGCGCGGTACTCGGTATCGTCCTCATCGCGCAAATGGATTTCGAGCGTCACCCCAGGACCGCTCTGCGCCGTTTCTCCCGCGCTCACCACTTCCGCGTGAAACATTTGCCAGTGCGTGACGATCAGCTCATGCCACAGGTCGAAGGGAACCTGCTTGCGGTAACGTACCGAAAACATGTCGTAAGCAGGACGAAACTGGCCGCGGTCGACAGCCAGAAGTTGCGCGCGCACGATTTCCTGCGGACCGGTGGAGAAAAGTCCGAACGGTGAATCCATTCGAACCAGAATCCACGCAGTCAGAATGAACGCGGCGAGACTGAAGGAGAGCAACAGGAAAAGGTTCTGGCGAAAACCGCGCTTGCGCAGCGCCTCATTCTGTTCTGGAGAACGCCCGGCTGCGGTTGGCAGCAGCATCGAGGATTCCGGTGCCTCAGAAATAACAAATTGCGTGGACGGATCGCCTGCGAGAGGAAATTCCAAATCGGGCGCAGGTTTGGGAGAATGTTCCTGTGGTTCCGCGTGCGTGCCCTCGGAAAGGCCGGAGGGAATATTCAGCGGGTCGTCCATATCAGTCCTGCCGGCTTAAACTCAGGATTGGCCGGGGAGCGCCTAAGCTTGCCTACCGATTCTTCCACTCCGGCTTGCGTTTTTCAAGCAGGGCGCGCAAACCTTCCTGGGAATCCTCGAGGCGGTACAGCTCATTGAGGAAAATGCTCATCGAATTACGCAAGGCTTCGCGCAGGGACAATCCCATTCCAGCAATAACAGCCTTTTTCGCCATACCCAAGACAGCGCCGGACTGCGCCGTAATTTTGGCGATTAACTCATTCACAGCAGTCTGGAGTTGCGCTTCCGGCACCAGACGATTCACCAGGCCGAGGCTGTGCGCCCGCTCTGCAGTGATCGCCTCGCCGGTCAACACTAGCTCAAGCGCGCGCTTTGGGCCAATAATATGCGGGAACATCGTCGAGGCCAGAGGTGGGAACACTCCGATGGTAATTTCAGGTAACGCGAAATAAGCGCGCGGCGTAGCCACAACCAGATCGCCATAAGCAATCAGCTCCGCGCCGCCGCCAATTGCCGCGCCGTCCACAACCACAAGCACCGGCTGCGCCGCTTCGACCATCGCGATGCACGCGGCATGAAACGCATCCAGCATGGAGAACGCGCGCTCCGCTGTGTACTCGCCGATATCCACTCCGCCGGAAAAAATCCTTCCGGACGCAGCGAGCACGATCAATTTCACCGAAGCCATCTCCGCCACGGAAGTAATACCGTCGGCCAATTCCCGCAGCATCGATTCGTTCAATAAATTGTGCTCGGGACGATTGAGCGTCAGGTGGGCAACCGGGCCATCGATCTTATAGCGGATAAATTGAAATTGGTCCGGACTCCGCCTAGGGGCGTGCGCGTAAAGTTCTTCCTGCTGAACTTCGTTGGTCATGGTCGGTCTCTTTTTCGATGCTAGCACAGGCCGGAGAAGTCGAAAGTCGAGAGTCTAAAGTTGACAGCCAATCGCTAAACAGGAGCCAAAATGTCATTTCCGATCTGAGCTTTCGATTTTCGACTCTTAACTTTCGACTCGCTTCCACCCACAAATCACGACTCACGAATCACGTCTCTTAGGGTATTCTTTCCCTATGCATGATCTTGGATATTTTCGCGAACACCTGGACGAATTCGAACAGATGGCGAAGAACCGCGGCGCCGCCATCGATTTCGACGGCTTCCGCGCGCTCGATCAGGAACGCCGCGAGCGGATCACCACCGCGGAGCGCCTGAAGGCCGAGCGCAACAAAGCCAGCACTGAAATTGCCCGTATGAAGAAGGCGGGCGATGATGCTTCGTCCCTGCTGGCCGAAATGAAGCGCGTCTCGGACGAAATTAAGTTGGCCGATGACCGCGCCGCCGAACTCGACGCCCTCCTCGCGGATTTCATGCTGACTGTGCCGAATAAACCGCACAGTTCCGTTCCCGTCGGCCACGATGCAAGCGCAAACATCGAGGTGCGTCGCTGGGGCGCGCCGCCGAAATTTGATTTCGTGCCGCGTCCGCATTGGGAGATCGCCGAAGGAGCCGGCATTCTCGATTTCCAGCGCGCCACAAAGATCGCCGGCACGCGCTTCGCAGTCTATCGCGGCCTTGGCGCACGAATGGAGCGCGCCCTTGCATCCTTTTTTCTGGATACACACGCCGCGAACGGATATACGGAAATTCTGCCGCCCTTCATCGTGAATACCGCCGCGCTTACAGGCGTGGGCCAATTGCCGAAATTTGCCGCGGACATGTTTCATCTGGAAGGCACCGACTTGTGGCTCACGCCGACCGCCGAGGTCGAACTCACCAGTTTCTATCGCGAGGAAACACTTGATGCCGATGCGCTGCCCATCAAGTTGTGCGCGTGGACAGCGTGTTTCCGCTCCGAGGCCGGCGCCGCCGGAAAAGACACGCGCGGGCTGAAGCGCCAGCACCAATTTCAAAAAGTAGAGATGTTCAAGTTCACGCGCCCGGAACAAAGCTACGACGAATTGGAATCCCTGGTCGCGGACGCCGAGCGCGTCCTGCAAAAACTTGGCCTCCACTACCGCGTCGTGCAGTTGTGTACCGGCGACATGGGATTCCAGTCGTCCAAGACTTACGACATCGAAGTATGGCTGCCCTCGGCCAACGAGTTCATGGAAATCTCGTCGTGTTCGAATACTGAATCGTTTCAGGCGCGTCGCTCCGGGATCCGGTTCAAACCTAAGGGCGGAAAAAGCGAGTTCGTGCACACACTGAACGGGTCAGGCCTCGCTGTCGGCCGGACATGGCTCGCAATTGTCGAAAATTATCAGCAAAAGGACGGCTCAGTCATCATCCCGGAGTCACTTCGACCGTACATCGGCACCGATCGAATTCCGGCCCTTGCCTGATTAGTTGGTATTCACTCTGTTGTCAGTCGCAAACAAGCCGCCCGCCCGGACAGGATATTTCGAAGAATTATTTGCCGGTGTTTTTGGACTGCAAATCGAGATATCGCAGCCTTCGGTAACTTCTAACACCTTTACTTATAGTAAGTTACAGAATGTTCAGACCTCACTAGGGGCAATCGCCACCCTCCATCACCACCCCCCGTAGAACAACCAGGACGGTTCTTTGGTTGACACAGCTTTTCCCTGTTGTCTACACTCGGCCTGTCGTGCGGTTAAGCTTTTCGTACTTAACGGCTGATCAATCAGTTCGGTACAGCCACCCTGATCTGGGACCCAGTAAGAGGCAGTCGTCTTGATAATACGCGTCGAAGCCGGGCCGCAACAAGCTGCTGGAAAGCGTCAAGCTGGTGAGTTTACAGGAACGAATCGACCGGTGGACGAGCCAGGGTCTGGCATGGCTGGTGCGTAAGCTTATGACCAGGGTGTTGCAAGAATCCAAGGCAACACCGACGCCACCACCTGACGTAATCAGGCCAGCGGTTGCTTTGCCTCAAGACCCGTGGTGCGGGACGTATGTTTCAACCGAAATTTCATTCCCCTGGGAGCAAGCGGGACAGACATTGCACTTCTGCTCGGCCGAATGCCGAACGCGCTACCGGCAATCAACGCAGCGTGCGGCAAGCGCGTAGTCGCGAACCTCAAGGAGAGAACCGCCAATGGCCACGGTCGTAAAACCTGTTCCCCAGCCCATTGTTCCGAGGATGGCGCCGCGCGAGGATTTGAATCCTTTCCGCATCGCGCAAATTCAGTTCGATATGGCGGCGGAATACCTGAAGCTCGATCCCGGCCTGCGGCAAATCCTGCGAACACCTAAGCGTGTGATGGAAGTCGCCATCCCCACGAAAATGGATAATGGGCAGTTGAAAGTGTTTACCGGCTTTCGAGTCCAGCATAACGTGTCGCGCGGCCCCGCAAAAGGCGGTCTCCGCTACCATCCCGGCGTTACTCTCGATGAAGTAAAGGCGCTTGCCGCGTGGATGACATGGAAAACGGCGGTTGTGAATCTTCCCTACGGTGGCGCCAAGGGCGGAGTCATTTGCGATCCCAAGCGTATGTCCAAAGGCGAACTTGAGCGCATGACGCGCCGCTACGCCGCAGAAATTCAGCCCATCATCGGCCCCGAAGTCGATATTCCGGCTCCCGACGTGTATACCGACGCGCAGACCATGGCGTGGATCATGGACACCTATGCGATGACGGTCGGTCACGCGTCACCGGGGGTCGTCACCGGCAAGCCTGTTTCGATCGGAGGGTCGGAAGGACGCAGCGATGCTACCGGCCGCGGATGCATGTATGTGGTAGAAGAAGCCTGCAAGGTGAAGAAGATTTCTCTCCGCGGCGCGACCGTTGCAATTCAGGGTTTTGGAAATGTTGGCGCGGCAGTTGCGCGCTTGTTTGCCGAAAAGAAAGCCAAAATCGTTGCGATCAGCGACTCGCGCGGTGGCGTGCACAATCCACGAGGGATCGACCCTCTGCGAGCGTCCCGATATAAAGAGCGCGCCGGCACAGTGGTGGGAATGCCCGGCGGGTCACGCATTTCGAATGACGAATTGCTGGCCCTCAAGTGCGACATCCTGATTCCTGCCGCGCTCGAAAACGTGATCACATTGCACAACGCCGAGAACATTAAAGCAAAAATCGTCGCGGAAGCCGCCAACGGACCGACCACCCCCCATGCGGATGAAGTACTTTCGCGCAAAGGCGTTTTCGTTCTCCCCGATATACTTTCGAACGCCGGCGGCGTTACAGTCAGCTATTTCGAATGGGCGCAGGATTTGCAGGGCTTTTTCTGGCAGTTGCAGGAGGTCAACTCAAAGCTGGAATATGTAATGAAGCGCGCCTTTAACGACGTCTACGAAACCATGCGCAAATTTCACGTCACTCCCAGAGCTGCCGCTTACATTCTCGCCGTCGGGCGCGTCGCGGAAGCCACCACGGTGCGAGGGCTGTTTCCTTAAGCGAATCTGAAGAACGAAAATCGCATTCGAATTCCATTTATTAGTTCCCGCTGCGGTGCAAACCCTGTCGTCTTAAGCATTTCCGCATAGAATGTTCTTGCTTGCAAACAGCGACACGCGTACATTGCGTTTGCTGGTTTGTTCCCGCCCAGGCCCTGCCAGCCAAATATTCTGCTGACCGCGTCGTGCGGAGGAAATGCTAACTTTGTCGAATCACAATCAGACCCCACCGATCGTATTGACAATCGCCGGATTCGATCCTTCCGCAGGCGCGGGCGTCGCCGCGGATCTGAAAACTTTTTCCGCGCATCGTTGCTACGGCATCGCGGCGGTTACCGCACTGACCGTGCAATCGACCCAGGGCGTGAAATCCGTACATGACACATCTGCGGCCGAATTACGCGCGCAACTCGATGCCTTGCTGGACGATATAAGAATCGCTGCGATCAAAATCGGCATGCTGGGCCATCGCGGGAACGCGGTAGTCGTTGCCGAATTTTTAGATCGCGCGGGTGTCGAGCACGTCGTTCTGGACCCTGTGATGAAGTCCACCTCGGGCGCAGCGGATCTGCTCGATCCGGGCGGCATCAAATATTTGGGCGAAGAATTATTGAAGCGCGCCAGTGTGCTGACTCCGAATATTTCGGAAGCGGAAATACTTTCCGGAATCGCAATCAAAGATTATGCCTCCATGGAAGCGGCGGCACGAAAAATCGTGGAACGCGGAGCGCGCGCCGTAGTGATCAAGGGCGGCCACATGGAGAAAGCCACCGACGTTCTTTTCGATGGCACGGAAGTGCTCCGTTTCGGGGGCGAGCACATTAAGAGCGAAAATACCCACGGTTCCGGGTGCACTTTCGCCTCTGCGATCGCGGCTCAACTTGCCAGCGGACGTCCGTTGCGGGAAGCCGTCCTGCTCGCAAAGACCTACGTCACAAAAGCCATCGAAAAGGGATATGCCATCGGAAAAGGTCCCGGCCCGCTCGACCATTTCTACCGAATGTCCCAGGAACCGCCGGCACGCGGCGTTCACGAAGTCCCGCAACACGGCATGCACCCCGCGTCCGAACCCACGACTCGGTAGGGCCATCAGTGGCGTACGCTTCAGCGTGCGCGGGGTTGGTTTAGTCCTCCGTTAAAAATTAAATAAACTCGCTTTTTTGTTGTGATTTGTAT